>CBFIJG010000010.1:0-65534 GCA_965662915.1 Planctomycetota bacterium | reverse complement strand
GGTCCCGCCATGTTAGCGGGACCGCGGCTCTTCCTCGCCGGGCCATCCGGAGAGGCGAGGTCAGCGGCAGAACGTCACCGCGAGGGCGCCCGAGGTGTTCGAGGTCGCCCCGGGGTTGTTGTCGCGGTACCACAGCTGGAAGTTCCAGGTCTCCAGCTCGACGAAGGACTGCCCCTGCGGGAGCGCAGCGAAGTCGGGGAAGATCGTGATCTCACCGGCCGGACCGCTGCTCGCGACGTCGTCGAAGTAGCGGTAGCACGGCTCGCCGAGGCAGAGATCGCCCTGACTGCCTCCGAAGCCGGGAACGAACGCCTGGCTACGCGCCATGATCAGCATGCCGAAGGTGTTCACCGGGAGCCCGGTGACCTGCAGGCCCATGTCCGCGTTCGCGACGCTGGTCGATCCGACCACCGTCATCTCGGCGCCGGAGCCCGTGGAGTTCGCCACGCCCGGGCAGACGTCCTCCACGCGGCTGTCCGTGCTGGCGGCGCCCAGGGAGAGCGAGACGCTTCCGTCGAGGCTGATCCCGTCGAGGCTCGCCGACAGCAGCAGGTTCGCGGTCTCGCCCGGCGGCAGGATCGTCGGCAGATCGAAGGGCAGATCGTCGAAGGCGAAGGGGAACGGGCTGGGGATGGACTGGCTGAAGGACTCGGACGCGCCGCCACCCAGGAGGCTCTCGCAGTCGGCGCGATCGACGGTCACGCTCACGGGGAGCACGACGGGGACCGGACCGACCGGCGTCACGCCGCCGCCGAGGATCGGTCCCGCCTCGACGTCGAAGCTCAGGCCCACCGGCACGTTGACGACCACGTCGAACTGCCCGAACCGAGTTCCCGGAACCGCGGCGCCGACGGCGGCCCCGTTCTGCTCGAAGCGAACGTTGTCGATCGTCACGTCCCCCAGCGGGATCGGCAGGGGGATCCCCCCGATGAAGAGCGAGGTGGGGTTCGAGGTCCGGAAGGTCTCGTACTCGAGAACGAGATCGAGGGCGCCGAGGTTCGGACCGCCGCTCAGGTCGAGCGCGAGCCCCTCGACCGACGCCGCTCCGACCTCGGGGTCGAGCGTGAGCGTGAAGGTGCCACCGAGGGCGCCGTCGAGGTCGAGCCCGAGGGCGAGCGCGAGGGAGAGCGAGGCGCTCTGGTTCGTCCCGTCATCACCGAAGATGCCGCGCTGGGTCCTCGTCCCGCCCGGGTTCGTCGCTTGATCGAAGACCCCTCGAAGGCCTCCGGTGAGATCGAGCCCCACGCTGGTGTTCAGCTGGAGGCTGCTCGTCTGCGCGTCGAGCGTGTAGTCGAGCGTGGTCTGCGCGAGCGCCGGGGTCGCGACGAGCGGGAGCAGGAGCGTGGAAAGTCGCTTCATCGAATCGGGGGGGGAAGAAGGGCGGACCGGGCCCGGGAGGCCCGTCCACGGGGGAGCGGATATGAGACTAGCGGCCGACGCGAGAAGTCCGGGATCAGGAGCTGCGCGAGCGAGCCCTCGATCTCGGTTTGATCCAGGCGGCAGCCGTGAAGGGCCGTTCAGCGCAGATCGGAGAGGTCCACCGCGGCGCCGCGGCGCGCTGCCTCCAGGGCTCCTTCGAGGACCACCTGGGTCTCGAAGGCGTCCGCGAAGTCCGGGAGCGGAACACGCGGCGTACCTCCCCCGATGGCGATGCAGATGTCGGCCGCCATGTTCGTGAATCCGTGCTCGTACCCGATCACGTGGGCGTCCGGCCACCACGCCGCGGCGTAGGGATGATGTTCGGCGTCGGTGCACATGATCCGCCGCCAGCCGCGGGTCCTGCCGCTCTCGGTGGCGTCGACGAACTCGAGGACGTTCATGTCCTCGAAGTCGAAGCGCACCGAGCCCTTCGTGCCGTTGATCTCCAGCGTGTTGCGGTTGAGGTGCCCCTGCGCGAGGCGCGAGGCCTCGAAGGAGGCGGTCGCCCCTCCGCTGAAGGTCGCCAGGAAGCTCACCACGTCGTCCACCGTGGAGGCCGCCATCGACCCGTCAGCGGCGCGTCGCTCCTCGACGAAGGTCTTCTCGATGGCCCCGTGAACGCGGTCGATCTCCTGCCCGGTCACGAACCGAGCCATGTCAACGATGTGCGCGTTCAGGTCGCCGTGAGCGCCGGAGCCCGCACGCTCCTTGTCGAAGCGCCAGAGCATGGGAGTGTCCGGACCTCCCCAGCTCTGCAGGTAGGCTCCCCGAACGTGGAGCACATCGCCGATGCGTCCCTCACGAACGAGCTCGTGCATGAGCGCGACGGCCGGGCAGCGGCGATAGTTGAACCAGACGAAGGTCTTGCCCGCCGCGGCGGCCGCGACGTCACGCATCCGACGCGCGGCGTCCAGGGTCGCCGCCAGGGGCTTCTCGCAGGCCACGTGCTTGCCGGCCTCGAGGGCGGCGATCGCCGGCCCCTCGTGAACGTCGTTCGGCGTCCCGATGTCCACGAGGTCGACGCCGGAGTCCGCGGCGCAGACAGCAGCCCAGTCCGTGGACGCCTGCTGCCAGCCCCATCGAGCTCTGAACTCCTCGAGCGATGCGGCGTCACGCCCGACCACGGTGTGCTGACGCGGATCGACGGGCAGGTCGAAGAATCGCGGGGCCTGGCGCCACGCGTTCGAGTGGGCGCGGCCCATGAAGCGCTGGCCGATCAGGGCGACTTGGAGGGGAGTGGCGTCTTGTGTCATGGCTTGGCGGATTCCGTCCGTGGGGCGCACGAGGGTAAGGTCCCGGTCCTCGAATTCGGTGGTTCTGGCTCATCCCGTGCGCCGTTCCTTACGATCACCGACACGATGCCCGACCGGCGAGGAGGGGCAGGCGCCATGGAGACCAAGGAGATCCTCAAGTTCGTGCTCTTGATCGGGGCCCTTCCCTGGGTGCTCCCCTTCATGAAGGCGCTGGTGCGTGACCTGCTCGAGGCCTTCGAGGAGGACGGTGGTCTCCTGGGCGACCCGCCCTCGAGCAAGCAGATCGAGGAGATCCGGCGTCGCAAGGCGGAGCGACCCGACCCCCTGGTGAGCGAGCCGCTCGCCCACGTCCGCGAGTCCGGTCAGCGGCGCGACGAGCGTTGATCCCGCCGGCTTGCCCGAGCGGACCCGGAGCTCCACGCCCTTCGACGCCCGCCATCACGACGTGAGCCGTCTCCTCGCCATCGACTACACCCCAGGCCCGGGCCATGCCCCGGGACTCGGGCGCTACGTCCGAGAGCTCGTCCGCGCTCTCGTCCGGCTCGAGGACACGCCTCGGCTGCGCCTCGTCGAGGTGGGCCGAGCGCCGGCTCCGATGGAGGGCGCTCCGCTCGGCCTGGAGGGTCCAGGAGTCGTCGCTGCGTTCGAGCGGACGCGCCTGCGGATGCCCCGGCGAGCCCTGTCGATCGCGGCGAGCCTCGGCGACCTCGCCGGCCGGCGCGCGCTCCATGGCGCGGCGTTGCTCCACAGGACGACCCTCGAACTCCACGGCCCCAGGGAGGGAGAAGGACACCTGCGGATCCCCCACACGATCGCAGTCGCGGAGTTCCCACTGCCCGGCTCCAGAGCCGACGAGGCGCTTGCATCACGCTGTCGCGCGGCGCGCGGGGTCGTCGTCTTCAGCGCCGACGCGGCGGCGCGTGTCGCATCACGCTACGGCGTCGATGCGAGCCAGGTCCCGGTGGGCTGTGACCACTGGGTTCGCGAGCTCCCGGAGGACGCTGCCACGCCGCGCGCCAGCCGAGACGTGCTCGTGCTGGGCGCCGTGCGCGCGTCTCGCCGCCCGATGGATGTCCTGCGGGCGTTCGAGGCCCTGCGCGCCTCGGGAGAGGTCGCCCGGCTCCTCTGGGTCGGCCGTCCAGGCGATCTGGCCGGGGATTTCCGCGAGGCGCTCGCGGCGTCGGCTTTCGCGGGGGACGTCCGCTGGATCGACTCGCCCGAGGAGCGGCGGATGGCTCGCTGCGTGGCCGGCGCGAGCGCTCTCCTGCACCTCGCCGACGACGAGGCCACTCCGGTCACGCCGCTCGAAGCTCTACGGGCGGGCCTGCCCGTCGTGGCGAGCCGGTTGCCCGCCTTCGAGGAGGCGCTCGGCTCCACCGCTCACTGGGTCGATGGGACCGAGCCAGGCGACATCGCCGAGGCGCTCCGGGCAGCACTCTCGGACCGCGACGAGATCGGCGCTCGCATCGAGCGCGCTGCTCCGTATTCATGGGAGTCCTCCGCACGCGCGCACCTGCGACTCTGGGAACCTATGCTCCCGGGGCGCGAACGGCGCTGAGCCCCGCGCCCGCTCGGCCCACTCTCCCGCCGATCGACACGCGTCCTAGACCTTCCCGGGCCACGAGCCCCTTCCACCCATGAAACTCCGCCCCACGCGCATCGCCGCCACGCTCGCCGGACTGACCGGCACCGCCGTCCTCCTAGCCGCCGCGAGCCCGCAGCCGGGTACGAAGGCTCTCCAGGAGGGCGCCGAGGCCGCGCAGGCCGCCGAGGAGGCCAACCCCCTCCACGAGAGCATGGAGACCATGCAGCGGAACCTGAAGGCCCTCCGCAAGCTCATGCGGGACGCGGCGAAGAAGGACGAAGCTCTCGCCGCCGTGCACGAGATGGAGGGCGCGGTCCTCGTCGGGCTCGCCAACGTCCCCGAGCCCCTCGAGAAGCTCGAGGGCTCGGCGCTCCTCGCCCACGACGTGGATTACAAGCGCCGCATGGCCTCCGTCTACACGACGCTCCTCGACATGGAACTCGCCCTCGACAAGGGCGACGCCGACGCCCTGAAGACGCTCTACCGCGCCCTCGGCGGTCAGAAGAAGGAAGGCCACCAGATCTACATCGACGGCAAGTGACGATACCTCCGTTCCACCTCGCGATCCGCGTCGACGACCTCGTCGAGGCGGAGCGCTTCTACGCCGGGACCCTCGGCGCGGGCATCGGTCGCCGCGGAGATCGGTGGATCGACTTCGACCTGTGCGGCCACCAGGTCGTGGTGCACCTGGACGAATCCATGGAGACTGCCCCCGAGGCGACCAACCCCGTGGACGGGAACCAGGTCCCCGTTCCCCACTTCGGGATCGTCTTCTCGATGGAGCAGTGGCGCTCGCTCGGTGATCGTCTCGCGGCGTCGGGGACGGACTTCGTGATCGCACCGCGCACGCGCTTCGTGGGCGCAGCCGGCGAGCAAGGGACATTCTTCGTGCGCGACCCCGCGGGGAACGCGCTGGAGTTCAAGGGCTTCCGGGACATCAGCCAGCTGTTCGCGAGCTGATCCCTGCGGCGGGCGATCCCACGACGAGGGGCCAGGCAGCCGTCGCTGCCGGGCCCCTCGTCGCGTTCGGTCCGCCCGTTGTTCCCCTCTGAGCCACGGCGTCGACGGAAGGAGGGCGAAGGTGTGCAGTCAAGGCCGCCCAGTCGCCGAAAACCCCAACCGCGCGTAGGGGCCAGCCCAGGCCCCCGCGCCCCGGCCCTTCCTCCGACCGGAGCTTCACGCCCATGAACATCCCCCTCAAGGACCTCATGTTCGAGATGCGAAGCCTCGAGCCCTTCCCGGGCGTCGCGGCGCGCGTCTTGGAGCTCTCCGGACGCGAGAACGTGGTCCCGAGCGAGCTGATCAACCTCGTCCAGACCGACCCGGGGATCACCTCCAAGGTCCTGAAGCTGTGCAACTCGGCCTACTACGGGTTCCAGCGCGAGATCGCATCCCTGCACGAGGCGGGCAATCTCCTCGGCGTCACGACCCTCGTGAACCTGGTCCTGACCTCCAGCGCCGGCAAGTATTTCAAGGACTACGGCTCAGCCTCCGACCAGGCCATGGAAGCGCGCTGGGAGCAGTGCGTGGCCAACGCCATCGGCGCCCGTATCATCGCGAGCCGCCACGGGAAGGTGGACCCCGAGCGCGCCTACACCGCAGGTCTGCTGGAGAACATCGGGCACCTCGTGCTGGACCGGTTCCTCGACACCAGCCTCGAGGCCATCCGCGCGGTCGCACTGTCCGGCACCGAGCTGATCGAAGCCGAGCGCATGGTCCTCGGCATGCACCACGCGGAGATCGGGGCGCGGTTGACCACGCGCTGGTCCCTCCCGGATGTCCTCGTCGACGTGATCCGCCACCATCACCACCCCGAGCTCGCCGGGGAGGGCAAGGTCCTCGCCGCGACGGTCCACCTCGCGGAGATCCTGACCCAGGAGGTGCGCGCCAGCGCGGGCCATGCCGACGATCTCGTCTACGAGGTCAACGCGGCCGCGTGTGAGCTCACCGGTCTCGCGCGTGAGGACCTCGCGGACCTCGTCGACGTGCTCGGCGACGAGATGGCCCGCGCCAGGGAATTCGTCAGCGGCTGAGACCGCCTCCCGACCGCGAGCGGACGACGGCTCATGCGCGTCCAGGATCACCGAGGCCCGTGCACCGCACGGGCCTCTGCATTCCACCCTCGCCCACACCCCCAGGACCAAGGACGAAGCGTCCCACGGCAGCGACACACCTCGCCCGCGCGGAGCCCTCCAGCCTCTGCCGTCGGTCAGCATCGGCACGGCCCTCCCGCCCGCACCGCGAACTCGCCCCCCACAGCGCTCGAACACCGCCCCGTCGGAGACTCCGCCTCGCCACCGTTCCGTCCACGTCAGCGAGCGGGCCATCAACGACACCCGCCCCGGGTGGCGCGAAGCGCCCCCCACCGCTCCGTCCGCGTCAGCGGACGGGCCTTGAACGACACCCGCCCGGGGGGGCGCGCAGCGCCCCCCCGGGCGGGTGGGGTGGGTAATGGGACTTGAACCCACGACCTCCGGAACCACAATCCGGCGCTCTAACCAACTGAGCTATACCCACCGTGCTCCGCCTCCCTGGACGGCCTCTGGAGGCTGCCTGGAGGGCGATGCGGGACGGAGGAGAGCCGGAAGGCTCCCGATCCGGGCCGCAGAGAATCGTTCTCGTCGCCGGAGATGTCAAGCTCGGGCACAGGATCCGATGACCCCCTCCTCCACACCGCCGCCGCCCCCCGGGAGCGAGCCTTCCGGGACCTCCGCCACCGGGAGTCCCGAGGACCAGCCCAGCTACGGGAACATGTCCGAACACCACTGGTCACGCACCCGGGGTGAGCGGAACCGCGAGGCGATCGACTACTACCGTGAGCGCTCCCAGGCGCCCGGCGTCGCCGAGGGAGGTGAGGCCCGCAACCACTTCTGCATGGATTGCGACGGGGTCATCCCCTGGGACGATTTCAAGGGCGACTCGTGCCCCCACTGCGGCGCGAAGATCGATGGATCCGTGCGTCGCTATTTCAACTGGGTCGAGATCGACCGGACGCCGCATGCGGACCGCACCGCCGCACTGCTCGCGACGGGGATCGCGCTCGTCCTCGTGGCGGCCCTCCTCGCGGTCCTCGCGCTCGTGATCCTCTGATGGAGGACCGCTTCGCCCGGCAGACTCGCTTCGGCCCGCTCGGCGTCGAAGGCCAGGAGGCCCTCGGCCGTGCCACGGTGCTGATCGTCGGCTGCGGCGCCCTGGGCGGCGTCGTGGCCCAGTGGCTGTGCCGCGCCGGCGTCGGGAGACTGCTACTCGTGGACCGGGACATCGTGGAGGAGACCAACCTCCCCAGGCAGGTGTTGTTCACCGCGGAGCACGCGGCCTCGGGGACCCCGAAGGCGCACGCCACCGCGGAGACGCTCGCCGCGGTCGGAGGGCCCACCGAGCTGGTGCCCCACGCCAGACATCTCGACGGCCCACTTCTCGCGGACCTGGGGGCCGAGGCGGATCTGATCCTCGATGGCACCGACAACATGGCGACGCGCTACCTCGTGAACGACCACGCCGTCGCGACGGGGACGCCCTGGATCTACGGCGGGGTGGTCTCAGGGGGCGGGATCGTTCTGCCCGTGGTGCCCGCGGAGATGGGTCCCTGTCTGCGCTGCCTCTTCCGTGATCCGCCGCCCCCGGGAACTCTTCCGACGTGCGACACCGCGGGCGTCATCGGTCCGGCGGTGGGCGCTGTCGCGTCCATGGAGGCGGGGCTCGCGCTGCGGATCCTCGCGGGCCGGGAGCCACTCGAGCCCGGCCTGGTCGAGGTCGACGCCTGGAACGGCACCGCTCGCCGCCTCGCGGTCCCCCGCGACCCGGACTGCCCCTGCTGCGGCGGCCGTGAGTTCGCTTTCCTCGAAGGCGCGGAGGTGACCGAGGCCGTCTCCCTCTGCGGGCGGAACACCGTGCAGGTGCTCCCTGCAGCAGGCGCGCCCCGGCCCGACGTGGACGCCCTCGCTGAGACCCTCCGGGGCTCCGGGATCGAGGTCCTCCGCGTGGGGCCCCTCGCCCGCTTCGAGGCGGACGGCTGCCGGTTCACCCTCTTCCCGGACGGCCGGACGCTCGTCGAGGGCACCGACGACACCGGACGGGCCCAGGCGCTCGCGGCGCGCTGGATCGGGGCGTGACGCAGGACTCCCGAGGACCCAGAGCGATCCTGCTCTGCGCAGGGGCCTCGTCCCGCCTCGGCGAGCCCAAGGCGCTGGCGGAGCTCGGCGGACGCACCGTTCTCGAGCGTCTTCTGGAGGCTGCTCGCGCGGTCGACCCCGAGCCGGTGGTCGTCACCGGTCAACACCACGCGGTCATCACGGCGGCCGCGAATGACCTCGGCTACTCGACCATCCGCAACGAGCGCTGGGCCGACGGACGGACAGGGAGCGTCCTGACCGGGTCCGCCGCGAGAGCCGGTCAGGACCTGCTCGTCATGCCGGCGGACGTGCCGCTCGTGACCGGTGACACCGTGCGCGCCCTCGCGACCGCATGGCGAGAGGGTGGCGCGCCGCCGAGGGGCTGGTTGGCCCCGAAGGTCGTCGATCGCCATGGGCGAGCCCACTTCGGACATCCGGTCGTGATCGGGCGCGATCTCTGCGCCGGTGAACTCCAGGGGCTGCCCCCGAACGCAGGGCTGCGGACGCTCCGTAGCGCAGCAGAGCCGCTCCTGTCGCTGGAGGTCACCGACGCTGCGGTCCTCGACGACCTCGACACGCCCACCGATCTGGAGTCCCTGCGGGCGCGCATCGGAGGCTGAGAAGCCGCTCCCGAGGGCGTGCTGCACCACCTGGAACAAATTTCCGGTGGGCTGGGTCGAGGAGGCAGCCCGTTCGGGGCCGTGGGGCTTCAGGCCCCTGGCGGATGGGGCCGAAGATCCCGGGGTAGGTCTGCCGTGACAGGCCCTTCCCGCCCCATGCCCTGGAACACCTCGATCCGTCCCGAAGGGGACCTCAACACGTCCGCTCGACCGGGAAGGCATCGCCGATGAGTTTCCAGGGAGACGTAAGAGGCATCGGCCTCGCGGAGCTGCTGCAGGGCCTCTCTCGGGGTCGCAAGGAGGGAGTGCTGACGCTGACGGCGCGGGGCGGCCATCGCGCGGTCCTCGGCATGGAGGAGGGAAAGGCCTGGCTGCTTCCCGATCCCGAAGAGGACGCAGAGACCTGGCGCGTCCGCGCTCGCAACGCATGGCCCGACGACCCGAACGTGTCGGGCGACGCCGCGCGTCTTCGGCAGATCGTGCAGGCGGCGCGCCTCGAGATCCTCTACGCACTCCTCGACGGTGGCGGCGTGCATTTCCGTTTCGACCCGGGCGCCCTGCCGGACCGCGAGACCCGGCTGGAGGAGGAAGGCCACCCCGAGACGGAGATCCACTGCGACGCGACCCAGGTCGAGTACCTGCTCCTCGAGTACGCGCGCATCGCGGACGAGTTCGAGATGGCGGGCGAGCCGACGCTCGTCGACCCCGATCTCATCCCCACGATTTCGCACGCGGACGCCCTCACCGGGATCCCTCCGAGGATGGTCCAGGAGATCGACGGCAATTCGACCCTCGTCGAGATCGCCGACCGTCTCGGATGGCCCGTCCGGCAGGCGCAGCTGGCGACCATGGCCGCGCTCACGAGCGGCGGCCTGAGACCTGCCCATCCGCTCGAGGTCCTGCACCTCGCACGACACGAACTCGAACAGGCACGTTTCGCGCGGGCGGCCTCCAGGCTCACGCTCTGGTGCCATCTCGCTGCTCCCGGCCCCCTGGATCCGGAAGACGCCGGCGCGCTCACCGAGGAGTGGAGCGCGGGCCGCTTGACCTCCGCGCTGCGCCGGATGTCGATGGCGGACGTGCGCTGTCTGCTCCGCCGCCTCGACGCGTCGCTCCTGAGCACGGCCCGATCGATCGTCCACTGGACCGAAGCGCTCCGCATCCGCCCTGGGGATCGCGTCTCCAGGCTTCGCCTCGCGGCCATGATGCTGAGGGACGAAGCGGGCGCCGCGGGCCTGGAGGTCAGGGAGGTCCTCGACCTCGCTAGGGAGCTGCGGGAGCAGGGGTCCGCCGTTCGCAGTGGCCCAGCCTTCGCGATCGCCGCCCACTTGCAGCCGGAGTCGTTCGCCCAGCGCCTCGAGCTCGGCATGGGTCTCGTCCACGCGGGCCGGGTCGAGGAGGGCGCCCCCTGGGTCCTCTCCGCCTGCACCGACCTCCTGGCCCAGGGCCACGCGGATCGCGTCCTCGGGCCCCTTCGGATCCTGATCGGACAGGATCCGCGGAACCGGGACGTGCGCGAGCTCCTCACGCGCGCCAAACGCCAGTCCGTAGCCTCGAAGACACTCCGGCGCAACGGGGCCATCGCGGCCTCGTTCCTCGCGCTGGTGGGTACCAGCGCGGTCGTGAAGGTCAAGCTGGACAGCGACCGGGACCGAAGCGTCGCGACGATTCGCGAGCTGCTCGCCGACCCAGCGAGCGGCCTGGCCCAGCTCGACGCCCGGTTCCCTGGCGACGACTCGATCGAGATCAGCGATCTGCGGCGCGAGCTCGAGGAGCGACTGCGGAGCGACGAGATCGCTCTACGGGCCTCCTGGCTCGATGGGTTCCACGAGGCGCAGATCCAGGCCCAGGAAGGGGACGTCACGGAGGCGCTCACCCTCGCCGCGGCGCTCCCCAGGCCCCCACGCCTGCAGTTCATCACCGCCTCGTGGCCGGACTTGAACGATGTGCTGATGAGCATCCCGAACCGGCTCCAGGCGGAGGTGGAGTCCCTCGGACCCGCGTCGAACAAGGCGCCGCAACAGCTCCTCGTCGAGGCGCGCGTTCGGGAGCAGGTCGAGGCGGTCCGCGCGAAGGTCTCCGGCGAGGAGTTCGCGCGCATCGACGTCCGCGACCTCGTCGCCGCCGTCGACCGTATCGACAAGCTCGTGGATTCCCGCTCGCAGGAGCGAGCGTTCGCCCGGCAGGAGGAGGAGCGCAGTCGAGTCCAGGCCGAGAACGACGAACGTCTCGCACTCGCCCGGGCCGCCGTCGAGCGCGAGAACTTCGAGCGTGCGCTCCGGCACTACGAGGTCATCCTCGAGAACGATCCTGCGGGCAAGCTGCGGGCCGTCCTCCGCGAGGAGATCGCGGACGCGCGGACCAGGCGCGACGCGCTCCAGAACGCCCGCCAGGCGGCCAGCGCCGGACGGCACGACAAGGCGCTGAAGATCGTCGAGGAGGCCTTCGAGGACTCCGTCCGTGTGATGCTGCCCTTCGAGGTCCGTACGATCCCGCCCGGGGTCACCGTGACGGTCACGCAGCAGGGCTCCGGCGAGTCGACGGAGCACACCACCCCGTTCAAGGTGGAGGGCACCTTCCAGGACCAGTGGGTGCTGCAGTTCAGCCTGGAGGACTTCGATCGGCGAGCGCTCGCGATCCAGGGTCCCCAGGACATCGATCTCGTCCTCTCGAGGACCCCGTCGCTGCGCTTCGAGACCGACGGCCGCGTCGACGCCCTCCCCACCCCGATCGGCCTCCGTACGGACGGGGAGTACCTCGTGTGCGATCGCAACGGGCACCTGCGCCGCATCGGCTGGGGTAGCGCGGAGCGATGGACGCAGAGCGTCAAGACGCTCTCGGGCGTGGCGAGACGGCCGCTCCCGCTGCCCTCGCGCGAGAAGCGGATGCTCTTCGTCACGGAGACCGGCGCTGTCTGGCTCGTCGGCACCGAGGACGGGCACCTGGAAGGCCCCTGGGAGCTCGGCGAGCCGCCCGCCCTCGGACCGATCGTCGTCGGTGGCGAGATTCACGCCCAGCTCCGCGGAGGCGGACTCGCGCGCTGGAGCACCAGCCTGCGGCCGACCGTCGAGCCCGCCGGGCAGAGGCCGCCCCTGGAGTCGAGTCTGAGGAGCGGAGACGCCGGCCTCTTCACCGCCCTGCGCCCTGACGGATCACACGATCCCGTCCTCGGCGCGAGCGAGCACGGCTCCGACTGGAGCGTCCGCGTCGGCGAGACCCACTACGAGGTCAGCTCCACCAGCGATGACGCCCGGAGCTTCCAGATCGCTCGGAGTGGAGAGTGGAGCTACCTCGCGTGGGAGGCGCCCGTGGTCGCCGGCGAAGACCCCGCGCTGTGGATCTCCGACGAGTCCGGCCTGCGCGCCTATCTTCCGCCGGGTTCTCGCCGCACCGTGACTTCGCCGGAAGGCGTCGGAACGGACGACGGGCAGTAGGCCGCGGGCTCACCGCGTACTATCCGGGGGCATGGCCGTCCCCACCGCTCCTCACCGCCGCATCGCTGGCCCTGTCCTGCTGCTGGCCTTGACGGCGGTCACAGCCGCCTGGGCCGCCCGGACGACCCGCGGCCCGGCCACGACCGGCGCCGGGTGGCGGGCGGTCTCGTCCGCTGGATTCGCGCGCGCTGCGGAGGACGAGCGAGCACGATGGCGCGAGCTCATCACCGGCCGAGATGCGGAGCTCGCCCGCCTCGTGGCGTCACTCGACCTGGACCCCCGCACCGCGACCCGCGCTGCGGTCCTCCTCGGACTCGTCGCGAGGGATCTGCCCGACGAGAGCGAGGAACGACGCGTCATCCGAAGCGCCCTCATGGCAAGGCTCGGCGCACGGGTGACACCGCCCAGCAGAGGCGAGACCGGCGTGGACATCGTCGCCGCGCGCGTGCTCGGCGAGCTGCTGGCCCGGGAAGCCACCTCGGACGGCGCTCTCGGGCTCCTCCTGGAGCTCGCCTGCGGCGCCCGGCCCCATCCCGACCTCGCGGCGCGCGTCGCCTGCGCCGCGGCGGCCCTCCGGACCAGGGGTGACGGCCGCGTGGTTCCTTTCCTGCTCGCCGTCCTGCGCGCCGAGACCCCCGACCAAGCCCTCAGCCCTCGCACCTGGCCGCGCATCACGACGCTCGCGTGGGTGAAGACGCGCGCTGCGCGGGCCCTGAGCGCCGCCGTCGACACGGCGCCGCGATTCAGGCCCGACGGGTCGTGGGCGCATCAGACCGCCGAGGCGCGACGCCTCGAGGAGCTCGCCCGGCGAGCTGGCCTGATCGGTCGCTGATTCCGTTCGAGGAGCACCTTACACGCCCCATCATCCAACGCGAGCACCGACACACTCCGCCGGACTCGCAGCGCCGTCGCCACGACCCGCGGCCCACTGGACCTCCGACCTCCGTTCTCGAATGACCGCCCCGCATCCTGGTATCGCCGCTCCCCTCATCCTCGTCCTGGCTTCTCTTGCGGCCTGCGCAGGCCTCCCAGACGAGCCGACGCCCATCGCCACCGCACCGAGCGCTCAGACCGAGAGCGCGTCGCTGGATCAGGCCGCAATGGAGCAGATGATGGCCTCGGCCGCGGAGTTCACGCAGCCGGGCGCCGAGCACGACTTCCTCGGGATGCTCATCGGCGACTACGACGTGACCGCGCAGGTGACCCTGATGGGCCCTGACGCGCCGAAGACCGCCGGCAGCGCCGAGATCCGCTGGCTCGTCGAGGGTCGCTTCATCCAGAACACCTGGACCGGCGAGCTCATGGGCATGCAGGGCCTGAACATCGTATTCACGGGCTACGACCGGCTGAAGAAGAGCTTCGTCTGGACGGGGCTGGGGAATTTCGACACGGCCATGAACCGCGCCGAGGGCGACCTCACGCCGGACGGCAGAGCGCTCATCATGTACGGGACGCTCGACGAGTACCTCACCGGGGAACACGACAAGATGGTCAAGTACGTCCAGCGCTACCGCGGCGAAGCGGGCTCCGACGGTCGCCTCACGAGCATCGACGGGATCACGCTCGAGGTCCACGACCTCGCCATCGGCGAGACCGGGACCAAGGTCATGGAGTTCGTCTACACGCGGACCAGGTGATCCGCGCGATCAGCCGCGCGCTCCTCAGGGCCGGATCCGCGTCATCATGCGCGGGAACGGGCTCGTCTCGCGGATGTGCTCGACGCCGGTGATCCACCTGACCAGGCGTTCGAGCCCGAGCCCGAATCCGCCGTGGGGCACGGACCCGAAGCGGCGCAGGTCGAGGTACCACTCGAACTCCTCCATGGGCAGCTCGTGCTTCGCGATCGCGGCCAGGAGGACATCGAGGTCCTCCTCGCGCTGGCTACCGCCGATCAGCTCACCAGCGCCCTCGGGCCCGATGATGTCCATGGCGAGGACGCGGGTCGGATCGTCCGGCGCCTCCTTCATGTAGAAGGCCTTCACCGCCTTGGGGTAGTGCGTGATGACCAGAGGCTGATCGTGCTGGGCGGCGAGGAACTCCTCGTGGGGCGCGCCGAAGTCGTCGCCCTCGATGAACTCGATGTCGGGGTTCTCGAGGAGCAGCTTCGATGCGTCGTCGTAGGTGATGCGCGGAAAGCCGCCCTTGACTGCCTCGAGCTTCGAGATGTCGCGCTCGAGCACCTCGAGCTCCGTCCGGCGACGCTCGAGCACCTCACCGACGACCGACACCATCATGTCCTCGGCGAGCTGGATCACGTCCTCGAGTTCGGCGTAGGCCATCTCGGGCTCGAGCATCCAGAACTCCGTGAGGTGGCGGCGCGTCTTGCTCTTCTCGGCCCGGAAGGTGGGCCCGAAGGTGTAGACCTTGCCGAAGGCCATCGCCGAGGCCTCGGCGTAGAGCTGGCCCGACTGGGTGAGATAGGCCTTCTCGTCGAAGTAGTCGACCTCGAACAGCGTGCTCGTCCCCTCGCACGCCGACGGCGTGAAGATCGGCGAATCGATGCAGACGAAGCCTCGCTCGTCGAAGAAGCGCCGCAGGGCGAACATGATCGCGCTCCGCACCCGCATGATCGCCCACTGGCGGCGGGAGCGCAGCCAGAGGTGCCTGCGGGACAGGAGGAAGTCGGCGCCGTGCTCCTTGGGTGAGATCGGGAACTCCTCGGTCGACTGCAGGACGCAGCCGTTGCGCACAGACACCTCGTAGCCGCCGGGCGCGCGCTCGTCCTCACGCACCTCGCCGATCAGCACGATGCTGGACTCCTGGCTCGCGCCACCGATCTCATCGAAGAGCTCGTCGCCCACCTGGTCCTTCTTGAGGACGCACTGGCAGAAGCCGCTGCCGTCCCTGAGCGTCACGAAGTGCAGCTTCCCCTTCGAGGTCCGATTGTGGACCCACCCGCGGAGCTCGACGGTCTGACCGGCGAATCGCCCGAGGTCCTCGATCGTTGCGACGGGGTGAGAGGGTGCGGACATGGCGGATGGATCCGGGAGGTGGGCCGCTGGGTGCGGCAGGGGTCAGGGAAACAGACGGTGCGCAGGGCGGAGATCGACGTCGGAGATGACCCCTTCATCGAGAATCGCCCGGCCCTTGTGAACGGTGCCGCCGCGGCGGGCCTCGACGACGACATCGCCGCTGAAGGCGCGCTCGGTCTCGAGCTCGGCGCGCGGCGTGACGATCTCGATGGACTCGAAGCCGAGGGCAGCGAGGTGGGCGCGCACGCGCTGGATCAATCGAGTCGGGCTCTCCGGCCCCCCTGCGACGCCGGGCGCGCCCGCCGCCGAGAGCGCCGCCTCGATCGCGCGGGTCTGGTCGCGCTGCTGCTGGGCGAGGGTCGCGAGCGCCTCCTCCAAGCTCGCGCGGAGCGCTTCCGCCTGTGCGGCGGCCGCGCTCTCGGGGGTGCCCCCGATCCGGTCCGTGACGGTCGAGAGCGCGCCATCCACAGGCTCGGCCGATCCCTCCAGCGCCTCACGGATCGCCACGAGCGCGACGCTCTGACGATCGGCGGCCGTGGACGCCGCTTCTCCCGCCTCCTCGGCGGCCGAGAGACGCCTCTCGAGGAGCCGCTGGATCGAGTCCAGCTTCGCGAGGACCAGGAAAGCGGCGATGGAGAGCCACACCAGCAGGAAGACACCCACCGACACCATCACGATGTCGAAGGCGCTGTCCGGCGGAGCCTTCAGGGACTCGAAGGGAAGATGCGTGTTCTCGAACACGGTCCCGGGCTCGCCGCCCTGGGCAGCGGCGGCCGGAGCGGCGACGAAGGCCGCGGCGGCGGCCAGCGCCGCGCGGGTGAGCGCGGCGAGGAACCTGGAGGAATTCGAGGAGCTGAGTAACATCACGGGGGCGGCGGCGTGGCGGAACGATACCAGAGCGGAGCCCCCGTTCGATCGGTCGCCGGAGAGGACCCAGGTTCTCCGCCAGCCTCGGAGCGTCACGAGGGCAAGGTCGGCCGTGGCGCTGGGTCCAGGGGCCCCCGCTCCATAGGATCGGAGCCATGATCCGGATCGTCTCGGTCGCCGTCTTCGCCGCCCTCGCGGCCGCGCTCTTCCTCGTGCCGGGCGTCAGCCCCGCCCGGCTGGCCACCAAGCAGATCGCCGAACTCGTCCACGAAGAGGCGGATCGACTCACCGAGGCCGGTGAGCGTCTGACCGGCGCGAACGGCGAGCCCGTCCGGACCCCGCTGTGGGAGATCCTCGTGGAGGCCGGGCAAACAGGCGAGCCGGATCCGGAGGCCGAGGCTGACCCCGCGCTGAAGATCGGCGGCGCGCGCTTCGTCGTCGACCCGGAGGTCTTCCAGGCGGGAGAGGTCCGTGACATCAACTGGGATCTCGAAGCGGTGCGCTCGATCCTGCGGGAGCTACGCGCGGTCATCGCCGAGGAGGAGATCCCGGTCCGCGTCGACACGTACAAGAAGCCGCACCCGGACGGCTTCGACCTCTTCCTCGGCGTCTCGAAGGACGCCCTCATGCTGCGCGTCGAGCGCGAGGGAGTGCCCATCGCGAGGGTCGAGAGGCCGTGGAGCCCGATCACGCCGCGTTCGCTCCTGCCCCCCCTCGTCGCGATCTTCCTGGCGATCCTGCTCCGGCGGCCGGTGATCGCACTCTTCGCGGGTGTCTGGGCGGGCGCCGCGCTCGTGAAGGCCGCGGCCGGCGCCGGACTCGGGGCGGCCATCGGGGGCGGCGCCATGGACGTGTTCGCCACCTACTTCCGCGGCCAGCTCGTCGATCGCGCGCGCATCGAGATCATCCTGTTCGTGGTCTTCATGCTCGCCATGGTCGGAGTGGTCACGAAGGCAGGCGGGATCCGCGGCATGATGAACCGCATCGCGAGTCTCGCGCAGGACGCGCGGAAGACCCAGATCGCCACATGGTTCATGGGCCTCTCCGTCTTCTTCGACGACTACGCGAACACGATCCTCGTCGGTTCGACCATGCGCCCGCTCGCCGACCGGTTCCGCATCGCGCGCGAGAAGCTGGCTTACATCGTCGACAGCACGGCGGCACCGGTCGCCGGCGTCTCGATCCTGTCCACGTGGATCGCCTTCGAGGTCAGCACCTTCAGCGCCCAGCTCCCCGACGCGGGCATGGCGCCCAGCGATGGCTACGCGGTCTTCATCCAGACCCTCCCCTATCGTTTCTACTGCTGGTTCACGCTGCTCTTCGTCGCCTTCGTGGTCTTCAGCGGCCGGGACTTCGGGCCCATGCTGACCGCCGAACGGCGCGCCCGGGGCGGGAAGCTCCTCCGTGACGGGGCCACGCCTCTCGTGGGCAAGGCCGCGACCGAGCTCGAGGCGGACGAGAGCGTGAGACCGTTCGCGAGCACCGCGCTCGTCCCCCTCTCGATCTTCCTGATGACGACCCTCGGGATGATCCTCTTCACGGGGAGTCAGTCCATCGGGCTCCTGGTCCCTGTCGAATCGTTCCCCTACGTGGGCGCGGGCGCGGCTCCAGGCGGATTCATCGAGACCGCCACGGGCATTCTCTACGGCGGAAGCGGCGAGACTCCGCTCATGTGGGGCGCCATCGCTGGCTTCGCAGTCGCCGCGCTGATCGCCCTGGGCCGCGGGCTCCCGTTGCCACAGATCCTGGGTGCGGCGCTGAACAGCCTTCGTGCCATGGGCGTGGCGCTCCTGATCCTCTACCTCGCGTGGATGGTCGGAGCGGTCTGCGAGGATCTCGGCACGGCCAAGTACCTGTCCGCGACGCTGTACACCAAGACCCCCCACCTCGTCCTTCCGGTGGCGCTGTTCCTCCTCTCGGGACTGATCGCGTTCTCCACCGGCTCCTCGTGGAGCACGATGACCATCCTGCTCCCGCTGGTCGTCGGCCTCGCCTACGACATCGGCTATGCCGGCGCTGCGGGGGACGGGGACGAAGCGGCCCGAGCGTTCGGACTGTTCATCATGTTCGTCTCGATCGGAGCGGTCCTCGAGGGCGCGATCTTCGGCGATCACTGCTCACCGATCTCGGACACGACCGTCATGTCCTCGATCGCGTGCGCCGCCGACCACGTCGACCACGTCCGAACCCAGGCTCCCTACGCGCTGCTCACCATGGGCGTCGCGGTTCTCGTGGGGTACTTCCCCGTGGTGTTCCTCCAGATCTCGCCGTGGATCTCGCTCCTCGCGGGCGCCGCGGTCCTCTGGCTCGTGCTGATGCTGCGCGGCAAGCGCGCCGACGCTCCGGTCGCCACCGAGAACGCGTGATCGCCCCGACCCGAAGATGACATCGGCCCGAAGCCCAGTGCCCCCGGAGGACTCTTCCCCGACGCGGGGTCTCGGCGCACGGCTCGCGCTGGGCGTCGCCATCGGCCTGGTGATCTACGCAGGCCTCGCCGCGTGGGCCGACATCGATGGGCTCCGCGCGGCGCTGGCGCAGATCCCTCCCTGGGCGCCCGCTGCCGCCTGCGCGCTCTCCCTCGCGAACTACCTCGTGCGGTTCCCGCGCTGGCAGCGCTACCTGCAGCTCATCGGCAGCGACGTCCGAGGCGTGGATTCTCTCCGGATCTATCTCGCGGGCCTGAGCCTGACCGTGTCCCCCGGGAAAGTCGGAGAGGCGCTGAAGTCTTGGCTCCTCCGGGAGGTCGACGGGACACCGCTCTCGAGGAGCGCGCCGATCGTCCTCGCCGAGCGAGTCACCGACCTCTTCGGGTTCATCATCCTGATCGCCGTGACCGCTGGCACGAGCGAGCACCTCGAGATGGCGGCCTTCACGGCCCTCCTCGCCGCCGGGGTCGTCTTCCTCGTGGCGACGCGGCGTGGCGCGCAGATCGCCCTCGCGCTCGCCGGGCGGATCCCCGGCCTCGGATCGAGGACGGACGAGCTCGCCGCGACCCTCGACTCCGCGCGTGCACTCCTCCGCCCGAGAGAACTCCCCTTCGCGGTGCTCCTCGCCGCGATGGGCTGGGGTCTGGAGTGCGTCGGCTGCTGGATCATCGTCACGGCAGCGCTCCCTGCGAGCGCAGGCGCCGTCCCTGCGCTGGGCCTGGTCGAGGTGACCTACGCCTTCGCGCTGGCCGCGGTCGCGGGAGCGGTCGTCGTGATCTCGCCGGGAGGGCTCGGCGTGACCGAAGGGCTCCTGACGGGCCTCCTGTCGCGGGGGTATGCGGCGGCCGGTCTCGCCGCCGGCGCCGCGCGCGCCACCGCCCTCTCCGCGACCCTGGTCACCCGCCTGTGCACTCTCTGGTTCGCCATGGGGATCGGCCTCGTGGCCCTGGCCCTTCACCGCCGCTCACGGGCCATCTCCGAGGCCCCGGTGGAGCGCTGAGACGGGAATTGCCCGGGGAGCCATCGATCCAGCCCGCCCTTCGGTTACTCCATGTCCTGGAACGGGGGCGCCGGGGCGCGCGCCCCGCGGACGTCATGCGAACCTCTACATCCCGAAGAACGCCCGTCCGGGCTTCGCTGCTTCTCCTCGGAGTCGGCCTCCTCCCCGCGTGCACCGACTCGGAGGACGTCCTCGATGGACCGCCGCCGACGCCGCCGGGCACGCAGACCAACAACGTGCTCGACCGGGCGGAGGCCCTCGGCCTGAGCACGTTCGTCGAGCTCGGGAGCCTCTCGAGCTTCGAGGTGGACCTGCGAGACGCGTTCTCCATCACGGTGTTCGCTCCGGACGACGCCGCCTTCGCCTCCCTGGGCGCTGACCGGCTCGACGACCTCCGTGATCCCGCCAACCTCGCGCAGCTCGACGCGTTGATCGGCCGCCTCATCGTCGCCGGGGACTACGACACCGAGCTCCTCGCCAGCTTCAGCACCCTCGTCGCCGCGACCGGCGACGCGCTCCGGGTGGCGCGCTTCGCCGACTTCATCACCATCGACGAGGGCCGCATCGTCGACGAGGACGCGGAGGCCGACAACGGCCGCCTCTACGTCCTCGACGGCGTCCCCGACGTCCCGTTGACCCCCATCGACTCCCTCGAGCGCAGCGGCCTGACGACGCTCGTCCAGCTGATCGACGCGGCGGGCCTGGACTTCCGCGCGAAGGTCGAGTCCGGGGACTTCACGATCCTCGCGCCCACCGAGGCCGCCTTCGCCGCGCTCCCCCCTGGCGAACTCCACGACCTCCAGCTGCCCGGGAACCGTCCCCGGCTCCTCGCTCGTCTGCGCTTCCACCTCGTCCCCGGGACGCGCCCCTTCGGCAGCCTCAACGTCGACTCCGGTGTCCAGACGGACGAGGGCGCCCGCTTGTTCGCGTACGTCGATGCAGCGGGGCTCGCCTTCGCCAACGGCGCCCCGGTCGAGCGCGCCAACCGCCCGACGGCCGCGGGCGGCCTCGTCCACGAGGTGGGCGCGTTCCTGGAGGTGCCGCCCTCGCTCACGGAAGCGCTGACGGATCCGGAGCTCGACACCCTCGAGCTCCTCCTCGCGACGGCGACGCTCGTTCCGACCCTGGAAGGGACCGAGCCGCTCACGCTGTTCGCCCCCGACGAAGGCGCCTTCGCTGCGCTCCCGGCCGGAACCGTGGACGACCTGCAGCTCCCGGAGAACTCCGCGGTGCTCTCCACGCTGCTCGAGTCCCACGCCCTCGCTGCGAGCTCGCCCTCATCCACCATCGCGGACGGGGACCTGCTCGGAACGCTCTCGGGCACGGAGATCGCCGTGACCGACGACGGTGCGCTTCTCCTCGACCGGATCGCGCGTCTCGTGACCCCCGATGTGTTCCTCCGCAACGGTGTCCTCCACGTGATCGACGCCGTCCTCGCCGCGGACGGTCTCTGAGCAGTCAGCCGAGACGCTGGCGCGATTCCCGAGCGCGCACGACGGCGGCGCAGGCCGCCAGGGCGGACGCGACCAGCGCGAGCGCCGCGGTCATGAGGCGCTCTCCCCTCTCTCGATCCCCCCGGGCGAGGTCGAGCTCCGCTCTCGCCATGGCGGGCAAGACGGGGGACCGCTGCGCCGGCGAGCCGGCGCTCTCTCGCTCGGCGAGCGGAGCGAGCCAGCGTGGCGCGTCGAGCGCTCCGTCCAGCAGCGCGGCCATCGAGACGGCGAAGGCATCGGCGGGCGACGGCGCTCCACCGAGCCGAAGAGCCGCCACCGAGACGCGCCCGGGAGCGCGCGCCAGAAGGACCCTGGGAGGCCCGTCCCCCTCCGCGCTCCACCAGGGCTGCCCTCCGTCGCGGGAGGCACTCGCATCCACCGCGAACGACACCTGCCAGCCGTCACGCCCTCCGGTCCGGTCGGGGACGCGACTCGGGAGAGGTCCGGCTCCCTCCACCACGAGTTCGGAGGCCTCCTCGCGATCCTCGACGAGCGTGACGCCGCGCTCGGCCGCCCAGGCCGCCACGAACGAGCCCAGAACGGGGTCGAGCTGGCCGCCGATCCAGGCCCGCGGCCTCAGCCCAGGCTCGCTCCGTGGCTCGGTGCCAGGGCCGTCCCAGAGGAGAGCACCCTCGGGCCCCCAGTCGACCGGTCCAGGAACGGCATCTCCGCCGCTCGCGACCCACCCTGCCGCGGAGGGTGGGTCGGACGGCGCGCGGTCCGTGACCCAGAGAACGCCTTCACGATCGAACGCTCCCCAGCTCGGCTCGGGGAGGGCCCGGGTCGGCCGATCGAGGAGCGCCGCGGGAGGCGCCGCCTCGACCGCTCCTGCGGCACCGACCGTCGCCCCCGCGGTCGAACCGTCGACGTATCGGACGCGGGAGGAGAAGACCCCCGCCGCCTCGAGGAGCGCGCGCGCCGCGACGAGGGCCGCATCGAGTCGCGACCGCGCCGATCCAGCCGCCACCTCGAGGTACATGGAGGGGCTGCGGTCGACGACCACGAGCCATGAGATCTCCGGATCGACTGGACGACGCGGAGCGGGCCCCATGGCGGCGCCGGTCGCGGCGACCAGCGCGAGCGCGGCGAGCACCCTCGAGGCCGTGAGGCGGCGAGAGGAGCTGCGCCCGCCGCCTCCGGAGAGGCCGGAGAAGAACCGCGCGGTTCCCAGCAGCACGGTGCGCTGTTCCGACCGGCGCAGGCTGAACAGCAGCAGGAACAGCGGGAGGAGCAGCAGGACGGCGGCCCGGGGCCGCGTGAGCTCCCAGGAGCCGGAGGAGGAGAGCTCGAGCAGTGCGTTCGGCCAGCTGGAGAGCATGGGATCAGCGCGGAAGATCGGGGACGGAGGCCACTCCCGCGCGAGGCGCGAGCGAGTGGCGGTGTATGACGATCACCGGAGCAGTCCTGGCAGATGATCCTCGAATGCCTCGCCGCTCGTCCAGACGGCGTGGCTCATGCGGTGGTCTCGTGCGAGCCTCGCCCAGCCCTCGACGAACTCCTCGAGCCGCGCGAGGTAGCGGGACGAACCTGCGCCGTCCGCCGACCAGCGCGACCCGGGACTTTCCGGGTCCACCCAGACCGCACCCTCCACCGCCGCCACGCTCGGATCCCACTCCTCGCCGGCGAAGACCTGACCCAGATGAACGCGCCGACGGCCTCCCGCGAGGGAGGAGACCCACCGCGGATCGACGTCGAGGAGATCACTGAAGAGGAGCACGCGACCGGTCCTCTCCAGGCATCTGGCCAGCGGACCGGACGAGGGCTCCCGGTCATCCGCGCCCTCTCCGAACCAGGCCGACTGCGTGCTGGCCCCGGCGACCATGGCGCGCAGGGCGTCGAGGCCCCGCTGCAGATCCGACGTCCGGCGCAGCTCGACGGCCTTCTCCACCCCTTCGCCCGGGGCGATGAGCGTGATGGTGGATCCCAGACGCAGCCCGAGCGCCATCGCCGCGCCGGCGGCCTCCGCGGCGGACTGCAGCTTCCCGGGGCGCCCCACGCCCATGGACGCGCTCGCGTCCAGGGCCACGAGCCACCGCTCGGAGGAGCTGGAGCGGTGGACCCTCACGAACGGTCGGTCTCCACGTCGCGCGAGGAGGGTCCAGTCGAGATGGCGCAGGTCGTCCCCCATCCGGTAAGGACGGTGGCCGACGAACTCCTCGCCCTCTCCCTGGAGCGCGCGCCTCCTGCCCACCTCCTCGCGCTCGCGAGCGGCGGCCAACCGCGCGGCGAACGCGCCGAAGCGCCTGACCAGCGCGGGTCCGAGGGAGACCCCGGGAGACGGAAGCGATTGCACCACGGACGCGCCGCGCCGCGGTCAACTCGCCTCGACGCGGCGGATGGCGACGATCGTGACGTCGTCCTCGCGCGCGCCCTCCGCGAACTCGAGCGCCGCGCCTGCGACGGCCTCGACGGTCTCCTTCGCGCCCGCTCCGACGTGTCCCTGATCGGCGAGGACCGCCCGGACGCCCTGCTCCTCGAAGAGGCGGTCCGGGTGGTCCGGATGGCGCGCCTCGACCAGGCCGTCGCTGAACGCCAGGAGCACGTCGCCGGGCGCGAGGTGGATCGGCTCCTTGGCGGAGTAGGCCATGTCGTCCATGAGCCCGAGCGCCGGCCCATCGCTCTGCACCGACTCGATGGTCGAAGTCGCCGCGCGCCAGATCAGCGGGGGGGTGTGCCCGGCGTTGAGCACGCGCACTCGCCCGTCGGCCGCGAGGTCGGCGACGAAGAGAGTCAGGAAGATGCCGTCGTCCATTCGCTCGGAGAGGTCGCTGTTCAGCATCGTGACGACCGCTCCGGGGTCCTCGAGGACCTTCGCGTAGCTGCGGAGCCCGGCCTGAGCGGTGGCCGTCACGAGGGCCGGCCCGACGCCGTGCCCCGTGACGTCCCCGACGACAGCGGCCACGCCGCCCCCCTTGGTCCGGACGAAGTCGTAGAAGTCCCCGGAAGCGTGCTCCGCACTTCGGTACCACCCGAACAGATCGAAGCCCTCGATCGTCGGCGGTGACTTCGGCATGAGGCCCGCCTGGATCTCCGCGGCGATCTCCAAGGACTTCTCGAGCCGGAGCTTCTCGAGCGAGTCCAGGTTCAGCTGAGCGTTCTCGAGCGCGATCGCGATGTGCTGGGCGAGAGCGTGGAAGAGCGCGAGGTCCTCCGCCGCGAACTCGCGGGTCGCGGCCCTGGAATCGACGTAGAGCGCCCCGCGTGGAAGCACCCCCGTGGCCTCGGTGCCCGGCGACCGGGATTCGGCGTCACCAGCGCGCGGCGCGAGAGGGACGCACATCACCGCGCGGAGCTTGAGATCGAACACCGAATTTCCGAGCTCGAGGTCCTCGCCCCCCTTCTGCAGCGTCGTCTTCAGCGGCTCGTCGGTCTCGACCACGCGCCTCACGACGGACGTGGAGTATTGCACGTCCCGCCCCAGGGGGGCGGCGGTCCCGTCCGACCGTCGCTCGCGGGCAACGCGCACCACCTGGCCACCCGCCTGCTCGTCCATGAGAACGAGGAATCCTCGCTCAGCACCCGTCGCCTCGATCGAGCTGTCCACGACGAAGTCCAGGAGCGACTCCAGATCGCGCGAATGGGAAACGCGCGCGATCGTGTCGAGGAGCAGCTCGAGCGACCGGGAGTCCTCCCCGATGTCCCCGCGGAGGAACGTCGTCGAGTGGGACGGGACCGGCGCTGATTCGCTCGAAGGACGAGCCGGGCGGCCCTCGGGAGAGGGCGCCCGCTCAGGTGCCGGGGTCGAGTTGTCCGCGGTTGGGCGTCGCTTCCAGAAGGCCATGGCCTGGAGTCTATCAGCCCCCGGCCGCGCAACCATCGGGGCGAGACCACCCCACCCGAGCCATGAGGGCACTCCTGCTCCGCCTCTCCCCGCTCACGCTCACTCCGCCGCTGCTCACGCTCCCTTGGCGGCTTTCCAAGGCGGTGTGGGCCTCTCGCGATGGCCGAGGGCTCTCGGTCATCCCCCTGCGATCTGGGCAAGCAGTTTCCCTTGCGAGCGGGCCCGGGCGCGACGACACTGTCTCGGCTGCGCCTCGAGCGCCTCGCCCCCCAGACTCCCCCCCCGCGGCGCCGCGGTCACCGCTCACCGCCCCGCGATCTGGCCCGTCCGCCCTGCGACAGCCGCCCGTGCTGCTCCGGCGGCAGAGCATCATCCCCTACGCCCCGCACCGCCTGCGCCCCCATCGATGCACATCAACGTCGAACCTGGTGACGACCACGTCGTCCTGCACCTCCGCGGCGAATTCGACACGTTCTACTGCAGCCTCCTCGACGAGGAGATCGCGGCGATCCAGAAGAACGGGATCTACAACGCGGTCCTGAACCTGCGGCTGGTCAAGTTCATCAACTCGACCGCCCTCGGCGCGCTGATCAAGGCTTCCAAGGCACTCGGCAAAGAGGGTGGCAAGCTCGTCATCGCGCGCCCCTCCGCATTCTGCCGCGACATCATCGAGAAGGTCGGCCTCGACCGCGTCGTGCCGGTCGCCGACAGCGACGAGGAAGCGATTCACATGCTCAGGGAGGGTCTCGAGCCGGTCGCTCCCAGCGCTCCGACGGCCGAGGAACAGGATCCCTCCTCGGTCATCTTCCGCCTCGTGGACGCCGAGCGTCTCCGGCACTTCGTCGAGAAGGCCGCAGCGAAGAATCCCCTCCACGGACACGCGTTCGGGGAGAACTGGGCCGGTATCGGCCGGATGTCCGGCCTCGACGGCGAGGGGCTGCGATTCACCTGGAACGGTGGCCAGACCGATCTCTCCGCCTTCGACATGGGTCAGATGCTCGCGGTGGGCACCGAACTCTTCGTGAAGTTCCGCCTCCCGCTGCTGCAGCGCGGCTACTGCGAGGCGAAGGTCGCGGTGTCCTTCCTCGAGGAGCGCAGCGACGGCGTCAAGGTCGGCTGCGACTTCGGCGAGATCGACGGAGAGACGCAGAGCGCTGTCGAGCAGTACGCCAAGGACATGGCGTTCCTGAAGGAAGAACTGCGCCGCGCGACCGACGGCTGAGCCTCCCGGCGCTCCGGGGTGGAACCACGCCGGGTCGAATTCGACGAAGGCAGCGCTGGATGCGCTGCCTCCGTTCGGTCCCGGAGTTCACGTCAGGAGGCGTAGGGGAGCCGCTCGGCGTCCCGGCCGCGCTCGCCTCCGCGCAGGCCCGCGTGGGCCTCGCCCTCTTGGATCCGGTCCTGCTCCGACTCCTCCACGACGCTCAGGAGGATCTCCTCGAAGCGCGTGGCCACGTGGGGCCAGGTCATCCCGGCGACGGCGCGCTCGCGCGCCGTCTGCCCCCAGCGACCTCGACGCGCGGGATCGGCGGCGAGCCGGGAGATCGCCTCGACCCATGCGTCACGATCGCCAGCGCGCACCACGAGCCCCGTCACGTCGTGCTCGACCGTTCCCCTGAGGCGCTCGACGTCCGAGGCGAGCACGGGCGTCCCGCAGGCCATCGCCCGTCGGATCTTCTGGCTCGCGACGTCGTCGTCGAGCGCCGGTACGAGCAGCGCGGTCGCGGTGCCCAGCAGGCCCGGGAGCTCCTCCTCCCCGACGCGCCCGATCCACCGCACGCGCGCGCTGACCCCCAGTCGCTCGCAGTGGGCCCGCAGTGCGGCCCGCAGGGACCCTTCACCGGCAAGTGCGAGGGCCCAGTCGCTACGCTGCCCGACGGTCCGAGCGAAGGCCTCGACGAGCACCTCGATCCCGCGGCCCGGTTCCATCCGGCCCATCGCCAGGAGCACGTGCTCGGGAAGCCTGTGGCGCACCCGGCGCTCGCTGGCGAGCCCCGGACGGAAGGTCGAGACGTCCACACCGGCCGCGAGCTCCACGACGCGCGCGGGCTCGAATCCTCTCCGCTCAGACTGCGCGGCGGCGACGGGGTCGAGTGCCAGGACTCGCGCCGCCGCTCGCTGAACGAGCGATCCCCAGGCGCGCCGACCGAAGCCCCGGAGGAGGCGCTCGATCGGCTTGCCCTGGGAAGGGAAGCCCTCCTCGACGAGGACCAGCGGCGCCCCTGTGCGCCGCGCCACGCGGGCCCCGTGGAGCGCCGCAGGAGACCTTCCGTCGTAGGCCACGATCACGTCCGGCTCGAAGGCCGAGAGGCCTGCCCCCTCCAGCGGAGCGGGATCTCCCTCTCCTGCCGCGCTGAGGCTCGACTGCGGCACCGTCCCGGCGAGGTCGCCGACAACGCGGACGCAGTGGCCACGCCCCAGGAGCTCCGACGCCATGACCGGCGCGTGGAGGCCCCCCATTCGCCGGAGCGAGAAGGGGTTGAGCACGATGGCGATACGAAGCGAGGAGTTCATCGAGGGGGGAGGACGCCACCGCTCTACGCGACGGCCCCTGTTCCTTGGATCGAGTCCCGTTCGTCCGAGACCTGATGCCGCAGTGATGAATCGGCCCTGGCAGATCGCAATCGGGACGAGGGCTTTGGATTCGGGGGCCGTGAGGACCGGGCCCGACGGCGCATGATGGAGCCGGAATCCGCTTCGAACCGATCGGTGTGTCCGGGTCTTCCCCGTCCGGCAGGGCCCTTTTTTCGCCTTGATCGAACGCGCCAACTGCCGACACCCACATGTGTCCTGAATCGAGCACCGATCGAGCAAGATCCACGTTGCTCCATCCGTCGTGCGCCCTGCCTGCGCACGACTCCGGCGCCCTGGCCAATCTCCGTACTTTTTGATGAATCCCCCTATCGAATCCACCAGCCCCGGTTCCAACGGCCTCGCTTCCACCAGCTGGGGCCCTCCTCCCAGGGGCGTCTTCGTCGACGTGCTCGGCACCCTCGTCCACCCCGCCGAGAACGGGCACTTCCCGGCCAGCTCGGATGCGACCTTCTACGAAGGCGTGCTCGACGCGCTCTTCCGGGTGACCCAGGCGGGCTGGAACCTCTACCTGGTCGGCAACATCTCGAGCGTCGCGTTCGGAGAGCAGTCGCTGGACGACTGGAAGGCCTTCAAGAACGGCCTTCACGAGCTGCTCAAGAGCCAGGGCATCCCCGTCACCCGTGACTACACCTGCGTCGACCATCCGGAGGGCATCGCGGGCCGTGATCGCGACTCGGTCTACCTCCTTCCCGGAACCGGCGCCATGCATCACGCCTCCCAGGAGGATGGCGTCTCCCTGCCCCTCTGCTGGGTCGTGGGCGACAGCACGATCGAGCTCGTCGCCGGCTGGCGCGCGGGCTGCCGCGTCGCCGCCGTTCAGACCGGCGAGGGCCTGGGTGACCGGACATTCCACGTCGACCCCGAGCTGCAGACCGCGACCGCGGCCGATGCGCTCCGGCTGATCTCGCGCGACATGACGATGCTCCGGCGCACCGCCTGACCCGCGCGCCGGCCCACCGCCCCCCCTCGGGAGCACCTTCCTGGCTCGACTCGACGCCACCTCCGCCCCTCCAAGGCCCCCCCAGCTCATCGGGTCGAGGATGCGTCCACTGCCCCGCTCTCGCCCAGCTCGGGCCGCACGGCCAGGGCGCCGTGCGTCAGCGGAACCGAGGCGCCCTCCACCTTGGAGGGCGCCTCATCTCGTTCAACGGGCAGGAAGCCGATCGAAGTACGGCCGCCCCGGCTGCGGGCGGTGCTCCTCGAGCGTCCCGAAGCTCATCCGAAGACGCCCGTCCGCTTCGAAGACCGCCACCGCACCGGGCTGCATCAGGAAGTCGGCCCGAGGTGTGAAGCACCAGCGCGGCGCCGGAGACCCGGAGCTCACGAACACCTTCGTCCGCCCGCCGCCTAGGACCCGGACCTCGACGCCCGTCCCCCGCTCCGCGGCCACGACGCCCGCGCCGTTGAGCTGCGCCCGGCGGAGCCCGCGCCACTGCGCTGGATCGTACGCCGCGGCCTGACGCGACTCGGCGGCGTCCGCCTGCTCCGTGGCGGAGCCCTTCGCATCCACCCCGGCAGGTGCAAAACGCCCGCTCTCTCTTCGGGGGAGGTCTTCGGGATCGCCCGCGCTCGTGGTCCTGGAAGGCTCGTCCACGGCCTTCGCCTGCGGGTCCTCTGCGCGATCCTCTCGCTCGAAGACGGTGATTCCGGATGCTCCATCGGGCGCCACCGGGACCTGGGCGAAGGTGGGGCCAGCGCCGCGGGACTCCGGGCCGGAGACTCGGTCGGACGTCGAGCCACCGCGACCGTCAGGGGTCACGATCCTCTCGAACCGCCCCCCGGACGCGCCGAAAGGCTCATCGAGGACCCGCGTTGTGCGGCTGATCCGTTCACGCCGAGCCACATCGGCATCGGTGTCCGTGCGGCTACGCCAGGGCCAGACCGAGCTGAGCGACTCGGCTTCAGGATCGAGGTTCCATGCTCCTCCCCGCTTCTCACCGTCGGGGAGCGCGGGCTGCCTCCGCACGTGGCGCGGCTGATCCAACCGGACGCTCGAGCCGGGGTAGACGAACACCGGCGGGATCGGCTGCGAGGGGTTCCCGAGCCACTCCAGGTGAACAGGCCGACCCGCGTGGTGGAAGAGCTCCGAGGGTCCGCCCGCGATCCCGCGGAGGCGGAAGACGCCGCGACCGACCGCAGCCCGCCAGGAAGCAGGCAGCGCGATCTCGTGCTCGCCCCGCCGGACCTCGACGTCTGCCCATGTGAGCTGATGGAAGAGGGAGGTGACCCGATCGCCGTCCACCCTCCACTCGACCGACGAGGGGCCGAAGACCTCGATGGACATGGTCTCCGTCCACCAGACGCGCACCTGGCCACCGAGCGCGACCTCCAGGTGGGTCCTGCCACGGACGGATCTGGACTCGCCGCGGCGCACGGTCTCGCCGGCGAACTCACCGCCCACGATGACCGCGCGGCCGGCGACGACCTCGACGCGGGCCGAGTCCAGGGCCGAGGGGAGCCGGATCTCGCCGGCCCCCGAGGACTCCTGGGTCATCGACGAGGTGTCCGGCGTGGGCGCGACGAGGCCCACGAGGAGCGCGAAAGGGAGGAGGGGCAGCGAAGGCATCGGCAGCGACAGGTACAGGGTCTCGATCCGGGAGGGGCGGCCCGGGGGCCGCTACACGCCGGGTATCGACGTCGCTGTTCGCTGCATTTGAGGCGGGCTCGCAGCCCGCTGGAAGGTGCGCCACCGCGGGACCCGAGCGGCCCCGGGATGCGACATCGGCCTCGCAACGCGTCGGAGGCGCCGCGTGAGCCCTTGGAGCCGCAGCAAGGCCAGAGAGAGGCTCGAGGCCGTCCCGAGCAGCTCGACACCTCGCGTTGGCCCTCTCGGAACCCGTCACCTTCCCGCCCCGAGCGCGGGCCATGGAGGACACCACCGCGATGTCGACCTGCTCGTGCGCGGAGTCTTCCGGCACGAGCTCGGCGTCGTGCCGATGCGGCGCGCCGCGGGCAGTCGAAGTGAGGACGGCGTCGCCCCCGCGCACGCGCCAGATCGCCTGGGGGGAGCAGGCCCTGCCCGCCGGTGCATGGCGATAGCGATCCGGGCCCCCGCGCCGCCGATCTCCTCAGGGACACGCCGCTTCCGAGGAGGCCGGCGCTGACACCTCTGGCCGCCTCCAGCCCGACGTCACGATCGCGTGAGCCGCCGCGGCGACGGGCTCAGGCCCTCAGATGCTGTAGAGGATCCTGTCGCAGGAGGGGCACTGCACGAGTTCCATCCCACGCGCGAGCCGCACGACGATGTTCTTCGGCAGGTTGACGAAGCAGCCCTCGCACAGGCCGTCTCGCAGCTCGGCGAGCGCTTCGCCCTGACGCGTACGCAGGAGCCCCTTGTACACGTCGAGATCCGCCGGGGAGATCCCCTCGGACGAGCGCTCGGCGCGGCCAGCCTGGAGCTCACCGAGCTTCTGCGTCGCGGTCTCGGTCTCGGCCGCGATGTTCTGCTTGAAGCCGTCGAAGGCCGCCTGCTCCTCGCCGAGACGCGCCGACATCTCCTCGATCTCTGTGTCGAGGAGCTCCGCCCGGGAGAGTCGCTTGATGCCTGCGTCCTCCGCCTGACTGACGTTGCGCTTGATGTTGCGCATCTCGTGGCTGTACGCGGCGATGAGCGAGGCGTCAGCGGTGCCGCTGGTGGACTCGTGCTCCAGCTTCTTCAGGCGCTGCCGCAGGCCGACCGTGGTGTGCTCGATCTCCTTGATCGAGGTCCGCAGCTCGGTCACCTCGCGGCGCTTGTCCTGAAGCGCGCTCTCCTGCGCGGCCATGGCCTCTTGGCGAGCAGCGAGCTCCTTGGGAAGACGGTCGAGCTCGGCCTCCACCTTGAAGATCTCGCGGTCCACTTCTTGGAGACTGAGGAGTGCCTTCAGGACGGGATTCATCGGGGCGCTTCGGAGGGCGATGGCTGGTGCGGGGGGGAGCGTCCGCGCTGAACGCGGACACGAGAGGGCGAAGCATACAGCCCCGCCGCCGGACCATGTCCGCCAATCGGCGCCGCTCGGACCCCTGGGGCGACGGGCCCGCCCCTCCCTGCGGGAGCGCGGGGCAGGCCGCGCCGACTCCTGGATCCGGACGGGGCGAGGACCCGTCGCTGGCCCCCACTCCCCGGAACGAGAGGAGCCCCCTCCGCGCTCGTCGCGAAGGGGGCTCCTCGGAGCGAGCAGGCACGGGCTCCCGCTCGCGCTGGCTGGCATCCGACTACTCGTAGTTGCCGCTGGCGGCGTCGTACTCGGCGTCGTCGGGGATCTGGATCCCGTCGAGGAAGCTCGCGAGCTGCCGCGCCCGGACCGGGTGGCGGAGCTTGCGGACGGCCTTGGCTTCGATCTGCCTGACGCGCTCGCGGGTCACGCGGAAGATCCGACCGACCTCCTCGAGGGTGTAGGTGTACCCGTCACCGATGCCGTAACGGAGCTTGATGATCTCGCGCTCCCGGAACGTGAGGGTCGACAGCACGTCGTCGATTCGCTCCTTCAGCATCTCCTGGCCAGCGGCCTGGAGCGGGCTCTCCGCGGACTCGTCCTCGATGAAGTCACCGAAGTAGCTGTCGTCGGACTCACCGATCGGTCGGTCGAGGCTGATGGGGTGCTTGCTGATCTTCATCACCCGCTTCGCTTCCTCCACCGTGATCCCGGTGGCCTCGGCGACCTCCTCGACGCTCGGCTCACGGCCCTTGGCCTGAACGAGCTTCTTGGTGACGTTCCGCAGCTTGCTCATCGTCTCGATCATGTGAACCGGGATGCGGATGGTCCGCGCCTGGTCCGCGATCGAGCGCGTGATGGCCTGTCGGATCCACCAAGTGGCGTAGGTGGAGAACTTGTAGCCGCGGCGGTACTCGTACTTCTCGACGGCCTTCATCAGGCCCGTGTTGCCCTCCTGGATCAGGTCGAGGAAGGAGAGCCCGCGGTTGCGGTACTTCTTCGCGATCGAGACGACGAGGCGCAGGTTACCGCTCGAGAGCTGTCGCTTCGCCTCCTCGTACTCGGCGTAGTGCATACGCACGTGGTCGAGGCGACGCTTGAGGCGGCCGATCGGCTCGAGCGCGACCAGTTCGAGGTCCTCCAAGCGCTGCTTGAGCTCGCGGGCACCCTCGGTGTCCATCTTGTCGGCCTTCCGGAACTGATCGAGCTTGCGCTCGACGGACCGCATCTCCCTGAAGTGGTCCTCGAGCACCTCGATGTAGGGCCGCACCTTCTTGATCTGGAGGTGGCACTCCTCCATCAGGATGATGAGCTTGCGACGCAGGTTCTGGACGCTGGCGCGGACCTCGGCCTGCTCGGCCTCGGAGAGGCCCCCGTCGATCAGCGGCCGGTACTCGTCCCGGATCCGCTGCATGAGCCGCTCGATCGTGGCGACGTTGACCGGCAGCCGCTTGGCCAGGAATGCCTTGCCCAGGGTTTCGACGATCTTGGGGTCGTCGTCGGGCTTGGGGTTGGGGTTGACCTTGAGGGTCCGGTCGAAGGCGAGGTTCCCGGCCAGCACCTCGTGGAGCGTCGCGAGGGACACGTCCATGCAGACACCGGAGCCCATGCACTTCTTGCGGAAGCGCTTGCGGGTGATCTCGATCGACTTGGCGAGGAAGATCTCCTGAGGCCTGGTGAGGAGCGGGATCTCACCCATCTGGGTGAGGTACATGCGAACCGGGTCGTCGATCTTCTCGGCGAGAACGGCGCGCGAGGCCTCGACCACGGCCTTGGCGGCGGCGGCGGTGCCCGGCGGGGTGGCGACGGTCGCGCCCGCGGTGACGTCGGTGGTCAGGTCTGCGTCAGCATCCTCGATGACGTCGACGCCGGCCTCTTCGAGACCGATGAACACCTGCTCCAGCTTGTCCGGAGGGAGGAACTGGTCCTCGAGCAGCTTGTTCATCTCCGCGTGGGTCAGGAACCCGCGCTTGCGCCCCTCGTCGACGAGGAGCTTGATCGTGGTGTCGATCGTGTCGGTCATGTCTTGTTCAATTCACCCTTCGACTCTCGCTCGAGCGCGCTCGGCACACGGCCGCTGCGGCTCACAAGGTGGGCCGGCGACCGCCGCGCGACGCGAACGGAGGGGGATGTCTCGGAGCGGGCCGGAGAGGCCCGGGGGACGGGTTCGAGGTGATGGGTCCCGATCGGAGAGGGCGCAGCTGCGTGGGTGGCGAGGGGGTTGCACGCGCTGACCGGCCGGCTCGAGCCGAATCTGGACCGCTGGGGAAGGTGGCGTCGGGGTGGGGAAGCCCGGCGGGCGGGCTGGAGGGGGTGTGGAGAGGGGTCGCGGGCCCGCTAGCGCGGGTTCTTCTGGAGGTCGAGGAGGCGCAGTAGCGCGTCGTCGAGCGCGTTGGCCGCTGCTGGGTCGCTGGCGGCGCGTGCGTCGAGGGTCTGGATCTCTGCCTGCAGACGAGCGATCTCTCGCTGTTGTTCGTGGCGTTCGAGGAAGCTTACCGCGCTCTCGAAGAGGTGCGCGGGTTGGTCCGCTTTGCGTGCGAATTCGACGATCCCCGAGACGAGGTTCCTGGTCGGATGGGCGCCCAGAGCGGACATGACGAGGGAGGGAGTGATCTCCGCATCCTCATGCTCCCACAGGTCCACGACGGCCTGGAAAACGTGCGCGAGGTCGGGCGCGGGACAGCGGTCGATCCACGGCCTCAGCCTTGGAATCAACGTCGCGTCCTCAAATGCCGCACCCAGGAGACTTCCGTAGGCCGTCCGGACGCGGGCCTCCAGGGGAGCGTCTTGCGGTTTTTGTGGGCCGCTCGCGGAGCTCCCCGCGGCAGAGCGGCCCGCATCTCCCGGCGAAACGGGCGCAGCAGGCGAGCCCTCGTTCTGACGGAGCGCGCGCCCCGCACCTGGACGGCGTCCCAGCCCGTCGAACTGGGCGCGCAGGGTCTGCACGGGGATGTCGAGCCGCCGGGCCAGCTCGACCACCGCTCCGTCGACCTCCACGGGTCGCGGCAACCTCCGGATCAACTCGAGAGCGCGGTCCACCTCGAGGGCCAGCGCTCGCGCGCCCTCCGGCCGCTTCGCTTCGACCGTCTCCACGACGAAGTCGAACCAGGGAAGAGCCGTCTCGAGGCGCGCGCTGAAGGCCTCCGCCCCACCGCTGCCCATGAGGATGTCCGCCGGATCCTCGCCCTCGGGCATGGGAACGACCTCGAGGGTCATGTCGAGGTGCAGCAGGCCCTCGAGTCCTCTCCAGGCGGCTCGCCGGCCCGCCTCGTCCCCGTCGAACACGAGGCTGATCCGGCGCGCGCCCGCGCGGCGCACGAGACCGGCGTGAGACTCGGTCGTCGCCGTGCCGAGGACCGCACCCACCTGAGGGAGGCCGGCCGCGTGAGCGGCCATGACATCGGTGTAGCCCTCCACGAGGACCAGATGCCCGCCGCGACGGACCGCGTCGATGGCACGATCGAGGGCGTAGATGAGCCGGCCCTTGTGGAAATAAGTCGTCTCCCCCGTGTTCACGTACTTGGGCCCGTCCGCGTCCCCCACCACCCGGCCGCCGAACGCCACCGTCGACCCGCGCTCGGTCCGGATCGGGATCATCAGCCGGCCGCGGAAGAAGGAGTAGAGCCCGCCCCCGCGCTCCGATCGTCGGGCGAGCCCGGTCTCCACCAGCGCGTCCTCACGGATCCCCGCGCGTCGCGCCTGGTCGATGAGCGCCTGCCCCGATCGCGGCGCCCAGCCGAGCCCGAAGGCCTCCACGACGTTCTGATCGAAGCCCCGCGCCGCGAGGTACTCGCGCGCCTCGCGCCCCTCGGGCCGGCCGAGCTCCTCGCGGAAGACCTGCTCCGCGAAGGCGAGCGCCGCCAGGCCCGGGTCGTTCTCACGCGTCCGGAGGGGCTTCTTGCGTGGAAGCTCGACGCCTGTCTGCGCGGAGAGCAGGGACAGAGCGTCCATGAAGGTCATGTTCCCCCGCTCCTGGACGAACGCGATGACGTCCCCGCCCTTCCGACACGCTCCGAAGCAGTACCAGCTCCCCGCCGAGGGGTCGACCTTGAAGGAGGGCGTCCGCTCCTCGTGGAAGGGGCAGCATCCCCACAGGTCGCGCCCCTTCTGCTTGAGCTCGACCGTCTCTCCGACGATCGACTCGATCTGCGCGCGGAGCTTGATCTCCTCGATGGCGCGTCGGAATTCGGGGTCGGAAGCCAAGGGTCCGATGATAGCGCCGCTGGCCCGCGGAGCGGGCGATCCGGCCCCGCTCCCCCTCAGCCAGCGGCCGCCGCGTGAAGCGCCCGGAGCTCGTGGAGGCCGAGGGTCTCCGCGCGGACCTGCGGCTCGAGGCCGGCGGCCTCGATCGCGGAGGCGCAGCGTTCCTTCCCGATCATGTCTCCGAGGACCCTGCGAAGCCCCTGGCGGCGCCGCTGCAGCAGGTCACGATAGAAGCCGATCCGCGCTCCGCGGATCGACGCGGGCGCGACGTCCTCACGCAGGTCCGCGAGGAAGACCGCGCTGTCCACCTTCGGCCGAGGCCAGAACAGCTGCGGCGGCACGAGACGACCCATGGTGACCTGGAAGGTCTCCTGGAACGCGGCCGTCAAGGGGCCCCAGGCAGCGGTACCGGGCGCCGCTGCGAGGCGCTCCGCCACCTCCTTCTGAACGAGGCAGCAGACCATCCCGGGGGGATGCTCGAGCTGAGCGACGGTCGCGAGAAAGGGCCCGGAGATCGAGTAGGGAAGGTTGCTGCAGAGCGTCCAGTCCGAGTGAGCGGGCAGCCGCTCGAGGACGTGGGGCGCGATCGCGCTCTTCGAGGCGAGCACGTCGCCGAGCACCACCTCCGCGTCCGGGAAGGGCTCCAGGAAGCGCGCCGCGATCGGCGCGAGCCGCGTGTCGATCTCGGCACAGAGGAGCCTCGCACCGAGATCGGCGAGGTGGACGGAGAGGAATCCGCAGCCCGGGCCGACCTCCAGCACGAAGCGACCAGGCTTCACTCCGGCGTCCTGGGCGATGGCGCGGGCCATGTTGTCGTCCAGGAGGAAGTTCTGCCCCAGTCGACGGGACGGGTGGAATCCGGCGGCGTCGAGCGCCTCGCGGAACTCCGACCAGGGAGCCCGCAGGGACGGACGAGGCGCGCGCTGATCGCCGTGCGCGGGGTCTTGGGGATTCGAGTCCACGGGCGGAAGAGGGCTTTCGGCCCCTCGAACCGAGGGGCCACCGGGGCGGGAGAGATTACGACAGCGGCGCACGCTCGGCGCCGGTCACCTGCTCGCTCCAGCGAGCAGCGCCTCCACCCACGCGCCCCCGGCCCCCTGATCCTTCAGCTGGCCGAGCAGTCCTGCCGCCGAGGGCCCCCAGCGCTGACCGACGCGGGCGATTCGCTCCCGCTCCGGGCCGGAGAGTGCGTCCCCGGCGGGGAGTCCCCGGAGGTACTCCTCGGCGCCGACCACGCAGCGCAGCCCGAGGTCGCTCGCCCGATGACCGGCTGCGACTTCGAGGGCGAGGCAGACCCGGCCCGCCGTGTAGGTGGGGCGCTCCGGGGTGAGGAAGCTCCCTCCCAGGCACCATGCCTCCGCCCGACTCACCGCCTCCTCCGGGCGGGTCTCGACGTCGATCGTCGACCAGCCCCTGGCAGGGTCGGGCGGCGCGTCGATCCACTCCCAGACGTTTCCGAGCAGGTCGTAGATCCCGTGGTCCGGCGTCCTACCGCTCTCGAACGCGCCCACGGGAGTCGCGCGCGCCACGCCGAGCTCCGACGTGTTCGCCGAGCCGCGCTGCGGCGAGCCAGCCGGCGCGCGACGTCCACTCTGGCCCAGCGCGCAGTACATCCACTCGTCGAAGGTCGGGATGCGCATCGAACGGAACGCGGCGAAGGTCCTGGCTTCGAAGAGCGTCATCCCCACCGCGGGGGCGTCCTCCAGCCACTCCCGGGGAGAGGTCAGGGCCTCAGGGGCATCCCCGTCCGGCCGGAAGGGCGCGACCGCTCCGGGGGCGGCGTCGCCGAGGACGCGATCCCACATCGCCCATGTGACCTCGAAGCGATCCACCAGCAGGTCCTCGGATGCACCTGCGTCGATGGGAGTCAGAGCTCTCCGCGTCTCGCCCTCGGAGACGAAGGCGAGCGCTTCGAGTTCAGCGATACGCCCTCGGACCGAGGAGGGCGTCTCGGAGTCACCCGCAGCGCACCCAGCAGCGAGGCCGACCACGAACGAGGCCAGGAGCCCGAAGCCGAGCGCCTGGCCGCGATGCCCGACGATGATCGGCGGGAGGATCACGCCGCGATGTTGCCCGATCGAGGCCGAGAGCGCCGGGGAACGCCCGCGCCCCGGACGGCCTCCCTCAGGACTCGGGGTCCGAGATCAGGATCTCGACGCGGCGATTGAGCCGCTTCGAGTCGGAGCTGTCGTTGGCACGCAGCGGGTTCCAGGGGCCGAACCCCATCACGACCACGTCCGCCGCGCTGACGCCGGGCTGGCCGATCAGGAAGGCAGCGACGGAGACCGCGCGCTCCGCGGAGAGCTGGAGGTTGCCGTGCGGGAACTTGGCGCGCGTTTCGGGCTTCTTCACCGGGTCCGAGTCGGTATGACCTCGGACGATGATCTTCCCGTGGGGCGCCTGGTTGATCTCCTGCGCCAGCGCGGCGAGGGCCTCGGCGCCGTCCCCGCCGAGCTCCGCGGAGCCCGAGTCGAAGAGCACGCGGTCCTGGATCATCACCACGTAGCCGCCCTCGACGTCGAACCGCTGCACGTCCTGCATCGGGCCTTCGAGGCCATCGATCATCGACGCAAGGTCCTCCAGACGGCGGCTGAAGCTCGCGTCGACGGTCCCCTCGCTCATGTCGGAGCGGCGCTCGCGCTGGTACCGCATCTCGAGGTCGTCGTAGCGGCCACGGAACTCCTGGAGCTGCCGCTCGAGGTCGTGGGCACGGCGCTCGTAGTCCTTGGCGAGCGCGCGGGTTCGCTCGACCTCCTGGGGAGAAGCGCAGGACGCCAGGGCGGCTATCAGGAGCGAGGCGGCGACGAGGCCGCTGCGGTATTGCGAGATCTGGAGCATGGTCATCGGCGGCCGCGCCGTGCGCTGCCTGTCTTGTGTTCGGTGAAGGCGCCGCCCCCGATGATCGAGGGAGGGACGCCTGACCGGACGCGCGGGCGAGCCGCACGTCCCCCTCAGGTGCTCGAAGCTACAGATCGAGGGGGGCCGATCGAAGCATGGCTCCGGATTCCTGAGCCATGCGCGTGACCCGGTGTCCGGTCGAGCACGTGGGAGCCGCCGATCGACCCCGGTTCCTGCCCATTCAGGACCCATTTGGCCCCCGCTGCCCCGCGCACGAGCGGGACGGCACCTCGCCGCCCTCAGCCGTCCGCCGGGTCGGGCTCCCGCTCCACGTGGCTGTCCTCCTCCGCGAAGTCGGCCAGGGCGGGCATGACGAGCTCGCGGAAGAGGATGATCAGCGCCGCCGCGAGGGGGATCGCGAGGAGGAAGCCGAACAGCCCCAGAGCTGCACCTCCGACGAAGACCGCGAGGAGGATCACGACCGGATGGAGGCCGAGCGAGTCGCCGAGGATCTTGGGGATGAGAACGTAGCCCTCCAGGAACTCGGCGAGGGCGAAGATCGCTCCGATGAGCCCGAGGGTCCAGAGGCCGCCGTGCCCCACGCCGTCGACCTGCTGGAGCGCCACGAGCTCGGTCCCGATGAAGCCGACCGTCGGCCCCACGAAGGGGATCAGCGAGAGGATGCCGGCCAGCATCCCGAGGAGGAAACCGTGGGGCACCGCCAGCAAGGTGAGCCCGACCGAGATCATCAGCCCCTTCAGCAGGCTGATGAGCAGCCGGCCTCGGAAGAAGTTGGCGATCACGGCGCCCACGGCGCGGCCGATCCGCGTGACGCGATCGCGCTCCTTCTTCGGGACGTGGCTCCGCACGAATTCGTGGATGCGTTCGAGCTCGAACAGGAGGAAGTAGGTGTAGACCGGCAGCAGCATCAGGAACGCGAAGATGCTCAGCACGCCGCCGAAGACCCGTCGCACGTACCCCAGCACGACCTGCGCCTTCGTGAAGCCCGACACGTCACCGCTGCCCTCACTCCACTCCGCGAACCAGGCGCGCACGAGCTGCCGCACCGTGAGCTCGCCGGGATCGTGATGGACGGCGCCGGCATGCCCGGCGCCACCACTCGCCGGGGAATCAGGGACGATGTCGGCCTCCTCCGCCGAGGGCGCGACGGCGGAATCGTCCACCCCGGCCGCTCCGGCCGGCTCACTCGCGGCCTCCTGTCCGGTCACTCCGCTCCCGGTCACCCGGGCCTGATCGGGCTCCGGCGCCGGGACCGTGTCCGGCGCCTCCCCCGACGACGTGACCACGACGCCGTCCTCCGCATCGAGTCCCTCATCGCCGAAGCGCTCCTCCCAGAACGAGCCGACGCGCCCGAGAAGCGCGTCGAGGTTCTGCTCCGCCCGCGTGAACGGATCCTCGCCGCGCTCCGCGAGCTCGATCTGCCCCTCGACGAACTGGCGGCCCTGGACGAACACGCCCCCCAGGAGCAGGACCAGCATCGCTCCGAAGAGCGCGAAGATGATGTTGACCGCCTTCCGACGGCGCATCCCCCGGTCCTCGAGCCGCGCCACCAGCGGGCGCAGGATGTAGGCGAGCAGATAACCGAGGATCAGCGGGTTGAGGACCGCGCGCACCTTCCAGGCGAACCATCCGAGCAGGAGCCCGATGGCCACGAGGGCGATGTTCCGGTTGTTCTTGGAGAGGCGCTCCAGCATCGGCCGCGGAGGGAGAGAGGGAAGGGGAGGTGAGGCAGCGAGCGGCGCTCAGGCGCCTGCGTCACCGTCGGGCGCAGGCGCGCCGCCTAGGCCGATCGGGGGGCGCGGCGCAGCGTCCAGCTCGGCCGGCAGCGCGGGCGTGTAGGAGGCGACGAAGGCCTCGTCGAAGTCGTATCCGTCGTCGAAGTCCTCGATCGAGTCGGTGTCCTGCCGTCGGAGCATCTCGTGATCGACGAGGTTGAAGACGATCCGTCCCCAGTCCGCGGTCTCGTGCACCCCCCAGGATCGCCAGACCTGGGCGGCCAGCGGCCCGAAGAGGCGCGTGGCGTGCACTCTCATCCCCTCGAGCAGCTCCTTCCCGCTCACGTGCTTGTCCTGACCGGAGGTGTTCTGCTTGCCAGCCAGCTGCACCGTCGTGTCGAGGGCGTCGAAGAGGAACTGATAGGCCTGCAGCCGGTAGCGGCCGTCTGCCTTGGCGACGTTGCGGAGGGGATCCATCAGGGTCGTCCGATCGAGGCGAGGGCCCGCTCGACGAGCGCCTCGGGTGACAGGTTGAGGTTCAGGTCCTCGCGAGCCGAGAGCCAGCCGTCGGCCGCGGCGCGACGACGATCGCGGCTTCGGCCGAAGGGGGCCGCAGCGATGCGACTGGCGAGGGAACCGTGGGCGAGCTGCGCGGGGTCCCCGCCGGCAGCGGCGCGCTCCACGTCCGCGAGGACGTCGAGCCCGAGGTCGAGGATCGTCCGCGCGCGCGTGCGCCGCTGCGCGGAGGCGGTCTTGCCGGGGAAGTCCCCGTCGAGATCGAAGAGCTCGGCGGCCACCTCGGCCCGGCTGCGCTCCCCGCAGAACGCCGCTCCGATCAACGCCTGCATCCTGGGCGCCGAGCGCGCGTGGAGGCGCAGGGCGAGTCCCGGGGAGCCCCCGGCGAGCCTCACGAGGGCATCCAGCTCGCCCCGATCCGCGTCGGGGCCGAGAGCCTCCCCCTCGAGCAGGATCCGCGAGCAAGCATCCGGCCCGGGCGCGCCGAGGGCCACGGACACCACGCGGCTCCGGACCGTCGCCAGGAGCGATCCGGGGGACGAACACTCGAGGACGATGTGAACGCCGGGCCGGGGCTCCTCGAGGGTCTTCAGGAAGGCGTTCTGGGCCTCCTCGAGCATGGCCTCCGCCTCGCGCACGATGACGAACTTGCCGCGACCCTCTGCGGACCGCAGGGCCAGGAAGGCCTCGACCGGGGGGCCCTGATAGGCCTCACGGGACCGCGACTCCCGGGCTGCGATGAAGTCCACGGTGATCGCGTTCTGACCGTGCGCGAAGTGATCGACGATGAAGACGTCCGCGTGAGACCCACGCTGAACGCGAATGCACGGGCCGCACTCCAGGCAGGGCGCCGATCCGCTCCGATCGCACAGAAGGGTCGCCGCCAGCCAGAGGGCGGCGCGGTACTTGCCGATTCCCTCCTCCCCCGTGAAGAGGAGCGCGTGGGGCAACGTGCCCTGACGCGCGGACGCCGCGAGTCCTGCGACGGCCTCCTCGTGCCCGCGCGGGCGAACGAGCGCGGTGCTCGAGGAACGATCAGGCACGGCGCACCTCCGCGGGGAGAGCCGCCTCGAGGACGCGGCGCGCGACCTCGTCCTCCGTCCCCGTCCCGTCCACGATGACCGCGTGATCCACGCGCTCGACGTAGTCACGCATGGCCCGCGCGACGGACTCCTGGAACTCGAGCCCGCGAGACTCGAACCGATCGTCCCCCCCGCCCGCGCGCGCCATGGCGCGCGCGAAGGCATCGGTGGGCGGAACGTCGAGCACGATCTCGACCGTGGGGCGCGGAACACCGGCCCAGCCGTGCAGCAGCCCGAGCAGCTCCTCGTCCTCGAACCCGTGAGCCTCCGACGCCTGGAGCCCGCCGCCCTGGTAGGCGAAGGTCGACGCGTGGAACCGCTCGACGACCACGTCGCGGCCAACCGCGAGTGCGGGCGCGACGAGCGACTCCAGCGTCTCGCGGCGAGCCGCGGTGAACAGCAGCGCGAGGGTCCCGCGCCCCATCGGCGCGGAGGGGTCGAGCAGCAACTCCCGGATCCGCTCGCCTGCCACCGTGCTCCCCGGCTCGCGCAGGTGGAGGGGCCCGGGATCTCCTCCGGGACGCAAGGCCTCGAGGTGCTCCACGAGCCGCCTGGCCTGGGTCGTCTTCCCGCAGCCGTCCACCCCGTCGAGGACGACGAAGACAGGGGCGCGGTCGAGGGAGTCAGCGGGGGCAGGTGCCATCGCTCGACAGTGTAGGCCCCCGGCTCCGCCGGTCCGAGGGGCAGGCCGCCAGACGATGGCGCGGGCCTCAGCGGCCGGCGGCGGCGCGCTCCTCGCAGCGCTCACGGGCCTCCTCCAGCTCCGCCCGCGCCTTCTCGGTCAGGGGGACCGGCTGGAGCTGCTCCGGAGGGATCTCACCGAGGAGACCGGGCGGGATCGCGGTCCGATCGACCCCCGGAGGAAGACTCCCCTCGGGCCCCACGAACACGAGGTGATCCGGATCGAAGAGCGCCGGGACGGCCAGCGCCACGCGGTACTCGCGCGCCGCCTCCTCGAAGCGCTCGAGCCGTTCGAGCGCGCGCGCCCAGGCGACGTGCAGATCGCGCCGGAACATGTCGACCTCGTTCGCCTCCTCGAAGAGTGCCACCGCGGCCCCGTCACGACCGTTCTCGACGTGCCACCGCGCGACCTCGACGCGGCCGTCGTAGTCTCCCGCGTTCCACCGCAGCCAGCGCTCGAGCCACCCCATCGCTTCGTCCTCGTCCTTGCGGATCCGCATCAGATCCACGAGGAGCCGCTCCGCGCTGCGCGGACCTGCGTCGAAGCCGGGGAAGGCCTCGACCGCCCGCTCCAGGAAGTCCTGGGCCTCGTCGAGGCTCGCCTCGTCCCTCCCCTGTTCGAGCGCGAGCTGGGACAGCCCCACCAGCGCGCGATACTCGACTCCACCGGCCGCGACGGCCTCCTTCCAGAGTCGCCGTGCCCGATTCGGGCGGCCTGTCTGGATGGCGATCTCGCCCTCTAGGAAGTGCGCCCGGGGCGGCAGCGCACCGAGGGCGGACCGCACGACCTCGATCGCGCGCTCGGCGTCGACGCGCCGGCCCGACTGCCAGGCCGCATAGGCGACGGTGCACCAGTCCTCGGCCCATGCCTCACGCGCCTCGGTCCCCTCCGGCGGAGCGGCGCCCAGGCGGATCTGCAGGCGCCGCGCCATCCGCGGACTCCATCGAGGCTCCACTCGCAGGCCGTCGATCTCGACCTCCACGAAGCGCTGGAAGTCCGCGTCGACCTCCTCGGGAGTCTTGTCGAACACGCTGCGGAACGCCTGGTCGAGGTCCGCGCCGAGATCGAACGCGGTCAGGAGCTGAACCATCGGCTGGAAGCCGTGCTCGTCGATGAGCATCCGGCACAGCAGCCCGCCCTGGTAGTAGCCGAAGAGGATCCGCGGTCCCCGGAACGCGCGGTTGAGCTCACGCAGCGGGATCAGGTCCCCGTTCGCGTGCGCGTCGACGAGGTCGCGACGCATGTTCCGGGTCCAGGTCGGATTGCGCGCCACCTCCTCCCAGGTCGCGAGCCCCTCGGTGATCCAGCGGGGGCAGCGGTTGTTGGACAGGCCGAGGTGCACGACGTGACTGAACTCGTGGAACCCCGTGCGAGCCCACGAGAAGCTCCCTCGGAGCCGGGAGAGCGGTGAGACGGCCGTCACGACCGGGCCGAAGCAGACTCCGAGCGCAGGGAAGCCCTCGAAGCCGACCGACCGCACGGAGAAGTCGCCGAGGCTCCGGAAGACGGCGATCGTCGTGTTGCCGGGAGTGTGACCGTAGCGACGCGCGAGCTCCTCTCGCGCCTGCTGGTAATAGGGCACGAGGTACGCCTCGAGCACCGCCGCTGCGTCCGGCTCCCACGAGAAGCTCAACGTCCCGAAGGAGTCCACCTGGTGCATGCGCTTCATCCGATCGAGGACCAGGGTGAGGTTCGATCGAAAGGCGTCCCGGCGGCCGCGCGCGGCCTCGTCAGCCCTCGCAAGGGCCTCTCGGGCGCCGTCGTCGTCGCCGGTGTTCGCCCGGGCCTTCCCGAGCTGCGTCCAGGCCTCGAAGTCGTAGGGATCCCTCTGAACCGCCGCGTCCAGGAAGCCGAGGGCCTCGGCGAAGCGGTAGAGCTCCGAGAGATGCACGCCGATCGAGCGCTCGGGAAGGCTGTCCAGAGGCGCGTTCGAGAGGAGCTCCTCGAGGATCGCGGCGCTGTCGTCGCGCCGGTGCTCCACCCACGCGAGGGCGGCGTGAAGGGTGCGCACGTCGCGCCGGCCCGGCGCGAGCTCGTCGAGCCGGGCGAGCCGCTCGCGGAAAACCACGAGCTTGCCGTCCTCGAGGTCGGCGGCGGCCCCCGCGACGAGGCCCCGGACCGAGTTCGGGGCCGCCGTGAGGATCTGCTCCAGGATCTCCTCGGGGGACCGGCTCACGCGCCGACGGTTGAAGCGGTGCAGGGTGAACAGAGCGAGGAGCGCGTCCTCGTGGGCCGCGTGGATCTCGAGCGCCTCGCGGAAGAGCGCACCAGCGGACCGCTTCCCGCGCGCCTCGATCTCCCGCTCGCTCTCGAAGTAGAGGCTCCCGAGCTCGACGAGCACGTCGGGCTCGATCCCGCCCGCCGCTCGTGCCGCCTTGTCCGCGGCGACCAGGGTCTCGGAGGCGGCGCGGAGCATCCCTGCCCGGCGCTGGCATCGCGCACGCGCGAGGAGCCCACGCCAGTCGCCAGCCGCAGGATCGGTGGCGGCGCCGTCGCGAGCGAATCCCTCGGCGCCCTGGCGGTCCCCCACCGCGTCACGAAGCTGGACGTAGGCCCAGGCGTCCGCCGGGTCCTCCGCCGGACGCAGGAAAGGGGCGTCGTCACGCGCCGCGTCGAGGACCGGAAGGGCGTCGCCCGGCCGGCCGACCCGCGTCAGCACGTCGATGAGCACGCGGCCTGCGGCCGCCCGCTGTGCGTCCGTCGTCGCCAGCTCGAGGGCCTCCTCCGCCGTGGCCTCCGCGCGCCGAAGATCCCCCTGATCGAGTCGGACGCGCGCCCGCACCGTCAGGGTGGCCGCGTCCTCCTCGTCGTCCTCGAGGAGCTCTTCCGTGAGCACGAGCGCGTCCTGGTACCGGCCCCGGCGCCTGAGCAGGTCGGCTTCCTCACGCTCCTGTGCGATCAGGGCGTCCTCGTCGTCCTGGGTGGAACCCGACGGCGCGCTGGCGACGAGCACCGGAAGGAGGGCGAGAACGACCCCGGCGAGGGCGCGGCGGCGGAGGTGAGGGGCGGAGGCCATGAGGTAAACATGGCACCCTCGGGCCGGGCCTCCAAGCGGTGGGCGCTCCGGCGCCTGTGAAGGCTGCGTCTCCCCCCTTCCTGGAGCCTCGCAGGCGGGGCGGCGCCCGCGAAATGTGCCGAGAGCGAACGCGCCGGTTGAACCGCCCCACCGCGGTTCGGTATCTCCATCCCCATGGTGGGAGTCAGAGGCGCGCAGGCCGCCCGCGAGGGTGGCGGTGGCTCGTTCGTCGAGGGGCCGTGCGGCGGGCGAGCTCAGGTTGGCGCGCGCGTGCGGCCCGGGCGTGCCCTCGCGCTGGCGCTCGTCGGGCTGTCCCTGGGCTGCGCGCGGCGCCCTCCCGCCCCGCCGGTGGTCGTGGATCCGCTCTGGGAGAGCGCGGCAGCCGATCCCGGAGCTCGACAAGGTGGCGCTCCCAAGTGGGCGATGGAGCCGGTCTCCTGGGGCAAGCTCGACGCGATCGAGCGCTGGATCGAACAGAATCGCAGGCCGGCGCCCTACTGGAGGGTCGAGAGCCGACTGCAGCTGGCCGAGGGCCAGCTCCACTTCTCCAGGGAACCGGGCACCGCGCCGGGCACGCGGCGCTTCAGGCGAAACGCTGCCCTCGACGGTTTCCGCGCGGTCCTAGAGGACTCCGGGGCCAACAGGGATCAGCAGCTTCGCGCGCGAGCGGGGAGCCGCGACGCAGGTGCCGGGGAAGCGGGCCGGGCCACGCCCGCAGCCGCCTCCGCGCCGGTCCAGGGGCTCATCGGACGCCGGCACTGGCGGGCGGCTCCGGCGAACGCGAGGAACATGACCCCGGCCTCCGGCAGGTGGAGCTGGATCACCGTGCACCACTCGGTCTCGGCCTCGTCGAGTGACTCGCTGAGCGCAAGCCTCGACACCGTCAAGGGCATCCAGCGCGAGCACATGAACCGCGCCAAGCCGTACGGGGACATCGGCTACCACTTCCTGATCGACAGGGCCGGTCGGATCATCGAGGGTCGCAAGCTCCGCTGGCAGGGCGCCCACGCGGGCGGAGTGAACAACCGCGGCAACGTCGGGATCTGTCTCATCGGGAACTTCGAGGTCGAAGAGCCCACGCGCGCCGCGGTCAGCGCTCTCGAGCGCCTCGTGTTCGAGCTGCAGAACGAGCTCGGCATCCCCCGCCGGAACGTCAAGCCCCACCTCCACTGGAAGGAGACCAAGTGCCCCGGCAAGAACTTGATGCCCTGGTTCGCGCGGCGCTGATCCTCGTCGTGGGAGCGGGCACGCTCTCCTGCGGCCCGGACACCCGCGAGGGCACCCTCCGCAGGCTGCGCGAGGAGGGCCGCGCCGGCATCGTCACGGTCGAGGGCAGGGAGCGCTTCTCCGACGGCGAATGGCGCAAGCACGGGAGCTTCGTCTTCCGCGACGATCACGGCGAGGTGACCACGACCGGCTCCTACGAGAACGGCCTCGAGACGGGGCCCTGGTCGGAGACCTACGAGGACGGCTCCAAGGGCCGCGGCAACTACTCCGGTGGCTCGCGGACAGGCGAGTGGAGGACCTTCCACCCGAACGGCGCCGAGCAGGACAGCGGGGCGTACGACCGCGGCCTCCGCATCGGGCTCTGGATCTCGAGGCGGCCCGACGGGACGCTCCTCCGCGAGGCCCGTTACCGCGAGGGCGAGCTGAACGGCGAGGTGGTCTGGTACGGACCCGACGGACTCACCTGGGAGCCACAGCGATCCGGGATCTACGAGGACGGCGAGAAGGTCGCGCCTCTCGACCGCTAGCGGGCGAGGGCCAGCCGGAACGCCCCGACGTGCCGCGCGGCGCACGCCTCCCAGGTCGCCCCGCGGGCCACGACAGCCCTGGCCTCCCGCTCTTCGCCGGAGAGATCGAGGACCGCCTCGAGTCCGCGCGCCATCTCCTCGGGTGAATCCGGGGACACGAGGGTGGCCGCGCCGCCGCAGACCTCCTCGACCACGGGCACGGCGCTCGTGACCACCGGCCGGCCCAGTGCGGCGGCCTCCAGGGGCGCGAGGCCGAAGCCCTCGTCGTGGGGCACGAGAGCGAAGGCGGCGCAGGCATCGAGCCGTGCGCGCAGGACCCCCTCGGTGACCCGTCCGAGGACCTCCACCCGATCGCGGATCGGCGAGCGGGAGAGGGCGACGTGGAACTCCTCGGCGCCCTCACCGTCGGGGCCCACCACGACCCAGCGCGGAGCGGCGCCTCCGAGGCGCTCGAGGGCGCGGAGCAAGCCGAGGTGATTCTTGCGCCGCTCGATCCGCGCGGCCGTCAGGACGAAGGGTCCACCTCGGCGGACCTCCCCGTCCACCGCCGCGCGAGCCGCCTCCGAGGGACGAATTCGCAGGACGTGATCGACGCCGAGCGGCGCTGCGACCACGCGGGCAGGATCCACCTGGAGTCGTTCGGCGACGTCGGCCGCCACCGCCCTCGATGGAGTCACGAGCACGTCCCCCCTCGCCGCCGCGGAGCGGGCGAAGCGCGACATCCGCGCCGCGGTGGCCGCACCCACGAAGCGATCGCTGTCGAGATAGGCGAGATCGTGGATGGTCGTGACGGCCGGGAGCCTGCTCGGGAGGCGTCGGTACTGGGTGTTGTGCACGAGCGAAGCCCCCCCCCGAACGAGCCGCTCGACCCCGATCGACAGGGCCCCAAGCGCAGCGGTCAGGGGCTTCGACGGAAGCCGCGGCGCGAAGGCCGCAGCGCTGCCGAGGCCAGCCTCCGCGAGGGTCGTGGCGGGCGGCGTCCAGGTCGGCGCGAAGACACACGGCTCCACGTCGTCCCGCGCGGCGAGGGCACGCGCCAGCTCTCGCGCGTAGCGCCCGACGCCCTCCCCCTGGGTCAGGCCGGCGCGGAGGTCGATCAGCGGACGGAGCGTCATCGGGAGGCGGACGCCGCGGCGCCCCAGGAATTCCCCTCAGACGTCTCCGCTGCGCGCGAGCTCTGACCAGCGCGCGAGCATGTCGGAGGAGGACCAGTCCTTGTCGCGGCCCACGCCCGTGACGATCTCGAAGCCGATCTCCTGGCCCAGCGGCCACTCGGCGATGTTGGTCATGTCGGTCCGGTCTCCACCCTTGGTGAAGAAGCGCGGCCGGATCGCCCGGAGCGCCCCCTCGACCGTCATGTCCGTCTCGCTCTCGTACGTCACGACCGCATCCACCCCGCGCAGGCAGGCGACGACCTGAGCCCGCGTCCGCAGGTCCTGGAACGCCGCGCCCTTCTTGTTCCGCAGGAATCCCTCGCCGTTCACGATGACGACCAGCAGGTCGGGCCGCACCCCGACCGTCCGCTCGACGTGATCCTTCGACGCGAGCAGGCAGCTCGCGTGGCCGGGGTGGATCGGGTCGAAGCCGCCGGAGGTCGCGCAGATCACGCCATCGATGCGATCCCGGATCGCAGCGAAGCCCTCGACGTCGAAGATCGGCGCCTCGCCGAAGAGGCCGGGCTCGAGGGGGTTCGTCGCCATCACTTGCCCTCCCGCGCGCCGGCGCCGCGAACCGAATCCGGGCCATCGTCGAGGCGGTAGCGCGTCACGAAGGGCTTCTCACCCGTGAACGGGTCGAAGCCGATGGACTGGACGAGCGTCACCGGATCCACGCGCTCGTAGACGACTCTCGTCACTCGCATCGCCTCGGCGGTGCCCCGGAACTCCACGCGGTCCTCCGCGATGGAGACGAGCTCGAACACCGAGACCTTCGGCCGGGACTCGGGGACCTCGAGCCGGCCGTGCAAGTGGCGCAGCCGGAGGATCACTGCCCCATCCTCCACCGCGATCTGGGACAGCTCGACGAAGGCGGTGTCCCGGTCCCGGCGAACCTGGCGGAACGTACCGACCAGCGCGTTGCCGCGCGGCGGGGTCCAGACCTCCTCGTTGACGGTGCCGTTCGGGTTCACCGCCACCCAGCGCCCCTCCATGAACGACAGCCCCTCGAGGACTTCCGCCGGCGCGGCGTTCTCCGGGAGCACGAGCGCGCGCGGCGCTAGCCAGTCCAGGGAGGGTCGGCGGACGTGCTCGGGGTGAGCGTTCTGCCAGCTCCGAGCGATGGAGAGGAGCTCCTCGTCGCAGTCGAGGTGACCGGTGAAGCACACGGTGTAGGGAGAGCCGTCCTGTCGGGGACCCGCCTCGGGAACGAAGGGGGCGGCGACTGTCGGATGGCCCGTGAGGTTGGTGAGCTGCAGCACCCCGGCGCCGTACGGCCCGTGGACGATGGCGTCCACGCCCCCGAGGGCGCTGTCGAGCGCGACCATCGCGAGCGCACGCAGGCGCTGCGCCCGGAGGTACTCGACTCCGGGGACGGTGCGCGCCACGCGAAAGACGTTGGGCCACGCGTTGCGCACCTGCCTGGTCAGCTCGTCGTCACGGCCGCTGCGGGTGAGCTCGTCGAAGGCCGTCGCGGCCTCCACCCCGAGGGTGAGGAGCATGCCCTCCACGGGGAGGTCCGGGAGTTCGATCTCCACGACCCGGTGTCCCATGGCCGCCAGCTCGTCGCGGATCCCCTTCACCTGATCCGCGCCCCGGAAGGCTCCGGCAGGCACGCCGATCGTCAAGGTCCCGGCCTCGGCGAGAGTCGCAGCGCCCACCGGAACCCGCCCCTCACGAGAGAAGGCGTCCTCGGGGTCCCGGCCCTCGATCGCGTCGAAGACGATCGCGGCGTCGTCGAGGGTTCGAGTGATCGGCCCGATCTTGTCCATGGACCAGCACAGGGCCATCGTCCCCTGGCGGGAGACGCGTCCGAACGTCGGGCGGAGCGCGCTCGTCGAGCAGGCGACCGAGGGCGACACGATCGAGCCGAGCGTCTCCGTCCCGATGGCGAACGCCACGCCGCCGGCCGCGGTGGCCGACGCCGAGCCCGCGGAGGACCCGCTGGAGCCTCGCGTGGTGTCCCAGGGGCTGCGCGTCCGCTCGCCGAACCACACGTCGCCCCACGCCAGCGCGCCCACGGAGAGCTTCGCGACGAGCACTGCGCCGGCGGCGTCGAGACGCTCGATCACCTCCGCCGTCTCGTCGATGATCTGCGCCTCGAAGGGCTTCGCCCCCCAGGTGGTCCGATACCCCTTGCAGGCCATCAGGTCCTTGACGCCCCACGGGATCCCGTGGAGCAGCCCGAGGTCGGTCCCCTCGGCGAAGAGCGCGTCCGCCTGCGCCGCGCTCTCGAGCGCCCGCTCGCGGGTGAACGTGATGACGCAATGCAGCTCTTCGTCCAGGCGCTGGAGCCGGTCGAGGTACATCTCGGTGAGCTCCACGGAAGTGACGTCCGTGCTCCGGAGGAGCGAGGCGAGCTCGGCGATGGACCAGAACGCCGCGTCCTCGAGGTCAGCCGGCCGCGCGACCTCGGGCAGGGCAGGCATCGGCATGATGCGCTGGTCCGCTCGGGCGACGATCCCCGGGATCCAGGGTGAGAAGATCATCGCCGGGGCGACGCCGTTGGACAGGGTCGTCGAACGCAGCTCTTCGAACGCCGCCATGCGCTCGAGGACATCCGGCATCATCAACTCGAGCTCCTCGGGAGTGAAGGAAAGCCCCGCGACGCGAGCAGCGTCGGCCACGTCGGCCGCCTCGACGCGGCCCTCTCCCTGGACCGGGAGCGCTGTGGTGGACGCGGTGAGGAGGAGGATCGCTGCGATCATGGGTCAGAGCCTATCCGCCCCGCGTCCCGCCGGGGCGCAGGCCGGGCCCTGACGCGGTCCTCGGCTCAAGCCAGAGCGAGCGCGGTCACTCCCAGCGCCGCGCAATAGGCCGCGAAGTAGCGGAACGATCCCTTCCGGAGCACGAGGAGCAGGGTCCTGAGGGCAGCGAACCCCACCAGCGCGGCCACCGCGGCCGCGCCGAGGACGAGGCCCGAGGAGATCCCCCCGAAGCCCTCGTCGAGGGCCGCCGGGAGCTCGAGGATGGCGGCGCCGCTGATGGCGGGGATGCTCATCAGGAACGAGAGCCGGGCCGCCTGTTCGGCACGAACGCCCATGAGCAGCCCCGCGGAGATCGTCGATCCCGACCGTGAGACTCCGGGCCAGATGGCGACGGCCTGGGCACACCCCATGCCGATGGCCTCCACCAGCCGCGGCCGGTCGTCCGTCGGGCGGTCGTCCTCGTCGCGGCTCGCTTCGAATCTCCTCCGCGCCCGTTCGCCCGCGAGGAGCAGGGCCGCCGTGAGGAGAAGCCCGGCCCCCGCCGCGCTGACGCTCGTCGAGGCGGCCTCGACGTGGTCCTTCAGGAACATCCCGACCACGCCGACGGGGACCGTCGCCACGACGAGCCAGGCCCACAGCGTCAGGTCGCCTCGAAAGAGGTCCTGCACGAGGCGCGCGACGTCCCGACGGAACGCCGCGACGATGGCGGCGAGGGTCCCCACGTGCAGCGCGACGTCGAGGGCGAGCCCTCCTTCACGCACGCCGAGGACAGCTCTGCCGAGGGCGAGGTGCCCGGAGCTGCTCACCGGAAGGAACTCCGTGAGTCCCTGAAGCACGGCCAGAGCGAGGACCGCCGCCGTGGAGGGAGGGTCCACGGCCGCAGGGGCCTCGGCCGCCTGGGCGCCTGCGACTTGAGCCGCTGCGGCCATGACCGCCGCGGCGTGGGCCAGCACGATCACGGTCAGCCGATGGCCGCGGCCGGCTCGATGAACTCCATGCCGAAGGCCTGGGCCACGGGCGCGCAGGTCAGCTTGCCGCCGACGGCGTTCGCCGCCGTGGAGAGCTCGGGATTGCCGTGGATCGCGTCCTTCGCGCCGAGCCGCGCCAGCTTCCGGGCGTAGCCGAGGGTCACGTTGGTGAGGGCGAAGGTGCTGGTCCGCGGGACGGCGCCCGGCATGTTCGCGACGCAGTAGTGGACGACGTTGTCGACCACGAACGTCGGCTCCTCGTGGGTGGTCGCCTTGGTGGTCTCGCAGCAGCCTCCCTGATCGACCGCGACGTCGACGATCACCGCGCCGGCCTTCATCTCGGCGAGATCCGCGCGCTTGACGAGCTTGGGCGCCGCGGCGCCGGGCAGGAGCACCGCGCCGACGACGAGATCGGCCTTCACCAGGCTCTCCTTGATGCTCGTGGGGTTGGAGAAGATCGTCGTGCAGTTCTTCGGGAGGACCTCGTCGAGGTAGCGCATGCGGTACGCGTCGACGTCGAGGATCGTCACATTGGCTCCGAGCCCGGCGGCCATGCGCGCAGCGTGCGTGCCGACGACCCCTCCACCGATCACTGCGACCTCGGCCGGGGCCACGCCAGGGACGCCGCCCAGCAGCGTGCCGATGCCTCCCGCTGGCTTCTCCAGGAACTTCGCGCCCGCCTGGATCGAGAGCCGACCAGCCACCTCGCTCATGGGCTCCAGCAGGGGGAGCTTCCCGCCGGACTCGAGGGTCTCGTAGGCGAAGCAGTGGGCGCCGGTGTCGAGGACGCCTCGCGTCAGCGCCTCGTCGGCGGCGAGGTGGAAGTAGGTGAAGACGACCTGCCCCTCGCGCATGTGGGGCCACTCGCTCGCGAGGGGCTCCTTGACCTTCATGATCATGTCGCACGAGGCCCAGACCTCGGCGGCATCGGCTCCGATCGAGCAGCCCTTCTCGCGATACTGCTCGTCGGTGAAGCTCGTGCCCGCGCCCGCGCCGGTCTCGACCATCACCTGGTGGCCATCCTTGATGAGCTGGTCCGCGCCCGAGGGCCGGAGGGCCACTCGGTACTCGTGGTTCTTGATCTCCTTGACGACGCCGATCTTCACGGGAGAGAGCTCTGGGCTGAGGGGAGGACGGGCCGTGAGAGGGCCCTGGGGGGGAGCTGCAGGCGCCGATTGGTGCCCGATGAAATGGCGCAGGAGTCTACGATCTCCCCCCTTGAGCCGGCGGTCCCTCGTGGCTAACCTCTCCGCTCGCTTCTGAGGACCTATAGCTCAGCTGGTTAGAGCGCTACGTTGACATCGTAGAGGTCACTGGTTCGAATCCAGTTAGGTCCACCATCCACGACCCCCGCCGGCGGCTCCTGGCCCTGCGAGGGTCGTTCCGTTCGAGGAGCCCGGACGCGGGGCCCGCGGTCTTCCGGGGGGAGTCGAGGAGCCCTCCGGCGCGCGTCGCGCCGACGAGCGACGGCTCCCGGGGCCACCAGGCAGCCCCCCAGCCCAGCGGCACGTGGCCGGGATCCTGACGATCCGGCGCAGGAATTGGTGCTACCAGTGGCAAGGCGCCGCCCGTAGTTCCGAAGGAATGCGCGGGAGCCCACCATCCGGCCGCCCGCCAGAGGCCCCGTAGCCGCCATGGATCGACAGCCCAAGACCACCGCTTTCCTTTTCGCCCTCGCCGCGCCGGCGCTCGTCCTCGCGGCTGTGCCCGAGACTCCGGTCACGCCGGCGGGGCCCGCCGCGCCTGGACCGGCCGAGCCCGGAGCTTCCCCGGTGGCCCTGGACGCCCAGCGGGGCGAGGCGGAGCGCGAGCGCCTCTACGACGAGCTCGCCAGGGAACCCAGGGAGACGGCCGTGTCCCGCATCGTCAGGACCGTCACCCCGGCGGTGGTCTTCGTCGAGACCGAGGCCTACCAGCGCGTCCGGACGATCCTCGGCACGCGCAAGCGCCTGGCGACCGGGGCCGGCTCCGGGGTGGTCATCCACCCGAGCGGCCTGATCGTGACCAACTACCACGTGGTCGAGGGCGCGCAGAACATCCGCGTCTCGTTCGAGGGCGAGCCCGAGAGCTACGTCGCCGAGCTGATGTCCTTCGTCCGCGAGGAGGACCTCGCGCTGCTGAAGATCCGCCCCGACGAGGGCCGCGCGGCCACGGACCCTGTCGAACGGAAGGCCGGCGGGCTCCGCACGGCCGGCGCCCCCCGCGAGTTCCCCACCGTACGACTGGGGACCAGCGCCGACCTGATGCCAGGGGAGCGGGTCGTCGCCATCGGGAGCCCCCACGGACAGGCCTACACCGTCTCGACGGGGATCATCTCCGGGCTGCACCGCGACGTCACCGTCCCGAACCGCAACCTCAGCTTCCGCGGCCTCATCCAGACCGACGCGTCGATCAACCTCGGCAACTCGGGCGGTCCCCTCCTGAACATCCGGGGTGAGCTGATCGGGATCAACACGGTCATGAACTCGGCGGCCGAGAACATCGGCTTCGCCATCCCGGTGGATCGGGTCTCGCAGGTGCTCGACGAGGTGCTCTTCCCGAACGCGCGGACGATCTGGCTCGGCTTCAACGTCAAGGAGATCGGCTCGAAGCTGATCGTCACCGAGGTCTGGCAGGGTGGACCGGCGGAGCACCTGAACGCCTGTGAGGGCTACGAGCTCGTGGCCCTCAACGGGACCGCGGTCAACAGCGAGGAGGAGCTCCTCCTCGAGACTCTGCGCGTCCAGCCCGGCGACGAGGCGCGCGTCACGCTCGCGGACGGAGACGGCCGCTTCGAGACCACGGTCGTCCCCTGGGACGAGTTCAACGGCCGCTTCTACACCGACATCGGGATGAAGGTCAGCGTGGAGCGCCCGAACGGGAACTCGGGGACCGTCCTGATGGTGGAGGCCGTACGCGACGGGAGCGCGGCCCACGACCTCGGCGTCCTGCCGGGGGACATCATCCCGGCCGTCCGCCCGCGCATCGGCTTCAACACGAAGTCGTTCTGGCTCGTGGACAAGCGGTCCCTGGAGACCCTCCTCGACCAGGTGCCACCCGGGACCGAGATCGAGATCGACGCGTACCGGGACCTCGACGAGGACGGCTTCTACACGCGGCCGGAGCAGCTCAAGGGTGTCCTGATTCGTTAGGGGCCGGCCCTGAACAGGGGGAGCTAGACTCTTTCTCCCCCCGACGCCCACCGCGGGCCGAGGGGATCCATTGCCATGGAAGCCCTCCTCCAGTTCACGGAGCGCTTCGGGAGCATGCTCTCGAGGCTCCTGTTGACGGTCCTCTACTACCTCGTCCTCGGCCCCGCCGCGCTCGTCTACCGCTCCGTCGCCGATCCGCTCCGGCTCGCGCGACCGAAGGACGGCAGCAACTGGATCCCCTGGAGGGGCACCAACGACTCCATCCAGCGCGCGCGGAGACAGGACTGAGATGAACGTCCTCGGCCTGTCCTTCCACTACCACGACTCCGCCGCCGCCCTCATCAAGGACGGGGTCCTGGTCGCCGCGGCGGCCGAGGAGCGCTTCAGCCGCAAGAAGCACGACTCGGGCTTCCCGGAGCTCGCGATCCAGTTCTGCCTCGCCACCGGCGGGATCGCGCTCCACGACGTCGATCACGTCGTCTTCTACGAGAAGCCGTTCGTCAAGTTCGAGCGCATGCTCCTCACGGCCATGGCGACCTTCCCCAAGAGCGCCGCCGTCTTCCGCGAGTCCATGCAGCGATGGATCAGCGACAAGCTCTGGGTCAAGTCGATGATGGCAAGGCGCCTGAAGCTGCCGCGCTCGAAGCTCCTCTTCGCCGACCACCACGTGAGCCACGCGGCGTCGAGCTTCTTCACGTCCCCATTCGAGGAGGCCGCGATCCTGACCGTCGACGGCGCCGGGGAGTGGACGACCTCCACGATGGCGATCGGGCGCGGGAACAAGATCGAGGTCATCAAGGAGATGCGCTTCCCGCACTCCGTGGGCCTGCTCTACTCGGCCTTCACCGCCTACTGTGGATTCGAGATCAACGAGGGCGAGTACAAGCTGATGGGCATGCATCCCTACGGGGAGCCCCGGTACGTGGACCGGATCCACGAACTCCTCCACGTGGGCGAGGACGGGTCGCTGTGGCACGACATGGACTATTTCCAGTACCACCACTCGACCAACGACACGCTCACCGAGCGCTTCGAGGAGCACTTCGGCCGGCCGCGTCGGGATCCGAAGCTGCAGGACGAGAGCCTGGACCCGTTCTACTGCGACATGGCGGCAAGCATCCAGCGGGTCACCGAGGAGATCCTGCTGAAGATGATCCGTCACCTGAAGGAGGTCACCGGGCTCGACAACCTGTGCCTCGCGGGCGGCGTCGCGCTGAACTCGGTGGCCAACTACAAGCTCATGCGCGACGGTCCCTTCGCGGACGTCTACATCCACCCCGCGCCGGGCGACGACGGCTGCGCGGCGGGAGCCGCTTACTGGGCCTACAATCACATCCTCGAGCAGCCCCGCGGTCCGGCTCTGGAGCATGCGTATCTCGGCTCCGATTACACGGACGCGGCGATCGAGGACTTCCTCGAGAAGTACGACATCGCCTACCGCAAGATCGACGACGACGAGGAGTTCTACGACTTCGTCGCGCGCACACTCGCGGACGGCCATGTCTGCGGCTGGATGCGGGGCCGGTTCGAGTGGGGCCCGCGCGCCCTCGGTAGCCGCTCGATCATCGCGGACCCGCGGCGCATGGAGATGAAGGAGAAGCTCAACTCCAAGATCAAGTTCCGCGAGTCCTTCCGCCCCTTCGCGCCCTCGGTCACGGAGGAGCGGGCGAACGAGTTCTTCGAGATCCCCGAGCCCCATCGGCACTGGCCAGCGCGCTTCATGCTCTACGTCGCCCCCGTGCGCGAGGAGAAGCGCGCGGACCTGCCCGCGATCACCCACGAGGACGGCTCCGGCCGCCTCCAGACGGTGCACCGACGGACCAACCCGGCCTACCACCGGGTCATCGAGCGATTCGGCGAGCTCACCGGGGTCCCGGTGATCATGAACACGTCCTTCAACCTGAAGGGCGAGCCGATCGTCGAGAGCCCGGCGCACGCCTTCAACACGTTCTCGCTGTCCGGGATGGACTACCTGTTCATGAACAACTTCGTCGTCGAGGCGGACGCCAAGAAGAAGATCGCCGACACGGTCTTCCACCTGCGGCACGACGGCGACTCGGTCACCCAGATGGTGAGCTGAGCGATGAAGGCCCTCAACGTGATGTTCGCGCTGCTCGTCAGCGCTGCCATCGCCATCGGCGTCTTCGAAGGAGGCCTTCGCCTGCTCGGCCTCGGCCCGCCCGCGATCAACACCGAATTCGACGCCGAGCTCGGCTGGCGCGCGATGCCCGACCACAGCATCGAGCGCTCCTCGTCCGAGTTCGATGTCACCCTCACGACCGACGCCCTCGGCCTGCGCGACGACTTCGCGAGCGCGGATGCGATCGCGAAGGCCGCAGGTGTTCACCGCGTCCTCTTCCTCGGGGACTCCTTCGTCAACGGCTACACCGTCGCCCGAGAGGACCTCTTCGTCGATCGCCTCGAGGCCGCGTACGCTGCCGAGGGGCGGCCCATCGAGATCGTCAACGCCGGTGTCCAGGGCTACTCGACGGATCAGCAGCTCCTCTGGCTGCGCCGGCACGGCGACGCGCTGGCCCCGGACCTCGTCGTCGTCTTCCCCTACGAGAACGACATCTGGTGGAACGCCAGAGGCCAGTACATCGACGAGCCCAAGCCCCTCCTCGGGGACGACGGCCAGCCGGTCTCGGGCCACGAGCTCGTGGCGCCGCCAGCCAGGACCCTGTGGGGCAAGACTGCCACGGCGAACCTCGCCCGCCTCTTCCAGAGCGTGCCGACCGTCGAGGTGGACGGCGCGGCCGTCCCGGTGGAGTTGAGCTCGCGACTCACCGCAGCGCCCGAGGTGACCCTCATCGCCGAGCGCCGGACCGCCGGCCTCCTCGCGGCCGTGGCTGCGGAAGCGCAGCGCCTCGGGTCGCGCTTCGTCGCCTGCCCGATTCCCTCCCGCGCCCACATCGAGTCCGGAGGCCGCGCGGACGATCGCGTCGACCCCGCGCGCCCCCATCGCGTGCTCACCGAGGCCGCGAGGTCGCTCGGCGCCGGCGCCATCGACATCGCAGGCCCGCTCCGCGCCGCCCGTGAAGGCGGAACACAGGTCTACTACCGCCACGACTTCCACCTGAACCCCGCGGGCAACGCCGTCGTCTCGGCGGCGCTCCACGACGCCTTCGACGCGAATGGCCTCGTGCCGGCCCTCGTCGATCCGGCCATGGCGACGCCACCCCCGCAGAGCGGCGGCGCCTCGGATGGCCTGCCCCGCTGGCCCCTCTGGTACCTGGGTCTGACCCTGCTGTTCGGGACGCTCTATTCGCGCAGCTACGCGGAGGAGTCCGCCGCCAGCGTCTACGTCCGCGTTGCGCTCCTCCTCGCCGTGGTCTTCGCCACGGCCATCGGCGTGGGAGCGCTCGTCGAATCCCTCGCGCCCACGACGGGCCGGATCGTGCTCCTGGGCCTGGTGATCGCGCTCCTGACGTTCGTCGCCTACAAGCTCGGCGATCGGATCGGCACGATCGTCGAGCTCCTCGCGGCCTTCGCGCTCCGCGGGCACTGGTACCTGATGCCGCTGCTCTCGGTGCTGCTGACGGTCGGCAGTCTGCTCGTCGTGGCCGCGTCGTCGCCCCTCGTGGCGCCGTTCATCTACACCCTCTTCTGAGGGAACGGCACGCTGCCTGCGAGGCGCGGGCGAGGCGCCGACAGCGACATCCTGGCCCCCCCTCGACAGATCGTCCCGAATTGGGAGCATCCGCCGCTGCGGATCGACCGACTCCCCCGAGGCGGCCGCAGACCCCCTCGGGGCCCCTGGATCGGACCCGGGGGGAGTCGACGGCCGCCGCCCGACCTTGGACGGAGAAGGTTCAGGGTCACCGCCGCCTGCTCCGATAACTAGGACGACTGCGCGCTTTCGCCCCCCCACGGGCCGGCCTCGCCGTATCCGTCCCGAGTTCGCCACCCCCCCCACCCGTTGACCGACCAGCACTTCGGCCCGACACCCACGAGAGGGGTGGTCGAGCGCCTCACGCTGCCCCCGGCACCACTGGACCGCTCGCTCGGTGCGGTGGACCTGATCCTGCCGCTCGGCTTCGCCGTCGCGGTCCGCATGGTGCTCATGCTCGCGTTCGTGGGCACCACGCTGCTCGGTGACGAGGGCAGCTACCTGCGCCTCGGCCGCGGCTGGGCGGAGTTCGGTGCATACACGGGACACTGGGCGCCCGGCTACCCCTGGCTGATGGGGCTGCTGCACGGCGCCGTTGGGGATCGCGCGGAAAGCGCCATGCGGCTCGTCCAGGTGCTGCTCTCGATCTTCACCGGGGCCCACCTCGCCTACACCGCGTCCATGTTCGGCGGGCGCCGCGCCGGAATCACCGCGGCCTGGATCTACGCGCTTTACCTGCCGCTCGCGGCGTTCAGCGCCCTGCTGTACTCGGAGTCGCTGTTCCTCGCGGCCTTCGTCCCCTTCACCTTCCACACGCTTCGACTGTCCCGGGAGGGTCGGCTCTCCGCTCCCTGGTGGCGCCCGGTCGTCGCGGGCATGTACCTCGGCCTCGCCGCGCTGATCCGAGAGAGCACGGTGCTGTTCGTGCTCCCGGTTTGCGCGTGGGTGGCGTGGGACCTGCGCGGCCACACCACCGAGAAACCCGCGGGGCGCCAGACGCTGCAGCTGTGGTCCCGCAACCATGGCTCCATTGCCATCGCACCCGCCGTGATCCTCCTCGCGGGCTTCGCTCTCACGATCCTCCCGTGGACGGCTCGCAACGCCTACACCTACGGCCGGTTGGTGCCGGTCGGGGTGACCGCAGGGTCCAACGCGGCGATCAGCTGGAACGCTCCGGACCTGAACTTCGATCTCGCGCTCCTCGGCGACGAAGGCGCCGCGTCGACCCCCCCGGGCGATCTCCGCGCGAGGATTCGCGGTGAGGAGCCCGAGGCGTGGCGCCGCCGCCACGCCTTCAACGACGCCGATCAGATCCGGCTCGACATCGCTGACGGCGTCCGTTTCGCGGTCGACCACCCCGCGTTCTTCCTCCGCGCGCGGGTCGTCGAGTTCGTCGACCTCGTCTCCCCGCTGTCCTTCCTCGTGCGCCAGCTCCGTCTCGTCGACGGCGTGAGCGAGCCACTCGAATCAAGTCCCGCACGCTGGTGTCTCTCGCTCCTCGCGGTGCTCTCTTGGCCGGTTCTCGCGCTGCTGGCGATCCAGGGCTGGGCGAGGGTCCGGGGCGCGGCCCCCCTGCAGTCGTTTGCCACTCTCACGATCCTCTGCACGAGCAGCGTGGTCCTGATTCACGGCTTGACGCGCCTGCGGGTCCCCATGGTGCCGATCCTGATGGTCCTGGCCGCCGTCGCGCTCGTCAGCACCACGGAACGTCCGCCGGCGTGGCGCCGAGCGGTCGCTTCCTGCACCGCGGTCGCCCTCGTGCTCGCCTGGATCCCCTCGCTGGGCCCCGTCGGCCTCTCCCTCTCCCGGCTTTGGTGAGAGGAATCGGCGATCACGGCCGCTAACGTGCTGCGGAGCCGATGTGCAGGCCGACCGCCAGGCCCCACTCCATGCAGAACGCGTCCGACGACCTCAGCCCCCCCACGCTCGCGCGGGTGCGCTCACGCGAGCGGCGGCTGCTGGCGGCCCTCACGGCGACGATCGCCACGGTGGCGCTGATCTCCTATTGGTTCGTGCCGTCGGACGCCGGTCTGCTCGAGCGGGCCCGCTCGCACCCCGACGTCGAGATCCGGATCGAGTCGATGAACGCTCTTCTCCTCCGCGGGTACTGGGAGGCGCGACCGACGCGCGAGCTGCTGCTCTTCCTCGAGGATCAGCCCGAAGAGGTCCGGCGGTTCGTCCGGCGGATGCACCCGACCATGCTGAACAGCCAGCGCGACGCGCTCCTCGAGGGCGTCGGGGAACGCGAGTGAGCGACCCCGGCGGTCCGAGGAGGAGGATCTGGCCCTGGATCCTTGTGCCGCTGCTGATCGTGGCGGCAGCCGTCTTCGCGTCCACGCGCCTCCTCCCCGGCGGCAGCGGACTCTCGGAGAACGGGACCTACAGCATCCGCTGACGCAGCCCGCCCGCAGCCGTCACCCCGAGGTGCTCGAGGCGAGAGCCCCCGTGGATCGGGATGCGTCGAAGGGCGTAACGCGGCGCCGCCGCGAAGTTGGTGCCCTCGTGCGTGGTCACCGCGAAGTCGTAGCCGGCGTCGCGCGCGGCCGCCTCCGAGTGCGCGTCGCGATCCCAGCCCCGGCCGTAGGGATAGGCGAAGGTCCGCCCGCAGCTCCCCACGGCCGCGCCGTCCCCTCCGCTCTCGAGCAGGTCTGCGAGGAGCGCCCGGCCCCGGGCGATCTGTTCACCCTGCTCCGACGCGGCCAGCCGGGACAGGACCGGGTGATCGACCGTATGCCCCCCCACCTCGATGCAGTCGGCCCGCGCGAGCTGTCGGGCCTCGGCGTGGGAGAGATACAGCGAGTCCAAGATCGCGCGCGGCTGCCCACCGTGGGCGACGACCAGCGCCTCCAGCGCCGTCGAGCGCTCCGCCCTTTCGGCGTCGTACTTGAGAACGCGCTTCAAGCGGTTCGAGTCCGAGACCTCGGACAGGGCGGCCGCCGCGCTCGGCACTCGCTCGGCGAGCGCCCGGGCGGCCGCGGCCGTTCCGAGCTCGGCGTCGAGCCAGCCGAGAGCGTGGAGCCAGGGAAGCCGCCGCTCGACCACGGCGCCCGCCTCGAGGAAGACCGTGGCGCGGCCCCCGACCTCCTCGAGGAGCGGAACGAGCCTGATCAGGTTGTCCCGGTACCCATCGTCCATGGTGAGTGCCACCATCGAGCGGCCTCCGCCCCCCTCGGCGAGCCGGTCCATCCCTTCGGCAACGGTCACGAGATCGTGGCGCCGGCCGAGGGCACGGAGGAGCGAGCGAAGGTGCGCCGCCTCGATCTTCATGTCCTGGTGGAGCGACCCGTTCAGCCCGGGATCCGCGACGCAGTGTCCGTAGAGGATCGTCAGCCGGGACGGGCGCACCGCATCGACGAGCCGGGCCAGGCCAGTGGCCCAGGCGGCGCCGGTCCACGCGCCGACGAGCGCGGTCTTGGTGCGGTGCTTGAGATTCGCCACTGCGGGGTCGACTCAGCCGATCAGCTCGGCGTCCCGGTCGCCGTCGGTGAAGTACCAGCTCTTCGGGTCTCGCGCGACCGCCGTGAGCGGGTGCGAAGGATCGAGGACCCTCAGGATGATCGGGCGCGTGTCCTCCTGGCTCGGGGCGCGGAAGCCCGAACGCTTGAGGCGCGCCTCCCACGTCGAGCCCACGACCGCGTGGGCCCGCGCGACGGACGCACCCGCCTTCCGCAGGTGTCCGAGACCGGCCTCGAGGGCGCCGGCGAACGCGACCTCGTCGGCCGCGACGATGTCCGCGATGTGCCCGACCGTCTCGCCGCGCTCGGGGATCTGCACGACGCACCAGCCCCGCATGGCGCCGGACGGTTCGTAGACCCCGTGAGCCCGGAAGCGGCCCGAGGGGGCGTCGATGAACCTCCAGTTCAGATCTTCGTGGTCCCGCCGGACGAACCACGGATGCTCCCTCGCGACGGTCGCCGCGACCTCGTCGGCCTCGGGCTTGAAACGCGCGATCGGTACGACGTTGATCTTGCCGAAGAAGCTCTTGCGCAGCTTCCCGCGGGCCATCGTCCCCCGCCACGCCGTCCACGGAACGGCCACGCTCGCGAGGCGGCCCGCCTTCATGCGCTCCGCCCTGGCCCCGGCGTCCGCGCAGAGGACGAAGGTCCAGGGCCTCAGGGCACCGACCTCCTCCCAATCGAGATCCCGGACGAAGATGTGCGCGGACGCGCGGTTGGGGAGGCCGAAGACCACGGGCCAGCCGGCCGCGCGCGCTCGCTCCATGGTGGCGCGATCGAGCCCCGAGAAGAGCCCGCGCCCGCGGGCTTCCTTCGCCGTCATGACGTCGCCGGTCTGCCCCGCCGGGCAGGCGTCCGCGCCGCGGTTCAGGATCATCCGCGGCCCGCAGGCGTAACTCGCGATGAGTCGATCCGCGTCCCCGTCGACGACGTGGGTCAGCGCCTCCCCGTGCGGAGAGGCGTCGTAGCGCCAGGGGAGCACGTTGGTGCCATCCGTGCGGCTGAAGCAGGCGTCGAAGAGAGCGGCCTGAGCGGCACGGTCGTTCACGGAGCCGGCGCGGCCGGCTGCGGCGGGAGTGTCGTCGGAGGTCATTGGCGAAGAGGCTCGGGGCCGGAATGGTAACGGGCATCTGTTAGAACTCCCCAGGTGCCCCTCGCCGATGTCTCCCCCGGGCCTGGAGGCGGCACGACTTCCCTCCGCGAGACTCCCCCCACCCCCGCCCAGGGCCCCGAAGGCCCGGCCGATCGCGCCGCACCTCGATCGCGGCGCCGCTTCCATGGCACAGCTCATCGAATGCGTCCCCAACTTCTCCGAGGGGCGCGATGCCGCGGTTCTCGACGCCATCGCCGACGCCGTCCGCTCGACCGACGGAGTCACCCTGCTGGACGTCGACCCGGGCCGCGCCACCAACCGGACTGTCTTCACCTTCGTGGGCGAGCCTGCGCCGGTCATCGAGGCGGCCGTCCGCGCCGCGCGGGTGGGCGCCCAGCTCATCGACATGAGCCAGCACTTCGGTGAGCATCCGCGCTTCGGCGGCATGGACGTCTGCCCGCTCGTCCCGGTCTCCGGCATCACGATGGAGGAGACCGTGAAGCACGCGCACGAGCTCGCGCGTCGCCTGGGCGAGGAGGTCGGGCTCACGATCTTCTGCTACGAGAACGCCGCCACGCGGCCGGAGCGCCGCAACCTCGCCGTCGTCCGCGAGGGCGAGTACGAGGCCTTGCCCGAGCGCCTCGCCTCCGAGGAGTGGAGGCCCGACTTTGGCCCCGTGGAGTTCCAGCCGCGTACCGGAGCCACGGCGGTGGGCGCGCGCGACTTCCTGGTCGCCTACAACGTGAACCTCAACACGACGTCGACGCGCCGTGCCAACGCCATCGCCTTCGACGTCCGGGAGAAGGGGCGCATCAAGCGCGAGCCCGACCCGCTCACCGGAGAGGTCGTCCGCGACGCGAAGGGCGAGCCCGTCTGGACGCCCGGCCTCCTCAAGGCCTGCAAGGGCATCGGGTGGTTCATCGAGGAGTACGGCGTCGCCCAGATCTCCATGAACCTGACCGACCTCGCCGTCACCCCCGTGCACGCGGCGTTCGACGCCTGCGTCGTGCGCGCCGGTGCGCGCGGAATCCGCGTCACGGGATCGGAGATCGTGGGGCTGGTTCCCCTCGCGGTCCTGCTCGACGCGGGCCGGCACTACCTCGCCATGCAGGGCCGCTCGGTCGGTGTCTCGGACGCGGAGCTCATCAAGATCGCGGTCCGCACCATGGGGCTCGACGAGCTGTCGCCCTTCGACCCCACCAAGCGCGTCATCGAGTACGCGATCCGGGACACAGCCAGGAAGCGCCTCGTGGACATGACCCTGGAGGCCTTCACCCACGAGACGGCCTCGGAGTCCCCCGCGCCGGGAGGAGGCTCCATCGCCGCGCTCGCGGGGGCCGTCGGCGCGGCCCTCGGCACCATGGTCGCCAACCTCTCCAGCCACAAGCGCGGCTGGGACGACCGCTGGGAGGAGTTCTCGAAGGTCGCCGAGACGGGGAAAGCGTGCCACGACCGCCTGCTGCAGCTGATCGACGAGGACACGGAGGCCTTCAACCGCATCATGGCCGCCTGGCGCGCCGAGGAGTCCGTGCGTGCCGAGCGCATCGAGGCCGCCACCCGCTATGCCATCGAGGTTCCCCTGGAGGTGATGGAGGTCGCCCTCGACGCGATGGGCGTCTGCGAGGAGATGGCGCGGAGCGGGATGGAGGCGAGCCTCTCGGACGCCGCCGTGGGCGGCCTGTGCCTGCGGACCGCGACCCTCGGCGCCGGCCTCAACGTCCGGATCAATGCGAAGGACCTGAAGGACGAGGAGGCGCGAGCGGCCTACCTCGCTCGCGCGACCGAGCTCGAGCGCGAAGCGATCCGTCGCGAAGAAGCGCTGACCGCCTCGGTGCGGGCGCGGCTGGGCTGAATCGACGCCCTCCGGGCGCCCCAGAGGGCGGGGCTGCGAAAATCCTCCGTCAGGGTCCGAGGAGCGGACAGGGTGTCGTCGCCCCTCACCCTAAACTCCCGCCCATGCTCGCATCCCGGACCGCTCCGAGGCCTCGCAGCCTCGCCACCTCGTCTCGCGCCCTCGGCCTCGCGCGGCTCGCACTCGCGGCCGCGTTGGCCGCCACTGTGCCCCTCGCGGCGGCCCCGGCCTCCACGGCCAGGGCCCTGCCCCAGGACGCCTTCCA
>CBFIJG010000009.1:0-68376 GCA_965662915.1 Planctomycetota bacterium | reverse complement strand
GCCCGAGGGGCGGCGCGGCTGGCGACGCGGCGTCGGGGGCGGACTGGGCTGCGGCGAGAGCGGCGGTGAGGGCGAGGGGCGCGGCGATCATGACCCCGAGCCTAGTCTCCGCTGGGCTCCCGGTCGTCACGCGGCCGAGGGCGTCTTCGGGAGGGCGCGGCGGATCGACCCGCGCCCTGTCGCTGGAACGAACTGTCGCCGGAACGAAGAAGCGACCCCGCGCTCGGGAGCGCGGGGTCGCCTTGGATGGAGCGGGAGGGGCGTGGCCCTCGCCCGGGCGGATCAGCCCTTGGCCTTCGCCCTGACAGGCTTGATGAGGCCGGCCTTGAGCAGCGTCGGGTAGGCGCCGTTCTTGTCGATGGTCCGGAGCGCCTTGGTCGAGAGGCGGACGGTCACGAACTCGCCCATCTCGGGGACCCAGATGCGCTTCTTCTGGACGTTGACCTTGTACTTCCGCTTGGTGTGACCCGTCACGCGGAGGCCGACACCGCCGGCCTTCTTGGGGAGGCCTCGGCGGGCGATGTTGCCGCCCACGCGGGTGCCGCGGCCGGTCACTTGGCAAGTTCTGGACATCGGAAGCTTCTTTAAGCTGTGTGTGCTCGTCGTCGCGGAGGCGGCGCCCTTGGCCGACTCTCGTGAGAAGGGCGAAGAGTCTACACGCGCGGCCCGCGGGCGTGGCAAGGCCCTCGGGGCGAAAACCCGGCGGATCCCGCCGGGGGCCGGGCCCCCGTCGGGGACCCGGGGGGGCCTCAGCGCTCGTCGCCGTGGATCCGGACCGTCACCCGGCCCTCCGCGTCGATCCAGCCCCTGTACATCCCGGGGGTGGTGAACGGCGCGACGAAGCGCCCGCGGGCGTCGAGGGCCACGCAGCCCCCCGAGCCGCCACCCTCCGGCAGGTCCTCCAGGACGGCCCCACGGGCGGCCTGCTCGATCCCCGCGCCCCCGTGGAGCATCCGGGCGTGGATCTGGTGGGCGATGGCCTTGCGGATGAAGAACTCGCCGTGGCCGGTGCAGGAGACCGCGCAGGTCTCGTCCGCGGCCCAGGTGCCCGCGCCGATGACGGGGGAGTCGCCGACCCGGCCCCAGGCCTTGCGGGCCATCCCGCCCGTCGAGGTCCCGGCGGCGAGGTGCCCGGCGGTGTCGAGGGCCACGCATCCGACCGTGCCGAACTTGTGCCCCGATCCGGGTCCCTCGGGCGCCACCTGGCTCACGTCCTCGGCCTGGAGCTGGCGCAGCTGGAGCTCGCGGTGAGGGGTCACGAACCACTCGGGCGCGGCCAGCTCGAGGCCCTGCTCAGCGATGAAGCGGTCGGCGCCGCGCCCCGCGAGGAGGACGTGCTCGGTCTCTGTCATCACCCGGGCGGCGGCCTCGATCGGGTGGCGCGCGCGGGTCACCCCCGCGACCGCGCCGGCCATCCCGCTGCGGCCGACCATGATCGACGCGTCGAGCTCCACCGCGCCGTCGTCGTTCAGCACCGCGCCGCGGCCCGCGTTGAACAGGGGCGAGTCCTCCAGGGGACGGATCGCGGCGACGACGGCCTCCTCCGCGCGACCGCCCGCGGCCAGGACCTGGTGACCGGCGAGCAGGGCGCCGGCGATGGCGGTCCTGTACTCACGGTCGAGCTCCGGCGTCATGCGCTCGCGCAGGATCGTCCCGGCGCCGCCATGGATCGCCAGTACCACTCCGTCGCGCACCTCCATCGGCGCGCCGTCGCGCCCGTCCGGCGGGCAGCACTCACGGTGCCTCGGCCCGGCGCAGGAGACGAGCGCCGCGAGCGCGAGAGCGACGAGGGCGTGGCCGGAGAGACGCGGCGTGGGGGAGATCGAGTCCATCCCCCGAGGCTACGGGGCGAGGCGCCGATGCGCGAATCGGGAGGGGCTGTCAGCCCCTGGAGCGCCGGTAGTCAGCGCCCGCGCGTCCCGACGTAGACCGCGGGGCGCTCGGCGGTGCCGGGCTGGACCTTGTCCACCGTCACGCCGGAGAGGACGCGCCCGACGCCGTCCGCGACGTGGCGCCGCCCGACGAGGGAGTCGAGACCTCCCAGGGCCGCGCTCAGCTCGGCGAAGGCGGTGCGGCCGGCCTCGGCCTCGCGCACGAGGGCCTGGGCCTCGGTCCGCGCCTCCTGGAGGATCCGGTCCCGCGCGCGCTGCGCCTCGGTCAGGTCCCGCTCGGCGCGCGTGCGCGCGTTCTGCACGGACCTGGCGCCGTTCGTCTTGGCGTCCTGCACCGCGAGGAAGTCGGAGGCCACGCTCCGCAGGGGAGTCTGGTCGAGGAGCTGGACGGCGGAGATCGATACGCCGAGGCCGAGGCGGTCGGCGTCCTCCTGGATCGCCGCGCGGGCGTCGGCGGCGATGGACGCCGCGGCGCTCACGAGCACGTCGTCCACCGACAGCCGGCTGCAGCGCCGGGTCAGCGCCGCCTCGGCGAGCCGCCGCAGGGCGAACTCGGGCGACTCGAAGGACCCGTCGGACTCGTCGCGGACGCGCGAGGCGCCGTAGAGCCAGGCGCGCACGTCCTTGATGCGGTAGAGCACGTTGGCCCGCAGCTCGACGATGTTCGCGTCGCCTGTGAGCCAGTGCATCATCCGCGGCGGCGGGGCGATCCCGGCGCGCTCGTCCACGAGGCGATACCCCACCGGCATCTGCAGCGAGGCCTGGGGGCCCGCCGTGCGCACGACCGCCTCCGCGGGCCAGGGCAGCTTGAAGTGCAGGCCGGGGTCCAGGTCGCGCACGGGCGCGCCGAAGCGCGTGACGACGGCCTGCGAGCTCGGCTTCACGGTGAAGACGGAGCTCCAGCCGACGGCGACGAGGAGCGCGGCGAGGGCCGCGCGTCCGATCCAGCGGGGCCTGGTCACTGGTCGTCGGGCTCCCCGCCCGCTGCGCTGGTCGAGCGGAGCAGCACGTCGAAGATCTTGAGGAGCGGGTGGTCGGTCCCGATCACCAGGGTCCCGTCGCGCAGCACCTGCTCGGCGACCTCGAGGGTGCGCTGGAACTCGAAGAGCTCGGGGTCGAGCGCGAGGCTCTCGGCCTCGACCTCCTTGACGCGCGCCTGGGCGACGCCGCGGATCTCGATGGCCTCGGCCTCCGCCGCGCTCTGGATCTCCGCCACGGCCCGCTTGCTCTCGTTGGAGATCTTGGAGGCCTGCTTGCGCGCCTCGAGGGAGATCGAGGTCGCGACGCCGTTGCGCTCCTCGCGCATCTTCCGCTCGATGGCCGGCATGTTGTCCGCCGTGAACGTCAATCGTTCGATCCCCGCCAGGGTGACCTCGACCCCGTAGCCGTTGGCGTCGCAGAGGACCTGGAGATCGCGCTGGACCTCGTCGGTGACCACGGCGAGGTCCCGCTCGCTCCCGCCGACGCGGATCACGTCCGCCTGTCGGGTGCGCCGGAAGACGTCCATCAGCGTCGCGCGGAGCGCGTCGCCCAGGCGCGCGTCGGCGCCGTCCCGGCTGCGCAGGCTCGCGAGGAAGACCTTCGGCTCCCGGACGCGCCAGGCGACGAAGGCGTCGACCTCGAGGCTGCGGGACTCCGCGGTCAGGAGCTCCTCGACCTCGAGGTCCAGGAGGTGCTGGCGCATGTCGACCCGGTAGAGGGTGTCGACCGGCGCGGGCATCCGGAGGTGGAGGCCTGGGTCGGTCACGGTGCGGCGCAGGTCGCCGAAACGAGCCACGAGGACGTGATCGCCGGGCCGGACCGTGAAGGTGCACGCGTAGGCGGAGAGGGCGGCCAGCGCGGCGAGGACCCAGAGCAGGGTGCCGCGCGCGGCGCCGCGGGATGCATGGCGGATGCTCTTCATCGCTGGGGCTTGTCGCGGTTGGGGCCGTCGAGGCGCTGGCGGACGCCCTCCTCGACCTCGGTCTCGGGGCGCGCCGGGTAGGTCAGCACCTCGATGTGGGGGGACAGGACGCCGATCACCTCGGTGGAGGTCTCGCCACCCGCGTCCGGGGCGAAGGCGCGCTTCATGGCGTCGAGCGCCAGGACTCGCCGGAGGGAGCCTGGGGAGCGCTGGTTGGCCGCTGCGAACGCGCTGCGCGCGGCGGCCAGGCCCTCCGCGCGGGCCAGTTCGAGCACGCGCGAGGCCTCGGCCCCGGTGAGCGTGGATTCCGCGTCCATGCGGGCCTCGGCCTCGCTGGTGGCCGCGCGGCGGTTCTCCAGGAGCAGTTCCTTCTCCGCGTCGACCATGGCGCTGGCCACGCCGCGGTACTCGGCGTGGACCCCCGGCGGAGCGTGGGCGCTGAGGAGGTCGATGCGCACGAGCTCGGCGCCGAGCGCGGCGGCGGCGAGGCGTCCGGCCAGCACGGCCTCCGCGTCGCTGGCGAGGTTCGCCTCGGGATCGTTCAGCACCTCCTCGACGGTGCGCTCGGCGACCACCCGGCGCAGCGCCTCCTGGGCGAACCGGCGCAGGAGCGCCTCGGGAGCGCTGAACGCGTAGCGCCAGCGCGCCGCGTCCGTGACGCGGTACTGGACGGCGTACTGCACGGCGACGAGGGTGGTCTCGTCGCCCGTCATCATCTCCGCCTCGTCTTCGAGCTGCTCGAGCTCCGCGCGCAGCCGCTTGAGCGCGACCACGTCGATCGCGTCGTCGGGGATGGGGTCCTCGGCGACGCCGAAGCGCGCCGTGCGCAGGGCGCCGGCGTCGACGCGCTCGATCCGGTCGAAGGGCCAGGGGAGGTGCGTCAGCGCTCCGGGCTCGGTGGCGCTCGAGGCGACGCGGCCGAAGCGCTCGACGAAGACCGCCTCTCCCGGCCCGACGACCGTGATCGCCGTCGAGGCGTAGGACGCGAGCGCCACGAGAAGGGCGACGGCGCGGACGACGGGAGCCGTCGGGTCCAGCCCCAGGGGGGCGCCGGTGCGCCGGAGCCAGGCTCCGAAGCGCCGGTCCAGGCGCAGGCGCCAGGCCGAGCGCGCGAGGAGGGCCGCGAGCAGGGCGCCGGCGGCGGTGGCGATGGGGCCGTGGTCCATCGCCCCCGGCGAGACGTCCATGGCGCGGGGGTCGAGGCCGAAGGCCGGATAGAGCCGGTTGACGACCGCTCCGAGCAGCAGCGAGAGCGCGGCGATGCTGGTCAGATAGATGGCGAGGACGCGCCTCCCGAGGAGGTCGCGGACGACCAGCATCGTGGCGATGTTCGTGGCGGGGCCGGCGAGGAGGAACACGAGCGCGGCGCCCGGCGCGAGTCCCTTCGCCATCATCGCCGCGGCGATGGGGGTCGACGCGGTGGCGCAGACGTAGAGCGGGACGCCTGCGAAGAGCATCGCCAGCATCGCGACCCAGCCGTCGAACAGCGTCCCGGAGAAGAACCCCTCCGGGACGGCCACCACGATCAGACCGGAGACCGCGAATCCGATGAGGAACCAGGGCGTCAGGTCGTCGAGCAGGGTGCCGAAGGCGTAGCGGAGCACACGGCGGGGGAGCGGCGCGTTCGAGGTGTCGTCGCCGTGGTCGTGATCGTGGTCGTGCCCATGGTCCTGCGCGTCCGCCGTGGCGTGCGAGCAGCAGGAACCGCCACCCGCCGACGTCTCCGGCGTGTCCAGAGGCCCGCTTGGTCCCTTGCTCTCCTGTCCGAGCAGGTTGACCGCGATCCCGGAGGCGAAGGCGGTCAGGAACGCTGCGATCGGGCGCACGACGGTCATCAGCGGATCCATCAGCGCCCACGTCGCGCCGATGGAGTCCACCCCGGTCTCCGGGGTCGAGATGAGGAACGAGGTCGTCGCGCCGCGGCTGGCCCCCGACCGCCGCAACTGGGTCGCGGTCGGGATCACGGAGCAGGAGCAGAGGGGCACCGGAACTCCGATGATCGCGGCCGTGGCCACGGACCGGACGTCGTTACCGCCGAGCTTCCGCGCGATCCACGTCGCGGGCACGACAACGCTCAGGACGCCCGCGATGACGAAGCCCACCAGGAGGTAGGGCCCCGACTCCACGAGGATCATCCAGAGCGCCTGGAGCCAGTCGACGAGGAAGGTGCCCATGGGGTCGTCAGATGCCTCCGATGGCGTGCACGTACCACATGGCCGCGACGCCGACGAGGAGGAGGCTGATCTTCAATGGACCGTCCTGCCGGCGATGGAAGACCTCGGGCAGGAGTTCGCACAGGGACACGTAGAGGAACGTGCCTGCGGAGAGAGAGGTGAGGATCGAGGTGCCGCCGGGCCCGAGCAGCGCGGTGACCCGGGACCCCAGGAGGAGGCCGACAGGGGTGATCAGGCTGAAGCCGACGACCATCGCGACGATCCGGCGGCGAGGCGCGCCGGTCATCCCGAAGACCGACGCGAGCGAGAACGACTCGAAGCCCTTGTGCGCGAGGATCGCGAGGAGCATGACCCCGGCCACGTCCTCCTGTTCCTGGACGGCGGCCAGCGCGACCCCCGCGGTCAGCGCGTGGACCGAGAGCCCGACGAGCGCGGCCCAGCCGACCGCGCTGTGCCGCTGATCGTCGTGCCCGTGACCGTGGCCGTGCCCGTTTGTCGAGCCGGGAATCAGGAGGGCCTCGATGAAGAAGACGCCGAGGACGCCCACGAGAACCCAGAGCCACGGCCCGACCGGGCCGTGGGAGTGCCCCGCGCCGTCGTGCGCGGCGTGGTCGTGGCCCGAGTGGTCGTGGGATTCGTGGTCGTGCCCCTCATGCCCCTCGTCGCCGTGATCGTGGCCCGCGTGGTCGTGCTTCGCGTGATCGTGCCCCGCCTGGAGCTCCTCACGCACCTCCGCAGCGTGTGCGGTGTGGCCAGCGCTCCCCTCGACCGCGGGCAGGAGGTGGAGGAAGACCGCGCCAAGGAAGATCCCGGTCGAGAACGCGAGGGCCGCGTGATGTCCGCGGTCGGTCCACCGCTTGACGAGCGGGATGAGTCCGCCGAGCACTCCGACGAGCAGGATCGAGGCGAAGGAAGTGATCATGTGCCCCGCCGCAGGACCACGGTCTTGACCGTGCTGATCAGGATCGAGAGGTCGAACAGCACGCTGTAGTTCTTGATGTAGAAGAGGTCGTACTGGAGCTTGTGCAGCGCGTCCTCCTCGGTGTTGCCGTAGGGGTAGCTGATCTGCGCCCAGCCGGTGATCCCGGGCTTCACGATGTGCCGCAGCTGAAAGTACGGGATGCGCTCAGCGAGCTGGTCGACGAAGTGCTGCCGCTCGGGGCGCGGGCCCACGAGCGACATCGATCCGGCGAGCACGTTGAAGAGCTGGGGGAGCTCGTCGAGCCGCGTCCTGCGCATGAAGCGTCCGAAGCGGGTGATGCGGGGGTCGTCCTCGCTGGCCCAGACCGGCCCCGAGAGCTTCTCGGCGTCCGCGCGCATGGAGCGGAACTTCATCAGGACGAAGGGGCAGCCGTCCTGGCCCACGCGCTCCTGCGTGAAGAGCACCGGGCCGGGCGAGGTGAGGCGCACCGTCAGCGCCGTCGCGATCATCACCGGCCACAGCACCAGGAGCATGGCGACCGACACCACGACGTCGACCGCGCGCTTCACGAGCGCGCCCCAGGGGTGGCGGCGGAAGCCCTCGTTGAAGATCAGGTACGAGGGCCGCATCGCGCCGACCGCGATGCGTCCGGTGACCTGCTCGTAGATCTCCTCCCGCTCGCGGACCTCGACACCCGCCAGCTTGGCCTTGAGCAGGTCCTTGATCGGCAGCGTCATGCGCCGGTCCTCGAGCGCGACGACGACGGTCTCGATGGCGAGCTTCTCGATGAGCTCGACCAGCGACTCCTCGCCCTGCCCGGCCTCGACCGGCTTCGTCCCACGCATCGCCGCTCCCTGGTTCTCGACCTCCTGGCCGAGGAGCCGGATGTCCTGCAGGACGAGGGCACGGGTCGCCTCGGACGAGGCGTCCTCGGAGGCGGTGACGAGGTTGGGTGGAGCGTCGCCCCGGCGGCGCCCCCTGTTCGGTTCGGGCTCGGGCACGAGGCCGATCACGACGAAGCCCGACTCCGGGTGCTGGACGATCTGGTTCGCGAGCGCTTGCGCCGGTCCGCGCGATCCGAGGATCAGCACCCGGGCGTCGAGGTCCGCCCGCCGGACCAGCATGTGGAAGGCGAAGCGCGCTGCGTAGAGGACCGCGAACCCCAGCGCGAGCGTGATCCCGAGGTGCTGGACGGTCTGGGTGAGCGTGAGCCCGGGGAACGCGACGAGCGCGTCGGCGGCGGTGTAGCGGGAAGCGCTGGACACGAGGGTCGTCACCGCGATCGCGGCGCCGGCCGACTCCACGAATCGCGAGGCGCGCTCGATCCTCGACGCCGAGATCTGGAATTCGTAGAGCCGGTTGAGACCCAGGCAGAGCTGGGAGACCACGGTCAGGAGCAGCCCGGCGATCACGCAGTGACGCGCGGCGTCGCCGGGGAGCAGGCTCAGCGGGGTGAGGGCGTCCGAGACGGCCTTCGCGGCGTCCGTGCTCGCGGCGGGGTCCTCGATCAACGTCCAGAGATGCTGCGTCATCCCCATGGCGATGATCCCGCCGAGCAGGACCGTCTCCATGACGACGAGCAGAACGCTCCGGACGGGGAAGTAGTGCTGGAGGACGCGCAGCATGGGGGGGAGGGGACGATTCTCTATCGGCAGGCGCGCGCACCCCGGCTGAATCCCGGGTCCTGCATCCGCGCTCATCCCTCCACGGGAAGGCGTGCGCGGGGCGGAAGAATATTCCGGTGGGGCGGGTGGTCCCAGGGGGGGGAAGCCCTTTCCGGTGGCGAGCGGGTCAATTCGACGCCGCTGCAACCGTCCAGGTGCAGCCGCGGGCTGCGCCTTCGATGGCAGGAGGCCCCTCCCGCGATCGACTCGCGGGACGGGCCTCCGGTGGCGCGAAGGGGCGCAACCTGGCGCCCTGTTCGGGTCAGTTCTGCTTCTCGAGGTCGTCGAGGAGCGAGCGGAGCTCCTCGGCCGACTCCTTGGTGAGCGGGGCCGACTCCGCCTCGGCGATGAGGGCGAGCGCGCGCCGCACCTTGCCGCCGGCGGGGGGCCCGGCCGCGACCGCGTGCGGATCGATCTCGCGAACGTCGAACGTGCGCGCGTAGGCGGTGTAGTCCTCGACCTTCTTCCCGGCGCCGCTGAGGATCTCCTCGATGGCGGCCTGAAGCTGGACGTCCTCGGTGAAGTCCCCGTAGGTGAAGGCGCTCCCTCGCACGTCCTGGACGCGGCGGCGGACCTCGATGCGCAGGAGGAAGCGCACGTCGTCCCTCGAGAGGGTGGTGTCCAGGGAGTCGTAGAGGTCGTCGAAGCCCGGGTAGCCCGAAGGGTCGTCGAGGTCGTTGTAGGCGAGTCGCTCGAACGTCTCGCGGGCGCCGTCGAAGCGCTCCGCGACCCAGCTCCGGAGGACGCGGGTCTGCTGGATGCGGCGCATCTCGCGCAGGATCCACGGCTCGCGGCGGAGGGGCTCGATCTCGACGTCGGGCGGGATGCCGCCGACCGATTCGATGTTGCCCTCCTCGTCGAGCTCGCGGTGGATCGAGCGGCCGAGCGGGAGGCGGTAGCGCTCGATGGTGAGCTTGATGCGCGGGGCGTAGTCGAACTCGCCGTCGCCGTCCCAGTCCTTGGTGATGGGCTCCCAGTTGTCGCGGCGGCCGTTGCGGTTCTCGTCGCTGTACTCGTCCTCGGGCTCACGCGGCATCGGGATCAGGCGCTGGACCGATCCCTTGCCGAAGGAGCGCTGGCCCACGAGGGTCGCGCGGTCGTGATCCTGGAGGGCGCCGGAGACGATCTCGGAGGCCGACGCCGAGAAGCGGTTGATGAGCACCGCGACCGGGGTCTCGGGGTCGATCTGGGGGCGGCGCCGCGTCTGGAAGCTCTGCTTCTGCACGACGCGGCTCTCGGTGCTGACCACCAGCTTGCCGGGCGGCAGGAACAGGTCGGCCACGGCGGCGGCCTGGTCGAGGAGACCCCCGGTGTTGTTGCGGAGGTCGAGGATGACGCCCGTGAGCTTGCCGCTCCCCGACTCCTCGGTGAGCGCCTGGATCGCGTCGCGCACCTCGGCGGCCGCGTCCGCGCCGAAGCTGGTGAGCTCGACGAGGCCGATGTCGCCCGGGAGCAGCTCGCGGTTCACCGAGGGGATCGCGATCTGGGCGCGCTCGACCTCGACGACCATGTCCTCGGTCGGCCGCTCGATGAGCTGGGGGTCCATGTCGCTGCGCCAGATGTAGAGGCGCACGCTGGTCCCCGGGCGGCCCTTGAGCCGCTTGATGATGTCGTCTGTCGTCTTCCCGATCGTCGGCCAGTCGTCGATCCGGATGATCTTGTCGTCCGTGGACAGACCTGCCCGGTAGGCCGGACCCGAGTAGATCGGGCGCGTGATCGTGAAGAGGTTGTCGTCGGGGTCCGTCTGGACGTAGGCGCCGATCCCGCCGTACTCGCCGCGCAGGTCCTGCTCGAACTTCTCGTAGGCCTCGCTCGAGAAGTAGGAGGAGTGCCGATCGAGGCTGCCCAGCATCCCCTGCATCGCGGCCTCGACGAGATCGTCCCGGGAGACGTCGCCTCCATCGAGGTGGGCGGTCTGGATGACCTCGATCATCGTGTTGAGCCGCGCGAACTCGGGCGAGAGCGTGCTGCCGACCGCGCTCCGCCCTCCGCTGTTCTTGAGGAGGTCCTGGATGCGGCGGTCGTTGTACCTCTGCGTGCGCAGCTGGTCCATGTACGAGCGAGCAAGGCGGCCCTCCGGGCCGGGGAGTCGCGCGAGGCGCTCGAGTTCGTCCTCCACGCCCTCGACCTCCTCGATGGAGCTCATCTCCGCGAACCCCAGGGCCCCCGCGGCGCGCAGGGTCGGGTCGCTGGACTCCAGGAAGTCCTTGAGGACGCGGCGTGCCTTCACGATCTGGGATCCGCCCCCGAGGCCGTAGGCACCCATGGCGGCGCTGGCGCGGAGCTCGATCCCGGCCGCCGCGTCGCGCGCGAGCGTGAGGAGCCTGTCCGCGAGGTCACGGCGCACGTCGCGGTCCGAGATGTCCGGGCCGATCCGGCCCAGGAAGTCCACCGCGGCGGATGCGAGCTCCTCGTTCTCGGCGCGGACGGCCGGGGCGACCGCCTCGGCCACCTTGGCGAAGTCGACGTCGTCGCCGTCGATGCGCATGGCGGCGAGGAACAGGCGGGCGCGGTCCGTGGAGGGGCCCGCGGCGAGCATGCGGTCGATCGCGGCGTCGAAGTCCGCGCCGAGCTCGTCGCCGACGAGCGCCGAGATGCGCCCGGCCTCGCGCCAGATCTCCGCCGGCCCCATCGCGCCGACCGCGCCGACACGCTCCCGGAGGATCTCCTCGGCCTCGGACTGGGGGGCCGTGACCGGGGACGCCGGGCGAACTGCGGCGACGGCAGGCAGGCCGGCGGCGACGCCGAGGAGCCCGGCGAGGGCTGCCCTCGAGAGGAGGGGGCGAGGTGCGGGATCTTGCATGGAACGACTCGGGCCCCGGGGGCCCTCTTGCGGTGGGGGCGGCGTACGCCCGATGGCTATCGACGCCCGACCGGGTCCCGCGTGAGCGAGCTTGGAACACCGAACGAGTTCGGTGGGCGGCCATCGTTGCCGTGGTTGTAGGTCGGACTCTACGCTCAGGGACCCCCGACGATGGTGCGAGCAGAGGTGCTGACGCAAGTCTGACCGCTCGCCCCAGGGGGATGGCTGACGAGGACCCATGCAGCGAAGCGACGAGTTGGAGCCCGACCCCGCGTCGGACGAGGTGCGGTCCGGGGACGCAGGCGGCGGCGCGTCGCCGGGCTCCCAGGCGGCCGAGGGCCTGTCTCATATCGAGACGGGGCCGGCGGGGGCGCGGTCGCGGATGGTGGACGTGGGGGGCAAGGAGGTGACCGCACGAAGTGCCCTCGCGAGGGCCGTGGTGTCCTTCCCGGAGGGCGAACTCACGTCGATCCTGGCCGGCGGCGGGCCCAAGGGGCCGATCGAGGAGGTGGCCCGGGTGGCCGGGATCCTCGCGGCGAAGGACGCCGGCAGGCTCATCCCGATGTGCCATCCGCTGGGGCTCGACCTCGTGGAGATCCGCTTCGACGAGCTCGACGGCGACCGCCTCGAGGTCCTCTGCCGGGCCTCCTGCAGCGGCCGGACGGGCGTCGAGATGGAGGCCATGGTGGGGGCGTCGGTGGCCGCGCTGACGGTCTACGACATGACGAAAGCGATTTCGAAGGGGATCCGGATCGAGGGCGTCGAGCTCATCGAGAAAACCGGCGGCAAGAGCGGAGCCTGGCGCCGGGCCTGACCACGGCCCCTGCTGGCGGGCCCCCGGGGCCGTTCCGGCGGCTCCGATCGCCCTCCCCGCGGCGCCCGGGATGGGCCCTCGAGGAGTGAATGCGGCGCGGAGCCCCGGTATCCTGCTCGCCGCGAGGGCCCCAGAGCGCCTGTGCCCGAACCCGGGCAGCCGGAGCTCCCCTCCCCATCGAACGACGAGCCGCTCCGCGGCCCCAAGACTCCACATGGACCTCAAACTCATCCGGAACCTCGTGCGCATCATGGAGCGCGGCGAGGTCGACGAACTCGAGATCGAGGACGACAAGGCGGGCCTGCGGGTCCATCTCCGCCGCGGTCCGTCCGGCGGCTACGCCGCGCCCTCTGTGATGATGATGCAGGGCGGCCAGGCGCCCGCGGCCCCGGGCGGCGACGCTCCCCTCAGCGGAGGCGATGCGGGAGGCCCGGCCACCGAGGCCCCGGCGCGCGCCGCGGGCGTCGAGGAGATCACCTCCCCGATGATCGGCACCTTCTACGCCTCTCCTTCTCCCGAAGCGGACGCCTTCACCGGAGTGGGGGAGCGCGTCGGCGACGACAGCGTCGTCTGCATCATCGAGGCGATGAAGGTGATGAACGAGATCAAAGCGGAGTGCTCCGGTGAGATCGTCGAGGTGCTCGTCGAGAACGGCGAGCCGGTCGAGTTCGGTCAGCCGCTCTTCCTGGTCAAGACGCGCTGAGCCTCGCGGCCGGCGCCCTGTCCCGTGCATCGCGCGGGGCACGAGTCGATTCACGAGGGGTAGCCCCACGGCGCACCTCATCCCCGGCTCGGCTCCCGCCCGCGCCCACCCGACACCCCCATGTTCCGAAGAATCCTCATCGCCAACCGCGGAGAGATCGCGCAGCGGATCATCCGCGCCTGCCGCGAGCTCAACATCGAGACGGTCGCGGTCTACAGCCAGGCGGACGCGGACTCACTCCACCTGCGGATGGCCGACGAGACCATCTGCATCGGCCCTGCCGCGAGCGGCGCGAGCTATCTGGACATCCCGTCGATCATCTCGGCGGCTGAGATCGCGGACGTCGAGGCGATCCACCCCGGCTACGGCTTCCTGGCGGAGAACGCCCACTTCGCCGAGGTCTGCCGCTCGTGCAAGATCGAGTTCATCGGTCCCGACTCGGAGACCATCGACGCCCTCGGGAACAAGGCGCGCGCCCGCGAGATGGCGCTGGCGGCGAAGGTGCCCGTGGTCCCCGGCTCCGACGGTGCCGTCCGCGACGAGGCCACCGCGACGAAGGTCGCCCAGGAGATCGGCTATCCGGTGATGATCAAGGCCTCCGCCGGCGGCGGCGGCCGTGGGATGCGCATCGCGTCCAACGAGCCGAGCCTGATCCATGGGATGCGGGCGGCTCAGGCGGAGGCGAAGGCGGCGTTCGGAGACGACACCGTCTACCTCGAGAAGTTCGTCGAGAAGGGACGCCACGTCGAGGTCCAGATCCTCGGGGATCAGCACGGCAACGTGATCCACCTGGGAGAGCGGGACTGCTCGGTCCAGCGGCGCCACCAGAAGCTGATCGAGGAGTCGCCGTCGCCCATCCTGACCTCGAAGCAGCGCGACAAGATGTGCGCCGCCGCGGTCCGCCTCGCGAAGTCAGCGGGCTATCACAACGCCGGCACGGTCGAGTTCCTGGTGGACGGTGACGGGAACTTCTACTTCATCGAGGTCAACGCGCGGATCCAGGTCGAGCACACGGTGACCGAGCTCGTCACCGGCATCGATCTCATTCAGGAACAGATCCGGCTCGCGTCGGGCGAGGCCCTGCGCTTCCGTCAGAAGGACATCCAGACGCGGGGGCACGCCATCGAGTGCCGGATCAACGCCGAGGACCCGGCGATGGACTTCCAGCCGTCCCCTGGCCTGATCAACGTCTTCGTCCCGCCCGGAGGCCCTGCCGTGCGGATGGACAGTCATTGCTTCAGCGGATACCGGATTCCGCCGAACTATGACTCGATGATCGGCAAGCTCCTGGTCCTCCGTCCGAACCGTGAGGAGGCGATCCGCACGATGATGCGGGCGCTCGACGAGTTCGTGATCGAGGGGCCGAAGACGACGATCCCGCTCCTCCGGGAGGTCCTCGAACAAGGCGAGTTCCAGAAGGCGGAGCACGACACGAAGTTCCTCGAGCGCTTCCTGAGCACAGGGACCTCGCGCGTGGCCGGCGGCGGGTCGAACCCCGCACCTTCCGCCCCTGCCGGCGCCGCCCGCTCCCCGGAATCGAGCACCTGAGGTCCGTCTGGATCCACGGACGACCCCACCCTCTGGCCACCATGACGCAACCGACCCTTCCCCTTCGAATCGCCGCCGCGGCCCTGCTCGCGGCAGGGCTCGGGGTGCTTCCTGGTTGCTACATCGACACCCAGCGCTACCCGGGAGTGCTGCGTCCCTCGAAGCGCCCGCTGCCGCCCGGCGCGCGTGATTCTTTCACGCGCGGTCCGGAGGAGGCGTACGTCGTCCGTCACAGTGATCTGGTCTCGGTGCGCAAGGCGGAGACCATGCAGACGGTGGCCCTCCGCTGGTACGACAGGAGCACCGAGGTGCCCGCGGGTTCGTGGGTCTACACGGGACCGAAGGGCTTCGCGGAGGTGTTGCTCCCGGGCGCGACCGAGGTCCAGTTGCGAGGCAACTGCGCAGGCGTCGTGGGTTCGGAGAGCCGGCGCGATCCGATCTTCACCTTCGTCTCGGTCGCCGATGGATCGGTGCGCTTCGGCGAGTCCGGGCGCGTGCAGCTCCCGGGCGGTGCGCTCCTCGAGGCCGACAACGGCCTCTTCGTGCTGGAGATGGTCGATCCGAAGGTCCTCCGAGTCGCGAACCGCTCCGGACGTCCCGGGACCGTCGCGTACCGGGAGGAGGTGATGCAGCTCAAGCCCTCCGAGACCGTCGACCTCGCGCTCCTCGACGTGGGCACCGCTCCGTTCGAGCTGGATCCGGACACGCGCGATCTCGTGACCGACGGCGGGCCCGTGCAACTCCGGGGTGATGTCGACGTGCTGACCTCGCGCGACGGCGCGCGCATGCGCGCGGTGGGGGACAGCGAGATCATGGGCTACGGCCAGGTGATCAGACTGGATCCCGGTGACGAGATCCTGCTTGAGGGCCTCGGCAGCACCGACGAGCGTCGGGCCGCGGTAGAGTCCGCTATCGAGACGCCCTGACAACGACCCCCGATCATCGTGACGCGCCGCATCCGCTGGCGCGTCCACGCTCCCTGAAGCGATGGATCTGACCCCCCGCCCGACTCGCTCCTAGAGCCTGCGCTCTCCTCTGCGGGATCATCTTCTCCACACTCGATCGATGAAACGCGTTCTGATCACCGGCGGAGCCGGATTCCTCGGGAGTCACCTCTGCGACCGCTTCCTGGCCGAGGGGTACGCGGTCATCTGCATGGACAACCTGATCACGGGCTCGAAGGACAACATCGAGCACCTGTTCGGGCGCGAGGACTTCCTGTTCATGCACCAGGACGTCACCGAGTTCATCCACGTCCCCGGCACCCTCGACGCGATCCTGCACTTCGCCTCGCCGGCGAGCCCGATCGACTACCTCGAGCTCCCGATCCAGACCCTCAAGGTCGGTTCGCTGGGCACGCACAAGGCGCTGGGCCTCGCCAAGGCGAAGAACGCGCGCTTCCTCCTCGCCTCCACCTCGGAGTGCTACGGCGATCCGCTCGTGCATCCGCAGCCGGAGTCCTACTGGGGCAACGTCAACCCGGTCGGGCCCCGCGGGGTGTACGACGAGGCGAAGCGGTTCGCCGAGGCCATGACCATGGCTTACCATCGGTTCCACGACGTCGAGACTCGCATTATCCGCATCTTCAACACCTACGGGCCGCGGATGCGCCTGAACGACGGTCGCGCGCTGCCGGCGTTCATGGGTCAGGCCCTGCGGGGTGAGCCGATCACCGTCTTCGGCGACGGTACCCAGACCCGCTCGTTCTGCTACGTGGACGACCTCGTCGAGGGCATCTATCGCCTGCTCCACTCCGACGAGGCCGAGCCCTGCAACATCGGCAACCCCGCGGAGATGACGATCCTCGACTTCGCGAAGAAGGTCGTCGAGATGACGGGCTCGCGCTCGGAGATCAGCTTCAAGGATCTGCCCAAGGACGACCCCAAGGTGCGCCAGCCGGACATCACGAAGGCCCGGGCGATCCTCGGCTGGGAGCCCGAGGTCGACCTCGACACCGGCCTCGCGCGCACCCTCGACTTCTTCCGCGCGAAGATCGCGTCCGGTCGCGTCGAGCCTCCCGTTCGCGCGGGCGGGGAGGTCTGAGCGATGTGCGGCATCGTCGGGGCGCTGCTCCGCTCGGGGTCGGTGACCGAGGGGCTGATCGAGGGCCTGAGCGTCCTCGAGTACCGCGGGTACGACAGCGCTGGCATCGCCGTCGCGCGCGAGCGTGGCGTCGAGGTGTGCAAGCGGCGCGGCCGCCTCGCGAACCTCGAGGAGGCGCTGCGTGAGCCGGGCTTCGGCTCGTCGGTGGCGGGCATCGGGCACACGCGATGGGCGACGCACGGCGAGCCCTCGGACGCCAACGCGCACCCGCACACGGGCCACTCCGGCCGCCTCGCGGTCGTGCACAACGGGATCATCGAGAACCACGTCGAGCTCAAGCGTGAGCTCCTGAGCGCAGGCGAGAGCTTCACTTCGGAGACCGACACCGAGGTCCTCGCCCGGATGATCGACCGGCTCTGGGCCGAGGAGGGCGACGACGAGGACGCTCTCGTCCGCGCCGTCGCCCGTGCCGCTCCACGCCTCGAGGGTTACTACGCCCTGGCGCTGCTCGCGACGACTCCCCGGGGGCCCGTCCTCATCGCGGTCCGCCGGGGGCCGCCGCTCGTGGTGGGGGTCACCGAGGACGGCGGCTTCCTCTCCTCGGACCAGCTCGGCGTCCTCCCCAGGACCCGGGACGTCGTGTTCCTCGAGGACGGGGACGTCGCCAGGGTCGGTCCTGGCCGGCTCCAGGTCACGGGCGCCGACGGCCTCGAGGTCGTCCGGGACGCGACGACCATCGCGTGGGACCCGGCCGACAGCGGGAAGGGCGCGTACCCGCACCACATGCTCAAGGAGATCCACGAGCAGCCGGACGTGATCGCGCGGACGGCGTTCGAGCGGATCGACCTCGGCGCCGCGGACGTGCGCTTCGAGGGCGGAGCGTTCGACGACGCGTTCTGTCGCTCGATCGAGCGGGTGCAGATCCTCGCGTGTGGCACCGCGCTCCACGCCGGACAGATCGCGCGCTACCTCATCGAGGGCCTCGCGGGCATCCCGGTGGACTTGGACTACGCGAGCGAGTTCCGCTATCGCCGGCCGCGCCTGGTGGAGGGGACCCTCGCGCTCGCGATCACGCAGTCCGGTGAGACCGCGGACACCCTGGCCGCGACGCGACTCGCGCGCGAGCTGGGCGCGCGCACGGCCGCGATCTGCAACGTGGCCGGGTCGACGCAGGTGCGTGAGTCGGACGCGACGATCCTGACCCATGCGGGCCCCGAGATCGGCGTTGCCAGCACCAAGGCCTTCACCGCCCAGGTGACCGCGGCGATCCTGCTGGCCATCCGCCTCGCGCGGGGCCGGGGTGCGCTCCCCGAGCACAAGGCGCGCGAGCTCCTCGAGGAGCTGCGCATGATCAGGCCGAAGGTCGAGTCGTTGCTCACCGACGCTGCCATCGCGTGCTGCCGCGCCGTCGCGCGGCAGCACGCGGGCAAGCGCGGCTTCCTCTTCCTCGGGCGCGGGATCAACTTCCCCGTGGCTCTCGAGGGCGCGCTGAAGCTGAAGGAGATCGCCTACGTCCACGCCGAGGGCTACGCGGCCGGAGAGATGAAGCACGGGCCGATCGCGCTCATCGACAATGACATGGCGATCCTCGTGATCAACGCCGCGGGCGGGGTGGCCGAGAAGACGCGCGCGAACATCGAGCAGACGAAGGCTCGCGGCGGGGTCACGATCAGCGTGGGCTCCGACGATGCGAGTCACGCGATCGCCGCGATGTCGGTCCCGGTCCCGGTGACGTCCGAGTGGCTCTCACCCCTCCTGAACTCGATCCCGCTGCAGCTCGTCGCCTACCACATCGCGGAGATCCACGGCTGCGACATCGACAAACCCCGCAACCTCGCGAAGAGCGTCACCGTCGAATGAAACTCCTCGTCACCGGCGGCGCCGGATTCATCGGCTCTCACCTCGTCGAAGCGCTCCTGCGGCGCGGCGACGAGGTCGTGGTGCTCGACAACTTCAACGACTTCTACGATCCGGCCATCAAGCGCCAGAACGTGGAGGCGATCGAGCGAACCGCGGCCGAGATCGGTGGGGGGGGCGCCTCGCCTGTGACCCTCGTCGAGGGGGACATCCGCGACGCGGATCTCGTGGAGCGGCTCTTCGAGGAGGAGGACTTCGACGCGGTCGTTCATCTCGCGGCCATGGCCGGAGTGCGCCCCTCGCTGGCCGATCCACTGCATTACCAGGATGTGAACCTGCGGGGGACGACCATCCTCCTCGAGCAGCTCGCGAAGCGTCCCGCGACGCGATTCGTCTTCGCCTCCTCCTCGAGCGTGTACGGAGGGAACGAAGACGTCCCTTTCCGTGAAGCTGCGGACGTCCACAAGCCCATCTCCCCCTACGCGGCGACCAAGCGCGCCGGCGAGCTGCTCGCCTACACGCATCACCACCTTTACGGCATCCCCACGGCCTGCCTGCGCTTCTTCACGGTCTACGGGCCGCGGCAGCGACCGGAGATGGCGATCCACAAGTTCGTGCGGCTCACGCTGGAGGGCAAGCCCTTGCCCTTCTTCGGGGATGGCACGACGCGCCGTGATTACACCTACGTTGACGACATCATCGACGGGGTCGTCCGCTCCATCGACAGGTGCGAGGGCTACGAGATCTACAACCTCGGAGAGTCTCGCACGACGTCTCTGGCGGAGCTCGTGGAGCTGATCGGCGAGGCCTGCGGCAAAGCGCCGGTGCTGGATCGTCAGCCCATGCAGCCCGGGGACGTCGTGATCACCTACGCCGACGTGACCAAGGCCCGCGAGAGACTCGGCTACGACCCGCACACCACCGTGGCGGAGGGCCTGGCGCGCTTCGTGCCCTGGTACCGCGAGTTCGTCCTTCGGGATGAAGGGGCGCCCGCCTGATCGACGTTCCCTCTCCCTTGCCGGACCAGCCCCGTCTCGTCCTGAGGACGTCCCGGGCCGGATCACCCCCCCAGCGGGAGAGCGGGTATGGTTTCGCCCTCCCGGACCCCTCCCTGGCAGACGAACCTCCCTCCCGAAGATGAAAGGCGTGATCCTCGCCGGTGGCCTCGGTACGCGGCTCTTCCCGCTCACCAAGATCACCAACAAGCACCTCCTGCCGGTCTACGACCGGCCGATGATCCACTACCCGATCCAGACGCTGGTGAACGCCGGGATCGACGACATCATGATCGTCACCGGCGGCCGCAAGTCCGGGGACTTCCTGTCGCTCCTGGGCAACGGCCGCGACTTCGGCCTGAAGCACCTCAACTACACCTACCAGGAAGGAGAGGGCGGCATCGCCGAGGCCCTCGGCCTCGCGGAGCACTGGGCGGCGGGCGAGCCGATCGCGGTGATCCTCGGGGACAACCTGATCGAGAACAACATCGCCAAGGCTGTCGCCGACTTCAAGGCGCAGGGCGACGGCGCGAAGATCATGCTGAAGGAGGTCCACGACCCCCAGCGCTTCGGCGTTGCCAGCCTCGACGGTGACAAGGTCGAGAAGATCGTCGAGAAGCCGAAGGAGCCCGAGTCCAACCTCGCGGTCATCGGCATCTACATGTACGACGGGCGCGTGTGGGACATCATCCATCGCCTCGAGCCCTCCGATCGGGGAGAGCTCGAGATCACGGACGTGAACAACTGGTACATCCAGGACGGCACGATGACCTGTGAGATCATCGAGGGCTGGTGGACCGACGCGGGCACCTTCGAGTCCCTGCATCACGCCTCGACTCTCGTCGCCGAGGGCGGCGCCAACAAGATGGACTGAGGTGCTGCGCGCGGCCCCCGCCGCGCGCGCCTCCAGTCACCGCCAGCTGCAGCGCGGATCGAACCGATGACGGAAGCACAGGACGGCGGACCCAGGCGGATCCTCGTGACCGGAGCCGCCGGCATGCTCGGCAGCCAGGTCCTCATGGCGGCCCCCGAGGACGTCGAGGTGGTGGGGACCGACATGCGCGAGGCCCACGGGGTCGACGTGCCCGGTGTCGATCTCACCGACGAGGCGCAGGTTCAGTCGGCGCTCTTCGAGGCCGCGGGTCCGATCCACGGCGTCATCCACACGGCCGCGTACACGGCGGTGGACAAGGCCGAGGAGGAGCCGGAGCTCGCCCAGGCGGTGAACGGTGATGCCTGCGGCGTCCTCGCCCGCGCGGCGGCTCGCGCCGGCGCTCCGCTCGTGGTGGTCTCCACGGACTTCGTGTTCGACGGCACCCGCGCCGAGCCCTACCCGGTGGATCATCCCACGTCCCCGGCGTCGGTCTACGGCGGCACCAAGCTCGACGGCGAGCGTCAGGCCCTGGACGCCCATCCAGAGGGTGCGCGCATCGTGCGGACCCAGTGGCTCTACGGGCCGCGCGGAGGCCACTTCCCCGGCACCATGCAGCGCCTCGCGCGTGAGCGCGATCGCCTGTCGGTCGTGTCGGACCAGGTGGGCTCGCCCACCTCGACCCTCGAGCTCGCGCCGGCCCTGTGGGACGTCCTCGAGCGCGGCGAGGCCGGCGTGTACCACGCCGCCTGCGAAGGGGAGTGCTCCTGGTACGACCTCGCCGTCGCGACGATCGAGGCCAGCGGGATCGAGGGGGTCCGCGTCGAGCCCTGCTCCACCGAGGAGTTCCCGCGCCCGGCCAGGCGGCCGGCGTACAGCGTCCTCGACTGCTCCAAGCTCACCGAACTTCGCGGCGCGCCCCTCGCGCCCTGGCGCGAGGCCCTGCTCACCTATCTCGGCGGAGACTCCGAATGACACGCACCATCCTCGTCACCGGCGGCGCCGGCTTCATCGGCTCGAACTTCGTGCGCATGCTGCTCGAGGACCGGCCCGACGACCGCGTCATCAACCTCGACGCCCTCACCTACGCGGGCAACCTCGAGAACCTCAAGGATCTCGAGTCGAGCCCGAACTACAGCTTCGTCCACGGGGACATCACCCGCGACGGGGACGTGACGAAGGCCTTCGAGGCGGGCGGCGAGAGCGGCGTGAGCCACGTCGTTCACTTCGCGGCGGAGAGCCACGTCGACCGCTCGATCCAGAGCGGTCTGCCCTTCGTGAACTCCAACGTGATGGGGACACAGGTCCTCCTCGACCAGGCGCGAGCGCGCGGCGTCGAGGGCTTCGTGCACGTCTCGACGGACGAGGTCTACGGATCACTCGGCAAGACCGGGTTCTTCACCGAGGAGACCCCGCTCTCCCCGAACTCGCCCTACTCCGCGAGCAAGGCCGGCAGCGACATGCTCGTGCGCGCCGCCCACCACACCCACGGTTTCCCGGCGACGATCACGCGCTGCTCCAACAACTACGGGCCGTACCAGTTCCCGGAGAAGCTCATCCCGCTGATGATCGCCAACGCGCGGGAGGACAAGGCCCTCCCGGTCTACGGCGACGGCATGCAGATCCGCGACTGGCTCTACGTCCGCGATCACTGCGAGGCGATCCTCGCGGTCATGGAGAAGGGCACGGCGGGCGAGGTCTACAACATCGGTGGGCACAACGAATACCCGAACATCGAGATCGTCCGCTCCATCCTGCGGCACCTGGACAAGCCCGAGTCGCTCATCGAGTACGTCACGGATCGCCCCGGTCACGACCGCCGCTACGCGATCGACGCGAAGAAGATCGACGAGAAGCTCGGCTGGACGCCTCGTTACACCTTCGAGCAGGCCCTCCCGATGACCATCCAGTGGTACCTGGACAACGACGAGTGGCTCCAGTCGGTCCGCTCGGGCGCCTACCGCGACTACTACGCCGCTCAGTACGGGGGCTGAGATGGTCGGGCGGGGCCGTGTTCGCGCGGCGCTGCTGCGCAGTGACGCTCATTTCCACCTGCGCAGCGCGGCCATGGGGGGGCAGGGCCGGGGGGCACGCCGAGCTCCTGGCGCCGCGTTCGCCCGCCCGATCGACCCCGAACCCGGACCGGGTGGCGAATCGGGCGACCGGGCGGCATGCTGGAACTACCGGGGAGCGCTGTAGCGTTCCAGATCGGGTCAACTCTCCACTCTCAACGGCCGATGGACACTTCTGCCGGGCCTGACCGGTCCGACCCCCGGCTGACGATCCATGCTCTCCCCCGGGAGAGGCCCCCCTTCCCGTCCGACGGTCTCCGGCAGCCTCAACTCACCGCACGCCTCGATGCGCCGCACCACCCTCCCCGCCTCCCCGCTCTTCGGGCTGCTCGCACTCCTGATCGCCATGTTCAGCCTCCCCGGCTGCAACACGGCGCCTTCCAAGCGAGCGATTCAGTACATGAATCAGGAGGGCTTCGGCCGTCCTGTCTTCGGCAACGCCGAGGAGGAGGAGTACGTCTCCATCGGCGACGCCGTGACGGTCTTCGACGTCGCTCACCCCGATGAGATCGACTTCCAGCTGGTCGTCGCGGCCGACGGGACGGTGCTCCTGAGCGAGGTCGGTCGGATCTACATCGCTGGCCTCACCCGGACCGACCTCCAGAGCCTGCTCACTCGCAAGTACGACCCGTACTTCCGGGACTCGCCCGAGATCGTGGTCGAGATCTCGGCTTCCGAGCGCGTGTTCTGGGTCCTGGGTGAAGTGACCAAGGAGGGCTCGTTCCCCTTCAAGGGGAACCAGAACATCATCGACGCGATCGTCAGCGCGCGCCCGAAGAAGACGTCTGCGAACCTGGGTCGGGTCATGCTCATCCGAGCTGACCCCACGGACCCGTTGCGCCTGCCCTTCAACTACAACGACCTCGTCATCCAGGGCGACTCCAGTCTCAACTACGTCCTGCAGGAGAACGACATCATCTGGGTCCCGCCGACCCTCATGGCGGAGTTCGGATTCTTCCTGCAGAAGATGCTCTACCCGGTGACGGCGGTTCTCCAGTCGCTCGGGAACGGGCTGTGGGGCGGCCGCCGCGGCAACCTCGGCAACAACGGCAACCGCGCCTTCGGATTCGCGGGGCTCTTCTGAGATGGCGGTCGAGGTCGAAGCAGCGGGTCAGTTCGACGAGTTCATCCGCGTCCTCAAGAAGAGGAAGTGGCTGCTCATCGTGCCGGTCGTCGTGATCGGCTCGCTCGGGTCCTTCTACGCAGTGGTGGTGCCGAAGAAGTACGTCTCCGCGATGAAGGTCATGGTGGGCAACCCCGGCGCCGCCGGGCTCATCGCCACAGGATCCAGCGAAGAGCAGGGCGCGGTCGCCGAGTTCAGCCTGCGCTCCACGGAGCGCATTCGCTCCGTCCTCGACGGGCTCGGTTGGGAGAGCTACGAGGTTCTCGGCCAACAGGACAAGCGCAAGTACATCGGCGATCTCCGGGCGAGCCTCCGGGTCTACACCCCGGACATGCCGAAGGAGGCGCGTCAGCAGCTCGTCGAGCTCTCGTTCAAGAGCGAATCCGGCGAGATGGCGTACACCTTCGTGACGCAGATCTTCAGGAGCTGGAAGTCCGAGGTCCTCGACTCTCAGAAGAACCAGGCGCGGAACGAGCGGGACGAGATCAGGAAGCTGCTCGACGACCAGCGCCGCGAGCTGGCGCTGAAGGCCCAGGAGATCGAGGACGAGCGCACCAAGTGGAACATCCCTCCGCCGCGCGCGCGCGGTGACGGTGGCTACGAACTCTCCATCTCGTCGATCTTCAGCGAGGCCGAGCAGATGACGCAGCGCATCGTCGAGCTGGAGGATGCGATCGATCAGGCGAGGAGCGTCGTGGAGCGCAAGCGCATGGAGTGGGCGCGTATGCCGGTCGAGGCGCCCGCCGGCGAGCAGCCGCAGACGCCCGGGCAGCAGGGGATCAAGCTCGTGAAGCAGCAGATCGCCGCCCTCGAACTCCAGCAGCGGACCAGCGGGCTGCACCCGCGCCACTCCACCTACCGTCGCAACGAGAAGAGGATCGAGGAGCTGCGGGACGTCCTCAAGGAGCTCGAAGCCGACTCGAGCGCGGCCGGCCTCGAGCCCGACGCCATGGTCGAGAACGTCGCGCGCCTCGCCCTCTGGGAGCAGATCCTGCGGGACGAGGACGCGATCGAGCAGCTCGAGGCGGACCTCTCCCGGGTCAAGGAGCGCGAGTCCGACGCGAAGGGGCGGGCGTTCCAGCTCAACGTCGCCTACTCCAAGATCGAGCAGCTCATCTCGGAGGTCCGCGAGCTGGAGGACCGCATCTCGTTGCAGGCCCAGAAGTACGACGAGGCGAAGCGCCGCGTTGCGAAGCTCTCGGACTCGGAAGGGGGCAACTTCGAGGTGCTCGAGAAGGCGGAGGTTCCCCTGGAACCGACCGACCCCAACCCCTGGGTGCTCGCCATCAGCTCGATCATCCTGAGCCTCGGGCTCGGCCTCGGGCTCGGTATCCTCAAGGAGTACGGCAAGGCCGTCTTCCGGTCGCCCCGGGAGATCGCGCGTGTCCTCCCTTACCCCGTGCTAGGGAGGATCAACTCGATCCGAACCAGGCGAGAGCGTCTCAAGGCCTTCCTCGTCCAGGCGACGCTCGCCAGCGCTTCCACGGCCTTCCTCGTGAGCGTGGCCTACGTCACCTGGGAATACGGGGCGAACGATGGCAAGGGCCTGACCAGGCCCGTGATCGACGCGATCGAGAGCTTCCGCGAGATGCTCTCCTGAGACCCGGGCCCGTCCGACCGAACCCAGCGGCCAGTTGAATGCGCGACCTGCTCGTCGCCCTCTTCGTCCTCAGCTCCCTGCCCGTGGCGTTCCGGCGCCCGGTCGCGGGGCTGATGGTGTTCTCGCTGCTCGCGTACATGCGGCTGCAGGACCTGGCGTGGGGGTTCGCGCGGTATCAGCGCTGGTCGCTGTTCGTCTCGCTCATCATGTTCGCGGGGTGGTTCTTCCAGCGGGATCGCAAGGGGCCCGTGTGGACGTTCCGTACGGGGCTCCTGCTCTTTCTCCCGGTGTGGGCGTTCGTCGGACTCGTGGAGTCACGCGGGCTCCTCTACGCGGTCGCATCGGGCAATCTCGTCGAGTACGCGAAGATCATCGGGATCGCGCTGTTCTCCACGATGGTGATCCGTCGCCGCGAGCACCTGCGCGCCATCATGTGGGTCATCGGAGGCTCATTCGCATTCTTCGGAGTCAAGAACGGCGCGGCGGCGGTCGCCTCGGGCGGGAGCCTCTTCATCGCCCGAGGGCCTGGCGGGATGCTGGAGGACAACAACGACTTCGCGCTGGCCCTCGCGATGTCGATCCCGATGCTCGTCGCCCTCGCGACGTCGGAGACGAACGGCTACTACCGCAAGTGGCTGAAGTTCTCCGTTCCACTCACGATGATGAGCGTGCTCGCGACGCGCTCCCGCGGCGGGTTCCTGTCGCTGGTCGCTGCGATCTTCGTGCTCGTCTGGCGTTCGAAGAACCGCCTGGGTGGCCTCGCGCTGATGGGGCTCGCGGGGGTTCTCGGCCTCGTCACGCTGTCGAACACGGGGACGTTCGAGCGCTTGAGCACGCTCAGGAACGTCGAGGAGGACGGCTCGGCGATGGGGCGCCTCAGTGCCTGGAAGGTCGCGGGCCGGATGATCCAGGACCAGCCCGTGATGGGCGTGGGCCTCAGCCAGTTCCAGGCGAACTACCTGGACTACGGTGACCGGGTCATCGGGCAGAGGGGCGGGACGCGCGTGGCTCACAACGCGTACCTGCAGATCTGGGCGGAGTCCGGAACGCCTGCGTTCGCGGCGTACATGCTCCTGCTCATCCTCTCGATCCTCTCGCTCCAGCGGCTGAGACGGGAGGCGAATCGAATCTACGAGCGCAGCTGGATCCAGTCGTACTGCACGGGCTTGGAAGGGGCGCTGCTCACCTTCATGCTCGGCAGCACGTTCCTGAACCGCGCGCAGTTCGACCTGATCTACCATTACTTCGCGCTGGTCATGTCGTTCGAGATCATCGCGCGACGTGAGATGGAGAAGCCGCTCTCGTCCCTCGAGCCGAAGAAGCGCGGGATCGGCGGGACTCTTCTTCGCCGCGACGCGGTCGGGTTCCGCAGCAGGCCCGGGCTGAAGCGTGGCTTCCGGACCACGGACCTCACACCTCGCACGCACGGCGCGGGTGGTGGGGCTTCACTGGCTGGCAGGCAGGAGGGCTGAGCGCTCGTCGGCGCTGCGACCTGCTCATGTGTGGTCTCACCGGATTCGTGGCGCGCTCGGGCTCCGTCGAGGGCCAGCTCTCGCGGCTGCGCGCGATGACGGACGCGATCGAGCATCGCGGCCCCGACGACGAGGGGCACGTGCTGCGCGGCCCCTTCGCGCTCGGCTTCCGGCGCCTGTCGATCATCGATCTCGCGGGTGGGCACCAGCCGATCGAGTCCGCGGACGGCCAGCTCGCCGTGATGGGCAACGGCGAGATCTACAACTTCCGCGCGCTTCGCGAGGAGCTCGAGTCGAGGGGGGCGCGCTTCCGAAGCGGCTCGGACATCGAGACGATCCTCCATCTCTACGCCGATCGTGCCGCGCCGGGTGGTCCGATCGAGGAGGCGGCCGCCGTGGCGTCCTCCTTGATCGGGATGTACGCCTTCGCGATCGCCGACGGCCGCGACGCGAACAATCCGCGGCTCGTGCTCGGACGAGATCGCCTCGGGATCAAGCCGCTCTACTGGGCGGAGACCGCCGAGGGCATCGTCTTCGGCAGCGAGGTGAAGTGCCTGCTGGCCTCGGGGATGGTCGAGCGCGAGATGCGGCGCGAGGCCCTCCTCGATTACCTCGTGCAGGGCCACGTCGGCGGCCCGGAGAGCGCCTGGACGGGCGTGCAACGCCTCGAGCCCGGCACCGTGTTGAGCTGGAGCGCGAAGGACGGCGTGCGGACCCGGCGGTACTGGGACCTCCCCACGGAAGGGCTCCGGAAGTCTCCTGAGTCGGAGGAGATCCGGGACTGGGTCGATCGGGTCGTGGAGGACCGGCTGGTCGCGGAGGTGCCGCTCGGCGCCTTCCTCTCGGGGGGGATCGACTCCAACGCCGTCGCCGACTCCATGGCTCGCCGCCTCGACGAGGCCCCCGTCCTCTGCACGGTCGGCTTCCAGGAGAAGTCGCACGACGAGCTCGGTGTCGCGCAGGCCACGGCGAAGAGCCTCGGTGCCGTCCATCACACCGAGGTCCTCGAACCCGATCCCGCGGCCGCGATCTCCGAGCTGCCCTGGTACTTCGACGAGCCCCTCGCCGACCCCTCGACGATACCGACGTGGCTCGTCTCCAAGGTCGCGCGGCAGCACGTGACGGTGGCGCTGTCGGGGGATGGCGGCGACGAGACCTTCGCGGGCTATCGGCGGTACGTTCACGACGTGGCGGAGAACCGGGTTCGCGCGCTGGTGGGGGCGCCCGGGCGCGCGATCGCGCGCGCAGCAGGACGCGTCTACCCGAAGCTCGACTTCGCGCCGCGGGTCCTCCGCGCGAAGTCCTTCCTCACGAACGTCGGCGCGGATCCCGCGCGCGCTTACTGGAACAGCGTCAGTCACATGTCGCGGGGCGCGGCCGCGGCCCTGCTCGCCGGAGATCTCCGGGCGGCGCTCGCGGATCATGATCCGTTCCACGCGTTCCAGGCTCACTACGAGCGGCCGGACGTCGAGTGCCCCTTGTATCGGGCCCAGTACGCGGACGTGCACACGTGGCTCACCGATCGAATCCTCGCGAAGGTCGACCGGGCGTCCATGGCGGTCTCCCTGGAGGTTCGCGTGCCCCTGCTCGACCATCGGTTCGTCGAGCGCTTCGCCCACATCCCGGCGGCGGACAAGGTCCGGGGTGGGCGCGGCAAGCACGCGCTGCGCGAGGCCATGCGCTCGCGGCTCCACACCGAGGTCCTGGACGGCAAGAAGCGCGGCTTCGACACCCCGCTGGAGGTCTGGATCCGCGGCCCGCTCAAGGAAGCCACCCGGGACGCCCTCGAGTCGCTCCCCGAGGACTGGTTCGATCGAGGGGCGCTTCGTGGCGCCTTCGAGGCCCACATGTCCGGCCGCACCAACCACGATCGCCTGCTCTGGAGCCTCCTCGTGCTCGAGCACTGGCGGCGCCGTCACGAGGTCGCCCGCATCTCCGCCTGATGCGTATCGCCGTCCTCACCAGCCTCTACCCCTCGCCGGAGGCGCCGTTCGAGGGGCTCTTCGCCGCCCGCAAGTGGGAGGGGATGGCGAGCCGAGGCCACGAGGTCGCGATCACCCAGCCCCTGCCCTGGGCCCCTCGAGCCCTGGCGAGCTTCCTCTCCGCCGAGCGGGCGCGGGTCGCCCGCGCGCCGCGGGTCGAGACGCGCGGTGGGATCCAGGTCCGCCGGCCGCGCTACTTCCATCTCCCCGGCTCGGGAGTAGGCAACGCCAGGCGGTTCGCCGCGACCGGTCTCGCGGCGGTGATGGGGGATCCGGCGTCACGACCGGACGCCGTCGTTCTCGACTACGCGTGGCCCGCCGCCGCCGCCGCGACCCGGCTCGCCGGTCTGGGCGTGCCGGTCGTCGTCAACGGACGCGGGAGCGACGTGCTCCAGGTGCGCACCGTCCCTGCCCTTCGTCCAGCCCTCGCGCGCGGGCTCGCCGAGGCGTCAGCCATCACCGCGGTCAGTCAGGACCTCCTCGATGCCATGGGGGAGCTGCGCGCGGAGGCCAGAGCCGCGAGGCCGACGGGCGCTCGGGTGCTCACGCCGAACGGAGTGGACGGCGGGGCGTTCTGCCCCGGCGACCGCGCGGAGGCGAGGGCCCGCGTCGGTGAGCCCGCTGACGGCGAGCTGGTGGTGGTGATCGGCCACCTGATCGCCAGGAAGGACCCGCTGCTGGCGCTGCGTGCGTTCCACGCGGCGGGCCGGAGTGCCGCGCGGCTCGTCTTCGTCGGAAGGGGCCCCCTCGCGAGCGACCTGCGCGCCGAGGCCGAACGGCTCGGGATCGGTGATCGTGTCTCCGTGGCCGGGGAGCGGCCCCCCGAGGAGCTCGTCGACTGGTACAGGGCTGCGAACGCGCTGCTGCTCACCTCGTCCCGGGAAGGCCGACCGAACGTGGTGCTCGAGGCGCTGTCCTCCGGCTGCCCCGTCCTCGCGACGGCCGCCGGGGGCACGGCGGAGGTGCTGCCTGACCACGGGCGCATGCTCGCGCGCACGCGCCGCCCGGAGGATCTGGGCCAGATGCTCTCGGACCTTCTGGATTCGCCCCCGGCACCCGGCGGACTGCGCGCGGCCGTGGAGCCACTCTCCTGGGCCGCCAGCCTCGACGCCCTCGAAGCGCTCCTCGCCGATCTCACGGGTCGGTCTGCGGGCGCCCTGGATCGATGAGGGTCGTGTTCCACCATCGCGTCCAGGCCGAGGACGGGCGGGCTGTGCACATCCGCTCCCTCGCCAGCGCCTTCGAAGGGCTCGGCCACACGGTCGAGGAGGAGGCGGTCGTGGAGAAGACCGGTCAGGCGGACCCTGCGAAGGGAGAGACGACCTCGCACGATGGGGACGAGGGCCGCGCGCTCCCCTGGTCGCTCGTCGGGCGGGCTCCGGGGTTCCTGCGCGAGGTCGCCGAAGACGCCGATTCGGTCCCTGCAGCGAGGCGCCTGCGCGCGGCGGTCGTGGAAGCCCGGCCCGACCTCATCCACGAGCGGTGCGCCTTCGGCAGCGCCGCCGGCGTCAAGGTGGCGCGCTCCGAGGGCATCCCCCTCGTGCTGGTCGGCATGGGACCCATCGAGGAGGAACTCCGGGACCGCGCGCTTCGGCGGGGCGTGGGGGACCGCGTGCACTTCGCCGGGACGCGGCCGCACCACCGGATCCCCGCGATCCTCCCCGCCTTCGACGTCGGCCTCGTGCCTGCCATCAGTCCGTACGCCTCCCCGCTCAAGCTCCACGAGTCCATGGCCGCCCGCGTCGTCACCGTGGCCCCGGACCAACCGAACCTCCGCGAGGTCCGGACGGGCGGTCAGAACTGCCCGCTCTTCCCCCCCGGGGACGGCGCAGCGCTCAACCGCGCCCTGGGCCGCCTCGCCGCCGATGCGTCCCTCCGCGAGACCCCGGGGGCCGCCGTCGAGGAGCGTGACCTGACCCGGGAGGGCAACGCTCGCAGGGTGGTTTCCGAGATCGAGTTGATCGATAAGTGACGGAAGAGGCGATCCTCTTCCCACGCGCCCGATGAACGAGCCCCGCCGCCATGCCCTCTCCTTCGACGTCGAGGAGTTCTTCCACGTTGCGAACCTGAGCCACGCGTTCCCCAGGGAACGATGGGACGAGGTGCCCTCACGCCTGGACGTCGGGATGGACGCGCTCCTGTCTCTCCTGGACAGGCGCGGCGCGCGGGCGACGATGTTCTTCCTCGGCTGGATCGCCACGCGCAGGCCGGACCTCGTGAAGCGCTGTCACGACGCCGGGCACGAGATCGCCAGCCACGGCTGGGAGCACGAGTTCCTGTGGGACCTCGAGGGGCCCGATGGTCTCCGTCGGCACCTCGCCCTGACCGAGGACGCGATCGAGGCCGCGGGCGTGCCGCGCCCCGTGGGCTTCCGGGCCTCGACCTTCACGCTGACGCGGCGCACCTGGTGGGCGTTCGACGTCCTCGCCGAGCGGGGGTACCTGTACGACTCGAGCGTGCACCCCGTACGCCACCCCACCTACGGCGTCCCCGATTTCGAACCCGGGATCTCGACGGTGGAGACCGAGAGCGGATCCATCGTCGAGTTCCCCGTGACCACGCTCCCCGTCGGTTCCAAGAACGTGCCGATCGGTGGTGGGGGCTACTTCCGGCTCCTCCCCGGCCCCCTGCACCGGGCTGCGATCTCACGCGTGACGCGGATGGGCCGGCCGGTGGCGATCTATCTCCATCCTTGGGAGTTCGACCCGGACCAGCCGCGGATCCCCGCGCCGGCCTTCAAGAAGTTCCGGCACTACGTGGGCCTGTCGAGGAGCCTCGACCGCCTCGACGCGATGATCGGCCGCTGGCCCTTCGGCACCATGCGTGAGGTGCTCGAGGGCGAAGGCGCGCTGCGCCCCTGAGGGCCTCGACGGCGGAGCTCAGGAGCCGGAGCGCGCTCTGGCGGCGTTGCGAGACACGCTCGCGAGGGTCTCCAGCAGCACGGGGACGTAGCGCCTGTTCGCGACGAGCGGGCGCAGCTCGCTGACGAGCGCGAGGACCGCCGCATCGTCCTCCGCGGTCCCGCGCCAGGAGAGCGCGGATGCGTACGCGAGGCCGAGCTCGGCGGTGTCCACGACTTCGGCGCTCCCCTCGCGCGTTCGCCAAAGCGTCCGGAGGCGCTGTACGAGCCCGTCGAGCATTCTGCGCTCGGACGCTGCGCGGCTCTCGTGGCTCCGGATCCGGCCCGCGCTGAAGCGTTCCAGCTGGCCCGGGGTCAGAGGCAGGACCCTGGGGGTGTTCAGCTCGGCGAGGGAGCGCAGGAAGCTGGAGCGCGCTTCCGCTGCGCCGGCCAGTCGGTTCGCCTTGGCGAGAAGCGGGTCGATCACGGGGCGCATCGCGCCGCCTTCGAGCAGGACCTCCGCGAGCGCGTAGTACACGTCCGCGCGCGGCTCGATGGCCAGCAGGGTCTCGTACTCGTGGCGCGCACGCTCGAGGTCACCCTCGACCCTGGCGATCTCGCCCGTGAGCTGGAACAGGTCGATGTTGCCCGGCTCCTTGATGAACTCCCGCCGGAGCAGCTCCGAGGCGACGTCCGGGGCGATGTTGGAGAGGAACCTCACCCAGGCCTTTGTCGAGCCCGGCCGCAGGGCGTCGAGCGGCCGCTCGCCCGCGACGCGTTGGAGCTGGGCGAGCATCCCGCGCGCGCGACGTCCTCGCTCGCCGTCCTTGGCGCCCGACAACTCCAGCTCCGCGAGGGCGACGAGCGGGTCGTCCGGGTAGCGGGAGCGCAGGTCCCGAAGCATGCGGCGGCCGTCCTCCGCCGAGAGGGATCCGCGTCCGCCGCCGCGCCTGCGTTCGCCGCCGCCGGCGAGGGCGAGGCGGATGGAATTCACGAGGGATTCGAGGGCGTCGTTCTCGAAGACGCCGAGATCCTTCATGGCCGCTTCGTGCAGGTACTGCGCTGCGAACGCGGGCGCGCCGGCCCGGAGCTGCAGCAGGCTCAGCATGATCCGTCCCGTGGTGGTGCCCGGACCCTCGGACCGGGTCAGCGGCAGAAGAGTCTTCACCGCCTCGGCGTAGTTCCCCTTGCTGGCGAGCTTCCCCGCGAGAGCCATGCTCACCTCGACGTCGTTCGCGATGAGCCGGGCCGTCATGGCGTTGAGCCGGCGCGTCCTCGCACGAACCACCTCGGGGTGGAGGGGCTCGGTGGGGTGGGCCGCTTCGGCGCGCTCGACGGCGAGGTCATGCCCCGGCCCGAAGCGCGGATGAGCGCGGACCAGGGCGGCGAGCAACCGTGCGACCTCGGCGTCGTCCGAGGATGTCGAGGCGACCTCGAGCTGGAGCAGCGGGCCCCAGATGGTGCTGCCGGTCTCGGCCACGTGCGCCGCCAGGCGGGGCCCCGTCCACGGCGCGAAACCGGGCTGGCGGCTTGCCAGGAACAGGGCGATGGCGTCCCGCGGATCGAGCGCGTTCCGGGCGTCGCGTCCGCGGAGGAAGGCCGAGAGGTCGTCGGTGGCCTCGGGCCCGAACCACTCGCCCAGGACGACGTCGCCCGAGACGAGGGTGGAGGCGGCTGCGTCGAGGAGCGCCCAGTACGGATCGTGCGGGTTGGCCGACAGCCCGGCCGCAGCGGCGCGTGCCCCGTCCTCGAGTCGCTCACCGAGGAGCGCGAGGGCTGCCGCCTGGTAGCTGTCGGGCGCGTACCTCGACCGCTCGATGCTGTTCACGAGATACGGGAGGGATGTCCATTCGCGCTCGGAGACCGCGAGCATGATCGCCGCGATCTCCGGCGTTCCGTCGGTCAGGTACGGCTCCGCCCGAAGGATGGACTCCCTGGCCGCGTCGAGACCGTTGGCGTCCGAGAGGACGAGGTCGACGAGGACTCTGCGGGCGTAGAAGCCCTTCGTGCGCGTCTCGGGCGCCGTGTCGAGCAGCTCGACGAGTCCGAACGCGAGGTTCGTCGCTCCGGCCCGGGAGAGCGCGGTGATCGCGTCGAGAAGGACCTGCGCGCCCCCGGGGAGGGGGTGATGCGCGACGATCTGACGGACGTGGCCGGTGACCGCGTCATCGCGGCCGAGGGCCAGGAGTGCGCGCAGGCGAAGCAGATCGATCTCCGGGCGCGACCGCGCGCTGCCCGCCATCCCCTCGAGCGCGGCCAGCGCCCTCTCGTGCTCACCGGACTCCATCAGGATCCGCGCCGAGAGCAGCCGCAGCCCGAGGGGCACGGACTCACCGTCGAGGCCACCGAAGGCGTCCACGGCCTCCGCGATCTCGCCTCGGCCCAGGTGCCATCGGGCGGCCGCTGCCTTCCCGAAGCGCGCCGGCGCGGCATGGATGGCGCGCAGGAGGAGCTCCCCCTCGAGCCCCTCCGCGCCCAGTCGATCCAGGAATCCCTCGACCGTCTCGTCGATGCCTGCCAGCTCGATGCGCTCCACGATGTCCGCGGCGACCGGGAAGCGCTTCGGCGTCGCGAGCTCCGCGCCGACGATGACGTCGAGCGCCGGCACCAGGCTCGGGTAGGTCTCCAGAGCTGCTCGGGCCGCCTGGATCGCGAAGAAGTAGCGCTTGTGATCGAGATGGTCCTGCGCGATGAGCGTCTGGATCGAAGCGCCGAGCGCGCCGCCGGGGAGATACGTGCCCTGGCGCGCGCACTGGTCGATCAGCGTCGCGAGCGTCGTGCCGTTGCTCTCGAGCAGCGCTTCGCCCAGGGAGAACCAGCGAGGAGCGAGCTCCGCGGTCAGAGTCGGGTCCAGGCTCATGGCATGGGAGAGCGCTTCCTCGGCGTCCTTCAGGAGCGTCGCGGCCTCCAGCAGCTCTGCGTAGTTCGCCCAGGCCTCTGCCGATCCGTCGGGGTCCTCGGCCAGCGCGAAGCTGAACGAGCTTCTCGCCAGATTGGCCCGGCCCGTGAGGCTGCCGGCCTCTGCGGCGTAGAACGCCGCGCTCTTCCGCGCTCCCGCGAACGGCTCCGGATTGATCGTGTCCCGCGCGAACTCCGTGAGCTCGGCGATCTTGCTCGCCCTGAAGCTGTCGATCCACCTGCGCAGTGAGTCCCGGACGGTCCGCAGCTCCTCCCGCTTCGCCGGATCCTTCTCCTGCTCCAGCTGCTCGGTGGCTGTCGCCAGGCGGCTCGCTTGCCGCTCGTAGATCGCGACGTTCGCGATCGGCGAGAAGAAACTTCGGGCCCAGTATGCCTCGGTATCCTCACCCACGTTCAGGAGGCCCTCGGCCACGTTGCCGAGCGCTTCGAGCTCGCCGGACTTGAACAGGAGTTCGCCGGCGAACCTGTAGAAGTCGGTGGTCGCACCGAGCGCCCAGTCCCAAAGGGTGATCAGGTCCCGCGCCTCCGTGGTTCTGCCAGCTGCCGCGAGATCGCGGAGGAAGGACTCGGCGATCGCCGGCTCGGTGGCCACTCGCGGGTCTCGCCGGGCGATCGACTGGACCTTGATCGCGAGGTCGCGCTGCCCTGCGCGCTCCAGCGAGTCTGCGAGGCGCATCACCGCGGCGGGGGTCAGCTCGACGCCGAGGGCCCGCGTGTACGCGGTCCTCGCGGCGCTGAACCACTTGCGCGGCTCGTTCACGCTCTCGAGGACCCAGCGAAGAACCAGTTCGTCGTTGTCCTCGAACGCGCGCGTGAGCCGCGCCTCGATCTCCTGGATCTCCGGGTCACCAGGCTCCAAGGCCGTGAGGCCCACGATCAGCTCGTGCGCCTCCTCGAATCGCTCGGCCGAGAGCTCCCTGCCGACTCGCTCCAGCAGCCCGTCCAGTCCAGGCACGGCACCAGGGAGACCCTCACGTGCGAGTCGCTCCGCGAGGTGGCCCTGGAGGACCCAGACCTCGGCGTGGTCAGGGTGCTGATCGGAGAGTCGCTCGGCTCGCTCGAGGGCTGCGACCAGCTCGCCTTCGTCGCTCTGGAGGCGGATCACCTCCACCGTCAGGCTCTGGATTCGGGCCGCGCTGGCAGGAGCGCCCTGCGAGGCCGCGTCCGCTTCGTAGGACGCGAGGATGCGCTCCACGTCCTCGCGCGCGCGCCCGATGCTCCCGATGCTCTCGTAGACGTCCGCCCGCGCCCGCAGGAGTTCGCGCTCCAGCGCGACCGTGAGCGGGCCCGCGTCACCCTCGAGGATGTCGTCGAGTTCACGAATCGCTGCGGCGGAGTCGAACAGCGGGCGTCCCATCTGACTCCGCAGACTGCTCAGCACCTCGGCCTGGGACTTCGGCTCGCGCGCCGTGACGACGGCCACGCCGGCGCCGCCGGCGGAGAGCGCGAGCAGGAGTGCGGTTGCGGTGGTCCACTTCATGGGGAGGGGGAGAGTAGCGCCCAGAGGCGGGCGTCGCGCGTGGATCGGGGCAAGTTGGAAAAGCGTTCGGTCCGTGGAGCGCTGTTGCCAGTCGCCGGTCGCGGGTCGTCACTCCGGCTCGGACGGCGATCCTGCGGGGCGGGGCTCGAGCAGGCCGTACTTGCGCATCTTGTTGAAGAGGGTCGAGCGGTTGATCCCGAGGTCCTCGGCGGCGCGGTCACGGCGGCCCCCGTGGCGCGCGAGCGCGCGCTCGATGAGGAGACGCTCCGGGCCTTCGAGCGCCTGCTTGAGGGGCACGACCCTGGTGAGATCCGTGAGCCACTCGAGGCCCAGGGAGAGGCTGCCTTCGCCCGAACGACCGAGCGCTGCCTTCTCCAGCAGCTCCGCGCCGAGGTCCTCTGCCACGAGCTGGCGGCGGACCCCGCCACCCGATCCGGGGGCGGCGAGCAGGACGGCGCGTTCGAGAGCGTGCTCCAGCTGGCGGACGTTCCCGGGCCAGTCCTGAGCCGCGAGGATCGCGAGTGCGCCCTGATCGAGCCCGCGGATCGGCTTGTCGTACTCCGCAGCGAAGCGCTCCACGAACGCCGCCGCGAGGGGGGCGATGTCGCGGGCGCGGTCGCGCAGCGCGGGGACCCCGACCTCGACGACCTTCAGGCGCCAGTAGAGGTCCTCGCGGAACTCGCCGTCGGCGACGCGCGCGGCGAGGTCGGCGTTGGTCGCAGCGACGATCCGGACGTCGGTCGTCCGGGTCGTCGACTCGCCGACGCGCTCGAACACGCGGTCCTGGACGACACGCAGGAGCTTCACCTGGAGCTCCGGGGGAGCGCTGTCGATCTCATCGAGGAAGATCGTGCCGCCATCGGCTGCTTCGAACCGCCCGGCCCGGGCTCCCGTCGCGCCGGTGAAGGCTCCCTCCGCGTGGCCGAAGAGCTCGGCCTCGAGGAGCCCGCCCGGGAGCGCGCCGCAGTTCACCTCGACGTAGGCCTCGTCGGCCCGACCGGAGGCCTGGTGGAGGGTGCGCGCGAGGAGCGACTTGCCCGTGCCGGTCTCCCCGAGGATGAGGACCGTGGCGCGGGTGTCCGCCACCGACTCGAGCGTGCGCAGCACGCCCTGGAGCGCGGGGTCGCGGGTCACGACGCTGCCGAAGGAGAAGCGTCCGTCGAGCTCGTCCCGGAGAGCCTGGTTCTCCGCAGAGAGCGAGCGGGCCTCGAACGCCCGCGCGACGCCCGTGGTGATGTCGCCCTCGGATGGCTCTGCGGGGAGCGCCTGGACGTCGAGGGACTCCGCCCTCGACTGGGCGCCGATGAGGACGACGGCGGGACCGCCGTCGAGCGACTGCAGGGCTGCGACGTCCTCGTCGTCCACCTGGTCGCCGTGAACCAGCACGACCTCGAGCTGGTCGCCTCCGGTCAGGAGATCCTCGAGGCCAGGGCCTCCGTCGTGGTGGCGGGCGCCGGCGCCGCGGCTGGAGAGGATGGCGGACGCGGCCCGCCCGCGCTCCACGTCGCCGTCGATCACGAGCACCCTGCGGCCCCTCAGCGGGGACACTCCGGGCGCGCGACGGGGATAGGGCCGCGGTACGAATGCGGGGCTCGGTCCATGTTGGCCGCTGTGTTCCATGTCGAATTCTGTCGACATGCACGGTGGCGAACCTGAACGCGGGTCGAGCCCACTGGACAGCCTCTCGCGCCGAGGCTCGACCTGGGACGAGGGGAGCCTCAGGCCCGAACGGGGGCCCGGAGGAGCTGGAGGGTGAAGCCGACGGCGCCTCCCTCTCGCTCTCCGAAGAGCAGATCGCCCCCCTGGCCGACCGCGATGGCCCCGGCGGCCGCAAGGGCGTTGGCCCCGATCTCGGGGAGGACGTCCCGGACCGCGTAGGGCTCCATGATCTCGTCGGGGGCGCGGCCGATGAGGGGCCCGGGGGGGAACTCCACGTCGAGTGTCACGGCCCGGCCGTCGGCGATGACCTGCACCCGGACCACGTCACCGGAGCCGCCGCAGGCGACAGCGGTCTGGAGAACGGCGTCCACCGCGCACGCGACGAGGGTCTTGTCGGCGGCGACCGTGGGGTTCTCGCCCTTCGCCCGGAACAGGAGGCGCGGCGCGTCCGGCGAGGCGCCGGCGAGCTGGCCGAGCTGCTCCTCCACGTGGACGGCCAGGTCGAAGTCCTGGCGGCGGTGAGCGGGGGGAGAGGCGACGAGCCCCAGGGTCCTGCAGAACTGGCGCAGGCGAGCGAGTTCGGCCTCCATGCCGAACTGTGCATTGTTGGTGCGCGCGCGAAGCTCGAGCGCCTGGACCATGTCGGCGAGGTCCGCGATCTGTTGCTTCAGCCAGGCCGGCCGCGCGGCGCCCGTCGCGCGCGCGCTGGTGCGCTCTTCCGGGGCATCCGCGTCCGGGATCCGCGCCGTGTCGGCCGGCTCGGCCAGCTGGACGTGATCGAGACCGTCCTCGGGGGTCTCCGGCGTGCCGGGAGCCAGTGGCTCACGATCGGTGTTCCACGCGGGCTCCGCCTCCCCTTCGAGGAGCTCGGCGATCGCGTCCAGCTCTGCCGTGGCCGCTTCGAGAGCATCCTCCACCTCCTGGTCGAGCTCGATCTCGGTGGGGGCCGTCGGCTCCGTCCGCGGCTCCTCGAGGGGGCTGAAGAACGCGTCGAGCTCCTCGGGCGTCAGGAGCGGTTCGGAGGAGTCGAGGGGGTCCGCCGCGGGCGCGGCGCCAGGAGCAGTCGCTCGAGCTTCTCCGGCGGCCGCGCCGCCCGGACGGATCGTGCTGCGGAGGAAGGCCGTGCGAGGCTGGGTTCCCGGCCGCGAGGGGAAGCGCCGAGCGACGCGGCTCGCCTGGCCCCGTTCCCGGCGATCGTGGGAGCCGTTCCCGTTGGTCGATGCCTCGTCGGTCGGCTCCATGATGGGCTCGCTGCGGAGGATCGCCTCGATGGTGGAGAGCTCCTCGTCCTGGTGACAGGACGTCGCATGGGCCTGCGGGGCGGCCGGAGCGAGCTCGGACCAGTCGAGCACCTCGTCGGCCCTGGCTCCCGCTTCGGCCAGGCGTCGCGCTCCGGCCTCGCTGCCGACGAGGACCAGGCGGCGGCGATCACCGTCCTCGCGCCAGCGTCGCAGCAGACCGGCGTCCCCGACGGAGAGGCCGTCCGCGTCCGCCAGGAGCACGGCATCCCGTTCCGTGCGCTCGACCAGCAGGTCCGCGGCGTCCTCGAGCACCAGCGGCGCCCGGGACGAGCCCTGGCCGTCCCGCGGGCCTCCCCGGAGCAGGAAATCGAGGTCGTGGCCCGCCAGAATGGCGCCGCACAGGCGATCCGATCGGATCACGAGAAATCGAGGGAGCGGGGCGCGGCGCATCGTCCCTGGATTCTAGGGACATGCAGCCCACCATTTCCTTCTCGTCTTGCCCGGAGGGGCCTCCAGGGTGGGTGATGGCCCGCCCCGGGCGCCCTCACGAATGCCCCTGCGACCCTGCCAGGCTTGCTTCAGTCGGCCAGTGCATCGCGCCGAAACACCTCTCGGCCCGCTACCTTCTGCGCGCGATGACGGCTCCCCGACCGACAGACCAGCCCTCCGCGGATCCCCCCGGGGAGGCGACCCCGGCCGACCGCAGTGCCACCGGTGAGGTTCCGCAGATCTCGCTGGTGGTGCCCGTGTTCGACGAGGAGGAGAACCTGCCGCACCTCCACGCCGAGATCGCGGAGCACGTGGGGGGCATGGGACGGCCCTGGGAGGTCGTCTACGTGGACGACCGGAGCCGGGACCGTTCGTTCCAGGTGCTCAAGGACCTGCACGCCGACGATCCGCACGTGAGGGTCATCCGCTTCCGGCGGAACTTCGGTCAGACGCCCGCGATGAGTGCCGGCTTCGAACACAGCCGTGGGAGCATCGTCGTGACCCTCGATGCGGACCTTCAGAACGATCCAGCGGACATCCCTGCGCTCATCGAGGAGCTGGAGCGAGGCCATGACATCGTCGTGGGGTGGCGCAAGAACCGGCAGGACGGCCTCGTGCTGCGCAAGGTCCCGTCCCGCATCGCGAACCGACTGATCGCGCGGATCACCGGATCACCGGTCCACGACACCGGCTGCACGCTCAAGGCCTTCCGGCGCGAGCTGGTCGAGAACCTGCCGATCTACGCGGAGCAGCATCGGTTCCTGCCGGTGCTGTCCCTCGCCAGCGGCGCGCGGATCTCGGAGCTCGTCGTCAACCACCGCCCGCGCATCCATGGCGTCAGCAAGTACGGCATCGGCCGCGCCGTTCGAGTCGCGCTGGACCTCTTGACGATGAAGCTGCTCAGCTCCTTCGCCCGGAGCCCGCTCTCCTATTTCGCGCTGCTCGGCGTGCCCTTCCTCGCGATCCCGGCCTTCTATCTCGTCCTCGTGGCCCTGGCGCCGCGGCCGGTCTCCTTCGGAAGCTCCTGGGGGCAGGCCGTCATCTTCAGCCTCGGAATGACCCTCATGGCCGGCGTCTACTTCGTGCTCCTCGGTCTTCTCGCCGAGCTCGTGGTGAAGGTCTTCCGCCGAGGAGATCGGGTACTCGTGAGCCACGTTCCTGCGGCCGGACATCAACCCGCTGGAGGTGTGGCGTGACCGATTTCATCCCGCAACCCGAGCGAGAGCTGGACGGGTGCAACGAGCGTCCCGGGCTCGTGCCCGACGTCGACGTCACGATCGTCTTCCCCGTTCAGACCCACAAGGCCGAGCTCGAGAACGTGGTCGGGGCGATCGGGGGTGCGCTCACGGAACTCGGCTTCACCTGGGAGTGCATCCTGGTCTTCGACGGCATCAAGGGAGCGCTCTGGGAGCGCGCGCTGGAGCTGCAGAAAGAGACGCGCGATCAGGTGCGGACGATCGCCCTGCACAAGCCGTTCGGAGAGTCGGTCTGTCTCTCGAGCGCGTTCGAGCACGCCCTCGGTGGCCTGATCATGACGACGCCGCCGTACGTCCAGTGCGATCCAGTGGACCTGAAGAAGCTGTTCGCCGCGATCGACGACGGCGCGGACTTCGTCACGACGTGGCGCTCGAGCCGGGTCGACTCGAGGTTGAACCGGGCCCAGTCCGGCGCGTTCAACTGGGTCGTTCGCAAGGTGGTAGGAGCGACGTTCCACGACATGAACAGCACCCTGCGCGTGATGCGCCGCGAGGTGCTCGAGCAACTCACGATCTACGGGAACATCTACCGCTACCTGCCCGCCGTCGCCTATCGCCAGGGCTTCCGCGTGGACGAGGTGCGGGTGCGGCACCTCGCGGAGTGGGGCGGCGCCGGGATCTTCGGCGCCGGGCTCTACCTGCGCCGCGCGCTCGACCTGCTCGGGCTCATGTTCCTGGCGCGGTTCACGCACAAGCCCCTGCGCTTCTTCGGGGCGCTGGGTGGCTCGCTGATATTGCTCGGCGGGCTGATGGCCGGCACGCAGTTCATGATGTGGCTGACCTCGGACATGGCCTTCAGCCTCTACCAGCGGTCGCCCTTCATCGTCGGCGTGCTGCTCGGGGTCCTCGGGGCTCAGATCGTCGGCTTCGGACTCGTCGGCGAGATCATCGTGTTCACGCAGGCGAAGAACGTGCGGGAGTACCGCATCGAGCGGATCTACGAATGACCCCGTTCACCGGCGCCTCGGACGCTGCTCCCTCGCGCGAGCCGGCAGCGGCCGCGGATCTCGTCGTCAGGCGAGCCGCGCCTGGAGACGCGATGCGGGTGGACACCTTCGCGCTGGAGACGCCCCGTGCGAGCTTCTTCCACGGCGCTGGTTGGACCCGCGCGGTGTGCGCTGAATTCGGTCACGAGGATCGCTCCCTCGTGGCGGAGCGCGGTGGCCGCGTCGTGGGCGTGATGCCGCTGGCGCTGTGCCGCGGCCTGGGCGGGAAGAAAGCGCTCATCTCGACGCCCTACGGCGTCTACGGCGGCCCGATCGGCACGGACGGCGGAGCCGAGCGCGCACTCTTCGATGAAGCCGAGCGCGAAGCGCTCGCGCTCGGTGTCGGCCGCCTGGAGATGCGGTGCCTAGAGGATCCTGGGCTCGGGCTGCCCAAGTCCGACCTCCACGCGACATTCGTCAAGGACCTGGGGACCGACCCCGCGGGCGTGCTCCCGGGCATGCCGAAGAAGTCCCGCGCCGACGCGCGCAAGGCGCGCAACACGCACGGTCTCCGGCTGCACGAAGGGCGCTGGTACCTCCCGGACCTCGTCCGTCTCTTCCACGCGAACAAACGCGCGCTCGGATCCCCGGCGCTGCCCAGGAGCTACTTCGAACGACTCCTCGACACCTTCGGGGACAGCGCGACGATCCACGTGGTCAAGAAGGATGGAGAGACGCTCGCGGCGGCCATGAGCTTCCTCTTCCGAGACCAGGTGCTCGCCTACCACTCCGGTACGGAGCCGGGGGTCGATCGCGCGTTCAAGGCCAGCGTCTTCATGTACATGGCCCTGCAGGAGTGGTCCATCGAGAACGGCTACCGGATCTTCGACTTCGGCCGCAGCCGCAAGGACTCCGGCGCCTTCTCCTTCAAGAAGCACCAGGGCTTCCAGGCCCGCGATCTGCACTACTCCTTCCGCCTCGTGAGGGACAGGGGGCTGCCGACCTTCAACCCGTCGAACCCGAAGACCCGGGTCCTCCAGCGGACGTGGTCGAAGCTCCCCATCGGAGTGACCCAGCTGCTGTCGAGGCCTGCGTCGCGGTTCCTGCCCTGAGGGTGGCCCGCCAGGTCGTCGACGGGGGCGTTGTACCCACGGGGACGAGGCCCGAACTTCGCTCGCCGGGCGGACGCGTTACCTTGCGCGCCATGGATCTCTCCGCCGGTCTGCTCGCCACGCTCGGTCTGCTCGCGCTCCTCGCACCGGTCGGGGGCGCCTCCGTCCAGGACGGATCCGCGGCCGTGGAGACGGCCGCGCCCAGAGTCGAGGAGCGCCTGGCCGGGCTGCTTCGAGGCGTGCTCGAGGGGTCGGCCGTACCGGGCGCGATCGTCGGCATCGCCCGCCACGGCGAGCGGATCCAGGTGGCCGCCCACGGGCTGCGCAAGGCCCGGAGCGAGGTGGCGATCACGGCGGGTGACCTCGTCCACATCGGGTCGTGCACCAAGGCCATGACCGCCACGCTCGCGGCGCGCTTCGTGGACCGCGGGCTGCTGCAATGGGACTCGACCCTCGAGGAGGTCCTGCCGGAGCTCGCCGGTGCGGTCCACGAGGGCTTCAGCGGCATGACGCTGCTCGACTGCCTGACCCACACCGCCGGCGTGCGGGCGAACTGCTCGCAGTGGTTCGCCTACGGCGAGCTGCCCCTCGTGAAGCGCCGCCTCGCCCTTGTGGAGGTCAACCTCGAGGAGGGGCCCGAGCAGGAGATCGGGAAGGAGTACGAGTACTCGAACCTCGGGTACATGCTCGCGGGCTGCTTCCTGGAGCGCGTGGGGCAGGGGACCTGGGAGGAGCTGATCGCGAAGGAGGTCTTCGAGCCTCTCGGGATGACCAGCGCCGGCTTCGGTCCGCCGAACACGAAGGACGAGGTGGACCAGCCCTGGGGCCACGTGATTCGCGGCGGGGTGGCGCTCCATCGCCAGGGCGACAACGCCGAGGCCCTCGGCCCCGCGGGACGCGTGCATCTCACGATCGAGGACTGGAGCCGCTTCGCGCTTCAGTTCACCGACGCGGCCGCGGCGGCCGACTCGGGCGACACCCCGTTCCTCAGCGCCGACTCCCGGGCCAGGCTCGTCGAGGTCCGCGCCGATCGCTACGCGTGCGGCTGGGGGGTGATGGGGGCCGGCGACGTGCTTCGCCACTCCGGCTCGAACACGATGTGGTTCGCCACGGTGCACGTGGGGCCCGAGGACGGGCTCGCCTGCTTCGCCGCGGTGAACGCGGCCGGCGGGGACGCAAACGAGGTGGTCAGCGGGATGATCGATGGCCTCCTGCGCATCGACCGCGAGGCGCGGCGCTGACCCGCCGGCCCTTCGGGCCTACACTGCTCGTCCGGCGCGTCGACCTCGGCGCGGCCGCTCTCCGCCCATGATCATCGCCATCGACGGACCCGCCGCCTCCGGCAAGAGCACCGCTGCCCGGAGCCTCGCGAAGCGGCTGGGGATCACGTTCCTCGACACCGGGGCCATGTACCGCGCCGTGACCCTGGAGGTCCTGCGCCGGGACGTGGGCCCGACCGACGCCGCTGCCTGTACGGCCGTGGCCGAGGCGATCGAGCTCTCCTTCGATGCCGACGGTCGGATCCTCATCGACGGCGAGCCGGGCGAGCCGGACGTGCGCTCCAAGGAGGTCACGGCCCGGGTCTCCGAGGTCGCCGCGCACTCCGGCGTGCGGCACGCCATGGTCGCCGTCCAGCGTCGGATCGGCGAGAGCGCCTCGGGGGACGACGCGGGCGGGGCGCTCCGGGGCGTGGTGGCCGAGGGGCGTGACATGACGTCCGTTGTCTTCCCGGACGCGGATCTGAAGGTCTTCCTCGTGGCGAGCGCCCGGGAGCGCGCCCGACGTCGGGCGGAGGAGGAAGGCCACCCCGAGCGGGCCGCGGAGTACGAGGCCGACCTCGCCCGCCGGGACGCCTACGACAGCGGCCGTGAGGACTCGCCCCTCGTGCTGGTCGAGGGGGCGCTGCGGCTCGAGACCGACGACCTGACGCCCGAGGAGGTCCTCCAGCGCCTCCTCCGCGAGGTCGAGGCCCTGCGCAGCTAGAATCCGGGGCGAGCCCGGAGGCCGACTCGTGGCCCTGGCAACCTGCGCCTGCGGCCCATCGCCCCCCGAAATCTCGCCCGGGAGGCAGGGGAATCCGCCGCCGGACCTTCCTCGCGGGGCGTTCTGGCCGTAAAACGGTGCGCCTCGTTCTGCGCTGGAGGGTCTCCAGCGCCGCAATCGGACGCCCCCGGGATGGGCGTCCGGGGCCATCTGGGCCCGATCGTCCCCGCCCGCGCGGGCGCCCCGCGCAAGCAATTCATCGACCCCTGCCGTCCGCCGCGGGCGCCGCCGAGATCCGGCGCACCCGGGCCGAGAGCCCGCCCCGCGCGAACCGGACGCGACCCCCCAAGCTCCTTCCCATGGCCGTCGCCTCGCGCCGCGTCCGCAAATACGAACTCGACCCCGAAGAGCTCGAGAGGATGGTCGCCGACAAGTTCGGCGATCAGACCCTCGAGGACCTCTCCGAGAGCCTGAACGAGTCCATCGTCGACATCCGCCCCGGACAGATCGTCCAGGCCAAGGTCGACTCGGTCGACGAGCGCACCGGCCTCGTCATCATGGACGTCGGGGGCAAGGCCGAGGGACAGATCTCCCTCAACGAGTTCGGCGAGACCCTGCCCGTCACGGGTGAGTCCTTCGAGGTCTACTTCGAGGGCCTCGACGAGAACGACATGTCGGTGCTCTCGAAGCGCCGCGCCGATCGCCTCCGCGCCTGGGAGTACGTCTCCCAGAAGTACGAAGAGGGCGACGAGGTCCAGGGTGTCGTCCAGCGCAAGATCAAGGGCGGCCTGCTCGTGGACGTGGAGGGCGTCAACGTCTTCCTGCCCGCCAGCCAGGTGGCGCTTCGCCGTACGCACGACATCTCCGACTTCATCGACGAGCCCGTCCGCGCCCGGATCATCAAGATCGACGCGGAGCGCATGAACATCGTCGTGTCGCGCCGGAAGCTCCTCGAGGAGGAGCGTCAGAAGCAGAAGGAGACCCTCCTCAAGGATATCCAGGAGGGCCAGATCCGCACCGGTACGGTCAAGAACATCGCCGACTTCGGCGTGTTCGTCGACCTCGGCGGCATCGACGGTCTGCTCCACATCACCGACATGTCCTGGGGCCGGATCAACCACCCCTCGGAGATGGTCGAGCTCGAGCAGGAGCTCGAGGTCCAGGTGCTCCGCGTCGACTTCGACCGTGAGCGCATCGCCCTCGGTCTCAAGCAGAAGACCGCCTCCCCGTGGGACGGCGTCGAGGCGCGCTACCCGATGAACTCGAAGCACAAGGGCGAGGTGGTCAACATCATGTCCTACGGTGCCTTCGTGAAGCTCGAGGAGGGCATCGAGGGTCTCGTGCACATCTCGGAGATGAGCTGGACTCGCCGCGTCAACCACCCCTCGGAGCTCGTCAAGACGGGCGACCCGGTCGAGGTGGTCGTGCTCGAGTTCAACCACGCGAAGCAGGAGATCTCGCTCGGCATGAAGCAAGCCGAGACGAACCCCTGGGACCTCGTGGAGGAGCACTACCCGATGGGCACCGTCATCGAGGGCACCGTCCGCAACCTCACGAGCTACGGCGCCTTCGTCGAGATCGAGGAGGGCATCGACGGCCTCCTGCACGTCTCCGACATGTCGTGGACCAAGAAGGTCGCGCACCCGTCCGAGATGGTGAAGAAGGGTGACCGCCTGCAGTGCGTCGTCCTCTCCGTGGACAAGGAGAAGAAGCGCATCGCACTGGGCCGCAAGCAGCTCACCCCCGACCCGTGGCTCGAGACCATCCCGGCGAACTACCACGTCGGCGACCTGCTCTCCGGCTTCGTCACGAAGATCACCAACTTCGGTGTGTTCGTGAAGCTCGACGACGACCTCGAGGGTCTGCTCCACATCTCGGAGCTCACCGACGACCGTGACGCCAAGCCGGAGGACCTGCTCCAGCCTGGCCAGAAGGTCGAGGTGCGCATCATCCGCGTCGACATCGACGAGCGGAAGATCGGCCTTTCCTTCGTCCACTCCGACTTCGAGGAGAACAAGAACCTCCCCGAGGTCCCGCCGGCTCCGGCGGAGGACGCTCCCGCCGCCGAGGCCCCCGCGGAGGAGGCTCCGGCCGCCGAGGCGGCGCCTGCCGCGGAGGAGGCGCCGGCTGCCGAGGAGGCTCCCGCTGCCGAAGAGGGTGGCGAGCCCAAGGCCGAAGGCTGATCTCCGACGCGATCCCGTGACCTCGCGGGATCGGGCGATATGACAGGGGGAGGTGCCTGCCGGCGCCTCCCCCTGCTTCGTTCCCGTCCCCTCCCTCCCTCCGCCCGCTCATCCTCCATGGGAGTCACCCCTCGCGTCCTGCTCATGGCCACGCTCGCCTGCGTCGGCGCCTGCGGTGGGGCCACACGCGTGCGCCCGGAGGCGCCGGAGGGCGCTGCGGCCCCGGTGGCCATCGTCTCCCACCCCGCCTATCAGGCGGCCTTCGAGGCCCTGCGCGCGGCCCTCGACGACGGTGACCTCCAGGCGGCCCGTGCGACGTCCCGACGACTTCGCGCCCGCCTCGAGCGGGAGCGCGCGACGCTTCCCTCGATGGAGGAGGCGAGGAAGAACGAAGGCGGGCCGCTCTCCTACCAGGTGCTCTCCGGCGAGCTCCCTGCGAAGGAGAGCGCCGAGGGCGCCCTGCGCATGGTGGACGGCTTCGAAAGGGTCATCGAGGGCAGAGCGCGCGTGCGCGCCCTGGATCTCGCCGTCATCCTCTCGCGGGTCCCGGACGTCGAGCAGGTGCGCGTCGTTCTGCGCGCTCGCTCCGCGTGGCCCGCACCGCTGGAGCTGCGGCCCGGCGCCGGGACCGTCGAGGTCCTTCGAACCTCCCTGGAGCCGCAAGCGGGCGACGAGCGTCGCGACAGCGCGCGCATCGCCCTGCCCGAGGCCACGGTGCTCCGCGTCCCGGCGAATGCGGAGGCGGAACTCGAGCTCTGCCGGCTCGCGATCGAGGTGCCGCTGGGCGCCATCGCCACCCGCATGCGCGTCGACACGGTCTTCCTCGGCGGCACGATCGAGGAGGGCGACGAGCGTTATCCCGCTCGGGAGTTCGACGTCCTTTCCGGGCGGCGAACGGACCTCGCGGGCAAGATCCCCGCGGTGGCCCTCGGGCCCGGGCCCCTGATCGAGCTCGTGGAGCGAGGCCGGGCGCCCCTCGCCGCGATCCTGGAGAGGACGGTCCGGATCCCGCCGGCGCGCTTCCCGGAGACGCTCGACCGCCTCGGCGAATCTCTGGAGATCCGGCCCCTCGAGGCCATCCGGCCGGTCGTCCCGAGCCTGCGGTGGCTCGCCGAGACCGAGTCGTTCGGCCGCGACGAGGAGGCCTGGCGCGAGTGGCTGCTCCTGCGTCTCGAGGAGCGGCGCCTCGCCGGGGCGCTGGGACCCGGCTGATGCGAGGCGCCGCGCCGGTGCCTTGACCCCTGACCTGGGCCCCTCCACCCAGTAGAGTCCCGGCCATGACCGTCGACGCCGAGACCCTGCTCGCCGCCTTCCAGCGCGGGACGACCGACCTCATCGAGGAGAAGCAGCTGCGCGGGATGATCGCGAAGTCCCTCGAGACGGGGGCGCCGCTGCGGATCAAGTTCGGGATGGACCCCTCCTCGCCGGATCTGCACCTCGGACACGCGGTGCAGCTGCGCAAGCTCCGGGACCTCCAGGAGCTCGGATGTCAGATCGTATTGATCGTGGGAGACGCCACGGCGATGGTCGGCGACCCCAGCGGGAAGAGCAAACTGCGGCCCGTGCTGACGCGTGAGGAGGTCGAGCACAACCTCCGGACCTACACCGACCAGGCCGGGCGCGTGCTCGACATGGAGAAGACCGAGGTCCGGCGGAACTCCGAGTGGTTCGATGCCATGGGCTTCGAGGAGCTCCTGAAGCTCACCACGCGCATGACCGTCGCGCAGATGCTCGAGCGCGAGATGTTCCAGACGCGGATGAAGAACGAGGAGCCCATCGGGATCAACGAGTTCCTCTATCCGCTGATGCAGGGCTGGGACTCGGTCATGGTGAAGAGCGACGTCGAGCTCGGTGGTACGGATCAGCTCTTCAACCTGCTCGTGGGCCGGCGCTTGCAGGAGCAGGAGGATCAGCGGCCGCAGATCGTGATGACGCAGCCGCTCATCAACGGTCTCGACGGGCGCAAGATGAGCAAGTCCTACGGCAACGCCGTGGGGCTCACTGCGGACGCGAAGGAGATGACCTTCCGCATCATGCAGGTGGACGACGAGGTGATGCCGACCTGGCTCCTGCACCTCACGCGCCTCTCCTCGGAGGAGATCGAGCAGACGCTCGCGCTGCACCCGCGGGAGGCGAAGGCGCGCCTCGCCGCGGAGGTCACGGCCTTCTACCACAGCGTCGAGGAGGCCTCGGAGGCGGCGGCTGCCTTCGACCGCGAGGTCCGCGACAAGGTCCTCCCCGACGATCTTCCGCGCGTCTCCTGGGAGGCGGGCTGGGGCGACGAGCTGCCCCTGGCGAATCTCCTGAAGGAGATGGGACTCTGCCAGTCGACGTCCGAGGCCCGTCGCGCCATCAAGCAGGGCGGGGTGAAGCTCGACGGCGAGGCCGAGAAGGACGAGCGGGCCGCGGTCGGCCGGCCGGAGGGGGAGCTCCTCGTCCAGGTCGGCAAGAAGCGCGCGGCTCACCTCGTGCCCTGATCCTGCTCCCGAGCCAGGACCGGGCCGGCTCCGGCCGCTACGGGGCGTCTCAGTGTGGGCTCTCGCGGGCTCGACCCGCGACGCCTCCCCGGTCAGGGGCGAGTGGAAGGGCGCCGGGACGCCTCCGGGATACACTTCCGCTGCCGTGAAGGTCGTCCTCGTCAATCCCCCGAGCCCGCCCGAGTTCCGCGTCAGCCGCGGGCTGATGGGAGGCTTCGGGATGGCTGTGAACCCCGAGCTGCTCTACCCGCCGATCGAGCTGGCCCACGTGGCCGGAGTGCTCGAGGCCGAGGGGCACGAGGTGGTGATCGTCGACGGTGATGCGGCGGGGCTGGACCCCGAGGTGGCTTGCGCCCGCGTGACTGCCGAGGACCCTGCCATGGTCGTCCTCGATTCGTCGAGCACCTCCCTCGATCAGGACCTCGCCCTGGCAGGCGCGGTGCGCGCCGCGACCTCGGCGAAGGTCGGGATGCTCGGGAGCCAGGTCACCTTCACTCCCGACGAGATCTTCGAGGGCGGGCGGATCGACTTCGTGGTACGCGGCGAGCCCGAGCTCACGGTCCGCGATCTCGCCCGTCGCGTCGCCGCCGGAGAGCCCGTCGCGGGCACGCCCGGAATCACGTGGCAGCCCGAGGGCGGCGACATCGTGCACGAGCCCGAGCGGGAGAAGATCAAGGACCTCGACGAGCTGCCGCTCCCGGCGCGCCACCTCCTCGACAACCAAGCCTACCGCTTCCCCGGCGTCGACGGCCCGATCACGACGGTCAAGTCGTCCCGCGGGTGTCCGCTCAACTGCACCTTCTGCGGCTACACCCTGGCCCAGGGACTGCGGTTCCGCTTCCGCTCGCCCGATCACGTCCTCGAGGAGCTCAGCGACCTCTACTTCCAGCACGGTCTCCGCCACGTGGTCTTCCGCGACCCGATCTTCACGACGCGCAAGGACCGCATCGTGGCGATCTGTGACGGCATCCTCGAGCGCGGCATGACCGAGCTCGAGTGGCAGTGCGAGACGGCCGTGAAGACGCTCGACGCGGAGCTCCTCGCGAAGATGGCAGCGGCGGGCTGCAAGCACGTCTCCCTCGGCGTCGAGTCGGGCAACGACGAGATCCAGCGCAAGCACTGCGGGAACAAGCTCTCCGACCTCGACAAGGCGGAGGAGGTCTTCCGCGCCGCGAGGGACGCCGGCATCGAGACCCGCGCGTTCTGCATGATCGGCTTCCCGGAGGAGACGCCCGAGATGGCCGACGAGACCATCGCGCTGGTGGACCGCCTCGACCCCGACCAGGTGCAGTTCTGCGCGGTCACGGCGTACCCCGGCACGCCGCTGCATGAGATGCTCCGCGGCACGCGGGAGTTCGACTACGCGACGATGACCGGCTTCCAGGCGCTCGAGGGGAACGAGCACATGAGCGCCGACGAGATCGAAGCGAAGATCCGCGAGGCGTATCGGCGGTTCTACCGCAGACCCAAGCGGATGCTGCGCGAGCTGAAGGACCCCAGGCGGCTCGCGGGCCGGATCGCGCGGTACCTCACGCTCTTCCGTCGCCGGGCGAGCTGACGGCGACGGCCCCTGAAGGAAGAACCCCCGCGGAGCGGGGGGGTGCTCCACGGGGGCTCGTTGGATGGGCGGCGGGTCAGCGCGGCGCCTTGGGGGGCTGCTGCGGTTCGCTCTCGGTCACGGGTCGCTTCACCTCGACCCGATGCTGCGTGTCCTGCTCGTAGGACCACTCTCGTGGATTCCTCACGCCGTCCGAGGATCGCGGTCGCACCCGTTGCACGGGGCGCACGCGGCGCGGGCCGGAGCAGAGATTCAGGGGAGCCGTGCTGGCCCCGCTTCGTCCATCGTCATCGCGTCCGAGGAGCGAGCGCGACGTGGGGCCCGATTTCCCCGGAATCAAGCGGGCAGGTGACCGTGCTCGGAGAGGTCGACCCAGGTGAGGGAGTCGTCAGCCGGATCGTGGACCTGCACCCAGGAGTTCCAGCGCGCCACGACCTGCACCCTGCGCATCTCCGCGGTGACTTCGCTGGCCGCGGCGGCTGTCTCGCCGGAGCGCTGCGGTGGGGAGGGCATCGGAACGGCCTGGGCAAAGAAGAGGCTCCTCCCGAGAGGGGATTCGGGAGGAGCCTGGGTTCACGAGGAACCATGAGGGCAGGAGGTTCATCGGCAGGGATCAGGATTCCTGAAGGGCGACTCCCTCGATTTCCATCGGAACCCCGTCGGCGGGGCCAGGACGCAGCCCTCATCGGTGATATCGCAGGGAAAGACCTGTCCCCGGGCGGCCTCAGGCGGTCCGAGCCCGGGCCTGGACGAAGGCGTAGAAGAACACGGCATCCGGGTCGGTCGCGACGTCCCGGAGCTCCCCCTGCATGCCCTCGACGGTCTCCGTGTCCACCTTTCCCGCGCTGATGAGCTCCTCGCAGCCAGAGAGCAGGAGGTCCGTCCAGAACCGGAGGAACTCCGCCCGCTCTCCGGGGTGGCGGTTGTCGAGGAGGACCGGACGGACCTCGGTCTCGATGTCCGCGAATCCGACGCGTTGCAGGAGGTTCCCGAGCTTCGCGCCCACGAAGGGATCGCCACCGAGGGCGAACTGGTGGTCGTTGAAGGCGCCCCAGTAGCGCAGCGTGCAGGGGCTGTACGGCGAGAGGAAGAAGGTCGCGTTCTGCACCTCGTTCACGACCACCGGGGAACCCGGACGCAGCGTCCGGCGCACCTCGCTCAGGACCCGCGCCGGATCGCCGACGTGCTCGAGGATCCAGCACAGGAACGCGCCGTCGAAGGTGTCCGCCGGGAATTCGAGGGCGTTCCCGTCGCCGTGGGTGGCGTCGAAGCGGCCGTTCAGCCATGGCTGGGCCCCGAGATGTCGGCGGGCCGCGGCCAGGTTCCCCTCGGCGGCCTCCACGCTCGTCACGTGCAGGTCGGGGAAGGTCCTCAGGAGGATCTCCGTCTGCGCGCCGACGCCCGAGCCCACCTCCAGCAGCCTGCGGCAGCGACGGAAGGGCAAGGTGCCGTGGATCCGGTGCTCGACGATCCTCGCCTGGCGCCTGAGTCGCGCCTCCTCGGCCTCGCCGAATCCGTGCAGGTAGCCCTTCGTGTCCCTCGTGCTCATGGCGGTCGTCCAGGCGCGCTGGATCACCTGGATCCCATCGCGGCGCGGGCAGGATAGGGCGGCTCCTCCGGACGGGGGCCGCGCCTTCGTAGACTCATTGCGTCCCTTCCTCGACCGACCCCGCCTTCAGGGCCTCCATGAGCGATCAGATCGAGTCCGTCCTCGCCGAGTCGAGGGCCTTCCCGCCCTCCGACGAGTTCCGCGCCGCGGCCCGCATCGCGGATCCCGCGGAGTACGAGCGGCTGCACCGCGAGTCGATCGAGGACCCCGACGGGTTCTGGGGCCGGGTCGCCGGCGAACTGCCCTGGCTGCGTCCCTTCGACGCGGTGCTCGACTGGAGCGGCGCGCCCTTCGCTCGCTGGTTCACCGGGGGCCAGATCAACGCCTCCCACGTCTGCCTCGACCAGCACGCGCACGGCGAGCGCGCCGACAAGACGGCGCTCATCTGGGAGGGAGAGCCGGGGGACCGCAAGACGTTCACCTACCGCCAGCTCCACGTCGAGGTCCAGCGCTTCGCGAACGTCCTCAAGGCGCGAGGGATCGGGAAGGGCGACCGGGTCGCCATCTACATGCCGATGATCCCCGAGGCGGCGATGGCGATGCTCGCCTGCGCGCGCATCGGCGCGATCCACTCGGTCGTCTTCGGCGGCTTCAGCTCGACCTCCCTCGAGGACCGCATCGCCGACGGCGATTGCTGCGCCGTCATCACCGCGGACGGTGGCTGGCGGCGCGGCAGCATCCTGCCCCTGAAGCCGGCGGTCGACGAGGCCGTCGCGAACCAGCCCGGCGTCAAGACCGTGCTCTGCGTGCGACGCACCGAGCAGGACGTCGCCTGGAACCCCGAGCGTGACGTTTGGCTCCACGAGGCGCTCGAGGGCGTCCCGGACGAGTGCGCGCCCGAGCCCATGGACGCCGAGGACGTCCTCTTCCTGCTCTACACCTCCGGATCCACGGGCAAGCCGAAAGGCATCGTGCACACGACGGCCGGCTACCTCGTGGGCGCGTACCTCTCGACGCAGACGGTCTTCGACCTGCGCGAGGACGACGTCTACTGGTGCACCGCCGACGTCGGCTGGATCACCGGTCACAGCTACATCGTGTACGGACCCCTCGCCAACGGCGCGACGATGGTCATGTACGAGGGCGCGCCGAACGCGCCCCACGAGGGCCGCTTCTGGGAGATCTGCGAGACCCACGGCGTCACGATCTTCTACACCGCGCCGACCGCCATTCGCGCGTTCATGAAGTGGGGGGACGAGCACGTCGAGAAGCACGACCTCTCGAAGCTCCGCCTGCTCGGCACGGTCGGGGAGCCGATCAACCCCGCGGCCTGGATGTGGTACCGGGAGAAGGTCGGCGGAGGGCGCTGTCCGATCGTCGACACGTGGTGGCAGACGGAGACCGGGTCGATCATGCTCACACCGCTCCCGGGGGTCTCTGCGACCAAGCCCGGCTCTGCGACGCGGCCGTTCTTCGGCGTCGACGCCGCGATCCTCGACGAGGAGGGGAACGAGCTCCCGGAGGGCAAGGGCGGCCTGCTCGCGCTTCGCAGGCCCTGGCCGAGCATGCTCCGCGGGATCTGGGGCGACGAGCAGCGCTTCCGCGACACCTACTGGTCGCGCTGGCCGGACGCGGACCCGCCGCTCTACTTCCCCGGGGACGGCGCGCGCACCGACGAGGACGGCAACTTCTGGATCCTCGGCCGCGTGGACGACGTGCTCAACGTGTCGGGGCATCGCCTCTCGACCATGGAGATCGAGAGCGCCCTCGTCAGTCATGACCAGGTGGTCGAGGCCGCCGTGGTCCCGCGTCCGGACGATCTCACGGGCGAGGCGATCGTCGCCTTCGTGATCCCGGCCCAGGGGGCCGACGACGCCGCGGCGCTCGCGGGCGCGCTCGGCGAGCACGTGGCGACGGAGATCGGCAAGCTCGCGCGGCCCGCAGAGGTGCGGGTCACGCCTCGGCTCCCGAAGACGCGGAGCGGCAAGATCATGCGGCGTCTCCTGCGGGCGATCGCGTCCGGCGAGGAGATCACCCAGGACACCACCACCCTCGAGGATCCGACGATCCTCGACGAACTGCGCGCCGACGGAGGCCGCTGATGAGAGCGAACACGACACACCTCACCGGAGTCCTCTTCCTGGCGAGCACCGCCCTCGGCGCCCTCGCGATGCCCGCGGAGGAGGCCGCGGCGCCCGCCGCTGGCGCCGACGGTTGGGATGCGCTGCTCCCCTCGGTGGACGAGCTCCTGGCGCGCCACGACTGCCTCGCGTGTCATGCGCCCGAGGCGGATCTCCGCGCAGCCCTCGACCCGCGCGGCGCGCCGCGCATCGACGACGCAGCCGGGCGGCTCTCGATGCCCTGGCTGGTCTCGTTCCTCGAGGACCCGCGCGCGGTACGCCCCGGAACCCACCATCCGCACCAGCTGGCTGACATCCCCGGAGCGAGCCGTCGCCAGGTGGCCGAGGATCTGGTGCACTTCCTCGCGCGGCCCCACGGCGATTCGATCCCGCCGATCGCGCCCTTCGAGACCGACGCGCAGACCCTCGAGCGCGGCCGGACTCTCTTCCACTCCGTCGGCTGCGTGGCGTGCCACGGGCCTCTCGAGTCCATGGACGAGCTCGAGGTCTCCCTCGCGGAGCTCGAACTGTACGAGTGGGAGGACGAGCCGGAGGACGGCGACGCCCAGCCGGTCCGGCCGGGCGTGCTCGAGCCGCGGCTCACGGCCATCCCGCCGGATCTCTCCGCCAAGTACGGCCCGGTTCAGCTGGCTGCGTTCCTGGAGGATCCGGTCGCGCATCGCCCTTCCGGGCACTGCCCCTCCATGTCCCTCGACGAGGGCGAGGCGCGCGCCATCGCGAGCTATCTCTTGCTCGACCAGGCCGGCGACGAGGGGGAGTCGGAGCGCTCCGAAGGGCTGCGGTTCCACGCCTACCTGCTCGACGACGCCGCCAGGAATCCGTTCGGGAGGATGGCGACGGACGCGCCCTCGTCCTCCGGCGTCGCGACGTCCATCGGCGTCGACGACCGGCCCCGCGACAACAACTTCGGCCTGCGCTTCTCCGGCTGGATCGAGGTCCCTGCGGACGGCCGTTACACGTTCCACCTGCGCTCGGACGACGGCTCGCGTCTGCACCTCGACGGTGAGATCTCCGTGGACAACGGCGGGGTCCACGCGCCGCGGACCCGCAGCGCGGAGGTCGAGCTGGAACAGGGACTCCACGCGATCCTCGTCGAGATGTTCGAGGCCGCCGGAGGTGAGGAGGTGTCCCTGGAGTGGCAGGGGCCAGGCATCGAACGCGGCCCCGTTCCCGCGGAGGCGTTCTCCCATCGCCCGTTGCTCATGACGCCGAAGGCGCCCGGCGGCGACGCGGTGGAGACGTTCGAGGTGGACCCGACCCGCGCCGAGAGGGGCGCGGAGGCCTTCGTTCGCCTCGGATGCGCCGCTTGCCACGCGGTCGACGGGACGCCCATCGCGGCGACGCCCGAGGTCCCCACGCTCGAGGCGCTTGCCGCGGCGGTCCCCGAGCAGTCCACCTGCCTCGGCAGCGGCGGCCGCTACGACCTCGACGCGGCCGATGTCGCTTCACTGATTGAAGCGATGGTCGCGGCCGGCAAGGGGACGCGTCCTGTGCGGGCACCGGCCGACGAGGTGCGCCACACCCTCGCGCGCCGCAACTGCTACGGCTGCCACCGCCGCGACGGAGTGGGGGGCGTGCACCCGGACGTGATGCCCTACTTCCGTGGGGACGAGGGCGCCGAGTTGGGCGACCAGGGGCGTTTCCCGCCGGTCCTCTCGGCGGTCGGGCGCAAGCTGCGTCCGGCGGTCCTGGCCGACGCCGTCGCGGGCCACGAGAAGGTGCGTCCTTATCTGATGACGCGCATGCCGCGGATGGGGCGTGAGAACCTCGACGGCCTCGCGCGCGCGCTCATGGCTGCCGACGAAGCGCCGGCCGCCGATCCTGATCTCGGGAAGCTCTGCCCGCCGGGCGCGACGGAGGAGGGGCGCCGGCTCGCCGGCGACCGCGGCGGTCTCGGCTGCGTCCAGTGCCACGACTTCCGCGGCACGGCGAGCCTCGGCGTGCGGGCGGTGGACATGGGGACGATGAATCGTCGTCTGCGCTTCGGCTGGTTCCGCGAGCTCCTGCTCGATCCGGCGAACGTCGACCTCGACGGACGCATGGCGAACCTCTGGATCGACGGCGCGAGCCCCGTGGAGGGCATCGCCGGCGGCGACCGTGAAGCGCAGATCGAGCGACTGTGGTGCTGGCTGGCGGAGGGCCCGGACTCCATGGCACCCCCGCCCGGCCTGGACACCGGCGAGTGGGCCTTCGAGCTCACGCCGGGCGAGGGCACGCGGCTCGTGTCGGTGTTCATGCGCGACGTGTCTCCTCGCGTCCTCTGCGTGGGGACGCCCGAGGGCGTGCACTCGGCCTTCGACGTCGAGCACGGCCGCCTCGCGAAGCTCTGGCGCGGACGGTTCATGAACGTGATCGGCACCTGGCGAGGCCGCGCCGGCGCGCTCGAGAGCCCCGGCGCGTCCGAGGTGATCGACCTCCCCGCGGGGACCGCCGTCGGGACGCTGGGGGCGCTGAACGCTCCGTGGGACGAGGAGTCCTTGGGCTCGTCGCTCGGCCGGACGCTGCACCCGGACGGCGCGATGTCCTTCCGCTACCGGGTCGGTGACCTCGAGATCGAGGAGACCCTGCGCCCGACGGCGATCGGCGTGCGACTCTCCGAGGACGTCGAGCCGGAGCGCCGGCCGGGGATCGAGCGCACCTTCGAGGTGCGCGCGCCCGCAGGGTCGACCAGGGATCCCGTCGTCGCCCGCGTGGGGCTGGCGGGCCGCTTCGACCGCGCCGGCCGCGGCCTCTGGCGAACGGACGGGGCCGAATGGCCGCTCTACGTCCTCGACGAGGCCGGCGTTCAGTCGGCCCGGGTCGTCACGCCGCCGCCCGCAGCGAGTGACGACGCTTCGATCGTCTCCGAACTCCGTATCCCGATCCCCCTGACCCCCGCGGGGGACGGCTCCGGTGAGCTCGTCGGCCGCGCCTCCTGGAAGTACGCATGGTGATCCTCTCCGCACTCGTTGGCCTCTGCATCTCACCCGCGCCCCAGGACGACCCCGGTCGCCGGGCGCGCGAGGAGGCCGCTTACCCTGTCACGACGCTCGATCTTCCCGCGGGCTGCGCCCTCGAGGTCGGCGGGCTCGAGCTCGTCCCGGGCCCGGACGGCGGTGACCGCATCGTGTGTGTCACGCGGCGCGGCGAGATCTGGGCCGTCGATGGTTTCGCGGCCGAGGCTCCGAATGCCGCCGCGACGGTCACCAAGGTCGGTGAGGGATTGCACGAACCGCTCGGTCTCCTCCGCGACGGGCCCGGGCTCCTCAGCGCTTGCCGCGGCGAGCTCCTGCGCATCGAGGACGCAGACGGTGACGGGAGCTACGAGAGTCAGGTCACGATCGGTCAGGGCTGGCAACTCAGCGGCAACTACCACGAGTACAACTTCGGCCCCGCGAGAGCCGCAGACGGCAGCTACTGGATCACGACCAACAAGCCCTTCGGTGACCAGCCCTTCGGGCGAGTCGAGTGGCGCGGGTACGCCCTTCGCATCACGCCCGACGGGGAGGTGAAGCCCATGTGCGCCGGGCTGCGCTCTCCAGCGGGCGTCGGCGCCGCGCCCTGGGGCGAGGTCTTCTACACAGACAACCAGGGCGAGTGGTGCGGCGCCAGCAAGCTGAGCCTGCTCTCCGCCGGGAGCTACCACGGCCATCCCCACGGGATCGGGAGCACCGACGACGACTCCTGGACCTTCCGGCGCCCGAAGGCGCTCCCCGACGGGGAGACCTACGCCGATCTCGCCGCTTCGGGGGACTACCCGTCGCTCCAGATGCCGACGGTCTGGTTCCCCTACGACGCGATGGGGCGGAGCCCTGCCGGCTTCGTGTGGGACGCCACGGGTGGTCGCTTCGGCCCCTTCGAGGGCCAGGTGTTCGTCGCCGATCAGTACGAGGCCGCCGTCTTTCGCGTCGATCTCGAGCGCGTGAAAGGGCACTGGCAAGGCGCCTGCATGCGCTTCCGCGAGGGGCTCGCCTGCGGCGCGATCCGGCTCGCCTGGACGAAGGGCGGCGCGCTCATCGTCGGCGAGACCGACCGCGGCTGGGGCTCGAAGGGGCCCGTGACCGAGGGGCTCCAGCGGATCGACTGGTCGGGCGAGACGCCCTTCGAGGTGTTGACCATGCGGCTCTCCAGGGACGGGAGCGGCTTCAGGCTGCGCTTCACCGCCGAGGCCGATCGTGCCACGGCGGCCGACCCGGCGAGCTACTCGATGGAGAGCTACACCTACGCGGCGACCCAGCGCTACGGGAGCCCCGAGCTCGACCGCGCGGACGTGGACGTGGTCGAGGCGCGGGTTCACGAGGACGGCCGCGGCGTGGACCTCGTCGTCGAGGGGATGCGCGAGGGCTACGTCCACGCCCTCTCCGCCAGCGGCGTCCGCGAGAAGGGCTCCTCCCTGCCCCTGCTCCACCCCGACGTCTTCTACACGCTCGTCCGGAGCTGGTAGGACCCTCTCAGCGCTCCCAGCGGAACTGGAACCTCCGCTGGGGGCTCCGGACGTGGGCCCCGTCCATCAGGCGCGTGAGCTCGGCGACGACCTCGGGGTGATCGGCCCCGACGTTCTGCTGCTCGCCCGGGTCGACCCGCAGGTCGAACAGCTGCACGGGCGCGCTCCGATCCTCGTGGACGCGCAGCCGGACCGCCTTCCACGGCCCGCGCCTCACCGCCTGCTTGCCCTTCTGCTCGAAGAACTCCCAGTAGAGGAAGTCGTGCTCGGGCTGGGGTCCCGATCCGAGGAGTGTCGGCGCGAAGCTCAGACCGGTCACGTCCTCCGGGGGCTCGTCGCCGAGCAGGTCGCAGACCGTGGGCAGGACGTCGGCGAAGCTGCTCACGTGCTGCGTCGTCCCCGGCCGGACCGTTCCCGGCCAGTTCGCGATCATCGGGACGCGGATGCCGCCGTCGTAGAGGTCGCGCTTGATGCCGCGGTGGGGTCCGTTCGCGTCGAAGAAGCGCGGGTCGTTGCCGCCCTCGCGGTGGGGCCCGTTGTCGGAGCTGAAGAGGATGAAAGTGTCCTCGGCGAGGCCCATGGCCGCGAGCTGCGAGACGAGGTCCCCGATGCGCGCGTCCATGCGCGTGATCATCGCGGCCTGGCCCTTGTTCGGTCCGGTCCAGTCCCGGTCCGCGTAGGCCCCGAGATCGGGGACCTCCTGGCCGCGCTGGGGCCGGTTCTCCTCGGGCATGTGCCCGAGGAGCTGCCCCGCCTCGTTGTTCGCGTGGGGGACGCTGAGCGCGAGATAGAGGAAGAACGGGCGGTCGTCCTCCGCGCTGGCGGCGATGAAGGACTCCGCCTCGTCGAAGAACAGATCGTTGGCCCAGGCGACGCGTTCGCTGGCCACGCCGGAGCCCAGGGCCTTGCTCGAACCACCCCTCACGACCACGTTGCCGGTCTCCTCGAGGACGTCGTCACGCCACAGGACGTCGGGGTAGTGGTTGTGGGCGTGGCCGTGGTTCAGGAAGCCGTAGAAGCGCTCGAACCCGACGGCGTGGGGGTGGCTGGTGGAGCCGGGGCCGCCGAGTCCCCACTTGCCGACGCACGCGGTGCGGTATCCCGCAGCGGAGAGGACCTCCGAGAGGAACGTCTCCTCGGCGGGGATCGCCAGCTCGTAGCCGTCCGGGCCCCGATTGTTCCCGCGCGTCACGCAGACCCCGGTGTGCTTGCCGGTCATGAGCACGCAGCGCGAGGGGGCGCAGACCGTCGATCCGGCGTAGTGATCGGTGAAGCGCAGCCCGCCTTCCGCGAGCGCGTCCAGGTGGGGAGTCGCGATCAGCTCCTGCCCGTAGCAGCCCAGGTCTCCGTAGCCGAGGTCGTCGGCGAGGATGTACAGGATGTTCGGCGTCCGAGGAGCCTCCAGCTCACCGGGTTCGGAGGCGATGCTCGGTCCGGCGCACGCCGCGGGTAGGAGCGCGAGGAGGAGCGAGGCGGGCGTCGAACGGAGGGCGCGATTCGATCTCGGCATGGCGGCCGCGAGTGTAGCCACGCCGTTCGTCCAGCCGCGCCAGCGCTACCCGGGGAGCCCGCTCAGATCCCGAGGTTCTCTGTCTGCCCCGTCGAGCGATCCTCGTGCCACCAGTCGCCCGCCGAGACCTCGAGGATCCCCTCGCTGAAGGGTCGCGGCTCCCAGCCGAGCTCCTCGCGCGCGGCCGTGATGTCGTGGTCGTGGTGCAGGGAGAAGTAGCCCGCGCCGCGCCTCTCCTTGGTGACGTCCTTGAACAGGCCCTTGAGCAGGATCGCGCGCTCGACCCACCGACGCGGGATGTTCTTGCGCTTCACGTTGCCGCCGGTCGCGGCGACCGTCATGTCGACGAAGTCGTTGAAGGAGATCCCCGCGGGGCCGGCGATCTCGAAGACGCGGAAGTCCTCGCGGCAGCGCTCGTAGTCGAACACCCGCACGATGGCGTCCACCAGGTCTTCGACGTGGACGGGGTTCAGCTTCGAAAGGCCCTCGTGGTAGACCCAGTAGGTGCCCTTCTGCGCGCCGCACTTGCGCAGGAGGGGCGCCGTGTGGCGGTGGTCGCCGCGTCCGTAGACCAGCGTCGGGCGGAACGATGCCCAGCGCAGGCTCGAGGCGCGCACGATCTTCTCCTGGACGCGCTTGGAATCCCGGTAGTAGCTGTACACCGGGACGCCGATCACCGCCGAGGCGACGTTGATGAGCAGGAAGTTGTCCGGTGCGTTCTTCTCCGCCTCCGCCACGAGGTGCTCCGTCCCCGCGACGTTGACGGCCTGCATCACGTCGTCCTGGTGATGGTCATGGGCGCTCGCGAGGTGGACGAGGAAGTCGACGCCCTTCAGGAACCCGTCGACCGTGTCCTTCTCGACGAGGTCGCCCTCGTGAAGCTCGAGGTTCTCGGGGTGGGCGAGGTCCTGGCCGGTCAGGACGGGGCCCCGGCCCGGGCGGACGAAGGCGCGTACGCGATGGCCGTCGGCGAGCAGACGCCGCACGACGTACTGACCGATGAAGCCTGTGGATCCGGTGACTGCGATGAGCATGGCTGGGATGTGCGGGGGAGCGGGCGCAGAAGACTACATCGGTGAGGGCCAGGGATCTGCTCTCGAGGCGCGAGGGGCGGGGACTCCCCGCAGCGCTGGGCCTGGACCGCGGCTCTGGGGCATGATTCAGGCGTGACGCGTTCCGATGCACCCCCGCTCTCCGACGGCCAGGCCCCCTGGGGACTCGTCGCCGCTCTTCCCATCGAGCTCGGGCCCTTCATGGGGGCCGGGCGGCGGGAGGTCGTCGGCGGGGTGCGACTCTCCGCCCACCAGGTCCCCGGTGAGCCGCCCCTCCTGACCGCGGTGTCCGGCGTGGGCAAGGTCGCCGCGGCGCACGCGGCGGCGATCCTGGCGGCCCGGGGAGTCCGAGGCCTCCTCGTGGTCGGGACTTGCGGCGGCCTCGACCCCGTCGACGAGGTGGGCACCCTCGTGCACGCCACGAAGGCCGTGCAGTGGGACCTGGGCGTCCGGGAGGGGCGGGAGATGACGCCGGACCCCGCGGTCGCGGCGGCCTGGCAGGAGGTGGCGCCGGGCCCGCTCCGGACTTTCCTCACCGCGGATCGTGCCGCGCTGGGGCAGTGGCAGCGCGCTCGACGCGCGCGAGCCGTACGGGGTTCCGGCGATGCCGGACCCGTCGCGGACATGGAGACCGCCGCGGTGGCCGCTGTCGCCACCAGGGCCGGCCTTCCCTGGGCTGCGCTGCGCGTCGTCTCCGACCAGCGACTTCGCCCCCGCGACGTCCTGACGGCGCGCGGGAGATCGCGCGGCCGCTTCATGGATCATTTCGGGACCGTTGCTGGCAGGCCCGCGGCAACGGTTTGCGCGCTCCTTCGTGCGCTGGACCCTCGCAGCCGGTGAATCGGAGTGAGGATCCGCGCCCGTGCCCGCACGGGGCACGCGGCTCCCCGTCCGGGTCGGGCCGGTCGGCGTCCCGGGTCGGGCATCGGTCGCGCCGGGTTGAGCGACCTCCCTCCATCTGGACCCGCCCGGGGTCCGAGATAGGATTGTCCCCCGAGCCGCGTCCGCTTCCCCTGCGCGGCGCGGCGCCCACCCCATGGCCCCCCAAAGACGACTCCAGACGCGCTTCTCGCGACGTGCCCGCCGCGTCCTGCGCGCAGGGCGGCCGCGCGCGGGCCTGACGGAGGCGAGCGGATGACGCGTGCGGGCACCTTCCTGCGGCGCAACTTCGAGCCGCTGATCCTCTCCGTCCAGGTCGTCATCGACCTCGTCGTGGTGGTTCTCGCCTGCCTCGCAGCCTGGTGGCTGCGCGAATCCCTGGAGGGGAGCGTCGCCACGCCGCTCACGGACTATCGCGAGGTGTTCGCGATCACGGCCGCGGTCTGCCTGGTCTGCTTCCACGCCTTCGGCCTCTACAGTCCGAGCAAGAGCCTGCTCAACGTCGAGGAGTACAAGGCGGTCACCAAGAGCAGCGTCGTCGCCTTCTTCGTGGTGCTCGTGCTGCTCTTCTTCCTGCGGGACGCGACCCTGCCGAGAGAAGGGGCCGTGGGTATCTACGCGCCGCTGCTGTGGCTGCACAGCGCGGTCGAGCTGGAGGTGGAGCCCGACGAGCTCTCACGTCTCACCCTGCTCCTCGCGTTCGCGCTCATTCTCGTCCTGACGATCATCAGCCGCTTCGCCTCGTTCCGCGTGATCCAGCGCCTCCACCGGCGCGGGATCGGGAACCGCAACGTGCTCGTGATCGGCGCCGGGTGGACCGGCCGGAAGCTGCAGGAGAAGTTCCTGCACGTCCCGACCCTCGGATTGAACTTCGTGGGCTTCCTCGACGAGGACCCCCAGCTCGCCGGGACCTGGATCGGACGTGGTCAGGTGCTCGGGACGACGGCCGACATTCAGCGGGTCCTGGCGGAGCGCAAGGTGGGGGAGGTCTTCATCTCCCTGCCCGAGACCAACGAGTCGAAGATCATGACGCTCTGCGCCGAGCTCGACGATCTCGGCGTGCCGTACTACGTGGTGCCGCAGCTGTACCACCTGATGTCCTACAACGTGCGGATCGAGAACCTCGACTCGATCCCGCTCATCACGCGAACCGAGCGCCGCGAGTCGATCCCCTCGCTCATGGCCAAGCGCGCCTTCGACGTCGTCGTGAGCGCTCTGGTCCTCGTGCTGGCGTCGCCGCTCTTCCTCGTCTTCGCGGTGATGATCAAGCGCGATTCGAGGGGCCCGATCCTGTTCCGTCAGACCCGGATCGGCCGGCGAGGGAAGCCCTTCGAGATGATCAAGTTCCGGACGATGCACGTCTCGGACTGCGGGGACGCCGTCGCACCCAAGAACGAAGGAGACCCGCGAGTCACCTCGGTCGGACGCTATCTGAGACGCTACTCGTTCGACGAGTTGCCCAACTTCATCAACGTCCTCCTTGGACAGATGAGCGTCGTCGGACCGCGCCCCGAGATGCCGTTCATCGTCGAGGGCTACGGGCCGCTCGATCGCGAGCGGCTGCGGGCGAAGCCCGGAGTCACCGGGCTGTGGCAGATCTCCTACGCCCGCCAGGATGCGATCCACTCCAACCTGGACTACGACCTCTACTACATCGAGAACCAGTCGTTCCTGCTGGATCTCGTGATCGTCGCCCTGACCGGTTTCGCCGTGGCCAAGGGCACGGGCGCCTTCTGACCTCGCCGGAGGCCCCGCGGTGCACGTCCTGCACGTCATGGAGGCGACGATCGGCGGCACGCGCCGTCACCTCGTCGACGTCGCCCGCGGTCAGCGCGAGGCTGGCCATCGGGTGTCCCTCGCCGTGTCCACGCTCCGGGACCCCGGCTTCGCCGCCGACCTCGAGGCGCTCGAGGGGATCGGGGTCGAGGTGATCCGGGTCCCGATGGTGCGGGCGATCCGGCCGGCCAGGGACCTCGCCCACCTGCGTCGCATCAAGGGGACGCTCCAGGAGACGAGGCCGGACGTCGTCCACACCCACAGCTCGAAGGCGGGCGTCCTCGGCCGCCGCGCCTCCCTGTCCACGGGAATCGGCGCCCGTGTGCACACGCCGCACACCTTCGCCTTCCTCTTCGACGCGCTCTTCTCGCGGACCAAGCGCGCCCTGTTCCGATCGATCGAGCGGGGCCTCGCGCGATCCACTCACCGCATGGTGGCGGTCTCCGCCAGCGAGGCCGAGCGCATGTCGGTCAGCGGCGTGGTCGACCCTGGCATCGTCCGCGTCGTCCCCAACGGGATCGATCCCGCGCGGGTCGCGGGCGCAGCCCCGCTGGACCTCCGGGAGGTCGGGCTCGATCCGGATCTCGCCTGCGCCGCGGTCGTGGGGCTCGTCTACGACGCCAAGGGACAGGACCTCGCGGTGGAGGCCCTCGCGCGCCCCGGGCTCACCGGTCTGCAGCTTCTCTGCGTCGGCCCCGGCGACGCCGCGGCGCTGGAGGCCCGCGCGGAGGCCCTCGGCGTAGGGCGGCGCGTCGCATTCACGGGCGCGCGCGATGACGTCCCCAGGGTGCTGGCCGCCGCGGACTTCCTGCTCCTCCCCTCCCGCTGGGAGGCCATGCCCTACGTCGTGCTCGAGGCGATGGCCGCGTCCCTCGCGGTCGTCGCGACGCCCGTGGACGGCGCCCGGGACCTCGTCGAGGACGAGCGGACCGGGTTCCTCGCGCGCTCGTCGAGCGTCGACGCGGTGGCGGACGCGATGGAGCGCGCGCTCCTCGCCGGCGCCGGGCGCCGCGCGGACCTCGGCCGCGCGGGCCGCGAGCGCCTCGACGCGTCGTTCTCGATCGAGGCCATGGTCGCCGGCCTCGACGCCGTGTACGAGGAGGCCCTGGAGGCCGCCGCTCGATGAAGATCCTTCACGTCCTCACGACCCTCGACGTCGGCGGCGCGGAGATGCACGTGCTGAAGCAGGTGCAGGGGCAGGCGAGCCGCGGTCACGAGGTCCGCGTCGTCTACCTCAAGGGCCGGGGGACGCTCGCCGGGGACTTCCGAGGCGCGGGCGCGTCCGAGGTGCGTCACATCGCCGGCGGCCCGCTCTTCCCGTTCAAGCTCCGCCGGGATCTCTCCTGGTGCGACCTCGTCCACTCGCACCTCCTGAAGGCGGACGTCCTGACGGCGGCCGCCGCTCTCCTGAACGGAGCGCGGCGCCGGCTCGTCAGCGGGAAGCACAACGACGAGCAGGTCCTGCGACGTGCTCTCGTGAGCCGGGTCCACGGCGTGGTCGGACGGGTGCCGGCGCGGACCATCGTCCTGTCCGATCACGTGGGCCGCTTCATCGAGGAGCATGGCCGCGTCCCCCGGAGCCGTCAGTCGCGGATCTACTACGGCCTCGACCCGGCGCCCTTCGAGGAGGCCGCGCGCTCCGTCGACCGCGCCGCGACCCTCGCGGAGTTCGGCTTCGCGCCCGAGGACGTGGTCTTCGTCTGCGTCGCGCGCTTCGCCCCGCAGAAGGCCCACGAGATCCTGCTTCGCGCCGCCGCCGAGGCACGCGCCGTCGATCCGCGCGTGAAGCTCCTGCTGGTGGGGGACGATCCCTTCGGCGACGGCCGCCAGCGCGCAGAGGCGGAGGCCCTCCGGCTGGAGCTCGGCGCGAGCGTGGTCTTCGCCGGGATCCGGAGGGACGTCCCCGCGCTCATGGCCGCGTCCGACGCCTTCGTGATGGCCTCGCGCTGGGAGGGGCTGGGCCTGGTCTTCCTGGAGGCCATGGCGACGTCCCGGCCAGTGCTTTCCACGAACGTCTCCGCCATCCCCGAGGTGGTCGTCGACGGTGAGACCGGCCGTCTCGTCGCGCCGGACGATCCGTCCGCGATGGCGGCCGCGATGGTCGAACTCGCCGGGGATCCCGAGCTGCGAGCGCGCCTAGGCGTGGCCGGTCATGCGCGCGTGATCGATCGATTCGGCCTCGATCGCATGGTCGACGACACGATCGCGGTCTACTGCGACGTGACCGGAGCGAGCTGAGGCGGCGGCGAGACCGGCGCGGAGCGTCTTGACCGCTCTCGATCCGGGATCGAGCGCCCCGCGTCGGCGCGCCGCGTCCGCGCCGTCTGCCCGCAGCTGCAGGAGCATCGGGCGCTGCGGGCCCACGAGAGGGTGCGTCTTCCAGGCGCGCTCGAAGGCGCGGCGGGTCCCGCTACCATGCGGGGGATGACGACCGCCCTCCTCATCGCGCTGATCCTCGGCGCCGGCGCCTCCGAGCGCGGCGCGGAGGAGGTCCCGGACTTCGCGCTCGACGTCCGGCCGCTGCTCGCGCGGCGGTGCTTCGCGTGTCACGGCAACGACGAGGAGACCCGCGAGGCAGGCCTGCGGCTGGACGTCCGAGCAGAGGCCGTGGCGGACCGCGGCGGGTTCCCCGCGATCGCTCCCGGGGACGCCGAGGGATCCGAGCTCTTCGCCCGGATCGCCGACGACGTCGACCCGATGCCGCCCGAGCACTCCGGTGAGATGCTCGAGGAGCACGAGCGCGAACTCCTGCGGCGCTGGATCGACGGCGGCGCGCCCTACGCGGAGCACTGGGCCTTCGTTCCGCCCTCTCGGCCCGAGGTGCCGGTGATCGACGGCGCTTCGCAACCGATCGACGCCTTCGTGCGCGAGGCTCTTCACGCGCGTGGCCTCCAGGCCTCTGCGCCCGCCGACGAGCTGACGCTGCTGCGGCGACTCTCCCTGGACCTCACGGGCCTGCCTCCCACGGTCTCCGAGGCGCGAGCCTTCGCGGCGTCGACGGATCCGGACAAGCTCGAGGCGACGATCGAGCGCTACCTCGCCTCGCCGGCCGCGTCCGAGCGCTGGGCGGCGGTGTGGCTCGACCTCGCTCGCTACGCGGACTCGGCCGGGCACGGATCCGATCCGCTCCGGACCATCTGGCGCTACCGCGACTGGCTGATCGAGGCGTTCGACCGGAACCTGCCGTTCGACGAGTTCACCGTGCAGCAGCTGGCCGGAGACCTCCTGCCGGACGCGGGGACGGACGAGCGCCTCGCCACCGCGTTCCACCGGAACACGATGACGAACACCGAGGGAGGTACGGACGACGAGGAGTTCCGGGTCCTCGCCGTGAAGGATCGGGTCAACACGACCATGCAGGTCTGGATGGGGCTGACCGCCGGCTGCGCCGAGTGCCACAGCCACAAGTACGACCCGATCAGTCACCGGGAGTACTACGAGCTCTTCGCTCTCTTCAACCAGACCGCCGACAACGACCGCGGTGACGAGGCGCCCCTGCTCGACACGCCGACCGCGGCGCAGCTCGCGGAATTCGAGGAGCTCGGGGTGGGGCTGGAGTCGGCCCGCGCTGCACTCGCCGCGCGTCGCGCCGAGCTCGCCGGAGACCCCCTTCAGGCCGAGATGCTGCTGGCGCGGGGAAGAGCGAGTGCCGCCGCCTTCGACAGGAGCGCGGTCGCAGGGGTCGTCGCCGACGAGGGAGAGACGGTCGCGACCCTCGAGGGCGGCGCGTGGCTCGTCGAATCGAGCCGCGACAAGGCGACCCGTCGCCTGACGGTGAACCCGATCGATGACGCGCCCGGGGCGCTGCGCATCGACGCCCTCGCGGCGGAGGGCCTCCCGGGTGGAGGGCCGGGGCGCAGCGGCGGGAACTTCGTGCTGACGTCGCTCCGCGTCCGCGCTCTGCCTGCTCCAGGCGACAGCGCGCCGCTCGTCCAGCGGGTTCGCGTGGAGCTCCCGGGGAAGCAGCGGATCCTCTCCCTGGCCGAGGTCCAGCTCGTCGGCGCAGAGGGCTCCGTGCTCGACGCGGAGATCAGCGCGTCCCAGTCCTCGACGGCCTACGGCGGTGACCCCGGGCGCGCCGTCGACGGTGAGACGGACGGGGCCTACGAGGCCGGGAGCGTGACCCACACCGCCACCGAGGACGACCCATGGTGGGAGGGCCGCCTCGCGGCGCCGGCGAAGGTCGCGGGGGTCCGCCTCTGGACGCGGACGGACGGCGACCTCGAGTCGCGGCTCCACGGACTGCGCGTCGTTCTCCTCGACGGCGCGGGCTCCGAGGTCTGGCGCTCCGCACCCGCGCCCGCCTTCGGGCCGTCCTGCGACATCGGTCCGGCCCTCGGGGAGCCGCTGCTCCTCGAGGTCGCCGGCGCGACCCACGAGCAGGCCGGCTTCGAGGCCCGGGGGGCCGTCGATGCACGCCTCACCGACCGGGACGGCTGGGCCGTCGCCGGCGGCACCGGCCGCGACCAGTCCGCGGTGTTCTTGC
>CBFIJG010000008.1:55155-78027 GCA_965662915.1 Planctomycetota bacterium | reverse complement strand
GATGGCCCGCGGCGCGGGCGCCGCGGAGCGCGCCACCGCGAACGCCCCGAGCCCGCAGGCGTAGGCCACCGCGTCGATGCGCGCGAGGTCGAACCAGCCGCCGGTGAAGTCGTTGCCTGCGGCGTAGAGGCCGGCGGAGAGGAGCGCGGCCAGCCCGAGATCACGCCCGTTCGCCTGCGCCCGTGCGAGGCGCCCGAGGAGCACCAGGACGACGACGGTGGAGAGGATCGAGACGAGCCGCGCCGAGACGAAGCCGGGCCCGAGGACCTCCGCGAAGATCGCTCCCACCCACGGGAAGAGCGGCGTGTAGGGGTAGCTGCCGAACTCGAGGCTCGGCGGCGTGTAGAGAGGCTTGCCGCTGCGGACGCGGTCGACGTGATCGAGCATCCCGCCCTCCATCCACTCGAGCTCGAAGGGATAGGCGACTCGCAGGGAGACGAGGCCTGCCCAGAGCAGGAGGAAGAGGACCGCGACGAGGCCCGGGGCGAGGCGCGCCGCGCCATCGGCGAGGCCGGAGGATCGAGGGGAAGACTCCAAGGACGCGAGGATAGCGCGGGGCACGCGCCCGCGCGGAGCTCAGCGCCCCTCGAGGATCCTGGCCACCTGCTCGGTCACGAACGCCTGGCACGACTCCGTGAGGCCGGTCGAGCGTGCGGCGCGCAGGGCCGTCGCCGCGTCGACGCCTTCGTCCACCACGAGGTGGATCGCGTAGACGGAGGTGGCGAGTCGGCCGTCGTCGTCGAGCAGCAGTACGCGAGGGCGGCCGTTGTTCCCGAGCTCGGCGCGGATCCGATCGACGGCCTGGTCGGTGATCCGAACGGCCGGCGACTCGCTGCCCCCCGAGGCTTCGACCCCCTCGAGCAGATCGACCGCGATCACCTCGAGCTCCGCCGCGGCCGCCGGCTCCGCGAGGGGCGCCGAGGCGCGTAGGCTGGCGGAGCGCATGTCGATCACGACCTCGACGCCCCGACGGCTGGCGAGATCGAGATCCGCCGCGAGGCCGCCCGACGAGGAGGATCCGCCGAGCCAGTCACCGTCGCAGGTCATCGCTCCCCGGAGCTCCCCCAGGCGCGCCGCAGTGAAGCACGGACCGGCAGGGACGTCGGCCCGCACGAGCCCTCCCGCGCAGGCGGCGGAGAGCGCGGCCACGGTGAGGGCGAGGGAGAGCGAGGCGGTGCGGCGAGTCGGTGCCATGGCAGGCAGATCTGCGCCAGCGGACGCCCGAATGGGCTGGCGTCCTGCGCAGTGAGGCGGGGATCATAGGGATGCTGCCGGGGGGGCGGTAGGTCGCGCGGACGCGCGAATTCGCGCTGCCTCGGAAGGAGCCCTCACCGTCGAGCCCCACCTCCGCCCCGCGCGTCGCGCCGCGGGTCCGCGTCATGCCCACGATCGACACCAGCGAGCACCGCCTCTACGCCGCGACCCGGGAGGGCGCGCGTCTCCTGGACCTGCACCCCGCCCTCGGAACCGCCTCGCGCGCCATCGATCTGGTCCCGCCGGGTGTTTACGAGGGCCTGCGCACCTTCGAGCGGACCCGGTTCTTCGGGCTCCGCACTCACCTCGAGCGACTGGAGCGCTCCATCGCCGGGTTCGGCGAGCCCCTCGAGTACGACCGCGCGGCCTTCGTCCGCACCCTCGACGCGGTGGCCCACGACGCGGCGCGCGTCTTCGACTGTGAGGCGAGGGTGAGGATCGACGTGGCCGCAGGCCCCGCGAGCGCACTGGGGAGCGACAGCAACGTCCTCGTGGCGGTCAGTCCTTACCGCGGTCTGCCGGCCCACGTGACCGGGCACGGCGCCGTCCTGTGCACCGCCTGCGGCCTCTCGCGTCCCGATCCCGAGGTGAAGACCTCCAACTTCATCCCGCTCCGCGAGGCGTGGATCCGCGCCCACGGTGACGCCGATGCCTACGAGCACGTGATGGTCGGACCCGAGGGCGAGCTCCTCGAGGGGACCCAGAGCAACCTGGTCCTCGTCCGCGGCGGGGCGGTGGTGGCCCCGCCGAGCGGGGTGCTTCCGGGCGTGACCATGGGGGCCGTGCTCGATCTCGCCGCGGAGCAGGGCATCGAGGTCCGACGCGAGTTCGTGACCTTCGCGGAGCTGGAGGACTGCGAGGAGGCGTTCATCACCACCTCGGTCCGCAGCGTCGTCCCGGTGTCCCGCATCGACGAGCGGGCGTTCCCGAACGGGGGCCCGATGACCCGCCGCCTCTCCGCGCTCTACGACGCGCTGACCGCCGCCGACGCCGCACCGGCGTCCGACCACGCCACGGCTCGATACTGAGGAGAGGGGCTCAATCCTCGACCGGCCCCGCGCGCAGGGCGTCGAGCGCGAGGAGCCCCCAGCCGACCATCAGCGCGAGGCCTCCGATCGGAGTGACCATGCCGAGCTTCGTGGGCGCGCCGAGCGCCATGGCGTAGAGGGTCCCGGAGAAGACGGCGATCCCGAGCACGAAGGACCAGAGGGCCGCTGCTCCACCCCGGCCCGAGAGGCCCATGGCTGCCAGGACGGCAGCGTGCACGAGGTGGTAGTGCGCAGCCGTGCGCCACCACTCGAGCTTCCCGGCCGCCTCGGGATCCCCCTCGAGGCTCGATTCGAGACCGTGAGCGCCGAAGGCGCCGCATCCGACGGCGAGGAAGCCCATCAGGGCGGCGACGAGCAGGGGAGTGCGGCCCATGGAGGATCTCGATTCAGGAAATCGGCGGCCGTCTCCGCGAAGAGCGAAGCCGGCGGATCGGAGCGGGGTAGGTTTCGGTCGGAGGGGTCCGCGCCGGGGGGGCGCGACGCTCGCTCCACGAAGTGTCCCAGGCCGGGCCTGGCCGGGGAGCACGCTTCGGACGGAAACGACTCGAAGGGGACCACGATGCTGATCGTCACCGCAATCGCCACCTGCGCCGCCGCACTCCCGACCGTCCAGCAGGGCCAGACCCCCACCGTCGCGAGCCTCGGCGGTGCCACGGTCTCCCCCTACGCCCCGCCCACGTCCGCGTCGGTCGTCGGCGGCCGCCTGCTCGAGCTGACCCTCAACGTCCCCGGCCAGACCTGGCAGGAGACCTTCGTCGTCGGCGTCCCGTCCAACCTCCAGATCCCGGCGCCCGTCCTGACCCTCTTCCACGGCTACGGCGAGCACCCGCGCGACACGGTCCTGCGCACCGACCTCGTGGACGAGGCGATGTCCCGCGGATGGCTGGTCTTCGCCCCCCTGGGCGCCCACGAGTTCAACTACGGCATCGACTACGCCCAGGACAACATCGAGCGCGCCTTCGAGTTCATCGGCGAGCGGCTCCCCCTCGACCTGGACCGCATCTACGGGGTCGGGTTCTCCATGGGAGGCGGGGCCGCGGCCAGCTATGCCGCGCGCCACCTCGATCCCGATGGAATCCGCTTCGCGGCGATCGTGAACCACACCGGGACGTCGTCGCTCGAGATGACCCACGCGACCTCCGGCAACGAGGACATCTTCGAGAGCTTGCTGATGTTCGGCGGGAGCCCGGCCGAGCAGCCCTTCGCGTACCGCCGGAGCTCGACGATCAACATCGATTCGGTGACGGGCGAACTCGACCTCGACGGCGAGATGGCCCCCAACCTCTCCCACGTCCAGGTGCAGAACTGGTTCGCGCTCTACGACCCGCTCCAGGACCTCGTTCAGCAGACCGAGGATCTGCACGACCGCCTGCTCGATCTCGGCGTGAGCAGCAGCGAGCACACGGTGAGCTCCTCCATCCACCAGTGGGCGACCCTCGACGCTCCGGCCGTCGTGGACTGGCTCTCGCAGAAGACCCTCAGCGAGCCCGCCCCGGGCGAGGTCGTGCGCACCCTCGCCGATCGTGGCGGCGCCTGGCACTCGCTCGAGATCGAGCAGCGCGCCGCGGGCGCGTTCACGCCCGTGCTCTGGAGCGGGCAGCCCTCGGTGAACGCGCTCTACCTGATCGACATGGAGAACGCCGCGGCGATCACGACGGACGTCGTGGACCACGGCCTCGATCCGACCGCGCCCGTCCACGTGATCACCCAGGTCCTCGACGGCCAGGGTGCCGAGCTCCGACTCGAGGGCTTCACGACCCCCCCGAGCGCCGTCCAGTACCGCGGTCACGCGGTCCCGAGCTGGAGCTACGACAGCCAGACGGGCGTCGTCACCTGCTCCGAGGCGGGCACGACCCAGTGGGGCCACTGGATCGTGATCCCCTGACGCGCTTGCGCCGCACGTCCGGCGGGGCGAGCCGGGGGATCAGGCGGTCTCCTGGGAAGCGGATTGAACCACCTGAGCCCCCCGGACGGGGATGGACCGTAGCGCCCGGAGGGCGTCGGTCCGCGAGCGGGTCGGGCCGCGACCGGGGAACCCCGCACGTGGCGGGACGTCCAGCGCGGCCCTGCGCATGGCCTCGGGCCGTGTGAGCCCCTGTGCGAACGGCTTGCCAGGACATTTGCGCCCATTCGCCAGGATCGACCGCGCTGCGTCCTCCAGCGGTCTCCTCGGAAGGACACGTCGGCGTGCGGAAGCGCACTCGAGGCCGACGGCCAGCGGCCCGGAGCCGTGAAAGCAAAAAGAGGCCGCCCGTGGTCTGCGCCCCGAACGACCTCTGCTTCCGTTTTCCTGCTCGAGGCCGTTGGTCGCCCCTGTGAAGGGTCTCCTCCGTCCTCGGGGAGCCCTAATCGTGCGCCGCGCTCGGGTAACAGGCGGGCGGCGAAGGGCAGTGTGGCTCCTCGCCGCAGCCCCGGACCACGCCGACCCACCGCCCCCTCCGCTGGACTCCGGGCGCGCGACCCCTGGCACCGGCGCAGGGCCCGTACGCTCTTCACGGGCGGCGCTCCGCGTCCCACGAACGCGATGGCCAGGACGATCGAGGGACCCGACGAGCATGCGCCCCGTCGCGTCGACGGGGAGGCGCGGGCGATCCTCGCGCGCTCGGTGGAAGCCCACGGCGGCGCGGAGCGCTGGGCTCGGGCGAATCGCCTGCACCTGGACCTCGCCATCGGCGGCCTCGCGCTCTCCATCAAGGGCCGCAGCCCACACCAGCGCCGGATGACCGCCGCCCTCTCGGTCCATCACCCGCTTGCGGAGCTCTCGATCGGCGAGCGGCGATTCCGGATGACGGGTCGACGCATCGAGGAACTCGACCACGAGGGCTCGGTCCTCAGGGCCACGGACGTCCGAGCTCGTGAAGGCCGGCACCGAACGCCGCTCCTCTGGTCCGCCCTCCAAGAGGCTCACTTCCTCGGCTACGCCGTCTGGAACCACGGGCTGGGCCCGTGGCTGCTGCTCCAGCGCGCGACGGGCGCGGAGCGGCTCGAGCCACTGAATCTCGGTGGGCGCCCCTGTGAGCGCGTGCGCGTTCGCCTGCCCGATGACGTGCCGACCCACGCACCGGTACAGGACTTCTGGTTCGATGAAGCAGGCCGCCTCGCGCGCCTCGACTGCACCGCCCACGCGCTCTCCCGGTGGGCCCTGGGCGGGCACGAGGTCCAGTCGTTCGAGACCTTCGGCGACGTCGTTCTTCCGGCACGTCAGCGCGTCTGGCCACGCCCGTTCGCCGGCACGAAATGCGCGAGGATCCTGCCCCTGATGCAGGGCAGGATCCTCGACGCGCGCCTGGAGACCCGCTGAGCGGTCCTGCGGAACGGGGTCAGCGCGACCCGGAGGCCTCGCCGACGAGGAGCTTCACCATCTCGCCGATGTCGATCACCGACGGAACGCGCGGGTCGTTGGAGTTGAGAGTCACGCTCTCGAACTCGAGGTTCTCCGCCGCCTGCTGGGCGAGGTAGATACGGCCACCGACCGTGTCGAGCGCCTTGTTGCGCAGCTCGTTCCGCAGCGCCTCGGCCTTGGCGATGGCGAGGTTGCCGTTCGCGATGGCCGTCTCGTAGTCGGCGTCGGACTCGGCCCGGGTCTGCTGGTCATAGACGTTCGCCTCGGAGCGGACGCCCGCGATGGCGACCTCGTTCTCCGAGCGCACGATCTGCAGCTCCTTGTCACGGTCGCCGCGCAGCTCCTTCTCGGCCGCCTCGATCTCCGCCGACTTCGACTCGGTCTTTCCGCGCTCGTCCTCCACCAGCCTCTGGCTCTGAGCGAGCTGGAGCTCCTGGTAGGTCAGCTGCTTGGCCTGCAGCTTCGCCTCGTAGGACCGCTGGAAACGGACGGCGCGGATGAGGACCTGCTCGGGCTCGAGGAAGTTCTTGGCGAGCACGACCCGCAGCGCCGGCAGCGCGCCGGCCGCGACCTCGAGCCGCTGCTCGGTGCTGGAGATCTCCTCGGAGGAGAGATTCGCGAGCTCCTCGCGCATCGTGCCCTCGATGGCGTCGACCGCCAGGCCTCGGTACTTCTCGGCGTTGCCCTGACGGACGATCTCGTTCGCCTTGCCCTCGATCACCTTGTAGGTGATGGTCAGGTCGTAGCTGGCGAGGTTGCCGTCTTTCGTCCGGATCTCGAGGGACTCGCGCGTGGTCCCGATGCCGCTCCGGCGATTGACGTCCGCGAAGGTCACGAAGTGCGTCCTTCTCTCGATCATGTGCCACTTGTGCACGCCGGGAATCCGGAACGCGAAACCGGTCCGCGCGTCGCTGTCGGCGACACCGCCTGCGACGAGGTTCTGCTTGACTCCGTACGACCAGGGGTGGACCCGGATGAAGAGAGTGGAGAGGACGACGAATCCGACGAGCGCGAGCCCGACCATCGTCACGAAGATCTTGGCGAGGCCTTTCATCGGGATTCACCTCCGGAGACGGCGGGCGTGATCTCGTCCGTGGGCTTCAGCCCGCTGTGCTCGAGCCGCTCCGGCGCTGGATCGCGGCTGTAGGGGACGAGGGTGAAGCGGACGCCGAGCAGCTTCTGGACGAGGGCCTCGCGCACGACGACCTCGCCGCGCTCCTCGAGGGCCCTGGCCCGGCTCTCGATGCCCTCCGCTTCCTTGGTGTACTTCGCGGTGAGACCCATGGCTTGGGCGTTGAGCTGCGCCTCCTCGGCGCGCCCCTGGGCGCGCCGCTCCGTGGCGTAGGCGTCGGCCGTCTTGCGTACGCGGATGGCGTCCTGCTCGGCGGCTCGGAGAGAGCGGATCAGCTCACCCTGGAGCTGCTGCATCTCGACGTCCTTCTCCTTGCGGACCGCCGCGAGCCGCTGCTCCTTCTTCTCGACGAGCTGCAGGAAGCGCGCCTTGAGCTCCTCGACCTCCTGGTCCGCCTCCTTGCGCTGCTCGATGGCGTCCTCGTAGCGCTCGTCGAACTGAGGCGTGGGCGTCACGATCCGCACGACGCGAATTCCGTGGTCCCGGAGCGCCTCGTTCATGATGCGCTTGGCCTCCTCGGGCGCCTGCTTGTAGGTGGTCGGGTCGGACACGTCGACCGCGCTGTAGCGGCCGAACTCGTCCCGCAGGATCGAGCGCGCGTGGGCCTTGATCCACTCGTGCTTGTAGTCGTCACCGGGCCCGGAGTCGGACACGATCGTGTCGACGGACTCGGGAATCACCTCGTACTGGATCTTCAGCTCGTCGAACCAGAAGTTGGAGCCGTCGTTCGCGCGGACGGTCAGGTACGGCGCGAGGCTGTCCCCGCGGTACTCGTCGCCGGTCATGCGGTACTCCTGCGTCGTCCGGTCGATCTCGTACACGTCCATCAGGAAGGGCACGTAGAACTGATAGCCTGGCCGGGTGATCACATCCTCGGCGCCCGTCAGGTAGTTGACGCGCAGGGCGACCTCGTTGGCCTCGACCCGGGTGACGCCGAGCCGGCCGCTGATCCCCAGGGCCGCGAGGAGCACGACCGCCAGCGCGAGCAGGGCGCCCGCGACGCGGACGACCGTCGGGACCTCGGACATGTCGGGGCCTCGGGAGCCGCGGCTCTTCTTCCACTTGGAGCCCCAGGGCGGATCGAATCCGTCCTCGGGCCGGCGGGGTCCGCCGCGTTCTTCGTCTTCGCTCATCGGTGCTCTGCGGTGACCGCCAGGGCGGCTTCGGGAGGGCCCACGGGTCGGGGCGGGCGGGCGCGGGGAGGAACTGTCGCCCCGGCCGGTTCTGTGGAGGTCCCTCTACCCCGCGGCTCGCGGGGCATTCGACGGGGCCCTGGGAAAGCCGGGGATGGCCTCCTCTCCCGGGTCCATCGGGCGCGATGCCGCTCCCTTGCGCCTTGGTTGCCGAATCCGTGGCCCGGGGCCGTCTCCGGGGCAGAATGCGGGCATGGACTTCGACCCCGGCGGCGCCTCCGCGCCGGACAGCGGCCTCTTCGGCCTCCCCCACGGACCCGAGGACGCCCTCGTGCACGTCATGGGGGTGCCCTTCGAGGCGACCACCTCGTTCCGGACCGGGACCGCTGGAGGGCCCGCGGCCATGCTCGAGGCGAGCCGCCAGATCGACCTCTTCGACCTCCTCTTCGGCCGGCCCTACGAGGTGGGCATCTGGATGGCCCCGATCGCGCCGGAGATCGAGGGATGGAGCCGCGCGGCCCGAGCTCTCGCCGCACCTCTGATCGAGAAGGGGGGCGCCTCGGAGCAGGACGCGGCGGCGGTCTCCGAGATCGAGGCCTTCGGCGAGCAGATGAACGGGCACGTCCGCGCCTTCACGGCCGAGGCCCTCGGCGCCGGCAAACTCCCTGTGATCGTCGGCGGCGATCACTCGACTCCCTTCGGAGCCATCGACGCTTCAGCCGCTCACCATGGTGGGCTCGGGGTCCTCCAGTTCGACGCCCACGCGGATCTCCGGCCCGCCTTCGAGGGGCTGCGCTGGTCCCACGCGTCGGTCATGCACAACGTCCTCGCGGAGTGCCCGGGCGTGGCCTCTCTCGTCCAGGTGGGGATTCGCGACCTCTGCGAGCAGGAGTTCGACACCGCGCGCGACGACCCGCGCGTGCGCATGATCACCGACCTCGACCTCGACGAGGCTCGCCACGGCGGCCGGACGCGGGCGAAGGCCCGCGAGACGATCGCGCAGCTGCCGGAACTCGTGCACGTCACCTTCGACATCGACGCCCTCGATCCGTCTCTGTGCCCGGGAACGGGCACGCCGGTGCCGGGCGGACTCGGCTGGGACGAGACCATGATCTGGCTCGACGAGCTGGCGAAGAGCGGGAAGCGCGTGGTGTCGCTCGATCTGAACGAGGTCGCGAGCGACGAGTGGGACGCGATCGTGGGCTCGCGGATGCTGTACCGGCTGATCGGCTGCGCGCTCGCGACGCGCTGAGCGCGCGCTGGAACGGCGAGCGCCGCGAGACCCCCTCGAACGGGGCCCTCGCGGCGCTCGTCGGAGCGGTCGGCTCAGCGCCGGCCCCCGGATTCGTCGGGGACGCGCACGGTCACCTCGAATCCAACGTTCCAGCTGTCCTCGGGGATCTCGTGTGGCTTGGCCTTGCCGACCGCGTCGATCTGGATCTTGGTGACCTTCAGCTTCGAGCTGCCGCGCTCGAGCAACCAGAAGAGGTTGGCGATGTTCCCGCGGCCGACAGCGTCCTTCTTGTCGCTGTGGTCCACTTTGTAGGTGAAGTCGGTGTACCCCTTGAGGTTGGACGCATCGCGCGCCTTGCCGATCGAGACCGCGCCCCACTGGACGTTGTCCCCCTGGCAGAGGCGGCGGACGTACTCGGCGATGCTCCCCTGGTCGGTGACGTCGCCCTTGATGCCCTCTTGCTCCTTGAGCTTCTTGCGGCTCGTGTACTTGTAGGCGGCGTCCTGGATCACGGTCATGTCCTGCTCGACCTGTCCACCGGGCGCCATCGCGGCTTCGTAGAGGCTGATCTCCTCTCGCTGCTCGAGGACCTTCCAGCCCAGGAAGCTCGAGCCGAGCACGAGCAGCACGATCATGATGCGGACCATCGTTCGTTCTCTCCTTCGATCTGCTCCGCGGAGCTCAGTTGGAGGCCGCCTCGGCCAGACGCTTGGGGTTCACGAGGATCTTCATCCCCTTGAAGGTGAGCCCTCCCCCCCCGTCGATGGGGTCGGTACTGGGCATCTCGACGTCCAGGCACCAGCTCTCCGCCTCGAGGGCCCGCTGGAACTGACGAAGGTGTGAGGTGGCGACGACGGTGTCACTCGCGAACAAGGTCGCGCCGAGGTCGACCTTGATGTGCTCGGGGAGGCTGTCGCCGCTCTTCCCCTTCACGTAGCTCGCGTCGAGCGTGCGGAGAGACGGGCGCCAACCATTCCGGACGCCGCCCTCGAGCACGCCGAGGACGAGCGTCATCGCCGAGAACGCCGACGGCGGCAGGGGGAGCGCCTCGGTCGTCGTCCCTTTGCTCGCCTCGCGGACGAGGCGCATCATCTCGCGCCTGATGTCGGAGAACGCCTCCAGCGGCGGCTTCGCGCCCTCCGGCAGATCGTAGCTGGAGAGGTCGCGGTAGGTCGCGGTCCAGTCGAGGAGCGGCGAGTCCTTCTTGTCCGGCAGCGGGTCCATGATCGGATCGCTGCGCGGGTTCTTGGGGTCGCCGACGATGTACACGTTCGACAGGTTGAGCTGTCGGCGGACCGAGAACGACATGAAGTCCAGGGTCTTCGTCTGGATGATGTACAGCATCCCCAAGAACGTCGTGAGCATCAGGGCCGCGAACGCGACTGGGAACTCCAGCCGCTCCCAGGTCCCGGTGTAGCGCAGCTCCTCCCGGCGCAGGCTCGGCTTGATGACGCCGCCGCCGAGCTGGCGGAAGGCGCAGCCGTAGGAGGCGACGAGCTGGCCGAAGCCGTCAGCGGGCTGGCCGGAGTCCGCCTCGAAGCAGTCGAGCACGTACACGGGAACGCCGAGGACCTCTCCGCCGATGAGACCCGGCAGCTCCATCCCGCAGGCGTAGATCGCTTCGATGCTCTGGGGCGTGCGCGCCGCGGAGATCGTGCGGCCGAGCTCACGCCGGATGCGCTTGAGGGCCTGGTCGATGCGGCGACTGGCCTCGACCGGGTCGATGCCCGCACCCTCCGCGGAGGCGCCGCCGCTCTCCGCACCCTCCGCCTCGGCGGCGCTCCCGTGGAGCTCCTTGGAGAGGTGGGTCATGGCGCCGATGTGGATCGTGCGGAACTCGCGCACCTCGGCGCCCGCGACCACGGCGACGCAGGTCGAGTGCTCACCCACGTGGACCAGGACCTGGGCGTCGTCGATGTGGCACATGTCCGCCGCGAAGGCGGCGTTGACCATGGCCGTCCCCTCGACCTCGATCTCGAGGGGCTCGAGGCCGGCCTTCTCGCACGCGGAGATCGCGCGCTGGACGTCCTCCTTGGGCACGGCCGTCACGAGCAGCTCCGCGCCCGCGTCGTTCTCGTGCATGACGTGGTAGTCGACCACGACGTCGTCGATGTCGAAGTGCGACAGCTCGCTCTCCACCTCGAACTTCAGGACCTGGTCGATCTTCTGGCGCTCGGAGAAGGGGACCGTGAGGTGGCGGTAGGCGGCGCGGTCGCTCGCCACGACGACCGAGAGGTTGTCGGTCGGGATCCGGTGCGCCTTCGCGGCCTCCTTGAGCGCGGTGGCGACGCCGGAGACGTCACCCTCCTCGAACGCGGCGGCGTCCTCGACGGAGAACTCGCCGACGTGGTACGCGGAGATCTTGTGGCGCTTGGCGCTGCCGTCGAGCACGACGAGCTCGAAGCGCCGGGGGCCGATGCGGATGCCGCAGGAACGTGCCATGAGGGATGGAGAGGGGGAGGGCGGCCGGGCAGGCCGGGATGTGCGTTCGGGGCGGCCTCAGCGGGCAGCGGTGAGCTCGATCGGGCGTCTGAGCTGGTCGTAGCGCTCCCGCTCGGCGGGGGGCAGGATCGTGTTGCGGATCGTGTCCTCGAGTTTCTCGTCGAGCTCGCGAAGGTCGGGCTCCATCGCGTCGCGGGAGGCCAGTTCGTACTTGCGGCGGACGGCTGCTCGGTCTCGCTGGTCCTGCTCCAGGACCTGGATCAGGGCGTCGCGGCGGAGCCCGCTCAGTTCGAAGTCCTCGGAGAGCCGCTGAGAGTAGCGGGAAAGGGGGCTTTTCTCCTGGTCCGTGGCCGAAACCACGCGGCCCGCCGCGAAGCCCGCGAGGAACCACGCGGCGGCCAGGACCACCGACCAGAGACGAAGACTGTTCACCGGGCGTCGGCCTCTTCGGACCCGGGCCGCGAGGACTCCAGGTCACGGTTCTCGGCCTCGAGCAGCTCGAGCTTCTCCTCGAGGGAGGTGTCGGCCGAGATGCCCTGGTCCGCGGTGGCGTCGCTGGTGTCGGAGCCCGCGAGGATGAGGGAGAAGATGATCACCGCGGCCGCCGCGGCGGCGGCCAGGCTCATCGTGAACGAGAGGATGCGCCCTTGCTCGGAGCCGGCGGTCGCCCCGCCGGGTCCGGCCGGGGTGAGCACGACGTCGTCCTCCCAGGGCGCATCGACGCCCTCGAAGGCGAGGCGGGCCACGCGGCTGGCGAAGCCGGCGGGGACCGGCACCTCCTCGGTGGGCACGAACCACTCGCGCAGCGAGGTGTCCTCCGGCGCATCAACGCGCCTGCCGTGGGTCGGGTCCTGCTTTCGATCGTCCTGATCCATCACGTACCTGCCTCCGCCCCTCGGGCGAACTCGGGATGCAGCTTCAAGAGCTTCTGCTTGAACTTGGCGCGCGCCCGGAAGAGGCGCGACTCGACGGTGCCGATGGAGATGTCGAGGGTGTCCGCGATGTCCTGGTAGGCCATCTGCTCGAGCTCGCGCATGACGAGCACGGTGCGGAAGATCTCGGGCAGCTCGTCCATCACGCTCCTCGTGATCGCGGCGATCTCCTCGCGCTCGAGGCGCTCGTCGGGCCGGACCTGGAGGCGACTCGACGTGGCGTCCTCGGCGCCGGTCCCGCTGCGCTGGACGAGCTCGGGGTCCTCGACCGCCGTCACTGGGCTACGCCCGTGACGCTTCATCACGTCGAGGATCGTGTTGACCGCGATGCGGTACAGCCAGGTGTAGAAGGAAGAGGACTGCTGGAACGTCCCCAGGCGGCTGTACGCCTTGAGGAACGTGTCCTGGACGATGTCCTCGACCTCGGCCGCGCTGCGCGTGTAGTGGCGCACCAGGCCGAAGAGCCGGCGCTGGTAGCGCTCCACGAGCGTCTCGAACGCCGCCGCATCGCCGGCCAGGGTGGCCTGCACGAGCGTCAGATCGTCCGCGCCGCTCTCAGCCACCGCGTTCGCTCCCTCGCCCGCCCGCTCGGGGGAGGGTTCGGGATCGGAGGCATGGGGCTCGCGCATGTGCATCAGGGTCGCCATCGGCGCCTCCTCGGACGCCCCGCGACCCGGCCTATTCCCGCGATCCGCCGGAGGGCGCCGGATGACCTCCCTCGGCCCCGAGGGCCCCCTGGAGGGTGTGCCCCAGCCGGTCCTTCTTCGTACGCAAGTACCCGATGTTGTTGGGGTTGGGCTCGATCTCGAGGGGCACCTGGTCGACCAGTTCGATCCCATAGCCCGAGAGGCCGTGGATCTTCTTGGGATTGTTCGTCAGCAGCCGCATACGGCGAACTCCGAGGTGCTGGAGGATCTGAGCGCCGATCCCGTACTCGCGGAGGTCCACCGGCAGCCCGAGGGCCTCGTTGGCCTCCACGGTGTCCATGCCGCGGTCCTGGAGGTGGTAGGCCTTCAGCTTGTTGGCGAGGCCGATGCCGCGACCCTCCTGGCGGAGGTAGACGACGACCCCGCGGCCCTGGCTGGCGATGATCGACATGGCCTTGTCGAGCTGCGGGCCGCAGTCACAGCGCTGGCTGCCGAAGACGTCGCCGGTGATGCACTCGGAGTGGACCCGAACGAAGACGTCTTCCTCGAGGGATTCCGGCAGCCGACCGGTCTCCGCGGAGACGAGCCCGAAGCTCAGCGCCACGTGCTCTTTGTCGTCGAGCTGAGACTGGAAGAGGTGCATGTGGAAGAGGCCGTACTCCGTCTGCATGGGCACGGGCGTCTCCACCGCGGCCTCGACGAGGGACTCGTTGCGGCGCCGATACTCGATCAGATCCGCGATCGTGCAGATCTTGAGGTCGTGCTTCTCCGCGAAGACCTCGAGCTCGGGCATGCGCGACATCGTCCCGTCGTCGTTCATGATCTCGCAGATCACGCCGGCCGGCGTACCACCGGCGAGACGCGCGAGATCGACGATGCCCTCGGTCTGACCCCCTCGAACGAGCACACCGCCGTTCCTCGCCCGCAGGGGGAAGATGTGGCCCGGGCGGGCCAGATCGGCCGCGGTCGCGTCGGGACGGACGGCCTCGCGAATGGTGTGGGCCCGGTCCGCGGCGCTGATGCCCGTGGAGACACCGCTGGCAGCCTCGATCGAGATCGTGAAGGCCGTCCCGTGGGCGTTCGTGTTGTGGGAGGCCTGCATCGGCAGCTCGAGCTTGTCGCAGAGCGCGGCGTCGAGGGGCATGCAGATGAGCCCCCGGCCCTCCTTGGCCATGAAGTTGATGTCGTCCGCGGTGACGAACTCCGCGAGCATCGCGAGGTCACCCTCGTTCTCGCGATCGGGGTCGTCCACGAGGATCACCATGCGCCCCTTGGCGAGGTCCTCGACGCAGTCTGCGATGGGTGAAATGGCCATGGCGCGGGCATCCTAGCCCGGGGGGTCACGGGGGTGTTCGAAGGGGCGCGGGCGATTCGATTCGGCCCGCCGGATGGTCGCGTTCGGCCCCGGGAGCTGGAACGGGTGAGACCGGCGGCGGAGGGCCGCTCCCGCTCTTCCAGGTTCATGGGCCGCGCCGGGCAGTGCTCCAAGACCTGGACGCAGGTCCGAGCGACCCGAGACGAGGCGATCCAAGCACCGCGGCCAGCGCGTGGGGCGTCGCGGTGCACGCTCGCGTCGACTGGCCACGACGGACCGCGATCTCGAGGGGCAGCGACTCGCACCGCTGAGGCCGTTGGATCGCTTCGGGCCACGTGGAAATCTGTGCGGGCGCGGTTGAGAAGGGATAAAATAAAGACGTAAACCCATTTACTTCATAGCCTTAGGCCTTCCACGGTGGCGCCTCCGCGATGTGGAGAACTCGAGCGAGCGCGCATCAAGAGGCCGTCAAGGGCGCTGGGGTCGGCGGGTTTTCCACAGGTGCGACAGATCGCAGCACCGAGCGGGCGCGCTGAAGATCCGGGATGGGGTGGATTCGTGGGCCTTGCCTGGACGATCCGGAGCATTAAGGAACCTGCATTACAGCGGTGAGCCTCACCCGGCCCATCGTGTTTCTCCATCGGCGTCGCCGCGCAGCGGCCGCCGAGTATCGCTCCTGCCTCATGACCCGAATCCTCCTGGTGCTCATGGCCGCTAGCGGCCTCATCGCCCTGGGCATCACGCGCCAGGCCAGCTTCGACGGACGGATCGAGGCGCTCGAGGCGACGGCTGCCACGCGCACCTCCGAAGCGAACGCGCTCGCCGACCAGGTCGCAGCCGAGACGGCGGCGCTGAAGGACGAGCTGGAGCGGACGCGCGGGCTCGCGTTGGAGCACGAGGAGACCGCCCGGGTTCTCTCCGACGAGGTGCTGCGCCTGCGCAGCGCCCTGGCCACGGAGCGCGCCGCATGGGACGAGCTCGCGATCCAGGCCGACCGCCTGGATGCTCTGGAGGCCGGCGCGGACCGTGAGCTCGCGAGGCTCGTCGACACCGTCGAGGCGACGGCGAGCATGGTCAGCGCCACGCGCGACCAGCTCGAGCGATTCGAGAGCCGGGTCGAGACGGACGCCGGCGCCCAGTGGCGCGCCATGGTCGCTCCCACGGTACAGCTCGCCGGCGAGAGCACCGTCGGCAGCGGAATCCTCCTGCCGTCCCGTCCCCTCGACGAGGATCCGACGAGATTCCGCACGCTGCTGCTCACCTCGTGGCACGTGGTCCGCGACATCCGGGCGACGTCCGCCGACGCGGACTGCCCCGTCCCGATCGTCCTGCGGGACCAGGACGGCCGGAAGAACGACCTCACGGCGTCGGTGGTGGCCCACGACGTGTCGCTCGATGCTGCGCTCCTCGTGCTGGACACGGACCAGCGGCTCGAACACGGTGCGCAGCTCCCGAGCCGCGCGAGGCTCCGCACTGCTCGCGTGTTCGATCCGATCGTCGCCGTCGGCTGCCCGCTCGGCAACGACCCGATCCCGACCGAAGGCCACATCTCGGATCTCCATCACCGCGTCGACGGCGAGCGCTTCTGGATGATCTCGGCGCCCACCTACATCGGCAACTCGGGCGGCGGCATCTACAGTCACGAGACACGGGAGCTCGTCGGGATCTTCTCGAAGATCTACACCCACGGCGCGATCCGCCCGACGGTCATCCCCCACATGGGACTCGTGACTCCGCTCGCGGAGTTCTACGACTGGATCGACCGCTCGGGCGCGGCCCGCGTGATCGAGACGGCGGACGGCGCGGCCGTCGTCCTCACCGAGGAGTGAGCCCGGACCGCCGGAGCCCCCGCGAACGAGACGAGCCGCGGGCGCATCCCTCCAGGGTGCGCCCGCGGCTCTCGTGATGCGCCGAGCGGCTGCGCTGCTCCGGAATCAGTGGCGGAAGTGCCGGGCCCCGGAGAACAGCATCGGGACGCCCCCCTTGTCGGCGGCCGCCACGACCTCGTCGTCACGCACCGAGCCGCCCGGCTGGACGACAGCTACGATGCCCGCGTCGAGAGCGGCTTCGACCCCGTCGGGGAAGGGGAAGAACGCGTCGCTCGCGAGCACCGATCCCGAGGCGCGATCGCCGGCCTTGTGCGCTGCGATGCGGACCGAGTCGACGCGGCTCATCTGCCCCGCGCCCACGCCGGTGACCATCCTCTCGCGGGTCAGGACGATCGCGTTCGACTTGACGTGCTTGGAGATGCGATTCGCGAAGGCCAGCTCCTCGAGCTGCTCCGCCGTCGGCGCCGCGCTGGAGACCTGTTCGAACTCGGTCTCGCAGGTCCCGTCACGATCCTGGACGAGGAAGCCACCGGACATCTGCTTCACCATGAGCTGGCGCTGCTCCTGGGTGTCGGGGCCGAAGGGCCCGCAGGACAGGAGCCGGACGCTCTTCCCCCAGCGGGGCTTGCGCGTCAGCAGCTCGAAGGCGTCCTCGTCGAAGTCCGGGGCGATGATCGCCTCGACGAAGCGGTTGCCGTCCACGAGGAACGTCGCGCTCGCGAGGTCCAGCGGCCGGGTGAACGCGAGCACGGAACCGAACGCGCTGATCGGATCACCCGACCACGCGTTCTCGAGCGCCTCGGAGATGGTCGCGGCGACGGCGGCCCCGCACGGGTTTGTGTGCTTGATGACCGCGACGAAGGGGTCGGAGAACTCCGACGCGAGGGCGTGGGCCGCGTCGAGGTCGACCAGGTTGTTGTAGGAAAGCGCCTTGCCGTTCAGCACCTCCGCGTGGGCCGCGCAGGGCTCGGGGCACGGCTCGGTGCGGTAGAAGGCGGCCGCCTGGTGCGGATTCTCGCCGTAGCGCAGGTCGAGGACCTTCTTGCCCGCGAGGGTGAATCGCTCCGGGTACTCCAGAGCCTCACCCTCCTCCTGATCGATCCGCGAGAGCCACCCGGCGATCGCCGCGTCGTAGGACGCGGTGCGCGCGAAAGCGCGCTGCGCCAGACGGCGCCGGAACCCGTCGGACAGGCCCCCCTCGTTCTCCTGGAGCTCGGCAAGCAGCTCGGGGTACTGATCCGATTCGGTGACGATCGCCACGAACTTGTGGTTCTTCGCGGCGGAGCGAACCATCGACGGGCCGCCGATGTCGATCTGCTCGACGCACTCGTCGCGCGTCGCCCCCTCCTTGGCGATGGTCGCCTCGAAGGGGTAGAGGTTGACCACCACGAGATCGATGGGCGCGATCGCGTGCTCGTCCATCGCGGCCGCGTGGTCCACGTTGTCACGCACGGCGAGGATGCCGCCGTGGATCATCGGGTGCAGGGTCTTCACCCGGCCGTCCATCATCTCGGGGAAGCCGGTGTGAGCGCTCACCTCGACGACCGGGAGACCCGCCGCCTCGAGCGCGCGGTACGTCCCGCCGGTGGAGAGAATCTCGACGCCGTGGTCGCAGAGCTGTCGCGCGAAGTTCTCGAGGCCGTCCTTGTCGGAGACGGAGATGAGCGCGCGGTGGATCGGTCTTGCCATGGTTCCTGGCCCACCCGGGCCTGGGGAAGTGGTGTGCGGCCCACCCGGGCCGCGGAGGGGAGGGCGCCCACTCGGGGCGGAGACCTCGCAAGGCACGCCGGGGAGGAAGTCGTGAGAGTTCGACGGCACCCGGCGAAACGCACAGCTTACTTCGGCGACGTGAATTCGCCATGGCGCTCGTGGGTCCACGCCCGCTCGAAGATCAGCGTCGGCGTACGCGCCGGTGCCCCTCGGGCGTGAGCCCGAAGCGTCCACCCTCGCGCTCGGTGACGAGGCCCTGCTGGACCAGTTCGACCACGAGCCTCCGCGCCGCGCGCTTGCCGAAGCGCCCGAAGCGCGCAACCTCCACGAGGTTGGGACCGGAACCGTCGTGATGACTGCGCTCGGCGATCTCCCGCAGGACGCGCCGGGCCTTCGCGTCCAGGGAGCGCGCGGGCGATGCGCGCTCCCACGACTTCACCAGCGCGCGCGGTGCGATCCGGGTGGACGCTCCATCCCGATGGAACGCCTGCCAGCTCCCATCCCTCCCGGAAGCCAGCACCGGGCGCGCCCCGGCCCTCCCCACGCGCGCGACGAGGAGCACCCGCCCGGCGTACTCGTGGCGACCGATCGCGACGTCGAGCGGCGGGACGACGAGCTCGCTCGCGATGCGCTCGAGCTCCTGCTGCACCTCGTCCGGCCGGCCGACACCGATCGCCCGTCCGTCGTCCCGGACGCCGACCCAGAGCCGGCCCCCGGCGCCGTTCGCGAACGCGGCGAAGGTCCGGGCCAGCCGCTCGGACCGCGGGAGCCTCTCCTTCCACTCGCACTCCGGCCCCTCGAGCTCGAACGGCGGCGGCGGGTCGGTCGGCATCTCCACGCGCCCGACGTTACCGCCGCGACGTGTTTCGAAGGAGCCCGCTTCGGCGATCGGCTCCGAAGCGCGCGCGTCACTCCGTCTCAGGACGCGGCGCGCGAAGCGCGCTGGAGATGCGTCAGCGCGCCGTCAAGCGTCGATCAAAGGGCCCGTGGCCCGACTTCAGCCTCGATCCGGCCGCGGCGTCGCCTATGTTGTCGAGGCATGTGGAAGGGACGACCAACCGGAACACACGTCTCGGCGGGAGGGCAGCGATGACCTCCGCCGTCCTCGCCCGTCAGACCCTCGTCCTCAATCGCTCGTGGCTCGCCATCGCCACGACGCCCGTGCGTGACGCGCTCTCGCTCCTCTACACGGGAGCCGCTCGGGCCATCGAGCCGGGGACCTATCAGACCCACGACTTCGAATCGTGGACACGGCTCGCGGTCGCCGAGGACGAACCGTACGTCTCCACGGTGAGCATGATCTTCAAGGCTCCCGAGGTGGTCGTTCTCCGCGACTTCAGCGGCGTTCCGCGCCAGATCCTCCCCTTCACGCGGCGCAACCTGATGCGTCGCGACGAGCAGCGCTGTCAGTACTGCGGCCGCCGGCCCGCCGCGGCGGAGCTCTCCATCGATCACGTCCTGCCGCGCTCGCGCGGCGGCGAGAACTCCTGGGAGAACTGCGTGCTCGCCTGCGTGCAGTGCAATCGGCGCAAGGGCTCCAAGCTCATGCAGGACTGCGGCATGCGGCTCCTGCGCGAGCCCCGAGCGCCCCAGTGGTCGCCCATCTTCGAGGTGGCGACCACTCATCAGCGCGAAGCGTGGCGTCAGTTCATGTCCGACCGTGACTGGAAGCGCTCTGGATGAACCTGCGCGCCTCGCCGATCAGGAGCACGATCGTCCTCACGATGGTCCTGGCGTCGCTCCTCTTCATGGGCGCGAGGCAGTACCTCCGCGCCTCGCCCGCGCTCGCGTACTTTCTCGCGATCAACGTGGCGGCCTATCCGCTGTGGGCCGTCGACAAGCGCCAGGCGAGGAGAGGTGACTTCCGCGTTCCCGAGTGGACGCTGCACCTCGTCTCCCTCGCCGGCGGAGGAGTCGGCGCCGTGGTGGCCATGCGCACCCTGCGCCACAAGACGCGGAAACGGGCCTTCTCCCTGGTCCACCCCGCCCTCGCGGCGCTGTCGGTGGCCGCCCTCGGATGGGCGCTGATGGGGACCCCTGGCCTCGGCTGACGTCGATCGCGACCCCCCCCGGATCAGGGGAACCCCGGAGCCCGACCCTCCCGTCATCGCTGGCGCTGGCCCGTTCGCCCACGAGGTTCAGCGAGGACCCGACCTGAGGAGAGAACCATGCGCTTCACGCACCCCGCCGCCCTCGGATCCGCGCTCGCAGCAGCCCTGCTCGGAGCGCCGGCCGCGGCCCAGGCCCCCCATTCGCTGCCCATCGACCAGGTCTCCGAGATCGATGGTCCCGTCCGCGACGCAGGCACCTACCACCTGGCGACCGGCACCTGGACGCGCCGCGCGAGCGGCGAACAGCGACGTGGATCGTCGAACCGGATCTACAGCAACACGGCCTTCGGAAGCACTTTCCTCGCGTCCGCGGGCCCGACCGGGAGCGCGGCCGGCGGGTTCGCCATCGATGCCGCCGAGCTCCCGGCGGCTGCCAATCCCGGTCCCTTCAGCATCGGCGGCACGATCGACTTCTATCGCGTGAACTCGGTCACGCTCGCCTACTGCGACCTCGAGCCGACGGCCGCAGCCTCCGGGTTCAGGCTCGCCTTCTACGACGACTACGAGCCGTGCACCGGGACCACGCGCGGCGTCAACGCCTCGATCGAGCTGAGCGGCCTCCCCAGCAACGGATGCTGGTTCCTGAACATCGACCTCAGCGGCGGCGCGGAGTTCTGCCTCGACAGCGTGGGCGGAGAGACCGATCCGGCGCAGAACACCCTCGGGATCCTCTGGGAGTACACCGGAACGGGGAACGCAGCGGCGGGCCCGATCCTGGGCGGTGACCCCGCGTTCACCGATCCCGGCTGGTCCACGACCGGGCTGTTCACCGGCTCGGACACCTACTACGGCGGACCGAGCGCGTGCGACGGTGGTACGGGCTACGAGAACGCGGACAGCATCTACCTCGAGCAGGGACCCGGCGGGGCGCTCCCGAACGGCAGCGGCTGCTACCAGATCCAGGGCGGGTACGTCCCGGGCGGAAGCTGCGCGAACTCACCCACCAACCCCTGGGCGGGGTTCCTGCTCGGGATGGAGGGCGAGCCGTGCGACCTCACCGCGAACGTGATCAGCGATCCCACCTGCACGGGGGCGACCAACTCGACCGGAGCGAGCGGCAAGATCGAGGTGCTCGGCTCGACGTCGATCGGGGTCGGCGAGTGCACCCTGCGGGGCTACGACCTGCCCCCGAACCAGTGGGGTCTGTTCGCCGCCGGGCTCGGTCGGATCGCGCCCCAGGTGGTCCTCGCCGGCAACGGCTGGCTGTGCATCGACCCGAACTCCTCGGGCGGCATCGGCCGCTTCGACGGTCCCGGCCAGATCAAGAACATGGGTGCCGCCGGAGAGATCACCCTCTCCTCCGCCGCGGGAGAGTGGGACATGACGATGATCCCCAGCTCGGTGGGGACCTACTCCGCCGCGACCGGCGTCACGACCTACTTCCAGGTCTGGCACCGCGAGACCGTCGGCCTGGGCTTCAACTTCTCGGGCGCCTGCGGCGTGTCCTGGTGAGCGCGCCGGGCCGGCGGCGCGCGGGAATCACTCCCCCGCGCCGGCGGGCATGTGCTCGTTCAGCTTCTTGAGCAGGTAGGGCGGCGTCACGACGCCCGAGTAGCCGTCCACGAAGCTCCCGTCGGCGTCGGCGAAGAGCACGAAGGGCAGCATCATCGCGTCCTCCAGCTTCGCGGCGAGGGCCATGACCTCGTCCTCGGGGTCGTCACAGTCCGACGCCACGGCGACATAGCCGCGCTGGAGGAGCTCCGCCACGTCGGGACGGGGAACGACAGCCTCCACGAGGCTGCGGCACTGGCTTCAGAGCTCGCGGCCGAACTCGATGAAGATGCGCTTGCCCGTGGCGGCCGCCTCGGCGCGGGCGTCGGCGAGGGACGTGAACCAGCGGAGCGTGCCGCGGTCGTCGAAGTGGGGATGGCTGGAGGCGCTCATGGGGCCGAAGCGTAGGGCGGTCGCGCTCGAGCGGACGCATGCAGGTCGCGTTTCGGTGAGCCGCGCCCCCGGTCGGCGCCGGGGCCCTAATCTCATGGGCCCTGGATCCACCTCCAACACGACGTCCCCATGCTGCGCCAACTCGCTGCGACCGCTCTCGTCCCCGCGGTCCTCACCTCCCTCGCCGCCGCGGCGGCTCCCACGGCTCCACAGGACGCCGACGCGGCGCCGTGGCCGGCCGCCGACCCGGCGGACGTCGGCACCATCGACGCCCTGCTCGAGTCCCTCTACGACGTGATCTCGGGGGACGCCGGCGAGGCGCGGGACTGGGACCGCTTCCGCTCGCTCTTCCACCCCGAACTCGGCCGGCTCACGCCTCTGCGTCCGGACCCCGTGAAGGGGACCTGGGACGTCGTGAGCATGACGCCGGGCGACTACGTTGCCCAGGCGGAGCGGTGGACGCAGCGCCAGGGTTTCCATGAGCGCGAGGTCGCTCGCGAGGTCGAGCGCTTCGGCGGCATCGCGCACGTGTGGAGCACCTACGAGGGCTTCGAGGCGAAGGACGCGGCGGTGCCCTTCGTGCGCGGCATCAACACGATCCAGCTGATGCAGGACGGCGCGCGCTGGTGGATCCTCTCCATCGGCTGGGACGCCGAGCGCGAGGACCAGCCGCTCCCGCCGCGCTACCTGCCGCGAGCGACGACGATCCTCACGGGCGGCAAGGTCGTGGCGGTGGACGCGGCGAACACCGTCGCCGAGGCCATCGCCTTCGACGATGAGCGCGTCCTGGCCCTCGGGACCGAGGACGAGATCCTGGCGCTCAAGGACGCCTCGACGCGCGTCATCGACCTCGACGG
>CBFIJG010000008.1:45950-55056 GCA_965662915.1 Planctomycetota bacterium | reverse complement strand
ACGGCTCGCGATCCCGGGCTTCATCGAGGGGCACGGCCACTTCCTCGGAGTGGGCGACAGCGCCATGCAGCTCGACCTTCGCAAGGCGAAGACCTGGGACGACATCGTCGCGCTCGTGGCGGCGGCAGCGAGGGAACTCCCGCCGGGCACGCTGATCCGCGGCCGTGGATGGCACCAGGAGAAGTGGGCGACGGCTCCTCCGGGCGCTGTCGAGGGCCTGCCGCGGCACGACTCCCTCTCGGCGGTCTCCCCCGAACACCCGGTCATCCTGACCCACGCGAGCGGGCACGCGACCTTCGCCAACGCCCTCGCCATGCGCCTCGCCGGCATCACGAAGGACACCGTCGATCCCGAGGGCGGCGAGATCGTGCGGGACGCCGGGGGCGTCCCCATCGGGGCCATGCGCGAGACCGCGTCGGGCCTCCTGCGACCCGCGACGATGCGGTCCCGCCCGCGGGCCCCGCGGGAGATGGCCCGCTTCGCCGTGGAGGAGTGCCTGCGGAAGGGCGTCACGAGCTTCCAGGACGCGGGCGGCCAGTTCGAGGAGGCCGAGCTGCTGACGCGCATGGCCGAGGAGGGCACCCTCGACGTGCGCGTCTGGATGATGCTCCGCGAGCCGGTGGACGAGCTGGCGGAGAAGCTCCCCCGGGTGAAGGTCAGGGGCGCGGGAGCCGATCGCTTCACCGTCGGAGGGATCAAGCGCTCGATCGACGGCGCGCTCGGCTCCCACGGCGCCTGGCTCCTCGAGCCCTACGCGGACCTCCCCGCGAGCGCCGGCCTGAACACCGTCCCCGTCGACGACGTCGTGGCCTGTGCGCAGCTCGCCCTCGAGCACGACGTGCAGCTCTGCGTCCACGCGATCGGCGACCGCGCCAACCGCGAGACCCTCGACATCTACGAGCGCACCTTCGCCGCGCACCCCGACGCGAAGGACCTGCGCTGGAGGATCGAGCACGCCCAGCACCTGCACCCCGACGACATCCCGCGCTTCGCGAAGCTCGGCGTGATCCCCGCGATGCAGGGCGTGCACTGCACCTCCGACGCCCCCTGGGTCCTGCGCAGGCTCGGGGCCGAGCGCGCCCGGAGCGGAGCCTACATGTGGCGCCAGCTGCTCGACTCCGGCGCGGTCGTGACCAACGGGACGGACGCGCCCGTCGAGGACGTCGACCCCATCAAGAGCTACTACTCGACGGTCACGCGGCGCCTCGCGGACGGCACGGTCTTCTACCCCGACCAGCGCATGACCCGCATGGAGGCGCTGCGCTCGTACACGATCTCCAACGCCTACGCCGCCAAGGAGGAGGCGCTGAAGGGCAGCCTCGAGCCCGGCAAGCTGGCCGACGTCGTCGTCCTCTCGCGGGACATCCTCACCTGCTCCGACGAGGAGATCCTCGAGACCGAGATCGACATGACGATCGTCGGCGGCGAGATCCTGCACGAGCGCCGCTGAGCCGGCGCGCGTGACCGGCCGCGACCCGCGGTCTACAGCGCAGCCCGATGCCGTCTGCACGCGCGTCATGAGCCTCCCCTCCCTCCTCCTCGGCGCCGCTGCGCTCTTCATCGCTTCCGCCTGCGGCGGCCGATCGAGCGACTCACCGCCGCCGCCGCCCACGTCGGCCTTCACGCTCCTCGCCCCCCCCGTCCCGCCCGGGGCGGTGTGGAAGCTGAACCGGCCCATCGACCTCCGCTTCAGCCGCGAGGTCGACTTCTCCACCGTGGGCGGCGGGTCCATCCAGATCCGGACCGCAGCCGGCGGCGCGTTCGCCGTGGGCAGCTACGGACCGGCCGAGGATCCCGTCACCGGCGAGGTCGATCGCACGACCGTCCGCTTCCAGCCCATCTGCCCGGCCGCCAGCGACGGCTCCGGCGCGGGCTTCGAGGTGGACACCGCCTACCGGATCACCGTGTTCGAGGCGGGCTCGGGGATGGCGCCGGTGCGCGCGATCGACGGGACCCTGCTCGAGGTCGGCTACGACGGCGTCTTCACGACGCCCGCCGGTTCGGATCCGCTCCTCCTCTTCCACGACACCGTCCCCGGTCCTCCCCGACCGCTCCTGCGGGGCCGCGACGCCGTCGGCCTGCTCGAGCCGGACGCGACGCACTTCGACCTCGGCGACGATCCGAACGTCGCCCGCCGCGTGTACTTCGAGGACACCGGGTTCGGGACGCTCACGGTCTCCCCCAACTCCGTCCCCTTCGCGCCGGAGGGCCTCCCGCTCAACCACCACGTGGACGGCGAGAGCCGCGTCCGTCTCCTGCTCCATCTCGACCAGCAGGTGGCCCCCGACGCCGCGAACCTCGCCAGGGTCGGGCTCGAGCACCAGAGCGGCGGCTGGAACCGGCTGCCGGGCTACATCGAGCTCGTCGAACTCTGCGGCGCGCGCGGGTCCGTGCTGCGCTTCGTCCCGCAGGGCACCCTCCCTCCAGGAGGCGCGCTCCGGCTGCGCCTCGACGAGGGCTTCCAGGACATCACGGGCGATTCGCTGATCGTCCCGACGACCGAGGTCCTCCCCGTCAGCGGGACACGATCGACGGGCGCCGGCGGGTCGCGCGTGGATGCTATCTGGGAGCCGTTCCTCCGCTCCGGCGACGCGCCGGGCTCCATGGAGGACACCACCTCCGATCTCGGCGCACCCCGCGCCTTCTGGGGCGGCGGCTTCCTGTCCGGCGTCGACGCCCCGGGCGGCCTCAGTCGCGCTCGCTCGCGGTGGTTCCCCGTCGGGCTCGCGGGGCGCGAGGTCGGGATGCCGATCGCCGCTCCGGACTTCTCCTTCTCGGGGACCGACGCGCAGGGCGACGTCCGCGCGGCGGGAGGACTCGTGCTCCTCGATCCCCCGATCATCGGTCCGCTGTCGCCCTCCGCGATCCGGCAATACGACGTCGATCTCCCCCTCGCGGCGCTCGCGGAACCGACGGGTCTCTACGCCGCCCAGCCCGCCCTGCTCACGGGCGACCGCATGCGGCTGACCCAGGGGATCTCGGCCGAGGCCCCCGTGTTCGACGTCAGCCGCTCCGGGTCCGACGTGCGCTCCTTCCTCGGATGGGGTTGCTACGCCCCCGGGTACAGCCTCGATTGCGTCGCGTGGGACCTCGGCGCGCTCTTCTCGGTCGCGGGCGGCGCGGGGGTGGACGTCCGTCCTCGCTCCTTCGACGTCTACTCCTCGGTGTTCCGCGACCGCTTGAACCCCGACCACCGCGTCTCGATCCGGTTCGACGCGACCTTCGCCGACGCCGACGGCCACCCTGACGAGCTCGCCGCCTTCTCCGCGTCCGCCGGCTGGACCCCGCACGTGGATCTGCTCTCGGGGACGCCCTGGGACTTCGTTCGCTTCGAGGTGGAGTTCGACATCGACGTGTCGGGCGACGGCTGGGACCCCCTCGAGCGGGCTCCGGTCATCGACTTCATCAAGATCCCGGTGGACCTGCGGGACTGACGGGCGGCCGCGCCATGGAAGAGGGGCGCGCGCAGGCCACCGGCCCGCGCGCGCCCCTCTTCGATGGAGCCGACATCCTCCCTCAGGAGGGCTTGCGCGACTTGAGGTACGCCTCCATGAAGGGATCGATCCCGCCGTCGAGGACCTTCTGGACGTTGCCCTCCTCCTCGTTCGTCCGGTGATCCTTCACCATCTGGTAGGGGTTGAGCACGTAGCTGCGGATCTGGCTCCCCCACGCGATCTCGCCCTTCTCGCCGTAGAGCTTCGCCATCTCGGCGTCGCGCTTGGACTCCTCGAGGGCGATCAGCTTGGCCTTCAAGAGGCTCCACGCCGTGGCGCGGTTCTTGTGCTGGCTCCGCTCGTTCTGGCAGCGCACGACGATCCCGGTCGGGACGTGCGTGAGGCGCACCGCCGACTCGGTCTTGTTGACGTGCTGGCCGCCGGCGCCGCCGGCGCGCATGGTGTCGACCTTCACGTCCGACTCGTTGATCTCGATGTCGATCTCGTCGTCGATCGCCGGCGTCACGTCCACTGACGCGAAGGCTGTCTGACGGCGGGCCTGGGCGTCGAAGGGGCTGATGCGCACGAGACGGTGGACGCCGGTCTCGGCCTTGAGGTAGCCGAAGGCGTAGGGCCCCTCGATCTGCAGCGTCACGCCGCGGATCCCGCCCATGTCCTCCTCCGACAGCTCGACCTCGGTGAGGTCGAAGCCCCTGGTCTCGGCCCAGCGGATGTACATGCGCATGAGCATCGAGGCCCAGTCGCACGCGTCCGCGCCGCCCGCGCCGGCGCTGATCTGGAGGTAGGCACCGCAGGCGTCGTTGGGCCCGCCGAGCATGACCTGGAACTCGAGGGCGTCGAGCTTCACGGTCGCGGCGGCGAGGTTGGACTCGATGTCCTCGGACACCTCGCCGAGGTCGCCGCCCTCCTCACCCATCTCGAGCAGGAGGTCGACCTCCTCGAAGGCCGTCTCGAGCTCGCGCATGGGATCCACGATCAGGCGGAGACCCTTCATCTCCTTGACGAGCTTCTGACTCTGTTCCTGGTCGTTCCAGAAGTCGGGGCTTTCCTGGAGAGTCTCGATCTCCTGGAAGCGGTTCAGCTTGCTGGGGTAGTCAAAGACTCTCCGTCAGCAGGCTGAGCCTGCCGCGGAGCTCCTTCGTGCGGTCGCGGAATTCTGCTGAGGTGGCGGACATGGGCCGCAGAGGATAGGCCGGTTGGGAGTGGCGGGCCAGCCCGGTCGGGGTTGGCTGCAGAAGTGTTCGCCGGCGCTGGGCCGGCGCGGACCTCACTCTCCCAGGTCCCGGCGCATCTTGCCGAGCTCGATGCAGTGCTCCTCCTCGGCCGCGACCATGGAGCGCGCATACTCTTCGAGGAACACGCTCTTGCCCTCCACGAGCCGCAGGAGCTCCCGGTAGGCCTGGATCGCGGTGTTCTCGTGGGCGTAGCTCTCGTCGAGGATCGCGCGCACCGTGTGCTGGCCGGTCTCCTCGAGGGGCGCGATGCCCATGGCCGGGTGGCCGCCGAGGCCCGTCAGGATCTCTCCGGCGCGCTGCGCGTGCTGGAGTGACTCGAGCGCCTGGGCGTTCAGGAACTCGACGATCGGGATCCGGTGAGGCCCGGTGACCATCAGCGCGTAGTGGGCGAAGCGCACGACGCCGGCCATCTCCAGCTCGACGATGCGCTGCAGGGACGTGATGACGGCGGGATCGGTGTCCTGGGACATGGAGAGGCTCGCGACGGCTCGGCCGCGTGGGGAAGGAGCGAGGGGGTCGACCGCGCGGCGGCGGTCCGGAGGCCTGGGCGCTGCGCTCGACCTGTGGGTCACGTCACTGCGCGCGAGGAGTCGGCTCGGGGAAGGTAGCGGTACGCGTTCCACCAAGGAAGCCGCGCTTCACCGCTGAAATTCGATCTCAGCCTCGGTCCGAGGACGCTTCTCGCGTGCATCGGAGGCCCGGAGCGGCGCGCGTCGGGGCAGGACGGGGCGAAGAGCCCGGGCCGCGCTCACCGCAGCGCCGAGGCGCGCTCGAACCGGCGAGCGCTCCAGCCGAGCTGCTCACGCAGCTCCTCTCCCGCGAGGCCTGACGCCTCGGCCCGCGCACTCACGAGCTGCGCGTCCAGGTCGAGGCCCGCGCCCGCGGAGCGGCGTCGGCGCGCGAACCAGCCCTGACCCGGGGCCACGACGAGGGACGCGAGCACCGCGAGCCCCGCGATCGTGGCCATCGGGCCAGCGGGCGCGATGTCGAGGCCGAAGGCCACGTAGAAGCCAGCGACGGCGGACGCGACGGCGAAGACCACGGACAGCAGGAGGAGGCGCGCCAGGTCGCTCGTCCAGAGGATCGCGGCGGCGGGAGGAGCGATCATGAGCGCCACCACGAGGATCGACCCGGCGGTCTCGAAGGCGGCCGTCGCGACGACGGCCACGAGGGCGAGCCAGGCGAATTGGAGCAGCGCGGGACGGAAGCCGAGGGTGCCGGCGAGCTGGGGGTCGAAGGTGACCAGCTTGAGCTCCTTGAAGAACCCGACCACGAAGCCCAGCGCTGCCAGGAGCGCCGCGCCCATGGACCAGAGCGCCTTGGGCCCCAGATCAACGCCCCCGAGGACGAATCGGTCGAGCACTGCGAGGCTCAGGTTGCCGTCGATGATGCAGCCAGCGTGGAAATGCACGTCCGCGAGCTCGGCGTTCGCGAGGAGGACCCCGACGCTGAAGAGCGCGGGGAAGACCACGCCGAGGGATGCGTCCCTGTCGACGACGCCGGTGCGACGGATCAGCTGCACCAGGAGCACCATCGCGAGCCCCATGGCCGCTGCCCCGAAGATCAGCAGCGGCGACGTCCTGTCGCGCGTCAGCACGAAGGCGATCACGATCCCCGGGAGGACGGAGTGCGCGAGGCCTTCGCTCACGAGTGCCTCCCGCCTGAGCACGAGGAAGGAGCCCGCAAGCGCGCAGGCAGCCGCGGTCACCGAGGCGATGAGAATGGTCCACAGCACGATCATGTGGCCACGCCCTCCATTCCCTCACGCCGCGCCCGCGCTCGCGCCACGATCCCTCGGGAGGGCGCGAACAGGATCGACACGACGAAGATCAGCGTCGCTATGAGCACGACGACGGGCCCGGTGGGCACACGGAGCTCGGTCGCGCTGATCAGCGCCCCCGCAAGTCCACTGACGGCGCCGAAGGCCGCGGCGAGCGCGACCATGATGGGCAGCCTCTGCGTCCACTGCCGCGCCGCGCTGGCCGGCGTGACGAGCAGCGAGACCATCAGCACGACCCCCACGGCCTGGAGACCGATGACGATGCCGAGGACGAGGAGCGCGAGGAGGAGCGTGTCGACGAGGCGCGTCCGGACCCCGAGGCTCGCGGCGAACCCCGGGTCGAAGGTGTAGAGCTTCAGCTCCTTCCAGCACAGCGTCAGGACCGCGGCTCCCAGGGCACCCAGGGCGCCGATCATCGCGAGGTCGTTGCGGGTCATCGCCGCGGCCATCCCGAAGACGTAGTCCTCGAGCCCGGCGCGACCGCTGATCGAGGGCCGGCCGCGCTGAACCCAGCGCAGCAGCATCAGTCCGCCGCCGAAGAAGATCGCCAGCATCACGCCGAGGCTCGCGTCCTCCTTGATCCGCGTGCGATCCCCGATCCCGCGCGCGAGGAGCAGCGCGCCGAGTCCGGCTGCGATCGCCCCCGGAACCAGCACGAGGAGGGACTTGGAGCCCTCACCCGTGACGAGCCAGGAGAGCACGAAGGCCCCCACGATGCCGAGCAACGCTGCATGGGAGATGACGTCCCCGACCAGCGCCTGCCGCCGGAGGTAGGCGAAGCAGCCCAGCCCCCCGCTCACGGCGCCGATGACCACCGCGCCCGCCGCGACCGTGAGGAGGGTCGCGTCGAGCTCGAAGAGCCCGCCGAGCAGCGCCATCACGACGTGCTCCGGAATTCTTCGCTGGCCCGAAGGGCGCCGATGGCGCCGCCGTACGTCGCCTCGATGATGTCCCGGGTGAACACGTCTCCCACCGGACCAGAGGCGACCACAGCCCTTGAGAGCATCGTCACGTCGTCGAAGTACTCCGTGACGGTCGCGAGGTCGTGGTGCACGGCGAGGATGGCCTTCCCGCGATCGCGCAGCGCCTTCAGGAGCCCGACGATGGCGCGCTCGGTGACGGCGTCCACGCCCGCGAAGGGCTCGTCCATGAGGTAGAGGTCAGCGTCCTGCACGAGGGCGCGCGCAAGGAAGACACGCTGCTGCTGGCCACCGGAGAGTTCGCCGATCTGCCGGCCTGCGAAGTTCGTCATCTCCACCTGCTCCAGCGCCGCAATGGCCGCAGCGCGCTCCTTCGCGCCAGGCCTGCGGAACCAGCCCAGGCGGCCGTAGGTCCCCATCAGCACGACGTCGAGCACCGTGGTCGGGAAGTCCCAGTCCACGCTCGTACGCTGAGGCACGTAAGCCACGCGGGAGGGATCCTCGCGCGGTTCCTCGCCGAAGACGCGGACTCGTCCTGCGATCCGGGGAAGGATCCCCAGGCAGGCCTTGAGCAGCGTGCTCTTGCCCGCGCCGTTCGGGCCGACGACCGCCATCAGCCGCGACGGCGCGAGGGCCAGGGAAGCGTCCCAGACGACCGGCGCGGCGTTGTAGGCCACGGTCATCCCGACGACGTCGAGGGCGAGCGGCCCCCGCGCGGCGCCGGCATCGAAGAGGGGCGTGGGTGTCATCGGGACGCCCCACCGAGGCCGCGGGCGATGAGTTCCACATTCATGCGGAACGCGCCGAGATAGGTGTCGACCGGGGGGTTCTCGCCGAGGTCGTCGGAGTGCAGCGGCTCGTCCGCGATGCGCGTGCTCCATCCGCGGCCGCGGCACGCTTCCTCGAGGGCGCGCGTCACCTTCGGATCGGTGATCGACTCCAAGAAGATCACGGGCACCTCCTTGTCGGCGCAGACCTGAGCGACCGTCTGCATGGTGCGGATATCGGCCTCGGGGTCGTTCCCGACGCCCAGCACCGCGTGGGTCTCGAACTCGTAGGCGACGGCGAAGTAATTGAAGGCGTCGTGGCCGCTGACGAGGACGCGGCGCTCCACCGGCAGCGCCCCGAGGACACCGCGGGCCCACTCATCGGCGGTGCGGATCTCCGCCACGTAGGTGGCGCCCTGGTTCGCGATCCTCTCGGCGTGTTCGGGGAAGAGCTCGGCGAGGTGGAAGGCGAGCGCCTCGACGGCCTCGCTCCAGCCCTGGAGGTGATTCCAGATGTGCGGGTCGTTGGGGGCGCCAGGGTCGACATCGCCATCCTCGACCCATTCGAGGACCCGCGCCGCGGGGAAGCCGCCCGCCATGGCCCAGGAGCGATCCGAGAGCGGGCCTTCCTCGAGCAGCTCTCCCAGCTGGGCCTCGAGATGGAAGCCGTTGTAGACGATGACCTCCGCGCGCTGCATGTCGATGACATCGCGCGCGGTCGCGGCGTAGCTGTGAGGGTCGACGCCTGATCCGCAGAGGAGCCGCAGCTCGACGGGGACCCCCTCGGTCAGGTGGAGGAGAGCGTCGTGGATGTGCCCGGTCGTGGCCACGATGAGAGGCGTGTCGTCGTCGGCTCCGCCTGCGACGCCGCAAGCGGCGGTCAGCGCGGCCGCGATCAGGGCTCCGGCGCCGAGGAGCGCGGAGCGGCGGCCGAGGGGACGCGGCCCAG
>CBFIJG010000008.1:0-45940 GCA_965662915.1 Planctomycetota bacterium | reverse complement strand
AGCGGCGGTCAGCGCGGCCGCGATCAGGGCTCCGGCGCCGAGGAGCGCGGAGCGGCGGCCGAGGGGACGCGGCCCAGCCCAGTTGTTGAGACACGTTCTCATCTACGCCAAAAGAATATCCCCCCTTCGCGCCCTCGGCGGAGGTCGCGTCGGCTTTTTGGCGCGCCACGTCCCGGAGTAATGACCTCGAGAAGCACCCTGGAACGAAACCGGGAGCCCAGCACTGCGTGCCGGGCTCCCGTTGAGATCGGTCGTCGGGCGATGCGGGGAATCGTGGTAAGAGCCGCGGCCTACACGCCGATGTGCCCATGAGATCGGAGAGCTGGCGCGTCCGTCAGTAGCCACTCCTACGGATCTGCCGCCGGTCCCGGATCGACGCCCTCGAGTCCCGGAACAGAGCGCCCAGTGTCTCGGACTCGGGCCCCGGCGCGGCTACCCTCCTCACCATGGAGATCGACAAGCCCGTCGCCATCGGCCGCTTCAAGCGGCGCTACAAGCGCTTCTTCACCGACGTCGAGCTGGAGGACGGCGACGTCCTGGTCGCCCACTGCCCCAACACAGGCTCCATGAAGGGCTGCCTGGAGGAGGGCGCCCGGGCGGTGGTCCGCGACAGTGAGGACCCCAGGCGCAAGCTCCGCCACACCTTCCAGACGATCGAGGTCGGCGGGACCTGGGTCAACGTCGACACGGGGCTGCCGAACGCCCTGGCCTTCGAGGCGGTCGAGGCCGGCCTGATCCCCGAGCTCGCGGGCTACGACTCCACGCGCCGTGAGGTCAAGTACGGCACGGGCAGCCGCATCGATCTGCTCCTCGAGAAGGAGTCGGGCGAACGCTGCTACGTCGAGGTCAAGAACACGACCCTGGCGGAGGGCGACCGCGCTCTCTTCCCCGACGCCGTCACGACCCGCGGTAAGAAGCACCTGCTCGAGCTCGCGGAGGTGGTCGCCCAGGGCCACCGCGGCGTGATGCTCTTCTGCATCTCCCGCGGCGACGTCGCGCGCTTCTCGCCCGCTGACGAGATCGACCCCGACTACAGCGCGACCCTGCGCGAGGTCGCGGCCAAGGGGGTCGAGCTCCTGGCCTACTCGACCGTGGTCTCCCCCACGAGCTTCGATCTGGGGACGAGCCTCCCGATCGAGCTCTGAGCCGCGCGCGAGGACGCGGACGTCGCGAGTGACCGCCGACCCGGGAACCTGCGCCGGGCGAGCGCCGCCTCATCTGCGCTCGCCCGGCCGCTCGAAGCAGCCGCGGCTCAGATGGTCACGCGGTACCCGTCGTCCGCGACGGGGTACTGCGGTCCGCCGGGACCGCCGATGGTCTGAGCCCACGGATCCGGCCGCTGCTCGGTCGGCAGCACCAGCGCCTGGCTCACGCGGCCCGCTGCGTGATAGCGCGCCCCGCGCGTGATCTGGCGCCAGACGAGCGCCAGCGCGCCGATGCTGAACATGACGGCCACGCGTCCGCCGCCGGGGTCCGCGTCGAAGCTCGCCTCTGCTGCGCTCATCCCCAAGCCGCAGACGCCGAGCACCACGAAGGCCTCCAGGACCAGCAGGAGCAGCAGCGGGCGGAACGTCTGAACCGGATGGCGCATCAAGAGGAAGGCCGTCGAGGCAGCGGCGACGAACGCCGAGCGCCCGTCGCGCAGCGCCATCCTCGTCCGGGTGTAAGTGGCCCAGACCATCACCTTGGCGAAGGCGATGGCGAACATGCCGTCCTGGAGCCAGCCCAGGCTGCGCACCTGGCGCTCCGACCCGAGGGTCTCGAGCTTGCCCCGGTCGTACTCCGGCACGTCGAGGATCAATCCCTCGACGATGTAGCTCCAGGGGGCGCCGTACCAGATCCAGCGCACCAGTCCGAGAGCGAGCACGGTCAATACACCGACCCGCAGGAAGCGGCCGAAGTAGCGAGCGCCGCCGAATCCGAAGCGACGGAGGGTCTGACGGTGAGGCTGCTCGAAGATGACCTGGAGCCAGCCGCCGGCCGCGAAGACGCCGAACAGGAAGGCGAAGAAGGCGAGCGCCGCGCCGCTGGCCGCGAGGGACTCGTCCAGCTGGGCGAGAGCCCCGCGATGATCCTGGCGAAAGACCTCGCCGAGGTTCAGGGACGGCGCGCCCATGGACCCGTGCAGGTCCCGCGCCTCGGCAGCGTTCGGGTAGCGGTTCCCGATCATCCCGCGGAAGGCCGAGGAGGTCTGCAGGTAGCTCGGGACGCTCAGGAGCAGCAGCACGAGCGTCGTCGATCCCCACAGCTTGTACCGCGAGAAGGCGACGCGCCATGCGCGCAGGAACAGCATCCAGTCAGGGAGGTGCATGTTGTCGTGCTCGACGTTCTCTTCGTAGCGCTTCATCGAATCAGCCCCCCACCGACATGAACCACTGGAGCAGATGCGCCGTGCGCGTCAGAGATCGCTCGCCGCGATGCGTGGGCGCGAGCCGATCGGGCTCCACGAACCACTGGTTGTTGGACATGTCACGGTCCAGGTACCACCGGCGCTCGGGATCCAGGATCACGCTCGCGATCTTCTTCTGGCCAGGAGCGAGGGGCAGGCGCCACCAGCGGCGCGCTTCCTGCGCTTCACGGGTCCACTGGAACCGTTCCGTGGAGCCGTCCGCGAAGGTCACGAGCACCTCGAGCGGGAGGAGCAGCTCCCCCCGCCGGCGCAGGACGACGTCGTAGACGAAAGGCCTCTTCGGCTTCGCCGCCTCGCCCTCGTCCGCGGACGCCTCCTCGTCCACGTCGCCGTCGCTCGCGCCGTCCTCGTCCGCCTCGGCCATCAGCTCGGGCGCGCAATCGCTCGTCCAGGAGCCGTCCTCGCAGCGGAACCAACCCTCAGCCTCCGGCTGACGTGACTGTGCAACGTCGCAGCGCCAGTCGATCGTCCCCGTACCGCGGAAGACGTCGTCGAAGTACCACTGGATCTCCGCGTCGGCCCCCTCCTGGAAGCTCAGATAGAAGTCCTCGGGGTAGGGGTGACGGAAGCGCCAGTCGGTCGAGAAGCGGCGCATTCCGCGGAGGAATGCAGCGCGGCCGACCACGGCCTGGAGCGAGCGCAGCCCCACGGCGGTCCGGGGGTAGCTGTTGGTGCCGTAGCTCCGTCCGTCGACGTAGTCCCAGACGTTGGTCTCGATGGGATCGGAGTCGGGGTCGCGCAGGTAACCCGAGCGGTCACCCCAGCGCGGATCCGAGGATCGCTGGACGAAGGTCAGGCCAGGCATGTCGCGCCAGTACGCGATCGGCCCGGCGACACGCAGCGGCCGGATCCGCAGCTCCTTCGGCGCGAGCCACTCGAGGCTCTCGGAGACCTCGACGTCGGCCTTGTCCAGGATCCAGCGGAGCGGGTTGGGAGCGCGCAGGTCGTCAAGGGCGAGGACGTTCGCGAGCGCGTCACCGCCGGGGAGCGGCGCGGGCGCCTCTCCCATGAACGGCAGCGCGGAGTACCGCGTGGCGGCGAGGCGAGGGCCGTACTCGCGGAACAGGGTCTCGGAATCGCTGAACGAGTTGAAACCCTCGTCCAGCCACGCTGCCTCGGGCTCGTTGTTGCCGACGAGCCCGTACCAGAACTGATGGCCCGCCTCGTGGACCGTCACCGACTCCGGCGTGTACAGCTCCGGCGCAGTGAACATGCGCGAGCCGCAGGTGAAGATCGTCGGGTACTCCATCCCCCCCGCCGCGCGAGCACCCCAGGCAGGGTCGACGGCCGTGACCTCGGAGTACGGATAAGGGCCGTACCACAGGCCGTAGAAGAACAGCGTGGCCATGGTCGCCCGGGCGTGGCGCTCGGCCTGGCCGGATCGCTCGGGCTGGACCATCACGCGCACCAGCACGTCGCGGCCGCGCAGCTCCTCGGCCGTCTTGCCCAGAGCGGCCGCGACCTCCGCCACCTCGCTCTCGTAGCGCGCCGCCCACTCGTCCCAGCGGAAGGTCTCCTCGTGCACGACGTACTCGGGGTCGGCGGTCCACGCGAAGCCGTGGACCCGCACTGGCCGCTTCGACCCGGCGGTCGCCACCGGATCGTCGTACCCCTGGTCCGCAGGCGCGGGCGCCACGAAGCGCGTCACGGCGCGACCGTCCGCCACTCGCGGCTCACCGATCCGCTGGCCTGAGCCCGCGACCCGTCCCGCGTACTCCTCCGGCAGATCGAGGGTCACGTCGAAGGTCCCGTAGTCCGCGTAGAACTCGGTGTTCATGTGGAAGGGGTGCGCGCGCCAGCCGCGACCTCCCTCGTAGACGGCGAGCTTGGGGAACCAGTGGCTCAGGAAGATGAAGTTGCCCTTCGTCCCCGACCGCCGGCGCACCCGCGGCAGACGCGAGCTCCACTCGATCTGCACCTCGACCTCGCCGCCCGACTCGACGGGCGCGGGCAGGTCGACGCTCACGAGGGTGCGGTCGTAGGGCGCCGTGTCACGCGGGACCCGGAAGGTCAGTGAATCGGTGACGTCGACACCTCCTGCCACGACCTTCGTGATGTCCTGCCAGCCGTAGCCGCGGGTCATCTTCGTCCCGCGGAGCATGCCCTTGGACTCGGTCAGGTGCAGGCTCTGGTTGTTCGCGTAGGCGTTGAGGTAGAGGTGGAACCAGAGGTCCTCCACAGCCTCCCCCGAGCGGTTGCGCCACACGAGGGTCATCGATCCCTCGAGCTGTTTCTGGGGGCCGTCGTCGATGTCGGCGTCAGCCGGCGCGTCGTCGACGCGCGCGCTGATGACGTAGTCGGCCTCGGAGGAGCGGAGGTCCTGGGGCCCCGCGGCGTCCTGGGCGGGCGCAACGGCACCGCTTCCCAGGAGGGCGAGGAGCCCGAGCGCGCGCGCGCGCCACGGGCGGGCTAGGAGGGGAGTCATGAGTCCAGTTTGAGCCGGGCTGGTGACGGGCACAACCGGCGCCGCTGGCCAGCCGCCCTGCCGTGAGGCCCGGCCCGGAGCGGCTCACCGCCCGCGTCCGAACATTGATGCAACGTCCTGGACCGCCGGAGCCCCTAAAGTCGAGGGATGCGCCTCCCCATCTCGACGCTGCTCTGGTTCACGGCCATCACGGCCCCGCTCCCCGCTCTCGCCGCCCCGGCCCAGGAGCCCGCGGGGAAGGCGGACGCCCCCCTCGACGTCGAGGTCTCCAGGCTCGCGCCGGCCAGGGAGCACGTGCTCGAGGCCATCGAGAAGAACAGGTACCGGGGTGCTGTCGCTCTCGTGGAGCGAGCCGGTGAGCGTGAGTTGACCCTCGCGGCGGGCGAAGGGAGGCCGGGGGAGGCGATGGAGGTCGACGCCATCTTCCGGATCTATTCGATGACCAAGCCGATCACCGCGGTCGCGGCGCTCATCCTCGTCGATGAGGAGAAGCTCGCGCTGGATGCTCCCGTCAGCCGCTACCTGCCGGAGCTCGAAGACCTCGAGGTGCTCGTCGAGGGCCGCGATCCGCAGGGCGGCCGCGCCGCGAAGCGCGTCGCCTGCGCCCGTCCGATGACGGTGCGGGACCTCCTCACGCACACGTCCGGGCTGACCTACGGGTTCTTCGACAGGACCGAGGCCGATCGCCTGATGCTCCAGGCCGATGTGCTGGGACCCGGCGTCACCGGCGAGACGATGATCGAGCGCCTCGCGACCGTTCCCCTCAAGCACCAGCCCGGAACGCGCTTCGAGTACGGCGTCTCCTCCGACGTTCTCGGGCGCGTCGTCGAGGTGGTCAGCGAGAAGCCCCTGGACGAGTTCTTCGAGAAGCGAATCTTCGGCCCGCTCGGGATGGTCGACACGGGCTTCACGGTCCCCGAGGCGAAGCGTGATCGCGTCGCCGCGTGCCACGTCCGGGGCCTTCTCGGCCTCAGACGTGCGTCCCGCCGCGAGGCCCTCGACCCGAAGGAGACGCCGACGTTCCTCAGCGGCGGCGGCGGCCTCTTCTCCACCGCGGACGACTACCTGCGCTTCTGCAACATGCTCCTCGGAGACGGCGCGCTGGGCGACGTGCGCATCCTGAAGGAGGAGACCGCGCGCGCGATGATGAGCGATCAGCTCGACGGGAAGCCCGCGCCCATGCTGGCCCTCGGCGGAGGAGCGTTCGGCTACGGGCTCGCGATCCACGACGTCACCCGTCGACGCGGGCCGGAGAAGGGCACCGTCTGGTGGGGTGGCATCGCCGGTACGGGGTTCTGGGTCGACCGCGAATCACGCGCTGTCGGCGTCTTCATGATCCAGAACATGAACGAGATCCAGCACGCGGACGCCTTCCGGAGCGCCGTCTACCGCTCGATCGGCCGCTGAATCGCCAGGTGGGCGTTCGCTCCTCCAGGGTCGAGGCGAATACGACGTCGACGCGGGAGTAGCGAAGGACATGCTTCACTTCGAACCGAAGGGGATCTTCGCGTCGTCGTTCCGCGTGACGCGCGGGGCGCGCGAGAACACGACGCTCTCCATCGGCTGGCTGCGCGAGTCGGGCGCGTTCAGTCACCGCGGCAGGCGCTACACGCTGGATCGCACCGGCTGGATCTCCGGGGACTTCACCCTGCGCCTCGACGGTCGTCGACTGGCCGGGGCGGTCAAGACGAGCGTGCTCCGGCGAAGGTTCGAGATCAGCTGCCCCGAGGGGAGCTACGTCCTGCGCGCCCGGAGCATCCTGCGCCGCTCCTACGAACTCATCGAAGGAGGCCGGGTGGTCGGGTCCGTCGAGCCCGCCGGTGCGTTCACCCGCAAGGGGCGCGCGCGCCTGCCGAGGGAGCTGCCCTTCGAGACGAGCGTCTTCATCCTCTGGCTCGTGCTCCTGATGTGGCAACGAGCCGAACGGAACACGGGCTGAGGGAGCGGGCCGACGGCGCGGCCAGCGGTTCCGCGCCGCGCGTCAGGCGGGGATCGCCACCATCAGCTCGAAGGGCTCGAAGCCCTCGAAGCCGACGAGGTGGCGACGCACGGCGATCGGCTCGCCGCCGTAGCTCGCGACCCACGGGGCCTGGTCGGCCGCGACGCCTTGGCAGCCGAAGAACTGAACAATGGTCTCGTCGGTCAGCCGCTTCTGGAGCTGGTCCTGGAAGGCACTTCCGAGGAGCTCGCCCGCCTCCATCAGCGCCTCCTTCTCCCCCTCGTCCGGCTCTTCCTTGAAGATCGACTCCTGGAGCTCCGCGGTGGGAAGCATCAGCAGGTTCCCGGCGAGGGTCAGCGCGCTGTCGAGCGGGAGCTGGAGGAAGCCCATGCGAACCCCTCGCGGGGTCTTGAAGCCGTAGCGGATCGCGATCCGGACGGCCCCGTCCGCGCCGGGGCGGTCCTCGACCACCTCGTCCTCGGTGACGGGGCCGCTCAGCTGGAACGGGCAGAGGAGCGAGAGCGCGCCCGCGACCTCGTCCACGAGAAGCTCGAGGACCTCCGTCGCCTGGGTCTTTCCGAAGAACCCGATCTGACCTTCGCGACTCATGACTCCCTGGGTCATCGGACGGGTGGGGCCGCGGAATGAACGCGGGGGCGGAAACCCGGCCGGAGCGGCGAAGACGGGACCTCGCAGCCTTCCCGCGTCCCGATCCGGGGCACCGATCGGCCACCGACACGGCGACGGACCCGGACGGCCGTCCCCTGACTGGGAAAGGGCCCGAGAAAAGTCGAGATCGCGGCTCAAGCGAAGGCCGAAGACTCCGAAGCCTCCTGTACGCGGTGGCTCCTTCGTGCATCAGGACCCCCGCTCCAGCGCCCGGACCCCCGGCCGGGCGCCCTGGAACGCCGCCCAGGCCCCCTCGGGGGCCGCTGCGGCAACCCACTCTCCACCGGGAGGGAATCACCATGGAACTGAACAACGAGAAGAAGGCCGGGATGTCTGCGAGGCGCTTCGCGGACATCCAGAAAGCAGGTGAGGCTCACTCAGCCGAGCTGCGCCAAACGGTCGAACGATCCCTCGAGAGCTCCGAGGAGATCCGTGAGCAGTCGGAGGCCCTCGGGGCCAAGCTCGACTCCATCGAGCTCTCCGGCGCCGCGCTCGGCGAGACGAGCGCTGCCGACCGCACCCGCGAGGCACGCCTCCAGGAGCTCAAGGAGGCCGTCGCCGACGGCAGCCTCTTCGATCGCGACCGCCTCGCGAAGGCGGCCGAGCGACTGCTCGCCTCCGAGTCCTGAGTCACGGCCCCGCTGCGCAGCGGGGTCCGATGAATCGACGAACACGCCGCGTCCCCGTGTGCAGGGGACGCGGCGTGCGTCGTTCGATCGGCTGCGGCGTGGCCCGCGAGGGCCCGAGGTCCGTTCAGAGGAGCCGGGCGAGCTGATACGCCGCGAAGTGGGCGTAGCGGCGAGGCGAGAGGAGCACCATCGCGCCTCCGTCGTCCTTCCCCAGGTCGCCCTTCGACCAGGCGGCGACGGCGTCCTGCACGTCGTTCCTGGCCGCGTCGAGCATCAGGTCCGCGCTCCAGATGGTCGCGCCGGTCTCGCAGCTGATCAGGTCGAGCTGCACACCGAGGACCTGGGGCGGCACGACGCGGCGTGAGGTGATCGTCCCGACCATGACGCCGTCCAGGTGGAAGCGGTCACGCAGCAGGCGGATCGCCTCCGGGGTGTACCAGCCGTCGCGGAAGGGGTCCGGCGGCAGCACCGCTGCCAGGTCCTCACCACGGAGCGGGATGAGGTCGTAGGGCGTCCCCGTGGCGAGCTCCGCGTGGAAGCTCGTCTCCAAGGTCCCGACCTCGTGGGCCGCGAGGGTTCCTGAAGTCCGATCCACCGCGCGGAAGGGCAGCAGCGCCACGCGCTGCAGCCGGTACGTCTCGAAGTCGGCGGCGATGCTCGCGGAGCCCATCATCGGCACGGGCTCGACGGTGGCGCACGCGGCGAGGGCGAGGGAAGTGGAGGCCGCGAGAGCCCGGAGGAAGCTGCTCACGGCGTCTCCCCCTCCTCGGTCAGAGGACGGTTGTTGGCCGCGTTCTGGCGACGCCACTCGATCGTGCCCTCGAGCAGGGCTCGCTCGGCCTCGAGGCGCGCGATCTGCGCCGTGGCGAGACGCGCGGCGAGGTCGAAGCTCTTCTGGTCGGCGGCCTGCTTCTCGGCTCCGAGCTGGTCGAACTGCGCCTGGAGATCCTTCAGCTGCTGTTCGAAGTCCGCGGCGCGCGTCTCCGCCATCTCGAGGGCGATGGAGAGATCCTCGTTCGCCGTGGTGAGGCGCTCGACCTCCTTCTGGTTCTCCGCGTAGAGATCCAGGAGCAGGTTCCGCGTGCCCTGCGGCGTCTGGTCGACGCCGTCGTTGATGGGGCGCGTCATCTCGGTCACCTGGCCGGGAAGGCTGGCCCCGACCGGAGAACCGTCGAAGCCGTACTCGGTCGGCCGCTGCTCATCGGGCCGGGCCTCGGGAGCCCAGCCCGCTGCCATGTCGTTGTAGTCGTCCGGGATGGGCTCCTCCTGGACCGCGACGGGCCGGGGAGGGCTGTAGCCGTACTTGATGGACTCGAGCGTCGGGACGTTGGCGCAGGCGCCGAAGGTGACCGCGGCAACGAGGCCGAGGCCGGCGGAGACGAGGGGATTGGATCGCTTCATGGCGTTGAGCTCCTCAGCGCGGTGCGCCGGGGTGGACGTAGATGGCCTCGATCGGAACGGGGGCGGTATCAGGTGCGGTAGGCGCGTCAGCGCCAGCGGGCGCACGGCCCTCGAGGGCGTCGACCGCGAGTGCGGAGAGGGCATCGAACTGGCGCTGCAGCACCTCGCGCTCCTCGACGAGGAGCGCGGTCCGCTCCTGTTCCGCGCGCAGCGCGCGGCGGAGCGAGTCGAGCTCGTCCTCGAGGCGGACGCCCGCGAGGGAGTTCGTCTGGAGCCACCCGTGGTTCGCGATGAGCGGGGGGATCGGCGCGGCCGCGCTGCGATCACCGGCCTCGGCCGGCGCGCCCACGGATGAGGTGCGGTGGACGAAGACGAAGGCGGCGGCGACTGCCAGGCAGGCCCACCACCTGGGCCCCATGAGACGGAACATCCAGTTCATCGCGGGGACGCGCCCTCCTCCGGCGCCACATCGAGCTGAATGGTCATGCGGTCACCGCAGGCGCAGACGACCTCGATCGCGCGCACCACGCCGTCCTCGGAGATGGCGCGGACCTCGGCCTGGCCGCCCTCGTGGACGGCGCGCGGGCGCCGCCCGCCAGGGCTCTCTTCGTGCCGGACGTCCCGGCTCTTCAGGATGACTCTTTCCATGGTGTTCAGCCTCGGATGTCGATGTTCTGACCGGCCTCGTCGGAGAGACGCGCTCGCGAAACGGTGAGATCGCCGCGCTCCTCGCGAGGCCGGGGCTCGAGGACGACCTCGTCCTCTCCTCCCTCGAACTCCGAGGGGAGCACGAAGTCGCGCTCCGGCCGGCGCCGCCGGTCGGAGGAGCGCCGGGCGGAGATGCGAGACCGGGGAACGATCCGGTGAATCGACGAATCCATGACTTTCTCCTCCATCAGTCCTCTGCCGTGGGGCAGAGCAGGTTCCGGTTGAGCCGGTAGATCGCCCGGCTGTGGATCTGGCTCACACGCGACTCGGTGACGCCGATGATCTCGGCGATCTCGCGGAGGAGCAGCTCCTCCGCGTAGTACAGGGTGATGACCGTCTTCTCCTGGTCGGGCAGCTCGGCGATCGCGTCCACCAGCGCTTCCTTGAGCTCGTCGTACTCCGCGCTCCCGACGGGGTCCGAGGAGCTGGGATCGAGCAGCATCGAGGCCAGCCCGCCGCTGCCCTCCTCGTGGGTCGGCGCGTCGATGGACGTCCGCACGGCGGCCGATGCGCTGGAGAGCGCCTCGTCGACCTCGTCAGGGGTCCAGCTGAGGTGCTCGGCGATGCGTTCGGGGGTCGGGCGAGCGCCCTCCGCTTGTTCGAGTTCGGCGATCGCCGCGTCCACGAGGCGCACGCGCTCCCGTCGGCCGCGCGGCAGGAAGTCCAGGCGCCGCAGCTCGTCGAGGATCGCGCCGCGGATCCGCGGGTAGGCGAAGGTCGAGAAGGCGATCCCGCGGGAGCTGTCCCAGGCGTCGGCGGCGCCGATCAGACCGAGCATCCCGAAGCCGAAGAGGTCGTCGCGATCCATCGAACCGGGCACGTCGAGGACCATGCGCCCCACGATGTGCTTGAGGAGCGGCACGTGGTCGATGATGAGCGCTTCGCGCTCCTCGTCCGTGAGCGCCCGCTCGGGGGAGACGATGTCTTCACTCATCGCGCCCCTCCTGGGTCACGCGCCGCGTCAACGCGGCGCCGGGGCTGCTCGTCGGGTCGAAACATCTCTGTGGATCTCGGGGGATCAGGCCTCCGGCGCCGCGGTCGCGGTGCCTTCCTCTTCTCCGGCACTCCGGTCCGGAGCCGCGGGCGGCTCGGGCCACGCGCGTTCGGCGAACCAGATCCCCGCCGAGACCACCAGGAGCAGCGCGCCCCAGGTGACGACGCCGCGCAGCGACGCGATCCGGACGGGGGTGTCGTTGAAGAGGGAGAGCAGTGCGACCAGGGCTCCACAGGCCACCGCGTACTGACGCCCGGAGGCGCGCATCGCGTGAACCAGGAGGCTCGGTCCAAAAGCGCTATCGACTGCCATTGAGATGACCCTTAGAAGTTTTTTCCGGCAGCCACGGGAGTCTCCGGGACTCGGGCGAGGCCGCGCAGCCGGCCCGAGATCTGGGCCATGCAGACGTTCTCCAGCGCCCTGCGGGTGCGCAGGACGAAGGGGGCGCCCTCGCTCTGGCTGCGCTCGACCGAGGGAGAGCGGGGCAGCCAGCCCGCCTGGCGGGGCGAACGAGCCAGGAAGCGCTCGCAGATCGAGCGGAGCTTGCGCGCGACGGCGCGGCCCTCCTCGACGCCGCTGGCGTGATTGACGAGCACCTCCGGCGTGGGGATATCGACCCCGTGGCGGACGCCGTGCATGTCGAGCGCCTTGATGAGCCCGTACGCATCGGTGAGCGCGGCGAGGTCCGGGGTGGTGACGAGCACGACGCGATCGGCGAGCGCCGCGAAGGCCAGCACGTCCGCCCCGACGCCCGCGGCGCTGTCCCCCACGACGACGTCGTAGCGGCGCGCGAGACCACGGAGCAGCTCGATCAGTCGGGACCGGCGCTCGGGGCCGAGGCTCGAGAGCTCCTCGCTCCCGGACGCGGCCGGCAGGAGGTGGACACCGCCCGGCCCGGTGACCACGCAGTCCTCGAGGGGCACCTCCCCGGCGAGGGCCTCCTCCACCCTGTGCGCCGGCCGGAGGCCGAGGGTCAGGTCGAGGTTCGCGAGGCCGAGGTCGAGATCCACGAGGAGGACCCGCCGGCCCTCGCGGGCGAGGTCGACGCCGAGGTTCGCGGCGACGGTGGTCTTGCCCACGCCTCCCTTGCCGCCCGTGACGAGGACGAAGGGCGCTCCGAGCTCCACGCTCATCAGCCGATCCTCCCGATCAGGGCGACGTCCGCGAAGCGCTCGGCGGACGCGCGGTGGAAGTGGCGCCCGATGTCGGGCCCGTTGCACAGGAAGGCGATCGCGAGGTCGCGGCCGTCCGCGTGCTCCATGGCCGGGAGCGGCTCCTCGGTCTCGTCGACCTTCGTGACGATCGCGCCGATGGGCGCGAGGGTCTCGACGGCGGACGTGACGCTCGCGAGGGCCGCGGGAGCAGCCCCCGCAGGGAGGACCGTGAGGACCTCGAGGCCGGCTCGCACGGGGTCGAGGTTCGCCTGGAGCTCCTCGAGCGCGGCGATATCACCGGCGAGATCGCCCGACCCGTCCACGAGGACGACGTCGTAGCGGGCGGGCCCGTGAACCGAGAGAAGGCGCCCGAAGGCCCCGGGATCGTCGAGCGCCGCGGCGGGCACGCCGATCGAGTCGCCGAAGGCGCGGATCTGCTCGAGGGCGCCGACCCGGCCGCTGTCCAGCGTCGCGATGGCGACCCTGCGACCGGCGTGCGCGAGTCGCGCGCTGAGCTTCGCGAGGGAAGTCGTCTTCCCGACGCCAGTGGCGCCCAGGAACGCGAGGACCGTGGTGCGGCCCTTCTCCATCGGCAGCGACGCGACCTTGAACGCGCCCCCCACCTCGGCCGCTGCGAGGTCGAGCGGGTGGCCGCTGCCCTCGCGCTCCTCACGGGCGACGACGCCCTCGAGGACCCGCTCGCGCAGCTTCTTGCTGGCGCCGCGCTCGCGCAGGCGTCGCTCCACGTCCGCCAGCGGCGTGCGCTGGGCGGACCGGCTCGGCGCCGGCTGCGGCATGGGCGTCCCGTCCCGGAGGAGAGTCTGTGCCTCGTCGCGCAGGGCGCGCAGGGCGTCCGCGCTTCGGGGGATCTGGGTCGACACTGCCAGTGTCACCGTGGCGGTGCCGGTCGTCTGATCGACCTCGGCCTTCTGATCGACCACGAGGGCCTTCGCTCCGAGGGACGCGCGCGCGTCGAGCAGCGCGCGTCGCATGGTGCGCCCGGAGACGAGGTGCAAGGTCGAGCCGCTTCGCGCGGGACGCGCTTCGGGTGCGGCGGCTGCTTCGGCGGCGCTGGTGATGGACTCGCTCATGACAGGATCGATCTACGCGACGGGCGGGGTCAGGAGAGCTGGGGGTGCGAGGGTTCCGGCATGCGCACGACAGCGACCGTGTCGACGGCGCGCGCAGGGATGACCTCGTTGAAGGAGAGGACTGCGACCTTGGGGAGGGACGCGCGGACGAGCTCCGCCAGGAAGCGGCGGACGTTGGAGCGAACGAGCACGACGACGTCCTTGCCGGACTGCGTCGCCGCGGCGATCGAGGCCGCGATCTGGTCGACGAGCTCGGTGAGGTAGGCGGGGCCGACGGCGGCCTCCTCCGGCCCGCCCTGGCGTCCCACGGCCGCGGCGAGGCGCGCCTCGATCGTGGGGTCGAGGGTGATCGCGTGGACCGTGCCGGTCCCGTCGCCGAACTGCTCGCACAGCGCGCGGCCGAGCCTCTGGCGGCAGAGCTCGGTGAGGGTCTCGACGTCGCGGGTGCGGGCCGCGTTGTCCGCGAGCGTCTCGAGGATCGCCGGCATGTTCCGGACGCTCACCCCCTCCTGGAGGAGGCTGCGCAGGACCTGCTGGATCTCGCCGTAGGTGAGCCGGTCGGGGACGAGCTCCTCGACGACCGCTGGAGCGATGCTCTTCGCGTTCTCGACCAGCTCCTTCACGTCGTCGCGCGAGAGGAGCTCCGCGAGGGCGCCCCGGAGAACCTCGGAGAGGTGCGTCACGAGCACGCTCGTGGGATCGATCACGGTGTAGCCCATGACCTCGGCCTCGCTGCGCTTTCCCCTGTCCACCCACACGGCGGGGAGGCCGAAGGCGGGGTCGACGGCGGGCTTGCCCGGGATCTTGCCCGCGGCGGTGCCAGGGTCCATGGCCAGGTAGAGCGCGGGCTCGATCTCGCCCTCCGCGATCTCCTGCCCACCGAGCTGGACCCGGTAGGCCTTGGGCCCGAGCTTGATGTTGTCGCGGATACGCACCGGCGGCAGCACCACGCCCTCCTTGAGGGCGAAGCGCCGGCGCAGCTGGGCGATGTGGTCGAGGATGCCGGCGCCCGAGGCGTCCTTGACGAGCGGGATCAGCTGGTAGCCGATCTCGAGGCTCGCGCGGTCCACCTTGAGCAGCTCGGTCACCTCCTTCTCGTCGGTGTCCTCCGCCTCGGCGGCCTCCTCGGCCTCACGGGCAGCAAAGGCGACGCGCTCCTGCTCCTCCTCGCGCTCGAGCTCGGAGCCACTGCGCCAGAGGGCGAGCAGCACGATCGCGAGCACGAAGAACGGCAGCTTCGGCATCCCCGGGAGCAGACCGATCGCGAAGATCGTGCTCGCGGCGATGGCGGTGGCCTTGGGCCGCTTGCCGAGCTGGGTCGCGAGGCTGGCTCCGAGGGCGGACTCCGTGCTGTCCTTCGTGACGAGCACGCCCGCGGCCGTGGAGATGAGCAGCGCGGGGATCTGGCTGACGAGACCGTCACCGATGGTCAGCATCGAATAGCGCTCGACCGCTTGGCCCATGGACATCCCGCCCATGGCGCCGATCGCGATGCCCCCCACGAGGTTGAGCGCCGTGATGATCAGGCCGGCGATCGCGTCGCCGCGGACGAACTTCGACGCGCCGTCCATGGCCCCGTAGAACTCCGCCTCGCGGGCGATGTTCTCGCGGCGCGCGCGGGCCTCGTCGGCGTCGATCAGGCCGCCGTTGAGATCGGCGTCGATCGCCATCTGCTTGCCGGGCATCGCGTCCAGCACGAAGCGCGCGGCGACCTCGCTGACGCGGCCGGAGCCCTTGGTGATCACCACGAACTGGATGATGATCAGGACCAGGAAGACGACGAGGCCGACCCCCAGGTTGTTGCCGGTCACGTAGCGGCCGAACGCCTGGATGACGTTGCCTGCCTCGCCTCCGGTGAGGATCAAGCGCGTGCTCGCGACGTTGAGCCCGAGCCGGAACAGCGTCGCGAACAGCAGGATCGTCGGGAACGTGGAGATCTCCGTGGAGCTCCGCGCGTGCATGGTGAGCATCAGGAGCATCACCGCGGCGGAGAGGTTCACGGCCAGGAGCAGGTCCAGGACGATCGGCGGGAGCGGGGCGACGAGCGTCAGCAGGAGGCCGAGCACCCCGAAGCCGAGGAGCCAGTCGGTCACGCGCTTCAGTCGATCCTGGCGCGCGGCGGCGGGTCCGTTCGGTCCGGCCATCAGTCGGTCGCCGCGGCGGTGGCGCGGCCCTCCATGCGGTAGACGTAGGCGAGGAGTCGCGCGACGGCCTCGAAGAGCTCTTCGGGCACGTGCTCACCGATCTCGCAGGCGCGGTGCAGCGCGCGGGCGAGGGGCGGGTCCTCGATGACGGCGACCTCGCTCTCGCGGGCGAGATCGCGGATGCGCAGGGCGAGGTGGTCCATGCCCTTGGCGACGACGCGTGGAGCGGCGTCCTCGCCGTCGCGATAGCGCAGCGCCACCGCGAAGTGCGTCGGGTTCATGACGACCGCGTCCGCCTCGGGGACGTCCGCCATCATCCGGTTCATCGCCATATCGCGCTGGACCTGGCGAATGCGGGCCTTCACCTGGGGATCGCCCTCGGAGTTCTTGGCCTCGTCCTTCACCTCCTTCTTGGACATCTTCAGGTCCTTGGAGTGCTGGAAGCGCTGGTAGACGAGGTCGATCAGCGAGAGCGCGAGGATCACGAGTGCCCCGGCCGCGACGGCGCGTAGCACCACCCGCCCGATGACGCCGACGGTGAACTTCGCGTCGGTCCCCGCTGCCTGCGAGAACTCGGGCAGCATGAACCAGGTGACCGTCGTGACGACGCCCGCGATGAGCAGGATCTTCAGCAGCCCGAGCCCCGTGCGCATGAAGCCGCGCGGCCCGAAGATCTTCTTCCAGCCCGAGACGGGGTTGAGCTTGTTCAGGTCGGTCTCCATGGCCTTCGGCGTGAGCTGCACGCCGATCTGGCCGTAGCTGACGAGGAAGCCGACGAGGAGAACCGGCGCGAGGATGATCGCGAGGGAGCGCGCGACGCCGGCCGCGGCCGCCGTCAAGAGCGCAGATGCGTCCTGAACGGCGAGCTCGCTCATGCAAAGCTCCGAGGCGCGCTTCGCGCCATCGACGACGAGCAGTCCGACGCTCCTGGCGAGCCCGCCCCCCAGCACCAGGAACGACGCGATCGCCGCGACCAGCATGAGCGCGACCACGAACTCGTTCGACATCGCGACCTGGCCCTTCTCGCGCGCTTCGCTGCGCTTCTTGGGCGTCGCGTCCTCTGTCTTCTCGCCGTTCGACTCGTCTGCCACGTCAGCCCTCCAGCGCGTCGAGTCCGGCCTCGAGGGCCGCCATGAAATGGTCGAGCATCGTCGTCATCGCCGGCGCGAGCGTCGGGGCCAGGAGCCCGACCGCCGCCAGTCCGCCGCCGACTCGCAGGCTGAAGCCCATCTCGAGGACGTTCACCTGCGGGACGGACCGCGCGATGAGCCCGAGGAGCAGCGAGATCATCAGGAGCAGCACGACGATGGGCGCCGCGAACGCGATGCCCGCCGAGAAGAGGTCGGCGAAGAAGGTCGTGATGACGTCCATGGCGCTGCTCCCGAAGGAGAGCGCGCCGACGGGCGCGCGCTCGTAGGACTCCGCCAGAGCGCGCACGACCCAGTGGTGGCCGTTCACGCCGAGGAAGGCGAGGAAGAACAGGGTCTCGTTCATCCGCGACAGGAGCGGCATCGACTCGCCGCTCGCGGGATCGACCGAGTTGGCCATCGTGAAGGCCATCTCGTTCCCGACCATCTCCGAGCCCACCCGGATCCCCATCACCACGAGGTGGAAGAGGAAGGCGAGACCGACGCCGATGATCATCTCGCGCGTCATCAGGAGCCCGTAGTGGATCCAGGAGTCCACGAGCACGGACGGGAGGCCCTGGGCCGCGAACATCACGGAGGCGATGGAGACGACGAGAGTGACCTTGTAGCCGTGGAACGAAGCGCCCGTGCCGATGAGCGGCATGAACAGGAGCATGGTGCTCGTCCGGGCGAGGAAGAGCCCCGCCCCGAGCACCAGCCCTTCGGGCAGCGGGGCTCCGAGGAAGGTGCCCGCTTCGATCATCGCGGCGACGGGGATCACGACAGGCCGAACTCCGTGATGCGGCGGAAGACCCGCGCCGTGTAGTCGCCGAGGTACGAGAGCGCCGGCGCGAGCACGAGCAGCGTCATCGCCATGACGGCGAGCATCTTGGGCACGAGCGAGAGGGTCTGCTCCTGAACGGACGTGAGCGCCTGGATCAGGCTGACCGCGAGGCCGACGCAGAGTCCGACCAGCATGATCGGCCCCGCGACCACGAGCACGGCGAGGATCATCTCCCGCGCCATGTCGACGACGTGAAGGTCGAGGTCCATGTCAGACCACCCCCTGGAAGAACGAGGTCACGACGGACTCGGTGACGAGGCGCCAGCCGTCGACGAGGACGAAGACGAGGACCTTGATCGGGGTCGAGATCATCGCCGGGGGCAGCATGAACATGCCCATGGAGAGCAGGACGCTCGCGACGACGAGGTCGATGACCAGGAACGGCAGGAAGAGCAGGAAGCCCATCTGGAAGGCCGTCTTCATCTCCGAGAGGATGAAGGCCGGCACGACGACGGTGAGGGGCAGGTCCTTGGGCTCGAGGTTCTCGGCGGCCTCGAAGGTGCCGTCCGCGGCGAGCACGGTGCCCGCGCCGACCGAGGCGCCGGCCGGCTCGAGCATCGCGATGACCTCGTCCGCACCGGACAGCTCGGCGAACAGCCGCATCTCGCCGGCGCGCGTGTTCTGAACGAGGAAGGCGGACATGGTCCCCCACGCCCGCTCGGTGGCCTCTTCGATCGGGATCCGCCCGTCGTCGTAGGGCTCCCACGCCTCGGCGTAGAGATCGCTGCCCACCGGCGCCATCACGAACATCGTGAGGAAGAGCGCGAGACCGATGATGACCGGGTTCGGCGGCAGGTCGTTGAGCGAGAGGGCGCGGCGCACGAACGAGAGCACGATCACGATGCGCGTGAAGCTCGTGAGCGTGATGAGCACCGCGGGGAGCAGGCTCAGGACCGTGAGGAGGAGGGCGATCTCGACCGCGGTCGAGAGGCGGCCGTCCTCACCGGCGGCGCGGTCCGCGGCGGCTACCCCCTGGGCGAGGAGCCCCTCGGCGGCCGCGCTCGAGATCTCCTGGACCTGGCCCGCACCCATCGCGGCGACGCTGGGCACCTCCGCGATCGCGGAGGCGTCCTGCGCGAGCGCGGACGCGGCGAGGCCCAGGATCAGGGCGATGGCGACGAGGACGTGCTTCACGCGATGAACTCCTTCGTGCTGCCGCCACGCGGGGTGACCTCGCGCTGGACGACCTCGGGCGAGGGCGCGGTCGGGACGTCACCCTCCGGCGCGTGAGGGGTCACGATCTGCTCCGCGAGCGGGCGCGCGGGCCGAGCCGGGGCGATCGGGGTCGCGGCGACCGGCGCCTCGAGCTCCACCTGACCGCGAGCGCCGAGCAGGCGCTCGCGCGCGCTCTCCAGACGCCGGCGGAAGGCCTGGCCGCGCTCGTCCTCGCGCTCCTTGCGATCGAGCTCGATCGCCTCGTGGTCGAGCTCGGCCACGAGGGACACGTCCTTCTCGCCGAGGCCGAGGGCGAAGGTCCGGTCGTAGCAGCGGACGACGGCGAGCTGGCGCTTCCCGCCGAGAGGCAGGACGTCGACCACCTGCAGCTCGCGCTGGGACGCGCGCTGCTTCACGGTCTTGAGCAGCAGCTTGCGGAACCCGAAGGCGATGCCGCAGGCCGCGACCACGAGCGCCATGACGACGCCCATGAGCCAGCCGAGATCGGGGCCTTCGGAGAGGGTCAGGCCGTTGCCGGTCGCGGGACCGGCCGCGCGCTGGAGGCCCTGAAGGGCGAGGGAGAGGATGGTGGGGTGCATCGGGGGGCCGCGGAGCGCGGTGGAGCAGCCCTGTCGCAACGGGTGTGCCAACCGCAAGGAATGCACCCCCACGCGGAATCGGCTTCCGGAAGCGTCGCGTCTCGCGACACCTCTGTCGCGAGATGCGACGGCCGAGCCGCGTGGCAGGACCTCCCGCCCCTTCGGACAATGTTTCCCGATGCTTTAGGTAAACCCTGGATCGGACCCGGGGCTCCGCCCGGCGAAGCGCCGTGGAAGGGGCCCGGAGCATCTCTCCCACCCGGTGAGATCGGGATCCGACCGGGCCTCGCGATCCCCTCGGGCGCGCTCGGCTGGAGAGCGAGGGGTTCCTCGGGTTCCTGGCGCTCATCGGCCGGCCCCCGGCGCCCTCAGGCACCACCTGGAGCACCGCCCGGCCACGATCCTCCCCTCGGAGCCGCGGCTCCGAGTTGCCTACGGGTCCGAGGCGCGGCCCCGCTCCTGCCGCGTGACCGTGGTGCTGTCACCGGCGGCGCCGGGGCGTCGCGCGGCGTCGCTCGCTCGCCTCAGGCGGACAGGTCGCAGCGGCCGCCCGCCCCGGCGGCCTCCTGCCCGTAGTACCCGAGCTCTCGCCGGGAGGAGCGCACGCTCTTCAGGCGCTCGGTGAGCCGGTCCTTGTCGAGCACGGCGGCCCGCATCAGCACGGCGTTGAGCCGCAGCAGCTCCTCGAGCTGGTCGTCGAACTCCTCGAGCCGCTCCGCCGGCACCGCGGCGCGGAGCGTGGCGGGGTTCGGCCCGGCCACGATCGACGCGGTGACCCGCGCCAGTGCGTCGAGCCCTGCCGTGTCGTCCACGGAGGCGCCGTCGAGCAGGGCGAGACCCTCCTCGAGCGCGACCTTCATGGCGGCGAGGGCTTCGAAGGGGTCGTTCACGCCACCCCGGCCTCGATCTCGACCGTGTCCCACGCCTCGAGGAGGACCGTGAGCACCTGCTTGACCGCGGCGAGCGGCGCCGGCGAGCGATCGATCATCGCGCGCTGGAGCTCCCCCTCGCAGAACAGGTAGAGCTGGGTGAGGTTGTCGACGACGTCGGCGCTGCCATGCCCGGCGTCGAGCGCGAGGCGCAGCTCCGCCACGATGGCGTCGGCGTCGGAGCAGAACTGGACGAAGCTCGAGCTCGGCGCGGCGGCGTCCTCGCCCTCGGCCTGCATGATGAAGCGCAGGGCCCCTTGGTAGAGCATGCGGACGATCTTGATCGGGGGCGCGCTCTCGACGGCGCTTGCGAGGTAGGCCTCGGCGGCGTGGGCGTGGGTCGACATTCGAATGGTCGGGTGGGGTGCTTGGAGGGTGCCCGGCTGCGCCAGGCGGGTGTTCCGGGGCGGCTCAGCCGCCGAGGCTGTTCGCGAGGGCGGCGCCCTGGGCGTTCAAGCCGCCCATGAGCTCCTCGAGGCGCGCGAAGCGCAGGATCAGGGTCTGCTCGTAGGATTCGAGGCGGTCCTCGCGGCGCGTGATCTGGTCGTCGTAGCGCTCGATCGCGGCCTCGATCGCGTCCTCGCGGACGTCGAAGATGCCCTGGACGGTGACGTCGCCGCTGGTGCCGAGCACGCCGAACATCTGGTCGATGGCGCGCGAGAGCTGGTTCATGAGGCCGCCGTCGGCGGTGGTGTCCTCGTAGTACCCCGGCGTGTTCTCGTCGGCGCCGCCGTTGTCGAAACCGTCCGTGTCCGCGAACAGGTCCATCAGGAGCGGCAGGTTCTCGGTGAACTTCTCGTCGAAGGTCGTCGAGTCGACGGAGAGCTTCCCCTCGCTGTCCTGCTCGATCCCCACCAGGCTCAGGGTGCTGTAGCCCTCGGAGTCGTTCGCCACGACCGAGGGGTCGACGTTGAACAGCGCGGAGCGGATCGAGCGCTTGACGTTGCTGAGCAGCGAATCGCCGAAGAGCAGGCCGCCCGTCGTACCGCTCTCGTCGCCGCTGCCCGGCGTGAACGTGTTCTGGCCGTTGATGAAGTCGACGACCTCGTTGTACGCATTCACGAACGAGTCGATCTGGGAGCGCACGGCCTCCCGATCGGGATCGACCGTGATCGTCGCTTCGCCGCTCTCCGTGAGCGCGCGGACGTCGATCGTGATGCCCACGAGCACGTCGCTGAAGGAGTTCGTCGAGCGGCGGACGGTGAGACCGTCGATCACCGCGATGGCGTCGTTGCCCACCGTGATATTGTTGGCGCTGGTCGCGTCGCCGTTCGCGTCCGGCGCGGAGTAGGCGATCTGGAGCGCGGTGTCGCCGCCGGCGCCGGTCTGGCCGACGCTCGAGGCGATGTCCGAGATCCGCCCCTCCTCGCCGGATTCGTCCGAGGCGAGGACGAGCTGATAGGACGGCGAACTCTCGGTCCCTGTGTTCACGACCGACGCATCCACGTCGCCGCCGGTCAAGTCCTCGATCTGGCCCGCGATGGCGTCCAGGGAGGAGTTGTTCGGGTCGACGTCGAGCGTGTAGTCGGTGGTCCCGACCTTGAAGGAGATCTGCTCCCCTGCCTGGGCCGTCAGGTTGACGTCGCGCGCGCTGACAGCGTCGAAGGCCCAGCGGTCGATGGCCGCGAGGCGCTGGACGTCCAGGGTGTGCGTGCCCTCCTCGGCGAGGGAGTTGGTCGTGATCGCCGCCACGCTCTCGTCCGAGATCGACGCCGTGTAGGCGAAGAACTTCTCGGGGCTCGAGAGGTCGTCGGCCCTGCTCTGCAGGGTCTTCACGAGATCGCCGAGCTGGCCGACCAGGTCGAGGCGGCGCTGCTCGGTGCCGCGCCGCGACTGGAGGCTCTGGATCGGAAGGCGCTCGATGGCGACGAGCTGGCGCACGATCGCGTTCGTGTCGAGGCCGCTGCCGAGGCCGGAGAATGTGATGCCGGAGTTCGAAACCATGGTGTTCCAGGCGCGGTCGAACCGGCCCGTGATCCGTTATCGGCGGGTGCCAGCACGGCTTGAGCGACTTCCTAGCCCGACGCCCCGAAACCGGGTCAGCGGGCCGGATCTCGCCGGACCCCGGGTCCGGCGGAACCGCTCGGAGAGATGCCCGAGGGCCCTCTTGGGGGGGTCCAGGAGCGTCCCCGGCCTCCAAGCTTGCCGGGGACGCGGCGACCAGCGCGCGGTGTGGCGTTCCGGTCGTGGGCGGGTGGAGGCCCCCTGCGCCGCGACGGGGCGGCTGGGGGCCTCTCTGTCGGAAGGAAGGTGTTCGCCGACGCCTCGGGCGGCGCGCGGGCTGGATCCGGCCACCGCGCTGGGCGCGGCGGCCGTCACTCCATCCAGACGACAGCCTCGAATCGGTCGAAGGCGGGTCTTTCCTCAGTGCCCCATCAGCGGATGCTGATGGCGACGATCAGCCGAGGAGGCTGAGCGCCAGCTGGGGCTGCGCGTTCGCCTGAGCAAGCACCGAGGTGGCGGCCTGCTGCAGGATCGAGTTGCGGGTCAGGTCCGCCGTCTCGAAGGCGACGTCCACGTCGCGGATCCGGCTCTCGGCAGCGCTCGTGTTCTCACGCACGTTGGCGAGAGAGCGGAGCGTGCTCTCGAGACGGTTCTGCTGCGCACCGAGCGTGCCGCGCGAGCTGTTCACCGAGTTGATGGCGGTGTCGAGCGTGGCGAGCATGTTCGTGGCGTTCGTGGCGGAGGTGATGTCCCCGCTGTCGAGGTTGAGAGTCGCCGCGGTGGCATCCGCGCCGCTCACGTTGATCACGTCGTTCGTGGTACCGTCGATGCCCACCTGGATGGCCATCGAGGTGCTCGTTCCGTCGAGAAGGCTGACACCGTTGAACTCGGTGCCGTTCGCGATCCGGTCGATCTCGTCGACGAGCTGCTGGAACTCGGCGTCGAGGGTCGAACGGTCGTCAGCGTTGAGAGTCCCGTTGGCGGACTGCATGGACAGCTCACGCATGCGGCCGAGGATATCGCTCACCTCACTGAGAGCGCCCTCGGCGGTCTGGACGAGGGAGACCCCGTCCTGGGCGTTACGAGACGCCACGGAGAAAGAGCGGATGTCCGCCCGCATGCGCTCGGAGATCCCGAGGCCAGCGGCGTCGTCGGCAGCGGAGGAGATCCGCAGGCCCGAGGAGAGTCGGGCGAAGTTGCCGCTGAGCGCGGTGGACGAGTTGAAGAGGTTCCGTTGCGCGTTCATGGACGCAACGTTCGTGTTGACGCGAAGTCCCATTCGTGTCTATCGGTTGGTAGATATGGAGTGTGTCGTGAACGAAAGGTGCCGATCTCTGCCCGCTACCTGGGCTCCTTGATCGCGCCCGTCCCACCCCCTGCCGTTCACGTACAGGAGCAGGATCGAGCGCGCCTGGGAGCGCGTGCTTCGATCGGTTTTCATCCCCCTCCGGCGCGGGCCGTTCCCTGCGAACAGGAAGCAGCCTCCCCCGGCGATTTGCACGCGCCAGGGGAAGCCGAAGGAGGCGAGAGAATCAGCCGAGGAGGCTGAGCGCGAGCTGCGGCTGCGCGTTCGCCTGGCTCAGGATCGCGGCCGAGGCCTGCTGGAGGATCGAGTTGCGGGTCAGGTCCGCGGTCTCCATGGCGACGTCCACGTCGCGGATCCGGCTCTCCGCAGCGCTCGTCGTCTCGCGCACGTTGGCGAGGGAGCGGAGCGTGCTCTCGAGGCGGTTCTGCTGCGCGCCGAGGGTGCCCCGGGCGCTGTTGACGGAGTTGATCGCCGTGTCGAGCGTCGCGAGGACGCCGGTGGCGTCGGTCATCGTGCCGATCGACGCGCTGTCGACCGAGAGGTTCGAGGCGGAGACGTCGGCGCCGGAGACGTTGATCACGTCGTTCGTGGTGCCGTCGATGCCGATCTGGATCGCGATCGCGGTGCTGGTGCCGTCGAGCAGGGAGACGCCGTTGAACTCGGTCGTCGAGGAGATCCGATCGATCTCGCTGATCAGCTGCTGGAACTCGGTGTCGAGGGTGGCGCGGTCCGTGTTGGAGAGCGTGCCGTTGGCCGACTGCATGCTGAGCTCGCGCATGCGGCCGAGGATGTCACTGACCTCGCTGAGGGCGCCCTCGGCGGTCTGGACGAGCGAGACGCCGTCCTGGGCATTGCGGGACGCCACGGAGTACGAGCGGATGTCGGCGCGCATACGCTCGGAGATCCCGAGGCCGGCGGCGTCGTCGGCGGCGCTGGCGATGCGGAGACCGGAGGCCAGGCGCGCGTAGTTACCGCTGAGAGCGGCGGAGGAGTTGAAGAGGTTCCGCTGCGCGTTGAGCGAGGCGATGTTGGTGTTGACGCGAAGTCCCATACGATTCGGAAAGGTGCTTGGAGATTGGCGAACGAAAGGCTGCAGACCCGCGAGGGAGCGAACGATCTCGAGCCTCCGCTCCGCCAGCTGCACCGACGCCGTTCGCGGGACGCCGGGAGCCAGGGACGACGCTCGTGATGCGCGTGTCTGCCGTGCTCGTCACTCGATCTCGAGGGCGCGGCGCCGCGGGGGAAACGTCCTGCGCTGGCACGCACGAGGACGATCCGCGGGCCTCCCAGCGCTGCGCGCCGGGCCGAGGAGTCGGTGACGTCCGGGTTGTGAGAAGAACGAGCGCGTTCACCGGCGAGCGCCGGGGCGAGCTGCGGGTTCGCTGGAAAAGGGGGACCATCCCGAGGGATGGCCCCCCACTCAGCGAATCGGGCCCGAAGGCCACTTCTTCGTTTTGATTCCGGGCCTGTGGATCAGCCCTGGAGGAGCGTGAGAGCGATCTGCGGCTGGACGTTGGCCTGCGTGAGGATCGTGGTGGCCGCCTGCTGCATGATCGAGTTGCGCGTCAGGTCGGCCGTCTCCTCGGCGACGTCCACGTCGCGGATCCGGCTCTCGGATGCGGAGAGGTTCTCGCGCTGCACCTGGATGCTTCGCAGGGCGCTCTCCATTCGGTTCTGCTGCGCGCCGAGGGTGCCCCGGGCGCTGTTGACGCTCTCGATCGCGCTGTCGATCGCCGCGAGCGAGGACTGAGCGTTGCTGATCGTCAGCACGTCGGTCGCCGTGATGCCGAGGTCGGCCTGCGAGGTGGATCCGAGCGTGACGTTGATCACGTCGTTGGTGATGCTGTTCTCGATGCCGATCTGGATCGGGATGCCGGTCGAGCCGCTGCCGTCGAGGAGGTTGATGCCGTTGAAGACGGTGGTGCTCGAGATCCGGTCGATCTCGGTCTTGAGCTGCGTGAACTCGGTGTCGAGCGTGGTGCGGTCGCTCGCGGAGAGCGTGCCGTTCGCCGCCTGCATCGACAGCTCGCGGAGGCGGTTGAGGATGCCGCTGACCTCGTTGAGGGCGCCCTCGGCGGTCTGCGCCAGGGAGACGCCGTCCATGGCGTTCCGGCTGGCGACGCCGTACGAGCGGATCTGCGAGCGCATGCGCTCGGAGATCGCCAGGCCGGCGGCGTCGTCGGCAGCGACGGCGATACGGAGGCCGGAGGCGAGTCGGGCGTAGTTGCCCTGGAGGCGGCCGGTGGCCACGCTCAGGTTTCGCTGAGCGGTCAGCGAAGCGATGTTCGTGTTGACGCGAAGTCCCATGACGATGCGTGTGGAAAGTGGTTTCGGGTTTGATTGGCTGAGTGCCCCCTCGAACGACCTGCGCCGATCGCTGGAGCAATGGGGTTCTCGGAGGAGGCCAGGAACTGTGAAGGCCGCGGTGCGTGTTTCTGCCGTCGGGGGCGCGCCCGACCGCCCTCAAGGGCCCGGGAGCGGGTCTCCCGCGAAAACGTTTCTCCCGGGAAGCCCCTGGATTCCGCCCGCTCCGCCGCGCTCCCGCGCGCCCGTCGAGCCGTCGCGCCGGCACCGCCACGAGTTGCTCCTCGCTCCCTGAGGCTGCGCGCCGCCGTGGAATCGCCCCCTCGCCAATGGATAGAGTCCCCGCCGTGGCGCACGTGCTGATCGCAGACGACGAGGACGGGGTCCGGGCGGGCCTCGTCGCCATGTGCATGGCAGGGGGCCACCGCACGGCGGAGGCGGCGTCGGGCCGCGAGGCGCTGGAGCGAGCCGAGGCTCTCGAGCCGGACCTCGTCCTCCTGGACCTGCGGATGCCCGACGGGGACGGGCTGTCCATCCTCCCCGCCCTGAAGGCTCTCCCCACTCCGCCGGTGGTGGTGATCCTCTCCGGCCACGCCGACGTCCGGACCGCAGTCCAGGCGATGAAGCTGGGCGCGGCGACCGTCCTCGAGAAGCCCGTCGACCCCCCCACCCTGCGCGACGCGCTGGATCGGGCCCTGGAGGGCCGCAGCTTGCGTGAGGAACGCGATCGGCTCAGGGAGGAGGTCGCGCAGCTGCGCGCGGGCCCGGTCGTGGGCGGCTCACCCGCCATCCGGCGGGTCCTGGAGCACGTCGGGCGGGTGGCGGCCACCCCCCGATCCACCGCGCTGGTGACCGGAGAGTCCGGCGTGGGCAAGGAACTCGTCGCCCGGGCCATCCACGAGCAGTCCGACCGGCACGAGGGCCCCTTCGTGGCCCTGAACTGCGCCGCGCTGGCCGAGGGCCTGCTCGAGGCGGAGCTCTTCGGATACGAGCCGGGAGCCTTCACCGGCGGCGACCCCAAGGGACGCGACGGCCTCATCGCCGCCGCGAAGGGGGGGACGCTCTTCCTCGACGAGCTGGGTGAGCTGGAGGCGGGCCTGCAGGCGAAGCTCCTGCGAGTCCTCCAGGAGCGGACCTTCCGCAAGGTGGGCGGCACCTTCGACCAGTCCATGGACGCGCGGATCGTGGCGTCCACGAACCGGGATCTCATGGAGATGGTCGAGGCCGGAACGTTCCGCGAGGACCTCTTCTATCGCCTCAACGTCTTCTCGATCGTCGTGCCGCCCCTCCGGGCCAGGCGGGAGGACGTGTCCCCCCTCGCGCACCACTTCCTCGAGCAGTTCGCCGAGGAGCTCGGCCGTCCCTTCGTCGGCTTCGACGCCGGCGCTCTCGCCAGGCTCGAGGCCCACGACTGGCCCGGCAACGTGCGGGAGCTCCGCAACGCCGTGGAGCGGGCCGCGATCCTGACGACGTCGGGCTCCATCGACGCCGCCGCGGTGACCCTCGGCGCGGAGGCCGGCGCGCCGGCGGGCGGTGACGACGCCGCGTCCGTGCGCACGGACGCCCTCGGCGAGCAGGACCTCTCGCTCGAGCGCATGGAGGCCGCGCTGATCCGGCGCGCCCTCGACGTGACGCGCGGGAACAAGGGACGCGCCGCGCGCGCGCTCGGGATCCACCGCTCGACCCTCTACAAGAAACTCGAGACCTACGGGATCGAATGATCTGATGGCCCCGGCGGGGGCCTCGGGCGGGCCGTGTCGCGTTCCCCGACAGGCCCGATCGGCCGTGAGCGCGCGCCGGGGCGAGCGGTGTCGTGGATCGCGACGGTCCGGGGCGCGAGAGTCGACGGATCGAACGGCCCGCGGGGGGTGGGAAGTCCTTCCCTGCGCGGAAAATCGTTCCGGAAAACACCGCCCGGACTATCAAGGGATTCGTCGGGGCCGGCCGATGGTCGCGCTTGGCACCGGTGTTGCGCCGCTCCTCCATCGCGAGGAGCAGCACGCAGCGCCGCTCGCCAGAGCCGACCATGGAACGAATCGACCACGCAGACCGCCAGGCCCACGGCGACGCGCCCCGAGCGCGCACCGCGTGCGCCTCGCCGCTCGGCGCGAATCGCGCCCTCCGCGCGCCGCTCCGCGCCCTCCGCGTGGCCTTCGAGGGCCTGCGTGGCGGTCCCGAGTCGGAGTTCGCCGGCCGCGCGCTCTCCGAGCTCCAGCGCGCCGAGAGGGCCGCGCTCGACCTCGTCGCCTCCTGCCACGAGCGTCCGCTGCGCCCGGTGCCCTGCAGCGCCTCCGAGGTGATCACGAGCCTCCGAGCGGTCCTCGACCAGAAGGATCGCCGCCGCTGCTACCTGGTCCTCGACGGAGACGACGCCGCGATGTCCACCGACGGACGCCTGCTCGTCGACGCCCTCGAGCGCGCGATCCATGCCCGTCTCGACCACGTGAGCGCGGTCATGGTCCACGCCCACGTCGACGGCCGCTTCGCCAACTTCAACCTGGTCGACACCCCGGACGAGACCGAGCTCGCGGCGCTCCTCGCCGAGGGCGAGGCCCGCACCTCCCTCGCGGAGGACCTCCTCGTCCGCGACGTCGAGCGCCTCGGCGGCACCGTCGCCCTGCGAGCCACCGGCGCGCACCGCTGCGCCATCATCAGCCTCCCGCTGACGGACCCCGCTCCCTCCCAGGAGGTGGCAGCGTGAACGACCGCATCCGCTCCGCCGCTTCGGCGCCGCGCCACGTCCTCTTCGCCCTGCACGACGAGACGGTCGCCCAGGCCCTCTCTCGCGTGGTCGAGGCCCGCGCCCACGTGGGTCGCGTCGCGCTCTCCATCGAGGACGCCATCCTCGGCGGCCCGGCCGACGTCGTCGTCGCCGAGATCGGTGGCGCCAGCGACGCTCTCGACGGCCTCGCGCTCGTCGATGCCTTCCGTGACCTGGAGAGCGACCCGCTGGTCGTCCTCGTCGCCAGCGCCGACTGCACGAGCGAGGACCTCGACCGCGCCATGGCCGCGCGGGCCGACTTCGTCCTGGAGCGTCCGCTCCTGCCCGACGCGCTCGTGCGCGCCATCGAGTCCGAGCGGCACGCCGACGAGGGCGAGGAGCTCCGCATCCTGGTGGACGCGAGCTCGCGCGCCGCCGAGGACGCCGCCCGCGAGATGGTCGCGTGGTGCGTCCGCTGCGAGGTGGCGCCCGCGACCCGCGCACGCATCGCGACCGCCCTCGCGGAGGTGGTCGACAACGCCGCCAAGCACGGCGCGCTCGAGGTCGAGATCACGGCCGTCATGAACAGCGGCGAGCTCTCGATCGACGTCGCGGACGACGGTCCCGGCTTCGACGCCCTCGAAGCGTTGACCGCCGAGCAGCTCGACTGCACCAAGGGGCTCGGCCGCATCCACGCCCTCGCCGACGGCGTCCGCATCGAACGCGGCGACCGCCAGGGCACCCACGTCCAGCTGCGCTTCTCCGTGCGGACCGTCGAGTTCGACGACGAGGAGCGGATCGATCTCACGGACCTCGACTTCTTCGTTCCGGCGACGGCGCGCGAGCTGATCGCGACGCTGACCCAGGAGCCCGACGCCCCCGTGATCCTCTCCCCCGCCCTCGCTGTCGTCGTCGGACGGCTGCTGATGGGCCCGAACCCGACGCGTGTTCTGGAGGACGCCCTGCGGACTCAGCATGGCTGACACGAACGAGCAGACCGGGCCGAACCCCGGCTTCATCGAGGACCTCTTCGACTTCCCCGTCGTGGGCGGAATGGAGGAGTTCGGCCTCGTGCCCCCGGGGACGATGCCGGCGGCTCCCGCCGCTCCGGCCGCGCCCGCGGCCGACGTCGAGGTCTCCCCGACGCGGCCGAACCCGCCGATCCCCGCCGACGTGGCCGATCTCGACGAGGATCTCTTCGAGTTCGACGAGGTCTTCAGCCTCGAGGACGACCCCTTCCACAACGGCACGCTCGACCCGAGCGGCCAGCCCGCCCGGCCGGTGCCCGCCCCCGAGGCGGACGCTCTCCTCCCCGAGGAGACCGCCACCGAGCGAGTCGCGCCCGTCGCCGCCGCGCCCGAGCCGGCCCCCGCCCAGGCGGAGCCCGTCGCCGAGCCGGCCCGCCACGAGCCGATGGTCGAGGCCGCTCCGGCGCTCGCGACCGCCACGGAGCCGCAGGACGCCGCGCCGCTGCCGTCCCTGGAGGACGTCGCCGCGGACCCGTCCCGCATGCACGCGCCGACGACGGCCGATCGCGACCGCGGTCCGCGCTTCCTGCTGCCCGAGGACGTGCCCTACTCCCTCGCCGGGAACAACAGCCATCTGATCGCCGCGCTCATCGCCTGCTTCCTGATGGTCAACACGGGGATCTTCTTCCTCGCCCACCAGGCCAGCAGCAACGTCAACGAGTCCCTGAGCCAGGCCACCGGCCTGATCGCCGACGCCATCTCGATGCGCGGCCAGGGCGAGGCCCCCCTCCAAGCCGCTCAGCCCTCGCAGTTCGGTCCGGGCATGACCCACGAGGTGGAGCTCCCGCCGCAGAGGTTCGCCGTGGCGGACGAGAAGGAGACCTGGATCGACCCGCGCGACTACAAGAACCCCCACGAGTTCGCGGTCGGCAACGCCAAGAAGATGATGGAGGAGGGCCGCTTCGAAGAGGCTCGCCGCCTCCTCTACTGGGTGCTCGCCAACCAGCAGCGCGCGCCGTTGACTCCCTCGATGCGGGCGGAGGTCGACTACCTGATCCCGCTCACCTACTACCAGCAAGGCCGCGCCACGGGCCTCGAGCAGGAGGGCGCGTGATGAGCGTTCGCACGATCGGCTCCGCGCTCCTGGTCAGCGCCCTCGCGGGCCCCGGCCTCGCTCTCCAGGAAGGAGAGAGCGCTCCGCGGTTCAACCTCACCCCCCGCACGTCCACGGCGCGCGTGGAAGGCCTGCCAGGGGCGGAGGTCCTGACGATCACCGCCAACGAGGCCGAGTTCGACGCCGTGATCACCCAGATCGCCCGCGCGAGCCAGCGCGAGCTGAGCGGGCTCGACGTGCTGAGCCGGCACCCGCGCGTGACCATCAACCTCGCGGGCACGGATCTGCGGGACTCCCTCCGCTGGATCGGCGGCTCGGTCGGGATGCGCATCACGCTCTCCGTCTCCGAGATCAAGGTGACCGAGGACCTGCCGCTCTATCCCGAGCGCAAGGACCTCTTCGACCGCGCGTCCGAGTTCTACAGCGTCGCGCTCCGCGATCACTCCGGCTCCGAGTTCGCCCCCCGCGCCCGTTGGAGCCGCGCCGTCATCGAGTCGGAGACCCCCGGCCGCGATCGCGAGGCCGCCGAGCTCTTCGACGCGATCGTCGAGGAGTATCCCGGGTCCGACCTCGTCCCCGACGCCCTCCTGGAGGCCGGCAAGCTGTTCGGACGCGCCAACGACTGGAGCAACGCGGCCGCCCGCTTCGACGCGCTGTGCAACGAACCACGTGAGCACGGGCACAGCATCACGGCCCGGCGCCTCCTGGCCGACGCGCACACCCGCCTCGCCGCGGGCGCCCGGAACCCCGTGGTCGCCGCGGAGAACGCCCGCCGCGCGCTCGGGGTCCTCGATGCTCTCGACGACAACGATCCGAACTGCAACATGGACGAGCGGTGCCGCCGCGCCCTCATCCGTAGCCGCGCGAAGTCCCTGACCGGCGACCCCGTCGGCGCGCTCAAGTCCCTGGACATCGCCCAGAAATACAGCGAACTCGGTCAGAACGACCCCGAGATCGCTCGCCTCCGCGCCCTCGCCTTCGAGAGCGCCGGGCGTCAGGCCGACGCGGCCCGGGCGTGGCTCCGCCTCTCGACCCTCGTCGAAGGGAGCGCGCGGGAGTCCTCCTACGGACGCGCCGCCGCCGCCGCCAACGCGGGCCGCGAGCACCTCGCCGCGATCGCCATCTGGAAGAAGGCCGACGGCGAGGGCCTGGGCGACAGCGTCAAGCGCCACGCCGACGCCGCGTACATCGCCCTCGACCTCGTCCCGCCGCGTATCGATCTCTTCGGTGACAGCGAGCGCCTCTCCCGCGGGGAAGGCCTCGTGGAGAGGGAGATGTACGACGAGGCGATCGACGCCCTGCGCCCGCTCTTCGATCGCCGCTCGGCCCTCGAGCGCGACGAGCATCGCCGCCTCGCCTTCGCCTTCTCCCGCGCCCTGGCCCGCGAGCAGCAGGTCGACGACGCGATGCTCGTCCTGCGCCAGTCCGCCGGCGAGATGACCCGCCCGGCCGACCGCCGGGAACTCTACCTGTTCGCCGCCCGTGTCCTCGAGGAAGCGGGCGAGATCGACCGCGCCATCGCGGCGCTGGAGGGCCGGCTCTGAGCCGGCGTCACGACATGCTGAAGTCCATCGGAATCCTCCAACTGACCCTCGCACCGGTCCTCGTCCTGCCGGCCATGACCGGACAGGAGAGCCCCGCCGGCGGCATCGAGGGCCAGCTCGAAGCCACCCTGCAGTCCATCGAGTACCTGCGCGGCCTCGAGGTCGGCGTGCGCACGGGTGATACCCAGGCGCTGCGCGCCATCGAGCGCTCGACCGAGCCCGCCCGTGACGCGACTCCCCAGCGAGCCGCACACCTCGAGACGCTCCAGGACGACATCGCCCGCCTGCGCTTCAACCTCGACCGGCTGCTCGTGGATCCCGCCGAGGTCGAGGCGATCATGAGCATGCCGCCGTCGGTCGTGCGCGCCCTCGGTCTGGGCGGCGCCACCGTCGCGCCCGCCCCCTCCACCGCACTCCCGTCCGCCGCGCGCGTCGAGGCCGACGGCACGGTCGCGATCCCCGCGAGCACGCCCGACCGCACCGCGATGGCGATCACCGATCCGGCAGGCGCTCGCCCCAAGACCGTCGCAGGCATCAACTCGACCACCGGCCTGACCGAGGCTGCGCGCGCGGCACTGAGCGGCGAGGTCGGTCCTCTGGACAACGTCCGCGAGACCTCGCGCCGCCGCGGCAACGAGCCGGTCGCCCTCGAGGGAGGCCACTACGTCGCCGATCCTGTCGGCCTCGGCCGTCTCCTCGTTCGCTCCCGGCGCTCCGCCGAGGCGGTCGAGATCCTCGAACCCATCAAGGACGACGCCGGCGCCCGCTACTGGCTCGCTCGCGCCTATCAGCAGCTGGACCGCTCCACCGAGGCCCTCGCGATCTTCCGCGCGCTCAGCGCCGACGAGAACGCCGGCGTCCACCAGCGCCACGCCAAGGAGGACCTCGAGTTCCTCGAGTTCAAGCTGGCCCTCTCGAAGCGTCGCCGCTGATCCGGATCAATGACTGCCCCCACCGACACCTGCGCCCCCGCGGCGGTCCGCACCGCGGACGAGGACGTGACCCAGGCGATCACCGTCTTCACCGACGTGCTCGAGCAGCTGCAGGACAGCCACCGCCTCCTCGAGGCGCGCGCGCTCCACATGGAGGCCGAGCTCTGCCGCACCAACGGTGAGCTCGAGGCCAAGGTCGAGGAGCTGGACCGGGTGAAGCGTCACCTCGAGGCCGTCCTCACCGCGATCCCCACCGGCGTCGTCGTCTACGACGCCGCGGGCCGCGTGATCCGCGCCAACGACGCCGCGACCGAGATCCTCGGCACCGACCGTACGGACCTCGCCGACGCTTCCGCCATGGCGGCCGTCGCGGGCGACGTCACCGACGGCTCGCCCACCGAGGTGGCCTGCGGCGACGGCGCCGTGCGCGTCCTCGCCCGACGCCGCTCGACCATCCGCCTCGCGGGGGACGAGGGAAGCGGCGAGGTCGAGGTCATCGAGGATCAGACCGAGCTCGTGCGTGCCCAGGAGCGCCTGCACCGCCTCGACAAGACGGCGGCCCTCGGGACCATGGCCGGCGGCATCGCCCACGAGATCCGCAACCCCCTCCACGCGATCCAGGGCTTCGCCGAGCTGCTCTGCCGCGAGCCGTCCATCGACGCCGGGTCGAAGGCCTTCCGCCATGCCCGCCGCATCCGCGAGGGCGTCTCCGAGATCGAGGGCATCGTCGCCTCGATGCTCGGGATCGCCGGCCAGGGCGAGCTCGCCCTCGAGACCTTCGAGATCGGCAGGATGCTCGAGGACGCGGTCGGCGCTGCGCGCCGCGGCCGTGAGGACGCCTCGCGCTGGAACGTCGAGATCGACGTCGAGGTCGGTCGCATCACCGCCGACCGCATCAAGCTCCGCCAGGCCGTGCGGAACCTGGTCGCCAACGCCTGCGACGCCCAGCCGGGCGGCGGCCGCGTCCTGGTCCGCGCGCACGAGGCCGCGACGGGCGTCCGCCTGACCGTGGCCGACGACGGCCCCGGCATCGGCGCCGCCGACGCGCACCGCCTGTGCGACCCCTTCTTCACGACCCGTGCCGAGGGCACGGGTCTGGGCCTCGCGCTCGTCCAGCGCGTGGCCGAACTCCACGGCGGCAGCCTCGAGCTCGAGCCGTCCGTGGAGCCCCTTCAGGGCGCGTGCTTCGCGCTCCTCGTCCCCGGCGCCGGCATGGCCGACGACGCGGACCGCCGCGAGGCAACCGTCCCCACCGCTCACTGATCCCCCGAAGTAATCCCAGACCCCACCATGACCCTTCAACGCATCCTGGTCGTCGACGACGAGTCCCTCGCGCGCGAGTACCTCGCCGAGGCCGTCACGAACCTTGGCTACAGCGCGCTGACCGCCGACTCCGCGGAGGCCGCCCTCAGGGCGATCGAGGCCGAGCAGCCGGACGTCGTCATGACCGACCTGCGCATGCCGGACATGGACGGTGTGGAGCTCACCCGCCGGATCAGCGAGCGCTGGCCGGACCTCCCGGTCCTGATGTGCACCGCCCACGCGACCATCGAGACCGCCGTCGAGGCCATGAAGCACGGCGCGCGCGACGTGCTCACCAAGCCCGTCTCGGTCGACACGATCGAACACCAGCTCGGCCGCATCCAGCGTGAGACCCGGCTCGAGGCCGAGAACCGCTACCTGCGCACCGAGGCGCGAGGCGCGACCCCCGAGTCCATCGTCGCCGAGAGCGTCGGAATGAGCGAGCTGCTCAAGGCCTCCGCGCGGGTGGCGCGCACCAAGGGCACGATCCTCATCACCGGCGCGAGCGGCACCGGCAAGGAGCGCGTCGCCCACTTCGTCCACGCCGCGAGCGAGCGCGCGGACGGCCCCTTCATCCGGGTCAACTGCGCGGCCCTCTCCGAGCAGCTGCTCGAGTCCGAGCTCTTCGGCCACGAGCGCGGCGCCTTCACCGGCGCCGACCGTCAGCGCCTCGGCCGCTTCGAGCTCGCCGACGGCGGCACCCTGCTGCTCGACGAGGTCGGCGAGATCTCACCGGCCATGCAGGCCAAGCTCCTGCGCGTCCTCCAGGAGGACGAGTTCGAGCGCGTCGGCGGCCAGAAGACCCTGAAGGTGGACGTGCGCGTCATCGCCAGCACGAACCGCGACCTCGCCCAGGAGGTCGCCGCTGGCAACTTCCGTGAGGATCTCTACTACCGCCTCCACGTCCTGCCCCTGCACATCGCGACGCTCAAGGACCGCAAGGAGGACATCCTCCCCCTCGCCGAGCGCTTCTGCGAGATGTACGCCGCACAGAACGGCATCGCGACGCCGACGCTCTCCATGGAAGCGTGCGAGCAGCTCGTCGCGTGGCACTGGCCCGGTAACGTCCGCGAGCTGGAGAACGTCATCCAGCGCGCTGTGATCCTCGCTGATCGCGACGCTCCCGTCTTCCAGATCCAGCCGAGCGATCTGCTCTTCGGCCCGGAGGCGACGACCGCCTCCGAGACCATCGACGCGAACGCGCTGGACATGGATCACCCCGCCTTCCAGGAGGCCATCGCCAACAACACGATGGCCGACGTCGAGCGCGTCGCGATCCTCAGCACCCTCGAGCGCACCGGCGGCAACAAGACCGAAGCTGCCCGTCGACTGGGCCTCACCGCCCGGACCCTCAGCAACAAGATGAAGATCTGGCGTCACGCCGGTCTTGTCGCCTGACAACGAGCACGCCATGCGCCTGACCTCCGAAGCCGCGCCGATCCTCAAGCGCCTCATGTCCGCGACGACCCTCCGTCGCGACGTGCTGGCCAACAACATCGCGAGTCAGAACCTGCCGGGCTACCGGCGCCGCGAGGTGAACTTCGAGGAGAAGCTCGCCGAGGCGCTCGACAAGGGCGCCAGCGACAAGGAGCTGATGGGCGTGTCCCCCGAGGTCGTCCTCGACTGGGAGACCCCGGCCCGCGCGGACGGCAACAACGTCTCTCCGGAGGAGGAAGCGAGCCTCATGAGCGAGAACCGCATCCGCTTCGAGCTCTACGCGATGCTGCTGCGCGGCAACAACCAGCTCATCTCCCAGGCCATCAACGGCGACCGCTGATCCACGCTCAGGCCCCTTCCCCCACGAAGCAAGCCATGACCTCCATCAACAACAACACGCCTCCCGATCGTTCCCTCGACGCGGTGTTCCGCAGCATGCGGATCGCCAGCTCGTCGCTGAACGCCGAGCGCGCGCGCATCGACACGATCACCAAGAACATCGCGAACGCGCGCATCACGCGCGTCCCCGGTACCGATCAGCCGTACCAGCGCGAGGAGGTCAGCTTCGCCCCGATCATGCGCGAGATGCGCGGCGGCGATCCCGAGTTCATGGGCATCCGCGTCGACGAGATCGTCAAGGACGACGCGCCCTTCGAGGAGGTCTACGACCCGAACCACCCCGACGCGGACGACCGCGGCGTCGTGCTGTACCCCAACGTCAACACGATGAAGGAGATGGCCGACCTCGTGACAGCGGTCCGTTCCTACGAGGCGAACCTCTCCGTCCAGGAGACCTTCGAGCGCATGGCCGATCGCGCCCTGCGCCTCGCCGAATGATCGACGCCGTACGGAGCTGAAGACGGATCATGGTCAACGGAATCGGAGGAAGCGGCGCGGGCAAGGCGGCCATCGAGGCCGCGCTCAAGAGCATGCGCGCCAGGGCCGGGTCGCTCGGCGCCGAGGCCGGCGCCATGGGCGAGTCCAAGGCCGGTGAGGCTTCGAGCGCGGGCTTCGCCGAGGCGCTCAAGGACGGCCTCTCCACCGTCGACTCCGAGGTCGCGCGAGCGGGCGAGCTCCACCAGGACGTCCTCGCGGGCCGCCTCGACATCCACGAGGCGGCGACCGCCATCAAGGAGTCACAGATCACCTTCCAGTTCGCCCTCCAGGTCCGCAACAAGCTCATGGACGCCTATCGCGAGGTCATGCGCATGTCCGTCTGAGCGGCGCAGTAGCTCCCTCGAGACCCGGCGCGTCGCGCGCCACCAGGCACCCCACGCCAACGAGTGATGAACGAAGTCCTCAAGAACCTCTGGTCCCAGATCACCTCCGCGAGCGGCCCCGTCAAGGTCGCCCTCGGCTCGTGTGGTCTGCTCCTCGCCCTCGTCACGTCCGTGATGGTCTGGCGCGCCCAGAACCCTCACTTCGTGGTGCTGGCCGCGGACCTGGACAGCCACTCCTTCAACGGGGCCGTCAAGGCCCTCGCCGAGGCGGGGATCCGCTACGAGACCAGCGTCGGCGGCCCGCCGTACGTCATCCAGGTCGAGTCCGGTCGGCGCCACGAGGCCATCGCAGCGATGCACGTCTCCGGCGAGTTCCTCGACGACGCCAGGGGCATCTCCAGCGGCCTCGAGGGCTCGAGCGCTGTCTTCCTCGGCCAGTCGGAGCGCCACCAGCGCACCCAGAAGCGCATGTGGGAAGAGGTCGAACTGTCCCTCGAGAAGCTCAACTTCGTCTCCCAGGCGAAGGTCACCGTCTCCGGTGCTCCGACCAGCACCCTCGCGAGCCTCCGCGAGGACGCGCGCCGAGCCAGCGTCATCGTGACCCTGCGCGGCGTCGCCAAGCCGACCGCGACCGAGACGCGCGCTCTCGTCGGTCTGGTCCGGGGCGGCACCGGCGTCACCGACGAGCGTATGACGATCGTCGACCAGCACTCGAACGTGCTCTTCGACGGCGTCGACGAGTCCGGCGCCGACTCGCTCGCCGCCAAGGAGGAACAGTTCAACCGTGAGCGCACCGAGATGGCGCAGCGCCAGCTCGATCGGGTCTTCGGCCCGGGCGTCGCCGTCGTGGGGGTCACGAGCGAGTGGCTCCAGATCCAGGAAGAGTCGGTCGTCGAGACCCTCAACCCGGCGAAGAAGCCGCTCTCCTCGCGGACACGCACCACCAGCGACTCGGTCCAGCGGCCGATGATCGGCGGACCCGCAGCGATCGCCTCCAACATGAGCGAGAGCGGATCCACGACGACGGCGGGCCTCAGCCCCAGCGAGTCCACCAGCACCGAGGAGCAGCAGCTCAACTCCTTCGGCTCGACCACGACCCACACCATCAAACAGCCGCACCAGCTCCAGCGCCTGTCGGTCTCGCTCGTGGTCGATGCGTCCATCGAGGACCGCAAGAAGAACGCCGAGGACATCCTCAAGGGCTTCCTCGGATTCAACGAGACCCGCGGCGACCAGCTGTTCTCGATCGTCAACGAGATCGCCGGCCTCGAGCGCGACGCAGAGGGCGCTCCGGTCCTCCCCGCGCCCGAGAAGGCCCCGGCGCCGACCAACCCGGCCTTGACCATGGCCATGGAGTTCGGCCTCGAGCTCATCGCTGGCCTCGCTTTCCTCTTGGTGCTCCTCAAGAGCCTGAAGTCGAGCCGCAGCGCAGCGGCCGGCGCGAGTCCGGACGGCGCCCCGGGCGCGACCTCCCCCATGGGCGGGCGTGGCGTGGCCGCCGAGGGTCTCGGCGCCGATCCGTTCGAGGAAGAGGTCGACCTCGACGCGCTCGCGAGGGCGCGCATCGAAGACCTCATTCGCGAGGAGCCCGAGAAGGTCAGCGCGCTGCTGTCCCGCTGGGCCCTCTCCGAGGACGTTCTCGCAGAGACGGGGAGCCGCTGATGGCTGACGACGCCGAGAAGACGAACGCCGCTCTCGCGAGCGGCGCCCAGCGGGCCGCCGCGTTCCTCCTGTCCCTCGAGAAGGACAGGAGCGCCGAGGTCATGCGCGCGCTGGACCCGAAGGTCGTCTCCAAGATCGCCGAGGCGATGACGCACCTCGATCCAGGCCTGTGCTCCGTCGACGCGATCGACGAGCTCTACCGCGACCTCGCGCGCACCTTCCATCAGCGGACCGGCGTGCGTCCCCAGGACGACTTCGAGCTCTTCGCGCTCCTCGACTCGAGCTACGGCGCAGACGAGGCGGAGCGCGTCATCTCCGAGATCAACGCTCGACGGCGCCGCGAGCAGCCCTTCGCTTTCATCGAGCAGATCCCCGGCACCCTCGCGGCGCGCGTGCTCAAGGAGGAGTCGCCCGCCGTCGTCGCGCTGATCCTCAGCCACGTCGCGCCGTCCATCTCGGCGGACGTGCTCGTGGCCTTCGACGAGGAGACCACGCTCGAGATCGTCAAGCGCATGACCAACGTGACGCCGCCTGGCGTCGAGACGATGCTCACCATCGCCGACGATCTCCAGGACCGCATCCGCGCCGCGAGCCTCGTGCCCGCGCCGCGCGCCCAGGAGGACAGCCTGCGCACCGTCGCGGACATGCTGAACTTCTCCGAGGCCGAGATCGAGAACGCCGTCCTCACGCGACTGGAGAACGAGGAGGCCGAGATGGCCAGCCAGGTGCGCGAGCTGATGTTCACGTGGGACGATCTCGCCACGATCGAGAAGCGCGCGATGCAGAAGATCCTCGCCTCGATCGACACGAAGACCCTCTCGATCGCCCTCAAGGCGTGCCCCGAAGGCGTCTTCGAGAACATCATGAACAACCTCTCCTCGCGCGTCCGTGACATGGTCCTGGACGAGAAGGAGCTGCTCGGCCCGATGCCCTTCAGCGACGTGCTGCAGGCACGCGTCGAGATCATGGGCGCGGTCCGCGCGCTCGTGGAGAGCGGTGAGTTCAGCCCCGCGCGGGCGAGCGAGGAGCTGGTGGACTGACGATGCTCGAGATCGCCACCATCCCTCTCCGCGCCGCGGGCGCGACGCGGATCCGCACGGTACGCGCCCCCCGAGGCGTGCGCCTCGTGGACGTCGGTCTCGATGAGCTGGGCCGCAAGCTCGAAGAGGAGCACATCCGGATCGCTCTCACCGAGGAGCGGCGCGCCGCCCACGAGGAGGCGACGCGCACGGCTGCGCGCGCCCTCGAGGCCGCCGTCGAGGCCCTCGACGCGGCCCGCGAGCAGGCGGTGGCCGCCCTGAGCGGCGACGCAGTGTCCCTCGCCGTCGAGATCGCTCGCCAGATCCTGAAGGTCGAGATCACGGCCTCGAACTACGACCTCGAGCAGATCGTCCGGGCGACCCTCGCCGCGTCGGGCGTGAAGCGCGGCCACTGCGTCGTCCATGTCCACCCCGAGGACGCCGCGATGCTCGACGGGGTGGTCTTCCGCGAGGAGACGGTGCTGCAGCCGGACACCGACGTCGACCGCGGGACGGTCCACGTCGAGACGCCGCGGGGCCTGCTCGTTCGCGAGCCGGCCGCCGCGCTCGAGGAGATCCGTGAACAGCTCCTGGAGGACCTCGTCTGATGGAGCTCCTGAACGAGCGCCGCTGCCGCGACGTCATCCAGCGCGCAGCGAGCCCCGTCTACCGCGGTCGCATCGACGTCGTCTCCGGGGTGCTCGTCGAGGCCGTCGGCGTCCCCGCGGCCATGGGTGAGCTCTGCCGCGTCGAGCTCGGCGACGGCGACTCGATCGAGGCCGAGGTCATCGGCTTCAACGGCGACCGCACGCTCCTGATGCCCCATGGGGACCTCGTCGGCCTCAGCCCCGGACAGGCCGTCCACGCCCTCGGCCGCGGATTCGGGATCCAGGTCTCCGACGACCTCCTCGGCCGCGTCCTCGACGGCTTCGGGAACCCCCTCGACGACCGGCCGCCGATCCCCGGCGGCAAGCACCGCGACGTGCGACAGGCAGCGCCTCGCCCGCTCGACCGCCGCGCCGTCGACGAGCCGATCACGACCGGTGTGCGCTCGATCGACGGTCTGAACACCGTCGGCCGCGGCCAGCGCGTCGGCATCTTCGCCGGCGCCGGCGTCGGCAAGTCGACGCTGCTGGGACAGATCACGGCCGGCACCGACGCCGACGTCATCGTCGCGTGCCTCGTCGGAGAGCGTGGCCGCGAGGTCCGCGACTTCCTCGAGGAGACCATCGGCGCGGGCGCGAGCGATCGCGCGGTCCTCGTCGCAGCCACCTCGGATCGTTCGCCCCTCGAGCGCCTCTCGGCCCCCTACGTCGCCACGACCATCGCCGAGCACTTCCGTGACCAGGGCAAGAACGTGCTGCTGGTCATCGATTCGATCACCCGCTTCGCGCACGCAGCGCGTGAGGTCGGTCTCGCCGCCGGCGAGCCCCCCACGACGCGCGGCTTCCCCCCCAGCTTCTTCGCGATGACGCCCAAGCTCCTGGAGCGCATGGGCCGCGTCGGCGAGGGGAGCATCACCGGTCTGTTGACCGTGCTCGTGGACGGCGAGGGCGAGGACGACCCGGTGGCCGACGCCCTCCGCGGACTCCTCGACGGCCACCTCGTGCTCAGCCGCGAGATGGCGCAAGCCGGCCACTTCCCCGCCGTGGACGTCCTCGCGAGCCTCTCGCGCCTGATGCCGAAGCTCGTGGACGCGCCGCACGGCACCTCCGCGCGTCGAATCCGCGAGCTCCTCGCTGCCTACGCGGCGGGCAAGGACCTGGTGGACGTCGGCGCCTACGCGCCCGGCTCGAACCCCGCGCTCGACGCCGCGCTCGACCGTATGCCAGCCATCGAGGCCTTCCTGCGCCAGGACATGGACGACGCCACCGCGATGCCCGACACGATCGAGCTGCTCGGTCTCGTGTCGGGCCTCACCGAGATCAGCGGGGGCCCGCGATGAACGGGTTCCGGCTGGCGCGCCTCTTGAAGCTGCGCGAGGACCAGGCCGACGCCGCGAAGCAGCGCTGGGCCGTGGCGCAGCGCGCCGTCGTCGAGGCCACCGCCGCGGTGGAGGCCGCGCGCGCACGCCTCGACGCGGGCCGCGCCTCGCTGGCCGCGTCCATGGACGGCCGCCACGAGAACGGCGGCATCGGGAGGATCCTCGGCGCCCACCGGGCGCTGGACTCCCTCGAGGCCGCGATCGCGGCTCACCGCGAGGAGCTCGCTCGGGCGCAGGCGAACGCCGACGAACGTCGCCGCGAGTACGACCAAGCCGCCCGGAGCGTGAAGGCGCTGTCCCGACTCGAAGACCGCTGGAAGCGGGAGCGCACCGCGCGCCGCCGCCGCGCCGACGCGCGGATCCAGGACGAGTTCGTCGCCCGCCTCGCCCGCGGCCGCTGCGGCGACGACCTCGACCACGACCACGAAGGCCCCGATCGGGCCAGCATCAGCACCTCCGAGACTCGCCAAGAGGCACACACACGATGATCGCCACCATCTCCAAGTACGCGGCCTACGGCCTCGGCGCCGCCGCGCTCCTGATCGGCTCCTTCGTCACCATCTCCGCGCTCACCGGAACGCCGGCGAACGAGATGAAGGCCGTCGGCGGGCTCTTCCCCGAGTCGGTCACGCCCGCGGAGACGACCGCTCGCAACGCCGACGGTGAGACTCCCGAGGAGGAGCGCGAGAGCGACATCCGCAGCCCTCGCCAGGTCTTCGAGAGCTCCACCACGCCCCTCGGTGCCTTCGCGCTCCAGGATCCATTCTCCGCCGAGGAGCTGCGAGACCTCGAGCGCCAGCTCCAGGTCAAGATCGACGAGCTCGCACGGCGCCACCGCGAGCTGGAGCAGCGCGAGCGCGAGGTGGAAGCGGACCGCCAGCACTACCTCGATCAGTTCGCCCAGTTCGAGCAGCTGCGGACCGCGCTCGTCGAGCAGCGGGACGAGAACGACGCCAACGCGGAGGAGATCGACCGCGCGTCGGACGCCCTCGAGGAGAAGCAGGCCGAGATCGATCGCGGCCTCGCCAAGTTCTTCGAGGAGACCAAGGCCAAGGACGCCGCCTCGATGCTCACCAAGACCTACGCGCCCGACAAGGCGGCGCGGATCCTCGTCCAGCTCGACGCGGACCGTCAGCGGGAGATCGTGAGCGCCATCTTCCAGATCCTCCCGGACGAAGGGGAGCAGTACATGAAGGCGGTCGAGAAGCGCATGCAACGCCGCTGATCGACGCCCGAGCGCACGGTCGAGCCCGCGAGTCGAAGGTCAAGGACCTACGCCCCGCGGGCTCGCTCCGTTCGAGGGGCGGGCCTACGCCCCGCTCCGGGTGTCGTCCGAGCGGATGTGCAGGTCGCGCTGCGGGAACGCGATCTCGATGTCGGCCGCGCGGAACGCCGTGTCGATCTCCGAGTGGAGCTCGTCGATCAGGTTCGGCCACAGGTCGCGGTTGTCCGTGAAGACGCGCAGCTCGAGATCCAGCGTGCTGTCGCCGAAGCCCTTGAAGATCGCCATCGGCGCCGGCTCCTCGACGACCATGCGGCTCCGCGCCGCCACCTCGAGAAGGATGTCCCGCGCCCTTCGTGTGTCGCTGCCGTAGGCGACGCCGACCGGGATGATGACGCGCGTCTTGGGATCGCTCAGCGTCCAGTTGACGACCGAGTTGGTGATGAACTCCTTGTTCGGGACGAGCATCTCCTTGCGGTCCCAGTCGAGGATCGTCGTGGCGCGCATGCGTAGCTGCGTGACGCGGCCGTGGATCCCGCTCACGGAGACCACGTCGCCGACGCGCACGGGCCGCTCGATCAGGATGATCAGCCCGGAGACGAAGTTCGCGAAGATCTCCTGGAGGCCGAAGGCGAGCCCGAAGGTCAGCGCCGCCGCGAGCCACTGGATCTTGGCCCAGCCGATGCCGAGCGCCCCTGACACGAGGCTCACGCCGAAGACGAGGATCAGGTACCTCACGATCGTCGAGATGGCGTAGCGCGCGCCGCCGTCGATCGGGAGTCGCTGGAGCAGGGTGAGCTCGAGCAGCGCCGGGAGATTCCGGGCCGCGACGCTCGTGAGCACGAGGAATACGCTCGCGAGCAGCAGGTCCGCGAGGGTGAGCGTCGCCGGGATCCCGCCGTCCGCGCCGCCGAGCTCGCCCGCAGGGAACGGGATCCCCGGAGCCAGCGGGACGGAGCTCGACGCGGCGTCGTACGCCTCGTCCGCGAGGCCGGAGGCGACGTCGAGGGCCATCGCGCCCGGCGAGATCTCCTCGACGATCGCCGGCCGCGGGAGGAGCTGGACGCGGTCGAAGGCCTGGAGCGCCGGGAGCACGCCGGCCCAGATCAGGTAGATGCCGACGAGGCTCGCGAGGGTGATGCTGCTCTTGAACAGCTGGCGCGTCTGCGCGTCGATCGCGGGGATGTCGACCTTGTCCGTGTCGAACACGCCTGACGCGGTGGTGTCGATGCCCGCCTCCTCGGCGGCCTCCTCCTCCTCGCGGCGCGCCTTCGCCTCGAGGGCCTGGGACACCGCGAGCCTGCGCCGGGCGATGAAGAGCCAGCGAACGAGCATCGCGTTGATGAGCGCCAGCCCGAGCGCGAACAGCCAGGTCAGGCCCAGTCGCTGCTCGAAGCGGTGGGCCGTGTAGTCGTAGCCCGCGAGCGCGAGCGCCACCAGCACCAGCGGGAGCGCGGTGGCGATGAGCGCCCAGAACCGGTGGGTGCGGACCAGGAGACCCCGGGATCCGCCGCCCGCGCGTCCCGTGCCCGCCCACAGCTCGGAGTCCGCGCGCAGCACGCGGTAGCTCGCGAACGAGAGCAAGCTCATCGAGGTCGCGAAGGTCAGCCGCCCGACGGACTCGTGCCAGGGAGCGTCGTGCTGGCGCGCGAGGACCGCCGACACGCCCTCGAGCAGGACGAAGGACGGGAGGAACCACGCGAGCTCGCGCCTCAGGAACGCCATGCTCGCCTGGGGCCAGCGGAAGTGCACGGCGCCGAGGCCGTGCTCGGCGGTCACTCCGCGAACCAGCCCGAGCACCCACCAGAGCACCGCGGTGTCCGCCAGTCCGTGCTGGAACGCCTCGAGCAGGTTCTCGCTCGCCCCCGGGAGGAAGGCCCCCGCAGGCTCGGGGAAGTACTGGGACAGCGCGCGCAGCGCGAACGGCCCCGGGAGCGCGAGGAGCGCCGTCTGGAAGAGCGCGCGGAGGGTGTAGCCGTAGCGGTCCGTGCGGAAGGAGCGCACCCCCGCCCCCATCTCGTCCATCCTCCGGCGGAGAACGGGCCGCGCCCCGAGCAGCAGGACGAAGCCGAGAACGAGGAGCACCGCGCGGCCGATCCCGGGCGTGTCCGGCGCGGCCATGACCCGGTCGAGCCGCGCCTCGAGCCGCTCGCCGGAGACCTCGGGGGTGAGCATCGAGGCGAGGGCGAGCGTGTCCGCGGGAGCCCGGCCGAGGGAGGCGAAGCTGAAGGGCGCTGCGCTCCGCACGAACAGCACGAGGCTCTCAAGGAAGGCACGGAAGCGCCGGACCTCGGTGCGGAGCTGGCCCGCCTGGATCCGCTGGTTGAGCAGCTCGTCGGAGAGGTCTTGGAGGCGACGCCGTGTGTCCTCGAGCGCGCGCCGCCGCCCCTCCAGCACCTCGCGCGCCGCCGCGACGAGCGCCTCCGAGCGCTCGGACTCCGACGCGTCGCTGACGATCGTCTCCAGCGAGGCCTCGCTGGCTGCGAGCAGCTCGTACTCCTGCTCGAGCTCGATCTTCTCGTACTCGATCCTGCTGATCTGCGCAGCCCGCAGCCCCTCCGCGGCCGCGAGGCTCTGGTCGCTCTCGAGCGTCTCCAGAAAGCGCTGGAAGCGCGCGCCCGTCCCCGCGTCGAGACTGCCCACGCTCGCCCGGGTCTGAGCGCGCGCGCGCTGCGCGCGGACCACGCCGAGCCGCGCCTTGAGGCGCTCGACCTCCGCCCTCGCGGCGCTGATCTGCGCCGACAGACTGTCGAGGCCCACCTGCCGTCGCAGCAGCACGAGCTCCCGGCCGACATGGACTTCGAGCAGCGGGTGCGCCTCGACGAGCGCCGCCAGCTCCTGCTCCCTCTGCCTGAGCTCCCGGGTCCCCTCGCGGCCCTCGCGCTCCTCGAGCTGCGTCGACCAGAAGGCCGCCGCGGCCTGGGCCACCGCCGCCTTCCGACGCGAATCGTCGATCTGGAGCTTCACGAGCTCGCGCTCGGCCTCGATCGCCGCGCGCTCCGCGCCGAGCAGGTCGGCGGTGGCCCGCGCCTCCTGCGCCGCTCGCGTGGCTGCCTCCACCTG
>CBFIJG010000007.1:67731-78145 GCA_965662915.1 Planctomycetota bacterium | reverse complement strand
CGTTGATCTGGGTCCACTCCGGCAGCCCCTCGGGCGTCACGTCCTCCCAGCTGTCGCCGTCGTCCCAGGTCACGTGGACGCGGCCGTCGTCGGAGCCTGCCCAGATCACGCCCTTCTGCAGGGGCGACTCGAAGGCCGCGAAGATCGTGCAGTAGTACTCGACGCCGGTGTTGTCCTTGGTGATCGGGCCACCGGAGGGGCCGAGGCGCGTCGGATCGTTGCGGGTCAGGTCGGGGCTGATCGCCGTCCAGCTCTGGCCGAGGTCGGTCGAGCGGAACAGCACGTTGGACGCTGCGTAGAGGGCGTGGCTCTCCTCCGACCCGAGCGGCGCGTCGGGGTCGCCGAAGGGCGAGAAGAACAGCGGGAAGTTCCACTGGAAGCGGTACTTCATCCCTTCGGCTCCGTAGCCGAGCGGGTTGTCGGGGTAGACGGTGACGTTGCGGAACTGCCCGGTCCGGTGGTTCACCATCGAGAGGTAGCCGCCGTAGGAGCCGCCGAAGACCACGTCGGGGTCGGCGGGGTGCGCGGCGATGTGGCCGCTCTCGCCGCCGGCCGTGGACTCCCAGTCGTCCTCGCCGATGCTGCCGCCACGCAGCGAGCGCGAGCGCACGCGCACCGCGGAGTTGTCCTGCTGGCCGCCGAGTACGCGGTACGGGAAAGCGTTGTCCGTGGACACGCGGTACATCTGCGAGGTCGGCTGGTTCGACTGCTCGCTCCAGCTCTTCCCGCCGTCGCGGCTGACGTTGGCGCCCCCGTCGTTGCCCTCGATCATCCGCATCGGGTCGTCCGCGGAGATCCAGACGTCGTGGTTGTCGCTGTGGGGCGTGGAGACGCGCTCGAACGTCTTGCCGCCGTCGTCGGAGCGATGGAAGCCGACGTTCATGACCCAGAGGCGGTCGACGTCGGCCGGGTCGGCCTGGAGGCGCGAGTAGTACCAGGCTCGCTGGCGGAGCTTGCGCTCGGAGTTGACGCGCCGCCACGAGGCGCCCGCGTCGTCGGAGCGGAAGACCCCGCCCTCGTCGGACTCGATCATCGCGTAGACGACGTCGGGGTCGGCGGCGGAGACCGAGATCCCGCTGATGCCGCGGGTGCCCTCGGGCAGCCCCTCGGCCATGGTGATGTCCTGCCAGGTGTCGCCGCCGTCGGTGCTCTTCCAGGTCGTGCTCCCCTCGCCGCCCGAGCTCAGGGAGTAGGGCGTGCGACGGACGCGCCAGAAGCACGCGAAGAGGTGCCGGGGGTTCGTCGGATCCATGGCGAGGTCCACGCAGCCCGCGTCCTCGTTCACGAACAGGAGCTGCTCCCAGGTCTCACCGCCGTCGGTCGTGCGATAGACGCCGCGGATGGGGTGGGGACCGTAGAGGTGACCGAGGACCGAGGCGTAGGCCGTGTCCGGATCGGTCGGGTGGATGCGAACGCGGGTGATGTGGTGCGCGTCCTCGAGGCCGATCTGGCGCCACGTGCGGCCGGCGTCGTCCGAGCGCCACATGCCGTCGCCGTGGCCGACGTTGCCGCGCACGGTCTTCTCCCCGCCGCCGACGTAGACGACGTTCGGGTCCCACTCGCTCACCGCGACAGCTCCGATGGAGCCGCCGAAGAAGCCGTCGGTCACGTTGGACCAGGACTCGCCGTGGTCCTCGCTCTTCCACACGCCGCCGCCGGCGGCGCCCATGTAGTAGGTGCCGGGGAGCGCGTCGACGCCGGTCACGGCTGCGGCGCGGCCTCCCCGGTAGGGGCCGACCTCGCGGAACGTGAGGGAGTCGAGGAGCTCGGCCGGAGCGGAGGGGGCGTCCTGGGGCGCCGCGGCGAGGGCCGCGACGACGATGAGCGCGTTGAGCATGGAGAGCCGCGCCGCGCGAGGAGCGCCGCGAGGTGGAGCTCGCGGCGACCGGACGGGGCGCCGGGGAGGGGGATGCTGGGGCGGAAGCGAGGCGCGGGGCCGAAGCGGGCGCCGCGCTTCCAGGATAGGTCGGGCCCGCGGAGGGCATGGGGCCGGGGAGAGCACGGCGCACACGACCCTTACGCAGGGCGCTGCGCCTCCCTCCCTGCGAGGAATTCGGAAGGATCGCGCTCCGGCTTGACCTCTTCCCGTCGATGAGGGGACTGCGCCGGAGATCGACGCCCGATGCGGCGTCAGGACGCGGTGCGAGGTCGCCGCGCGGGCCGCGGCCCCGTAGGCTCCGGCGCGCGCCCCGAGGGCGCCATTCTCCATGGAACGCCAGGCTGACGCCCCCTCCGGTCACGATCGGCTTCGCTTCTTCAGGCGGATCGGTCTGGACGACGGATGGCCCGGGACGCGGACGAAGCTCCGCCCCGCCGACGCCGCGCGCTTCGACGGTGGCGACATCGCGTCGGCGTTCGCGCGTGCGCTGTGCGAACGCGGCGCGCTCCCGGTGAAGGAGCTGTTCGAGGCGACGGAGACCTTCGCGCTGGCACGCAAGGTCCTGCGTGGCCCGGTGCTGGCCGACCTCTGCTGCGGCCACGGACTCGCGGGCGCGTTCTTCGCGCTGATGGAGCGGGACGTGGAGCGGGTCATCCTCGTGGATCGCGAGCGGCCGCCGAACGCGGACCTCGTCATCGACGCCCTCGACGCGGTCGCGCCCTGGGCCTCGCCGAAGCTCGAGTGGCGCGAGTCGCGCCTCGATCGCCAGACGCTCCCGAGCGGCACCGCCGTGCTCGCGGTGCACGCATGCGGGCTGCGGACGGACGCGGCCATCGAGCACGCGATCGCGACCGGAGGCTCCTTCGCCGCGCTGCCCTGCTGCCGTCCCCACCGTCAGCACCCGGCACCCCAGAGCCTCAAGAACGCTCTCGGCCACGACGTCGCGATCGACGTCCACCGCACCTACCGGCTCGAGGACAACGGCTACGTGGTGGCCTGGCGAGACATCTCGCCCGTCATCACGCCGAAGAACCGCGCGCTCGTCGCGCGGCGCGCCTGAGCTCGCGCCGGCCCGCGATTCACGGAATCCTCGCCGACGAATGAGCGCTGGAATCGGGCGGAGTCGGTTCTGATGGGGCCATGACCGCCACCCCGCAACTCGACCGCCGCGGCCTGCTCCGCCTCGGCGCCGCCTCGTCCCTCGGCTTCGCCCTCTCCCCCATCGGTGCGGCCGGACCGCTCCTCGCGCGCGCGGTCGCGCGGCCGCGCTTCGCGGCGGATCCCTTCACGCTGGGAGTGGCCTCGGGCGACCCCGACGCCGGCGGCGTCGTGCTCTGGACGCGGCTCGCGCCGCGCCCCCTCGAGCCCGGCGGCGGCCTCGCGCCCGAGCGCATCGACGTCTCCTGGGAGCTGGCCGCGGACGAGGGCTTCTCGATGGTGGTCGCGCGCGGCGTCGCGCCCGCCAGCCCTCAGCTCGGCCACTCGGTCCACGTGGAGGTGGACGGCCTCGAGCCGGACCGCTGGTACTGGTACCGCTTCCGCGCGGGCGACGCCGAGAGCCCGATCGGCCGCACGCGCACGCTCCCGCGGCCCGACGCCGAGGTGGACCGCGTGCAGCTCGCCGTGACCTCCTGCCAGAACTTCGAGCAGGGTCTGTTCACCGCCTACCAGCAGATGATGCGCGACGAGCCGGACCTCGTCCTGCACCTCGGCGACTACATCTACGAGTACCGCGCCGGCCAGAACGGCAAGGTGCGCACGCACCAGGGCGAGGAGATCCGCTCGCTCGACGACTACCGCATCCGCTACGGCCAGTACCGCTCGGACCCGCTGCTCCACGGGATGCACGCGCGCTGCCCGTGGATGGTCACCTTCGACGACCACGAGTTCGACAACAACTACGCCGACCTCGTGAGCGAGGAGAGCGGGATCGACCCCGTCGCTTTCCGCCGGCGCCGGGAGGCCGCGTACCAGGCCTACTACGAGATCATGCCGCTGCGGACGAGGTCGATGCCCCGCGGTTCGCGGATCCAGCTGTACCGCGGCGCGAGCTACGGCCGCCTCGCGGAGCTCATGGTGCTGGACACGCGCCAGTACCGGACCGACCAGCCCAACGGGGACCGGCCGGGCCCGATCGAGGGCGCGGCCATGGACCCGGCGGGGACCCTGCTCGGCGGCGAGCAGAAGAGCTGGCTGAAGCGCCGCTTGATCGGCTCCGGCGCCCGTTGGAACGTTCTCGCGCAGCAGGTGATGATGGGCCTCGTGGACCGGCGCCTGAACGGCACCTACTCCATGGACCAGTGGCCCGGCTACGCGCACGAGCGCATGGAGCTCCTTCGCTTCCTCGAGGACAGGCGGATCCCCAACCCCGTCGTCCTGACCGGCGACATCCACACCAACTGGGCCAACGAGCTGCGAGTGGACGACCGACGCGGGGAGGACCCGGTGGTCGCGCCCGAGTTCGTCGCCACCTCGCTGTCGAGCGGCGGCGACGGCTACGACAAGCCGAACCGCTACGACGAGCTCCGCGCGAAGCACCCCGGGATCAAGTTCCACAACGGCGAGCGCGGCTACATCCGCTGCACTCTGACGGATCGCCAGTGGCGCAGCGACTACGTCTCGGTCGACCGCGTCGAGACGCCCGGCGGCCGCTGCTTCACCCGCGCTTCCTTCGTGGTCGAAGCGGGCGATCCGAGGATCCAGAAGGCCTGACCGTATTCGAGTCTCGCCGCGGCGCGTCGGTGGGGCCACTGTCGCGGCCTGTCGGCTTTCGGCTCGAGGGCTCAGTGCTCGACGCCGACGCTCGCGTCGATGAAGAGCGTCTTCGTGCAACGGCGCATGATCGCGAGCTTCACGGTGCCGCCGTAGCCAGCCTCCTCCTTCGCCCTCGTGATGGACTCCTCTGTCGCCGCGCCGCCGTTGACCGCGGCGATGACGTCGAAGGCGCGGAGACCGGCCTTCTCGGCCTCGCTCCCACCGATCACCTCGGTGATGAGCCGCGCGCTGTCCGCGTCCACGCCGAGGAAGGCCGCCAGCTGCGGACTGCAGGGTTCGGAGACGAAGCCGATCACGAGGCGACCCGGGGGACGCTCGGGCGCGGGGATGAGGACCTTGTCGATGACGTGGATGACGCCGTTGGAAGCCTTCACGTCGTTGGCGATGACGTTGACGTCCCCGTTGATGCGCAGGCGCCCGCCCTCCAGTCCGAAGCTCACCTCCGGACCGGCCAGGGTCGCGGCCTCGCCCGCCTTCAAGGCGTCGGTCGAGCTCACGGCCCCGGCGATGACGTGGTACTTGAGGATGCGCGCGAGGGTGTCCTTGTTCTCGGGCCGGAGGAGCTCCGCGATCTGCGCGTCACCGAGCGCGGCGAAGGCGTCGTCGGTGGGCGCGAGCACGGTCAGCGGGCCCTCCCCCACGAGCGGGGCGACGAGCCCGGCGGCCTGGGCGGCGGCGAGCAGCGTGTTGAAGCTGCCAGCGGCCTGGGCGGTCTCGACGATGTTCTCGGGCGCGTCGCCGTTGTAGGTGGGCGCGGCGGGCGCGGAGGCGGCGAGGAGCGTTGCGGCGGCGGCCGCGGCTGCGAGCAGTGACTTCATGTGTGGGGTCTCGATCTGGGTTCTCGTTCGGAATCGGAGCGGACGGGCCGTTCCGCGCTGAGGTCTTCGCGCTCGCCCCCTGCGGCGGATCCACTCCGGCAGAGGGGATTCGGAAAGGGCTTTGTCAGCGCCGCGTCGACAGCCCCCCGGGCGCCGGGGTAGGGTCCCGCCCCCATGGGCTGGACCGAACGACGGGACGGCTGGCGCGACGAGGAGGTCGCGGCGGCCTACGACGCGCGGCGCTTCCGCACTCCCCTGCAGCGGGCGAAACACGCGAACGACGCGAGGATCGTCGCGCGTCTCCTCGGGACCGTGGGCGAGGGGATGCGCGTGCTGGACGCTCCGACGGGCACCGGCCGGATGGTGCCCGAGCTCCTCGCGGAGGGGCACCGGGTCGTCGGGATCGACCTCTCGACGGCCATGCTCTCGCGCGCCGCCGGTGGAGGCGAAGAGAGCGGCTTCGTCGGCCACGCAGCAGGTGAGATCGAGCGCCTGCCCTTCGCCGACGACGCCTTCGACGCGGCGATCTCCCTGCGCTTCCTCTTCCACGCGAAGGACCGCGCGGTGCGCATCGGTCTCTACCGCGAGCTCGCTCGAGTCGCGCCCGCCCTCGTGGGTCACGTGCGCGCGCGAGGCACGCTCAAGCACGGCGGACGCTGGCTACGGAGCCGCGTGGGCGCGGCGAAGCGCTACCGGCCCGCGCCGACGCGCGCGATCACCGCGACGGAGCTCGCGGAGGCCGGATGGAAACTCCTCGAGTACGTGCCCGTCAGCCGCGCGTTCTCGGACAAGGCGCTGTTCCTCGCCCGCCGCGCCTGAAACGGCGCCGCAGCCCCTGCGCTCAGCGCAGCGTCCTGCCGCGCAGTCGGTTCCGCTCGCGCTTGCGCGCGACCGCCGCGGCGACCGCGGCCCTGAGCCCGTCACGGCGAGCGCCCGAGAGCGCCGCGGCGTCCGCGTAGGACTCGACCAGCGCAGCGGCGTCCCCGCCGAGGACCTCCACGCTCGCCGCGAGTCGGGCGAGGTCACGAGCTCGTCGCGCGAGGGAGGGGCCCCGCGGCGCGCGCCGCGCGCCGTCGAGATCGACCACCCTGAGGTGGCCGTCGCGGCCGAGCAGGAGGTTGGACGCCTTGAGGTCGCGGTGGACGAAGCCGGCGTCGTGGAACGCATGGACGAACGTGGCCGCCATCTCCAGGAGCGGCGGTCCCGCGCTCCCCGCCGCGACCACCTCGTCGAAGGAGACGCCCTCGACGAACTCCATCACGAGCACGTCCGAGGGTGGCGCCGCTGAGACGCGCAGGGCGAGGATCGCGGGGGTGGGAACGCCCGCCTCGTCGAGAGCGACTCCGAGTTTCGCCGCGCGGCCGGAGCGGCTGGTCGCGAGGCCCAGGCGCAGGAGAGCGCCCCGCGCGCCGCGGCGGCGGCCGAGCTTGAGAGCGACGTCCACGCCATCCGCGTCCGCGCGCGTGATCCCGCGCGGCTGCGACCCCGAAGCGGCCGCGCGAGCGCCCTTCTCCACCAGACGCGCGCAGGCGTCCTCGACCGCAGCACGAGCACCGGGGCCGAGCGCGCGCGCTGCCGGGAACCACTCGACGCGGGCGCCGCTCACTCCTTCGCCCGCGCCTCGATGCGCTTCTTGTTCATGATGTAGGCGGCCGTCAGCGGGTACTCGTCCCGGAGGCGTCGATAGATCCCCGCCGCCTCGGCCTTGCGCCCGGTCCTCCAGCGCTTGTCAGCCTCGCTCAGGAGCGACGCGGCATCGGCGCTGCTGGCGAGAAGGTGCGCCGGTTCCAGACCGCTGCGGGGATCGCGCCCTGTCTCCTGAGCAGCGGCACCGCCATCACCTCCAAGGAGCTCGCCCAGGGCGCTCGCGGCTTCGTCGCCGATCGCCTCCTCGAGGAACGAGCGGGCCTCGCCCTCGAGCGCGCCGGCGGCGAGCTGGCCGAGCGCGGAGGTGAGGTCGAGGCGAGGCGCGTCGAGCGTGCCACCGAGAGGCACGACGAGGGTCTCGCCAGAGAGGGTGCGGAGGAGTTCGCTGCGGCCCGCGAGCTCCGCCGTCACCGGCACGACCCACCGCAGCGCGAGGGCCCCGTCGAGCCCCACGCCTCCTTCGAAGCGCGTCCGTGTACCGGAGATCGTCCACGTCCAGGGACGCGTGTAGGTGATCCGCCCCTCCGCGAGCTGGAAACCCAGAGGCGCGAGGTCGAAGCCCGAGACTGCAGGCTCTCCGAGGGCGGTGAGGAGCTCGGCGAAGAGCGGCGACGAGGTGACCGCGCCGGCGGCGACGGAGAGGTCTCCCGCGCCGGCGAGCAGATCGAGGTCGACGTCCGGCGCCCCGTCCAAGAGGTCCTCGAACGTCAGGGCGCCGTCGTAGCTCACGGCGACGTCCGCCGAAACGAGGCCCTCGATGGCCGCGCCCTCGATGGCTGCCGCCGACGCCAGCGCAGGGTGCACCCTGGCGATCCAGCGGTCGAGGCCGGTCGAGGCGTCCACGTCTCTCAGGGACACCGCCGCGCTGATCGCCGGCTCCGCCGCGCCGTCCCAGCCGCCCTGCACCACGACGTCGCCGCCGCGGGCGTTGAGGTCGAGGATCGCCGTCGGCTCCGCTCCGGGCAGCGCGCGCTGGACCGCGAGGGACGCGCGAGGTTCGCGGTCGTCGAGAACGAGGGTGCGCTCGCCGCCCTCGACCAGGGCGACCTCGATGTCCTGGCCGACGAGCTCCGCCTCGAACCCGAAGCGCCCGGCGGGGTCGAAGCCGGTGAACGAACCATGGGCGACGAGATCGAGGTCGCCCCCGAGCCGGCTGCCCTCCTCGAGCGGACGGCCAACGAGCCGCAGCGCCTCCTGAACGGCGCCGAGCTCGAGTCCGCGGAGCGAGAGCTCGTCGATCCGCAGGCCGGCGCGCGCGTCCGGCCACAGGGCGCCGTCGAGCAGGAGAGTGCCCGCGTCACCGTCACCACCGGCGAGGCGCGCGCCGCCCTCGACGCAGAACTCGCGCGCGTCTCCGTCGAGGCCGATCCGCAGGTGCACGTCGCGCAGTTCGAGGACCGAGCGCGGGCTGCGGACGGTGATCGTCGCGCCGAGGAGTTCGAGCCGGCCCTCGAGGTCGGGCGGCGTCTCCGGCAGCGGCTCGCGCTCCTCTTCCACGGATTCCCCTGACTCCGCCGCCTCGTCGGTGCGGAGCAGGTTCTCGACGTTCCAGCGGCCGTCCCCGCCCTGGACGAGCTCGACCTGCACGCCGGTGACCCGCAGGGCGATGTCTCGCTTGCCGAGGAGGAGCGAGCGGATGCCGAGGTCGAAGCGCGCCTCCGGCACGAGCGCGACGAGCTGGCCCGCGGGATCGGTGACCTCCAGCCCCGCGAGGCGCACCTTGCCGTTCAATCCGACGCGCAGCTCGGCGATCGACGCGCGTCCTTCGATGCGAGCCCCGATCGCCTCCTCCGCGCGGGCCCGCGCCCAGGCGGAGATCAGCCCGGGCGCGGCGACGAGGAACGCTCCGGCGGTGAGGACGAGGCCGACGCCCAGCCGCACGAGGAGCCTGTGCGGCCGCCTGGCGACCGCGCCGGAGGTCCCCTCCCCTGGCCCACCCGCGCGGGCTGCGGGCTGCGTCACTTCCTCTTCCTGGGTCATGTCCGTGGCGCGGCGAGGAGGCGAGGTGCGGCCCGCCAGGGCGCCGGTGCTGAGAGCATCCTGCGGCGTCCTGGACGCAGGTGGGGCGAACGCCCCAGAATCCTGCCGCAACGCGGGACGAGCCCCGCCCGCGGGCGTCCACCAGGGCGCGCCGCGCGAACGGCTCGACGTGACCGACGCAGCCATGACCCAGACGGAATCCCCCCAAGAGCCCGCCGCCGCGGGCGTGCCCCGCGCCGAGAAGCCCGGCGTGCTCCTCGTGAACCTGGGGACGCCGGACGCGCCGCAGACCCCCGAGGTGCGGCGCTACCTGCGCGAGTTCCTCTCGGATCCGCGCGTGCTCGACATCAATCCGATCGGGCGGGCCGCCCTGCTCAACCTGATCATCCTCCCCCTCCGGCCGCGCAAATCGGCGGAGGCGTACCGCGAGGTCTGGACCGAGGAGGGCTCGCCGCTCCTCGTCCACGGGCGCACGCTCGAGCGCGGAGTCGGCGAGCGCCTCGGGCATGCAGAGGTCGTGCTGGCCATGCGCTACGGCAACCCCTCCATCCGCTCCGGGCTCGAGGAGCTCGCGCGGCGGGGATGCGACGAGGTGGTCGTGATGCCGCTCTTCCCCCAGTACGCCTCCAGCTCGACCGGCTCGGCCGTCGCGAAGGTCTACGAGGAGGCGGGCCAGCTCTGGAACACGCCGTTCGTGCGGGTGGTCCCCCCGTTCTACGACCATCCCCGCTACGTGGAGGCCGTCGCCACGGTGGCGCGACCGATCCTGGAGGAGCAGCGACCCGATCACGTGCTGTTCAGCTACCACGGCGTACCGGAGCGCCACTGCACGAAGAGCGACCCCACCGGCCAGCACTGCCTCGCACGCCCCGGGTGCTGCGACTCGATCGTCGACGCGAACCGCCAGTGCTACAGCGCCCACTGCCACGCCACGACGCGCGCGGTGGTCGCCGCTCTCGGCCTCGAGCCGGGGACGTGGTCCCTCGCGTTCCAGAGCCGGCTCGGCAGGACCCCGTGGCTGCGGCCGTACACGGACGAGGTGGTGGTCGAGCTCGGGAAGAAGGGCGTCCGATCCCTCGCGGTGCTCTGCCCGTCGTTCGTCGCCGACTGCCTGGAGACCATCGAGGAGATCGGCATGCGCGCGGAGGAGGACTTCCACGAGGCGGGCGGCGAGACGCTGACCCTGGTGCCTTCGCTCAACGGCGAGGCGGTCTGGCTCGACGCAGCGGCAGCCCTCGTGGCCGAAGCGCTACCGGCAACGACCTGACGGGGCTGCGACAAGGCCTTCCCCGAGGGTCACTTCGAGATTTCTCGC
>CBFIJG010000007.1:55912-67552 GCA_965662915.1 Planctomycetota bacterium | reverse complement strand
CCCATCCGGGACCAAGAGGGGGCCCGCGCCGAGCGCGGGCCCCCTTTCTTCGTCCCGGCGATCAGCGGGGTGCGAGGGGGTCGGAACAGGGCTGGAGGACCCTGGAAGAACGAGTAGCTGCCCAAAATGTCGCATCATTAAATCTTGATGGCCACCAATCCGGATTCCTCGATGGGCGATAGACTGCCCCGCGATGTCCCTCTCCTCCACATCCCGGCTGCTCAAGGTCCTCGGGGACGAGACGCGGCTGCGCCTCCTCAATCTCCTCCGGAAGGGTGAGCTCGCCGTCGGCGAGCTCCAGGAGATCCTGAACATGGGCCAGAGCCGGATCTCGACCCAGCTCACCCAGATGAAGGACGTCGGGCTCGTCAACGACCGACGGGCTGGCCGGCGGAGTTACTACTCCCTCGCCTCCGACGCCCCCAAGGAACTCGTCGCGCAGGTCCTCGACGACGAGGAGCTCGCCAAGGAGTTCCGGGCGGATATGGCGGGCCTCCAGGCGCTGCTCGAGCGCAGACGGCGCGAGTCGCGCGCCTACTTCGATCGGGTCGCCGCGGCCTTCGGTGAGCAGGTCCTCCCCGGCCGCACCTGGGAGGGACTCTCGCGCGGGCTGCTGCGGCTCGCGCCGCGAGCGCGCTACATCGACCTCGGCATCGGTGACGGGATGCTGACGCTGATGCTCGCGGAGGTGGCCCAGTCGGTCACCGCCGTGGATCTCTCCCCCGAGATGCTCCGCCAGCTCAAGTCGCGCGCGCGCGACAAGAACATCCACAACGTCACCACGGTGGAGGCCGACATCGAGGACCTGCCGATGGCGAGCGGCCAGTACGACGTCGCTGTCCTCAGCCAGGCGCTCCACCACGCCAGCGATCCGGCCCAGTGCCTCGCCGAGGCGCGACGCGTGCTGCGCCCCGGCGGGAAGCTGCTCCTGCTCGACCTGCTCGCCCACGGCGAGGAGTGGGTCCGCGACAGGCTCCAGCACCTGCACCTCGGCTTCACCGAGGGTGACCTGCTCCGTCTCGTCTCCGAGGCGGGCTTCGACGACGTGGCGATCGAGCGCGCAGCGCGCGATCCCCAGCCGCCCCATTTCATGACCCTGCTCGCCACCGGAACGGCCCGGCGCGCCCCCCTCCTCGCCTCCCCCCTCCGATGACGATGATCGACCCCACCGCGCCCGGCTCGCCCTCCGCGCTGCGCACCCGCTTCGACGACATCCTCGCGCGTCGCATCCTCGTGATCGACGGGGCCATGGGCACGATGATGCAGAAGAAGGGCCTGAACGAGGAGGACTACCGCGGCGAGCGCTTCGCCGACGCGGCCGGGACCCTGAAGGGCAACCACGACCTGCTCTCGATCACGCGCCCGAAGGTGCTGCGCAGCGTGCACGACGCCTTCCTCGAGGCCGGCGCCGACATCATCGAGACCAACACCTTCAGCGCGACGAGCGTGGCGCAGGCCGAGTACGGGCTGAGCGACGCCGTCGACGAGATCAACCGAGCGGCGGCGAAGGTGGCGCGCGAGGCTGCAGACGCGTGGACCCTGAGGACGCCGGACAAGCCCCGCTTCGTCGCGGGTTCGATCGGGCCGACGTCGAAGACCCTCAGCCTCTCCGAGCGCGTCGACCAGCCGTCCTACCGCTCGATCACTTTCGACCAGCTCCGCGACTCCTACGAGGCCCAGGTGCGCGCCCTCGTCGAAGGCGGCGTGGATCTGCTGCTCGTCGAGACGATCTTCGACACGCTGAACGCCAAGGCCGCGATCGTGGCCATCGAGCGAGCCTGCGCGGACATCGGAAAGCGGCCGCCGCTCATGCTCTCGGTCGCGATCACCGACGCCTCGGGGCGGACGCTGTCCGGCCAGACGGTCGACGCCTTCTGGAACTCCGTGGCCCACGCTCAGCCGCTCTCGGTCGGCGTGAACTGCTCCCTCGGCGCCAAGGACATGCGCCCCTACGTCCAGGAGCTCAGCCGCATCGCGCCCTGCTACGTCTCCAGCTACCCCAACGCGGGTCTCCCGAACGCCTTCGGTGAGTACGACGAGGCTCCGTCGACCACCGGTTCGCTGGTGGGCGAGTTCGCCGAGAGCGGGCTCGTGGACATCGTCGGCGGCTGCTGCGGCACCACTCCCGAGCACATCGCGAAGATCGTCGAGAAGGTCGAGGAGCAGGGCCCGCGCGATCGCACGGGCGCCCGCGAGGTGCGCCGCAGCAAGGCCTTCTTCACCGGCCTCGAGACCCTGACCGTCGATCGGGACACGAGCTTCCTGATGGTCGGCGAGCGCACGAACGTCACCGGCTCTGCGCGCTTCCGCAAGCTCATCACCGCGAACGACTACGAGGCCGCCCTCGAGGTCGCCCTCGAGCAGGTGCGCGGCGGGGCGAACGTGCTCGACGTCAACATGGACGAGGGCATGCTCGACTCCGAGGCGTGCATGACCACGTTCCTCAACCTGATCGCGACCGAGCCGGAGATCAGCCGGATCCCGATCATGGTCGACAGCTCCAAGTGGAGCGTCATCGAGGCGGGCCTGCGGTGCCTCCAGGGCAAGGGCATCGTCAACTCCATCTCCCTCAAGGAGGGCGAGGAGGACTTCCTCCAGAAGGCCCGCGAGATCAAGCGCTTCGGCGCGGGCGTCGTGGTCATGGCCTTCGACGAGGAGGGCCAGGCCGCTGACGAGGATCGCAAGGTCGAGATCTGCAAGCGCTCCTACGACCTACTGGTGAACGAGGCGGGCTTCGATCCCGAGGACATCGTCTTCGACCCGAACATCCTCGCCATCGGCACGGGCATCGAGGAGCACGCCGACTACGCGGTCGCCTTCATCGGGGCGACCCGCCGCATCAAGGAGGTCTGCCCCGGCGCCAAGATCTCCGGCGGCGTCAGCAACCTGTCCTTCAGCTTCCGCGGCAACAACGTCGTCCGCGAAGCGATCCACTCGGCCTTCCTCTTCCATGCCATCCGGGCGGGCATGGACATGGGGATCGTGAACGCCGGGATGATCCAGGTGTACGAGGAGATCCCGGAGGAGCTGCTGGTGCGCGTCGAGGACCTCATCTTCAACCGGCGCCCCGACGCCACCGAGCGGCTCACCGAGTTCGCGGCCACGCTCTCGGGCGGCGGCAAGAAGCGCGAGGTGGACCTCTCCTGGCGCGAGAACGGCGTGGAGAAGCGCCTCGAGCATGCCCTCGTCCACGGCATCGTCGACTTCATCGACGAGGACACCGAGGAGGCGCGCCAGGGCTACGACCGGCCCCTAGAGGTCATCGAGGGCCCGCTCATGGACGGCATGCGCGTCGTCGGCGACCTCTTCGGCGCGGGCAAGATGTTCCTTCCTCAGGTTGTGAAGAGCGCCCGCGCCATGAAGCGCGCGGTCGCCATCCTCGAGCCCTACATCGAGGCGGAGAAGGCCGAGGCCGCCGCGCGTGGCGAGGTCGCGGTCGAGAAGAAGACCGGCGGCACGGTCCTCATGGCCACCGTGAAGGGCGACGTGCACGACATCGGCAAGAACATCGTCGGCGTCGTCCTGGGCTGCAACAACTACGAGGTCGTGGACATGGGCGTCATGGTCCCGGCCAACAAGATCCTCGAGAAGGCGCGTGAGGTGGACGCGGACATGATCGGCCTCTCCGGCCTCATCACGCCGAGTCTCGACGAGATGGTCCACGTGGCCGAGGAGATGGAGCGCGAGGGCTTCGAGATCCCGCTGCTCATCGGCGGCGCCACCACGAGCGCGCAGCACACCGCGGTGAAGATCGCGCCGTGCTTCAACCAGCCGGTGCTCCACGTCCACGACGCCTCGCGCAGCGTGGGCGTCGTCTCCGACCTGCTCGACACCGACCGGCGCGAGACGGCCGACGCGGAGAACCGCGAGAAGCAGGCCAAGATCCGCGCCAACTGGAAAGCGCGCCAGGAGCGGCCGCTCCTCTCCCACGAGCGGGCGGTCGAGAACCGCCAGACCAGCGACTGGTCGACCGTCGACGTCCCGCAGCCCTCCTTCAAGGGCCGCAAGGTGCTGCGCGACATCCCCCTCGAGGAGCTCGTCCCGCTCATCGACTGGACGATGTTCTTCCTCGCCTGGGAGCTGAAGGGCAAGTACCCCCAGATCCTCGACGATCCGGAGCAGGGCGAGGCGGCGCGCGAGCTGTTCGAGAACGCCACCGCCATGCTCGACTCGCTGGTGGAGCGCAAGGCGCTGCGGTCGGAGGCCGTCTTCGGCTACTGGCCCGCCCACTCGGAGGGCGAGGACATCGTCCTCGGCGACCCGAGCGGGGGCGGTGAGTCCGCCGGCCGCTTCCCCATGCTGCGCCAGCAGCAGGTGCACCCCGACGATCGCCCCAACAAGAGCCTCGCCGACCTGATCGCACCCGCCGACGCGGGCCGTGAAGATCACCTGGGCCTGTTCAACGTCGCCGTCCACGGGGCCGAGGAGATCGCACAGCTCTACGAGGCCAACGGGGACGACTACGACGCGATCATGGTCAAGGCCCTCGCGGACCGCCTCGCGGAAGCGACGGCCGAGTGGCTGCACCGCCACGCCCGGATCGAGTGGGGCTACGAGTCGAGGAGCGACTTCGCTCCGGAAGACCTGCTGTCCGAGCGCTTCCGCGGTATCCGGCCGGCCTTCGGGTATCCCGCGTGCCCGGACCACAGCCAGAAGCAGCTCCACTTCGACCTGCTCGAGTGCGACGAGATCGGCTGCGCCCTCACCGACCACATGGCCATGACCCCCGCGGCGTCCATCAGCGGCTTCTACTTCGGCCACCCCGACTCGAAGTACTTCGGCGTCGGGCGCCTCGACAAGGATCAGGTCGAGGACTACGCCGAGCGCGCGGGTCTCTCGCTCGCCGACGCCGAGAAGTGGCTCGCCCCCTGGCTGGCATACGACGTCTGAGCGCGGAGCTCCGTTCGCCACCAGGTCCCCTGCCGGCCCGTCTCACCGTCCCCCGGTGAGGCGGGCCGGCGCGCTCATCCGCCGGCGGCCGGGGCGCGAATGCACGGGTGACATGTTCGGATTCAAGAAGAAGGACCCCGTCGCGAAGCTCCGCAAGGAGTACGAGGCCTGCATGAAGGCCGCCACCGATCTCCAGCGCACGGGCGACATCAAGGGCTTCGCCGAGAAGAGCGCGCAGGCCGCGGAGATCGAGAAGCGACTGGTCGAGGCGGAGCGCGCGGCCGAGAACTGACGCGCTCCCGCGGTCTTCTGTCCGGGCCCTCGAAGGGCGTATGCTCGCTCCCATGCAGGGAGACGAGCTCCTCACTCGCTGGCGCAAGGCATCGCGTTCACGCCTGGGCCGCCTGGCCTTCAGCCGGGCCCTCGGAGCGGCGGTCCCCTATACCGGATCGATCCGGCCCGAGGTCCTGAGCCTCGAGGCCGGCCGCGCGGAGGTCGGGATGAACGACCGACGACGGGTGCGAAACCACCTGAAGTCTGTGCACGCGATCGCGCTGGTGAACCTCGGCGAAGTGGCAAGCGGGCTCGCGCTGCTCACCGGGCTCCCGCCGACCCTCCGCGGGATCGTGAAGGGGCTCTCCATCGAGTACCACAAGAAGGCGCGCGGCCGGCTCGTGGCCAGCTGCATCGCGGAGCTGCCCGAGGAAGAGGAAGAGCAGGACGTGACGGTGGTGGCGCGCATCCGCGACGCGATCGGCGACATCGTCGCGACCGTCGAGGTCCGCTGGCGGGTCGGGCCCGTCCCCAGGAAGGAGCCGCGGCCTTGAGCGCGGGCGAGTGGAGCGGATCGCGCGCGGCCTTCTGCGCGGCCACGGGAGCGGAGGTACCGCTCATCTGCGGCGCGATGTATCCCTGCAGCAATCCCGAACTGGTGGGCGCGGTCGCGAGAGCCGGGGCCATGGCGATCGTCCAGCCCCTGAGCCTCGTCTACGTCCACGGCCGCGACTTCCGGGAGGGCATCCGCGAGATCGCGGCGCTCGCGGACGGCCGCCCCTTCGGCTTCAACGCGATCATCGAGAAGTCCGCCAAGGCCTACGAGAACCGCATGCGCCACTGGATCGACGTGGCGCTGGAGGAGGGCGTGCGCTTCTTCGTGACCGCGCTCGGGAATCCCTCGTGGGTCGTGGAGAAGGTCCACCAGGTGGGCGGCACCGTCTATCACGACGTGACCGCGCGGCGCTGGGCCGAGAAGGCGCGGGACGCGGGCGTCGACGGACTGATCTGCGTGAACAGCCGCGCGGGTGGACATGCAGGGACGCTCACGCCCGAGCGCCTCATGGAGGGGCTCTCCGACCTCGGCCTGCCCCTCGTGGCGGCGGGCGGCGCAGGCGACGAGCACGAATACACGCGCCTCCTGGCGCTCGGCTACGGCGCCGTCCAGATGGGCACACGCTTCATCGCGACGGAGGAGTGCGCGGTCCACGCGGACTACTGGAAGGCGATTCTCGAGGCCGAGGAGGACGACATCGTCCTGACCGAACGCCTCTCGGGCGTCCCGGTCGCCGTGATCAACACGCCCCTCGTCCAGAAGGTGGGCACCAAGGCGGGACCGATCGCGCGGCGCCTCCTCAAGGGCAGACGCACCAAGCACTGGATGCGCACCTTCTACGCCCTCCGCTCGCTGCGAGAGCTCAAGAAGACGATCCAGAAGGGCGTCACCTACAAGGACGTCTGGCAGGCCGGTCGCAGCGTGGGCGGGATCCGCGCGGTGGAGCCCGCCTGCGACGTCGTCGCCCGCTTCGCCGCGGCGGCCCGGCGCCTCGAGGGCTGAGGAGTCGCGAGCGCGGCCGCGCCCTCAGCGGGCCGGCATGCCCATGCTGACGACGAAGGGCTCGCCCTTCCCCTGCGCGGCCAGGAAGTCCGCCTTCGACGCGATCCCCCCCCAGCGCTCCTCGACCATCACCTGCCCGACGATGCCGCCGAGGGTGTTGCCGGGGCCCGGCAGGACGAGGTGGTCGGGGGCGAATTCCCGCAGCGCGACGCGCACGCTCGCGGTGAAGTCGTAGGGCTCGGTGACCTGGTGTCCGAGGGTGTAGTCCCGCAGCGCGTCGATGTCGGTGGACCACGGGCTGAAGGTCCGCCCCCGGCCGTCGATCAGGGTCGTCCGCGGCGGCGCGAACGCGAGGTCCGCGAAGCGCGCGCGGGCCGCGTCCGACACGGAGCGCGCCAGGGCCGTGTGGTAGGGACCGTGCAGGGCGAGCCGGATCGGGTAGGTCACGCTCCCCATGCGCACCTGGGGCAGTTCCTTGAGCAGGTGGCTCACGCCCACCGTGCTCCCGGCCAGGACCGTGTACCCGCCGAGGTGGATGGAGGGCATGGCCTCGCCCGAGGAGGAGGCGAGGACCGCCTCCACGGCGGCGCGGTGCTCGCCCGAGGGGAGCCAGTCGTCGTCGCAGACCGGATAGATGATCTGCCCGCCGCCCGAGAGCTCCTCCTGGAGCATCGACATCTCCTGGACGAGGCGGAATCCGTCCTCGAAGGACAGCGCGCCGGAGACCGCGAGGGCGATGTACCAGCCGAGGCTGTTGCCCCCCACCGCGACCACGTCGTGCTCGGCCGCGGCGGCGGCCGCGTCGATCATGGCCTTGACGAAGATGAGCGGCGACACGTGCGCGGGGCGCAGGTGCCGGGCCGGCTCGAAGCGGTCCGCCTGGTCCAGGGCCAGGAGCGGCTCGAGTCCATGGTCGCCGCGGAGGCGCTCCGCGGCGCGCACGAGCTCGTGGTCGGGCGGGAGCGAGCCGAGCTGCTTCTCGGCGTAGGAGCCCCGGCCGGGGCAGAGCAGGACGGCGCGGCTCATCGCACGACCTCCTGGGCGGCCTCGACGATCTCGTCCTCGTCGAGCAGCGTGACCTCGGCCGCCGCGCCGAGGGGGATGTAGCAGTCCGCGCTGCGCAGGGTCCGGAGCCGGCCGCGATAGCCGTCCTCGACGAGACCGCTCACGATGGCGTCGGCGACGCCCGCACCCGTCGCGCGGCACTCGTCCACGACGAGGACCGCGCCGCACTCGTCCGCGTGGGCGCGGATGGCGTCCATGGGAAGCGGCGCCAGCCAGCGCATGTCCATGACGCGGGCCTGCACGCCGGCCTCTGCGAGGCGGCGCGCGGCGCGCAGCGAGAGCCGGAACCCGTTCGCGTAGGAGACGATCAGCAGCTCGCCGTGATCGGGGTGCTCGATGCCGACCTCACCCGGGAGGAGCGGTTCGACCTCCTCGCCGTCGGGGACGGGGTAGTCCCGCAGCCAGCCGCCGTCGCCAGGCTCGTGGAGGTCACGCTCGTGGTAGAGCGCGATGGGCTCGAGGAACGCCACGACGCGGCCGGACTCGGCCGCCATCGCGAGGGCCGCGCGCAGGAGCAGCGCGGCGTCCCATCCGTTGGACGGGCAGGCGATCGCGAGCCCGGGGATGTCGCGCAGCGCCCCGATGGAGTTGTCGTTGTGGAAGTGGCCGCCGAAGCCCTTCTGGTAGCCCAGCCCCGCGATGCGGACGACCATCGGGTTCTCGTACTGCCCGTTCGAGAAGTACTGCAGCGAGCACGCCTCCCCGCGGATCTGGTCGAGGGCGTTGTGCAGGTAGGCGAGATAGGGGATCTCGGGGACCGGGAGCATGCCGACGAGGGCCGCTCCCTGCGCCAGCCCGAGGATCGTCGTCTCGTCCAGCAGCGTGTCGAAGCAGCGGCTCCGGCCGAAGTGCGACTGCAGGTTCTGGGTGACGCCGTACACGCCGCCCTTGCGGCCCACGTCCTCGCCGAAGCAGATGACGCCCGGACGACGGATCATCTCGTCGTGCAGCGCGTCGTTGATGCGAGCGCCGAGGGTGCGGCGCGTCGGAGCCTTGGCCTTCTCGGGGAGGCGATCCCCGAAGACCTCGCGCCGCGCCTCGGCGTCGATGGGCGCAGCGGCGGCGGCGCGCCAGCGCTCGGGGTGCTCGGGCGCGAGAGGAGCCGAGATCTCGGGGACGCTCACGAGTTTGGGGCGCCGGACCGCCTCCTTCGCGGCCGCCCGCACGCGCTCGCGCGTCGAGCTCACGATGGCGCGCAGGGTCGCGGGCGACGCCGCGCCGGTCTCCACCAGCCGTCGCGCGTTGCCGAGCACCGGGCAGTGGGCCTCCGCGGCCTCGATCTGCTCCTGGCTCATGTACGCGCTCTCCACGTCGGAGCCCGCGTGGCCCCAGAGGCGGTGGCAGCGAAGGCGCAGGAAGGTGGGCTGCCGCGTCGTGCGGCACGTCTGGATCGCGAGGGCCGTCGTGTCCCAGACGCTGTCCACGTCGCCGCTCGCCTCGAAGTAGCGCAGGTGCTCGAGCCGCGAGAAGAAGTCCCGGATCCACCGGCGCGGCGTCTCGACGCTGATCCCGCGCTGGTTGTCCTCGCAGACGAAGAGCACCGGCGTCGGGTTCATGCGGCGCCACGCGTAGCGCGCCGAGTTGATGCCGGCGAGGGCGGTGGCGTGGTTGACGCTGGCGTCGCCGAAGGTCGCGACGGCGATCGAGTCCTCGGGGAGGCCCGTGTCGATCCCGAGCCTGGCGGCGCGCGAGAAGGAGAAGGCGGTGCCCATCGCCTTCGGCAGGTGGCTCGCGATCGTGCTCGTCTGGGGAGGGACCCACGCGGCCTTGGAGCCCCAGACCTTGTGGCGGCCACCGCTGACGGGGTCGTCGGCGGAGGCGGTGAACGAGAGGAGCGTGTCGAAGAGCGGAGTGCTCCCGTCGAGCTTGCGCATGCGCGCGGCCATGAAGCCGCCCGAGCGGTAGTGCAGGAAGCAGGGATCCGTCGTGCGCAGCTGCGCGCCGAGGATCGCGTTCTGCTCGTGGCCGGCGCTGGAGATGGTGTAGAAGCCCTCCCCCTCGCGCTTGAGCTCGCGCGCCATCACGTCGAGGGTGCGTGAGAGCACCTGATCCTCGAAGAGCTCCACGGCCCGGCGTGCGGTGAGGGCGGATCCGGGACGCAGCGGCGCGTCGGGTGCGAGGAGCTCCCTCGGGCCCACCGCCTCCTCGAGGTAGGCGTCGAGGTTTCCCTCGACCACGGCCACGCGGTTCGTGCTCATGGTCGGCGAGGGTACAGCATGGAGGTGGCCCCCACGCGACCTCAGGTCGCGCGACGCTCCGATCGGGACAGCCTCCGGGAGGGCCGGTCCCGCCACGAGCCTAGTCGTCCTCGTCGTCCCGCCACTCGTCGTCCTCGTCGTCAGGAGTCCAGTCGGGATCGGTGGACGCGGCGTATGCATCGTCCATCACGTCCCACAGCCAGAGACTGCCCATCGCTCGAAGGACCGAGCGCACGAGCGGCCAGGGCCCCTCCCACAGGACGGACCGCAGAGCGAGCAGGACGCCCAGCCCGTCGATCGCAGCGCCGGTGAGGAACAGCCACGCCGCCACACGGAACGCGGCGGCGGGACGGACGAAGCTCGCCGCGAGGAGGATCACGAAGACCCCCGCGAGGGCCATGATGATCACGCGAGCGGGCGCGGCGACCTCCCCGGGCTCGGCGAGGAAGAGGATCGCGCAGGAGGCGAGCACGGCGAGGCCCGTCACGGACGCGAGACTCCGCCGGGCGCGCCGGACGGCGCGGCGGCCGACGTCGGAGGTGGGCAGCGGGGCGTTCAAGGGCACGATCAAGCGGTGCGAGGGTCCGCGCGCACCGCGGAGCTCAGCAGCTCATCGCGCCCGAGCGCTTGGGACAGCGCTTGCACATCTTCCGAAGGGGCTTCTCGCAGCACTTCTTCTTGAAGTCCGCTTTCTGCCCGCTCTTCTTCTTCTTGCCCATCGCGCTGGTCCGGCGGGCCGTACGGCCGACCACTCCAGATCATACGCGATTGAGACTCGTTCTCAAGAGTTCGGCGCCGCAGGGTGCCTCAGATGGACACACGGTGGCCACCGGCGCCGCGAGGCGCTGAGCCGAGAGCGCTCCCGGGAGACGCTCAGGAGGCGGCGGGCTCGCCGTCCCAGCTGCCGACGTAGCCGGACGTGAAGCCCGGAGCGTCGCGCTGGGAGAGGTCCCAGCTCCGGTGGGCGATCATCCGCGTCATCATCGCGTCGTTGCTGGCCCAGGAGACCAGCAGGTCGCCCGCGCGGACAGGGCCGAGCTTGGGGTCCTCGTGGGTGGCCGTCCAGTTCGCGGCGCCGAGGCCCCGGAGCCACTGAACGCTCTTCAAGCGCTCCCGCTGGAAGCGCTCGGCCTCCCGGACCAGATCCCGCTCGTTGTAGTTGAGCTCGTCGATCCCGTCGTCGGGCTCCACGCGGGGCCAGGGACGCTCGGGGTCGCGGAGGGTGAGCTCCAGCCGCGGCCTGAATTCGAGGGTCTCGCGGTCGCAGAGGTGCCCAACGATCTCGAGCATGGAGAGGCCGCCCTCGGCGGGGCGCCACCGCGCCTGGTCCTGGGGGATGTCCTTGACGAGGCTGCGGAGCTGGTACGCGAAGGCCTCGAGGCGGCCGATGAGAAGGTCGGGATTCATGATCTGTGGGCCCCGGATCCTGAGACGGGGAGTACGAGGCCTCAAGCCGGCGAATCGATTGGCCGGCGCGGCCATGGGGTCTTGGGATGGGCTGGAAACCCCTCCAGGGGCATCCGAATACCGCCCGGGCGGCCGCGTACCATGGCCTTCGGCCGTACCTCGCCCCCACCGCACATCAAATGGTCCGCAACCTCATCCTGGGCACATTCGCCGCCATCACGGCGTTCTGGTCCTACCAGCTCTACGACG
>CBFIJG010000007.1:53244-55829 GCA_965662915.1 Planctomycetota bacterium | reverse complement strand
GAGATCGCCCGAAAGGACGCGCAGATAGAGCATCAGGCCGCGGAGATCGACCGCCTCGAGCTCGCTCGCCAGCTGCTCCGCCTCGATCACCGTGTCGCGACCATCGAGGTCCTCCGCCAGGGGCCGGCGGAGGACGGGTCCGGTCAGACGGAGACCGAGATCCTGTTCACCGAGCTGAACGACGCCGGCCGCCCGATCGCCGAGGGAGAGTCCATCACGATCAAGGGGACCCGACTCTACCTCGACGGGCTGGTGATCAAGTTCGAGGACGACTACGTGGAGCAGGGCGATCACCTCCGCGGCACCTCCGTGTGCTTGTTCGAGCGGCTCTTCTCGGACGCGGTGGCGCCCGAGAACGGCGTCCCGATCGACTCCAAGTACCGCCATCCCCTGCCTTTCCGGGGCGATGACCTCCCCGATCCCCTCTACGGGGCGCTCTTCGAGCGCATCTGGGACTACGCCAACGACCCCGAGGCCGCCGCGGCCCTCGGCGTCCGGGCCATCTCGGGGGAGGCGCCCTCGATCGAGGCCCGGCCGGGCAAGACCTACCGCGTCGAGCTCCGCCAGTCCGGTGGGATGACGATCCGGGCCGACTGAGAGAGCGTCCAGGCCCGCTGGGAGGGAGGGCCGGAGCCAGCAGATGCTGGGCGGCCGTGGTGCTGCCACCAACGAAAAGAGCGCCGACAACTCACATAGGTGTTGCCGACGCCCAGGGTCCCTTCCCGGGGACGATCTCTCGGAGCGAAGTCGCGGCACTTCGTCGCAACCCGTTCCTGATCTCGCGTGGATATTCGGAGCGTCAACCGACCGCGGATGCGGGGCTGCGACGTTTTCTCCGGGAGCACATCCACCTGCCTCTTTCGGGCTCGAGACGGCCGGGTCGAGCGCCTGACCGAGAGGAGGAGGGACCGCCGTACGCGGTGTCCTCGGGCGTCGACTCCCGAGACCCTACACAGGGTCAACCCCTAGGTTCGCTCGGCGTCATCGAGGCGTCGAGATCGAGCCTGCCCCCCCACGGACTGCGTGGTCCCGACGCATCCAGGCGGGATGAAATACCTGACCCCCGCCTCCGGTCGATTCCGGCTGCGGGGGTCAGCGTGCCGGTCCGCGCGAGCGAAGTCCGGCCTGGGTGAGGTCTCCCTCAGGGGAGGATGACCGCGTCGACGATGTGGATCACGCCGTTCGAGGCCTCGATGTCGGTGGCGACGATGTTGGCGTTGCCGGCCTTCGCGGACTCCTTGGAGATCGCGAGGGTGAGGGTGGTGCCGCCGATCGTCTTGGCGGACTCGAGCTTGGCGGCCTGGTCGGCGTAGACGCGGCCCTCGACGACGTGGTGCTTCAGGATCGCGACGAGTTGGTCCTTGTTCTCCGCCTTCAGGAGGTTCTCGACGGTGCCGGCCGGGAGGGCCGCGAAGGCCTCGTCGGTCGGGGCGAAGACGGTGAAGGGGCCCTTCGTGTCGAGCACGCCGGCGAGCCCGGCGGCCTTGGCGGCGGCGATCAGAGTGCCGAAGGTCTTGGCACCGGCGGCGACGCCGACGATCGAGGCCTGCTCGGGGAGGATCACCGAGTCGATGACGTGGATCACGCCGTTGGAGCACTCGATGTCGGTGGCGATCACCTTGGCGCCGTCCACGGAGACGGTGCCGGCCTTCTCGTCGAAAGCGATGTCGACGCGCTGGCCGTTGGCGGTCCCGGCGTTCGCGAGCTTGATGACGTCCTTCGCCATGACCTTACCGGGCACGACGTGGTAGGTGAGGATGCCCTGGAGCAGCCCGCGGTTCTTGTCGTCGAGCAGCGTCTCGAGGAGCTTCTCGTTGCCCTTGGCGCTGAGAAGCTTCTGGAACGCGGCGTTGTTCGGCGCGAAGACCGTGAAGGGGCCCTTACCCGCGAGCGTGTCCACGAGCTGGGCCTCGCCGACGAGCGTCACGAGGGTCGAGAAGTCCTCGTTGCTGACGGCCGTCTCGACGATGTTCTTGACGGCGCCGTTCGAGGCGAGGGCGGCGCGGGGCTGGGTGGCGCCGCAGGTGGAGCCGCACTTGCCGTCGTCGATGGAAGCGGGGGCGCCAGAGGCGAGGGCGAGGCCGGCGACGAGGCCGGAGGCTGCGAGGAGGGTGTTCATGTTTCGGTCGGGACGTACCGGTCCCACGGGTGGATCACTCGATCGCGGCGCCCGGTTCGAGACCCGGGCCGCCGATGGGTTGGATTCCGGCGCGAGTCTCTCCGCCGGACGCCGTGGCTTTCGGCATCGCGCGGCGGTCGGATGCGTTGCAACCTCACCCTCGTACTCCCTACGCAGATCACACCTGGAAGCCCGTCTCCGACGCAGCGAACGGTCGCACGGGCTCGAGCCGTCGCCCCGACGACAGCCCGCTCCGCAGCGTGACCGAAAGTCGCACTCGACTCTCTTCGCGCTCCGCGATCGATGTTCTGATCACGACCTGCGCATCCCCGCCAGCGACCACGGGGTGCGTGCCCGAAGGAGGTCGTGCGCGCAACAGCTCACGCGGGCCGACCTCCACCGCGAAGCGTGAGACCTTCGCTTCGATTCGAAGGGACCTGGAAGAGTCGCATCGAAGGTCTCCGTG
>CBFIJG010000007.1:46502-53119 GCA_965662915.1 Planctomycetota bacterium | reverse complement strand
CGCGGACTCGTGCGGACGTGGTTCCATTCGAGTCTCCGCCCGCGGCGCCCCCGATCTTCGCTACCGCGGGGCGCTCGCGGACCGCATCCTCTCTTGTCGCGAGGCGGACGAGTTCGCGGGTCTACCGGCCCGCCCCACCACGGAGCCCGCGCCCGGCGCGATCAAGATGAGCAAGAAGAACAAGCGCAACGCACGCGCGAAGGCACGCGCGACCTCGAAGGCGGCCCCCCGCCCCTTGACGGGCGACGCCCTCGACCGCGCGATCAACGAGGCGCTGAAGGAGAGCCACGAGGCCTTCCAGCGCAAGGACTTCGCCAGGGCGGAGGAGATCACGCGCGCTGCGCTCAAGCGCGTGGGCCGCGAACCGCGACTGATCTCCAACCTGGCCCTCTCCATCGAGAACCAGAACCGCCCCGAGGACGCGCTGCGCGTCGCCGACATCGGCCTCGAGTCGTTCCCCGAGGACCCTCACCTCTGGAACCTGCGTGGTGCGGTCCTCAAGTTCCTGGGCGAACTCGACGGCGCTCGCGAGTCGTTCGCGCGCGCCATCCAACATGATCCGCGTTCCCACGCCGCGTGGCGCAACCACGCGGCGCTCAAGACGTTCGAGTCCGCGGAGGACCCCGACATCGCCAGGATGGAGGAGCTGCTCGGCTCGCTCCCTCGCGGGCACGACGGGCGCGTGCTGCTCTACTTCGCCCTCGGCCGCGCGCTCGATCAGGCGGGTGAGACCGAGCGCGCCTTCGAGGTCCTCGAGCGCGCCAACCGCGCCGCGCGGGGCCGGCTGCGCTTCGACGTCCAGGGCGCGAGAGCCACCATGGAGGCCATGATCGCGACCTTCGACGAGGACTGGTTCGCACGGGGCCCCGTGGAGGGCGCCACGGACGCCTCGCCGATCCTCGTGGTGGGCATGCCGCGCTGCGGCTCCACGCTCGTGGAGCAGATCCTCGCGACGCACAGCGAGGTCACCGGGCTCGGAGAGGTGGCCGAGCTGCCTCTCGCGGTGCGCGCGCGGGCGCAGTCCGCCGGGCTCCGCGACACGAACCCGGGCTCGCTCGCGGCCCTGACCGACGAGGACCTCCGCGCGATCGGACAGCGCTATGCAAGACGCCTCGACCAGCGCACCGGCGGAGCGGGCCGCCCGGCGGACAAGTACCTCACCAACTACATCTACGGCGGGGTCCTCGCGCGCGCCGTGCCGGGCGCGCGTCTCATCGACGTACGCCGCGATCCCCGCGACAACGCGTGGGCCTGCTTCAAGACGGGCTTCACCTCGCCGATCCCCTTCGTCAACGCGTGGGACGACATCGCCGGAGTGATGCACTCGTCCCGCCGCATCCTCGACCACCTCGCCGAGCGGGCTCCGCACATGGTGCTGCGGGTGCAGTACGAGGACCTCGTCGACGACCTGGAAGGCCAGACCCGGCGCATCCTCGATTTCCTCGGTCTCCCCTTCGAGGACGCGTGCCTGCGCTTCCACGAGACCAGGCGCCAGGTCAACTCCGCCAGTGCGCTCCAGGTCCGGCAGCCACTCTTCAGGAGCTCGATCGGCGCCTGGAAGCGGTACGCGGCGCACCTCGCGCCGATGGAGCGAGCGCTCGAGGAGCACCTGGGGCCGCTCGAGCCCGCGTCGTGACGAGCGGCGGGCCGCGCCCCCTCCAAGGGACGCGGCCCGCCGCCTCGCTCGCGCACCACGCGCGACGGTCAGCGATCCTCGGAGATCTCGGGCTCTTCCTCGGACGCGATCTCGGCGGCGCTGGCGCCGTCCAGCAGCGGGTCCTGGCGCACGCGGAACGAACGGCGCTGGGCCTTGCCCTCCGCGGGGGTGAGCACCGCGACGTAGCGACCAGTGCCGACGCGCCGGCCGCGGCGCCCCTCCTCTCGCTGCTTCTCGTCCTTGGGGTCACGGCGCAGGTCCCAGGTCAGGCGATGCATGCCGGGCTCCGCGGGCCAGTCCATGGAGGCGAGGGACTCACCGTCCTCGTCCTGGATCTCGAGGGTGCCCTCGGCGCCCTCCGAGCACCAGACGGTGATCACCGCGTCGGACGGCTCGTTCGTGCCGCGCCAGGTCTGATCGCCGCCGCCGTAGCCGCCAACGGCCGAGCGCCGCGCCCAGCGGACGACGTCGCCGACCGGGAAGAGGTGGCTCTCCGATGCGAGGCTCTCGCCGTCGAGGGCGCGCACGGCGTCGATCTCGAGCGCCCAGAACCCGCGACCGTGGGTGGCCGCCACGAGCACGGAGTCACGGTCGTGCACGGCGAGGTCGTGAACGGCCACGCGCGGGAGCCCGCTGCCGAGGGGCACCCAGCTCTTCCCCGCGTCGCAGGAGACGTACACCCCGAACTCGGTCCCAGCGTAGAGGACGTCCGGGTCACGGGGGTCCTCCACGACGTCGTTGACCGGCCCCTCCGCGGGGAGCCCCGCCGTGATGAGGGTCCAGCCCTTGCCGCTGCCGAGGGCGTCCGTCCTGTAGATCAGGGGGCGGAAGTCGTCCTCGCGGTAGCCGGTGAACGAGACGTAGGCGACCGACTCGTCGTGGGCGGAGAGCGTCGCGCGGCTCACCCACCAGCCGGAGGGCGCGCCCGGGAACTGACCGGTCATGTTCGACCAGTCGTAGCCGCCGTCGCGCGTCATGTGCACCAGGCCGTCGTCCGTGCCGACGATCAGGAGACCCGGGTTCAGCGTCGACTCGTCGATCGTCGTGATCGTGCAGTGGGGCACGTTGCCCGCGATCTTCACCTCGTCCCTGGTCGTGAGGTCGGGACTGTGCACCGGCCAGGAGTCGCCGCGGTCGTAGGACTTGAAGACCCGGTTGCCGCAGAAGTAGATGACCTCGGGGTTGTGCGCCGACATGAGGATCGGCGAGTTCCAGTTGAAGCGCAGCGCCTCCTCCTCGGCGCCCTCGGGCTTGCGCGGCCGGATGCGGACGGAGGTCCCCCGCGCGAGGTTGCGGCGGTAGATCGCGCCGAACTGGCTCTCCGCGTAGACCGTGTCCGGGTCGCGCGGATCGATCTGGGCGTAGAACCCGTCCCCGCCGCCGACCGAGTACCACTCGATCGGGTGGATGCCGCGCGGATCGCGCGAGGTGTGCGGGCCGCCCCAGGTGCCGTTGTCCTGGGTGCCGCCGTAGACGCGGAAGGGCTCGGACCGATCGAGGCCGACCGCGTAGAACTGGCTGATCGGGAGGTTGGTGAAGTGCTGCCAGGTCTCGCCGCGGTCGTAGGAGACGTGCAGGCCACCGTCGTTGCCGAGCCAGACCTTGTCGGAGCTGGAGGGGTCGACGAGCACGGCGTGGTGGTCCACGTGGACCGAGCCCGCGATGCGCTGCCAGGTCTCCCCGCGGTCGTCCGACTTCAGGAAGGGGACGCTGCACATGTACAGGCGATCGGCGTCCTTCGGGTCGAAGCGGATCTGGCCGTAGTAGTACGCCGGCGATCCGCCCGCGGACTGCTCGTTGCGCCGCGTCCAGGTGACGCCGTGGTCCTCGGAGAGGTAGACCTCACCGCCCACCTCGCGGGTCGCCGGCTCGCTGGCCCCCATCAGGTCACCGAGGGGGGCCTCGACGGTCATCTCCTCCTCGCCGCGCGCGAGGACGAGCGGGAGGCTCTCCGGCTTCTCGTCGCCGCCGGTCTCGCTCACCTCGGCGAGGACCTCCAGCCACTTGAGCGGGTCATCGAGCTCCTTGTCGCCGATCTTCAGCAGGCGGTCGCCGCGCTCGATGCCGAGCTCGGCCGCCGTGCTCCGCCGCGCGATACGGGTGACCGTCAGGGCGCCGTCCTTCCACTCCACCTCGAGGCCGATGACCGGCCCACGCTGGACGGGGACGACGTTCTGGTTGGCAACCGTGGCCACGACCAACCCCGCCTCGTCCGAGGACACGTCGATGCCGATGCGGCCGATGTCGCCCGTGGGCAGACCGCCCTCGCAGCGCGTCCAGGTGGCGCCGCCGTCCTCGCTCCGCCAGATGGCCGAGCCAGGGCCGTTCCCGTCGAAGTCCCAGGCCCGACGCCGACGTTCGTAGCTGGCGGCGTAGACGCGGTCCGGCTCGGTGGGGTCGATGACGACGTCGACCACGCCGACGTCGGGGCCGAGGCCGAGGACGCGCTCCCATGTCTCGCCGCCGTCCGTGGTGCGGTAGAGCCCACGCTCCTCGTTCGGCGTGTAGAGGTGCCCGAGGGCCGCCACGAGGACGTGGTTCGAGTCCCGCGGATCCACGACGACGCGGCCGACGTGGTGGGAGTCGCGCAGCCCGACGTTCTTCCAGCTCTCCCCGCCGTCGGTGGACAGATACACGCCGTCCCCCCAGTAGGAGCTCCGCTGGTTGTTCGCCTCGCCCGTGCCGATCCAGATGCGATCGGGGTTCGAGGGGTCCACGCAGACGTCGCCGATGGAGATCGTGCCCTCCTTCTCGAAGAGGCAGGTCCAGCTCGTGCCGTGATCACGGGTGACCCACAGGCCCCCCGAGGCGCTCGCCACCCAGAGCGTGTGCGGCCGGTCGGGATGCGCCGCGAGATCGACGATGCGCCCGCCGAAGGTCGTCGGTCCGAGCGAACGCCAGGGATGGACCGCGACGTCGTCCGCGGTCAGCGCCCGGCACGGGGCGTCCTCGGAGGCCGCGCCGAGACCGGCGAGCGACGTCGAGGGGCAGAGGAGCGCGGTGGCGACGAGAGCGAGGGGGGTGCTGAAGCGCATGGAGATCGGCCGGAACGCGAAAGGGGAGATTCCCTTTCATCGTATGCGTCGCCCGCGGCACCGAAGGAAGTTCTGGCCTTGGTGCGCCCCGGTCCGCGCTACCCCCCTTGAAGGCCCCTCTCCGGTCAGCGACCGCGCGCCGCGCGCAGGCTCGCCTCACGCGCGGCCCTGAACTCGCTCGTCGGACTCCACGCGCGCCAGCGAGCGTCCGTCGCCCACATCTGAACCAGCGCGTGGTAGAGCCGGACGTCCTGAGCGGCGCCCTCGAGGTCCCAGCTGGGATCGAACTCGTCGCGCACACGGTGGTAGCGCTTCTGGAGGTAGTCGTCCTCCTGCTCCTTCACCCACTCCACGCCGTGCTCGACGCTGACAGTTCCCTTACCAGCGTAGAGCATCGGGACGCCGACCTTCGCGAGGGGGAAGTGGTCGCTCCGGAAGTAGTAGCCGCGCTCCGGCGTGCTCTCCGGGACGACGCGGCGGCCCTGGGCGCGAGCGACGACGCGCAGGTCGTCGTCGAGCTGCGAGGCGCCGTAGCCGACCACGACCACATCCTCCATCGGCCCCAGCACGTTGATGCCGTCGATGTTGAGCCCGGCGACGGTGCGTGCGAGCGGGTAGAGCGGCGCGCTGGCGTAGTGCTTCGACCCGAGCAGTCCTTTCTCCTCCGAAGTCGTCCCGAGGAAGACCACCGTCCGCGCCGGCGGAGGGTCCTGGGCCCCGACCGCTTCGGCGAGCTCGAGCATCGCCGCCGTTCCGGAGGCGTTGTCCACCGCGCCGTTGAAGATGTTGTCCTCCTTCGCCGAGCCCTCGCGCGTGCCGAGGTGATCCCAGTGGGCACAGACCAGCACGTACTCGTCGGGCCGCTCCGCGCCGACGACCTTGCCCAGCACGTTCGGTGAGACGAGCCGCGAGACGCGGTTGGCGAGCGAGGACGAGAAGCGCGCATCGATGGTGTGCGGCCGCGCCTCGCGAGTGGAGGCGGAGGCCATCATCGCGCCCAGATCGGCGCCGGCCGCCGCGAACAGCGACCGCGCGGCTTCGAGGGTGATCCAGCCCCGGATTCGCGTGTTCTCCGCGCGCGGGCCCGCGGCCAGCTGCAGCTGGGGCCGGCCCCAGCTCTGGTTGACCACGATCCATCCGTAGCCCGCCGCGTCGTCCTCATGAACGATCAGACAGGCCGCCGCGCCCTGTCGCTCGGCCTCCTCGTACTTGTAGGTCCAGCGCCCGTAGTAGGTCATCGCCCCGCCGCGGAAGAGCGCGGGGTCCCCGGAGCGGAAGCCCGGATCGTTGACGAGGACGACGACGGTCTTGCCCCTCACGTCGATGCCTTCGTAGTCGTTCCAGCCGTACTCCGGCGCCACGACCCCGTACCCCGCGAAGACCACCTCCGAGCTGTCGACGCGGACGTCACCGCCCGCGATGGGGCTCGTGATCATCACGTCGCGGCCCGACACCAGGGCCCGCTCTTCACCCGCCGCCTCGAAGGAGGCCTTCGGCGCGTCGTCCGGCGTGAGCTCGAGCATCGCGACGTCCTGCGTCCATCCGCCCGCGCCCGCCGGCTCGAGGCCCGCGGCCTCGAAGCGCTCCTGGATGTAGGCGACTGCGCGCGCCTCTCCCTCGCTCCCGGGCCCACGTCCCCCGAAGGCGTCGGAGGCCAGAACCCGGATGTGCCCGGCAATGTCCTGGGCCCGGATGGCGGGGACGGTCTCGGGCGCGGAGGGCGTCTCGCCCTGGGGTCCGGGCGCGGCGGCGGCGAGGATGGCGAGGAGCGCGGTGATCATGCCCGGACGGTAACCGATCCACGATGAGCTCCCTCCGCGGCGCGCCTCCCCCATGAACTGGCGCCCCGCTGTGGCCGACGGGGGCCGCCGCGCTAGTTTGGGGGGGCAGGCAGCGCCCCGCTCTCCGCGGAGCGCCGCGCTGCC
>CBFIJG010000007.1:1259-46492 GCA_965662915.1 Planctomycetota bacterium | reverse complement strand
GCTGTGGCCGACGGGGGCCGCCGCGCTAGTTTGGGGGGGCAGGCAGCGCCCCGCTCTCCGCGGAGCGCCGCGCTGCCCGGTCCCCCACAGGCCAACCTCCGATGAATCGACTCCTTCCCGCCCTCGGCATCCTCTCCGCCCCGCTCCTCCTCGCCGCGGCCCCGACGGGGGCGACATCCGTGCCGAGGCCTGCCGTCAGCAGCGCTGCCTCGCCTGACGCCTTCGACGACGCGAAGCGTGCCGCGGAGAACACCTACATGGCCGGGCTCGAGGAGCTCGCCGACTGGTGCCACGGCGAGAAGGCCTACCGATCGCGTGACAAGGCGTACATGGCGGTGCTGCTCGTCGACCCCGAGCACAAGAAGGCGCGCAAGTTCCTGAAGTACACCTTCGACCGCAAGGCGAAGGAGTGGATCCGCAAGCGCCCGTACAAGGAGCCGAAGAAGGGCAAGCCGGAGATCGTCAAGGAGGCGCGCGCTCGCCGGACGGCGCTCGACTCGGCCTACGTCGAGGCGCAGCTCGCCGTGATCGAGTCCTTCGAGGGGAAGATCTCGCCGAAGCGTCAACGCGGGGAGCTCGAGATCCTGATGGCGGCGGCGCCCGACCACCCGCGCGTGCGGGAGCTGCTCGGCTACGTGGGCGTCAAGAAGGGGGACAAGATCGTCTGGATGACGAAGGCGGCCAAGGAGACGTCCGAGCGCCGGGATGCGATCGTCGCGGCCCTCGACGAGGCCCGCGACGCGGTGCCCGACGTCGAGGACGTCGACCTGCTCTCCCCCGAGGACGAGCTCGCCGTGGAGTGGACGGTGCAGCTCGGCAACGACCGCGTGCGCGTCATCGGCGACGTCGACGAGGACGAGGCCGAACAGGCCGCCGCCATCGGCTACCTGGCCTACGACTTCCTGCCCTTCATGGTCGGCGGGACGCAGCAGGCGCCGCCCGACTTCACCTACTACCTGCTCGCCGACGAGGGCTCGAAGGACGACTTCATCTCGAGCTATCCGGGCCTGAGCGACGCCGACCGCGAGGCCTTCCCGACCCTGCGCAGCGGCTGGATGCCGGGGAACCGCGTCTGGCGCGTCGGCTGCTGGGCCGAGGAGGTCGATCAGCGCCTCGACGTGGCGCTCAAGCAGACGACCGCCTCGTACCTGCAGTACGAGTACAACATCTTCACCAAGCGCGGCTGGTTGAGCGAGGGCTTCGGGCTGTACATCAACCAGCTCGTCCTCGGCACGCGCTACTCCTACAGCATCACCATCACGGAGTACGACGACCCCTCGCGCCCGCAGACGGATCGCGAGATGGCCGACACCGAGGAGGACTGGCTGGAGCTCGCCGCAAGCATCCTCGAGGACGCGAGCCCGACCCTGCTCGCCAAGACGCTGGGCCGCAACACGACGCAGATGACGGCTGACGACATCGTCCTCGGCTACGCCCTCGTGAAGTACCTGCGCGAGGGATACGGCCGCGACGCGTTCGCGTCGATCTGCCGCAAGATCGGCAAGGAGGACACCTCCTCCGTGGTCGCGCTCGAGGAGTTCTTCGACGCGCGCATCCCCGAGATCCAGAAGAAGCTCCTCGGCTGGATCGAGGAGGTCGGCGGGAACGACTTCGAATGAACCTGCGCACGAGCCGAACCATGCGAAACGCACTGATCCTCCTGGCCGCCATGGCGGCACTCCCCGCGAGCGCCGCCGCCGCGACGCCGCCCCCCGCCGCGGCCACGGTCCAGTCGAGCTCCGAGTACCGAGCAGGCCGCGAGAAGCTCGAGGAGGTTCGCAAGACCGACCTCGTGGAGCTCGCGCAGTGGTGCCACAAGCAGAAGGCCTACCTCACTCGCGACAAGGTCTACGAGGCGCTCCTGCCCCTGGACCCCGACAACAAGACCGCCCGCAAGTTCCTGAAGTACACCTACGACCGCAAGGGCAAGCGCTGGTACCGCAAGCGCCCCTACAAGGCTCCGAAGGCCGGCAAGCCCGAGGTCGCGGCCGAGGCAACCGCAAGGCGCGCTGCGCTCGACGACCGATACGTCGAGGCGATCATGGACCTGATCGACGAGCACGAGGAGGCACTCGGCCCCGTGAAGGCGGTCACCGAGCGCGAGTGGCTCCTCGAGCAAGCTCCCGACAACCCGGCGATCCGCGAGTCGCTCGGCTTCGTCGCAGTGGAGCGCAACGGCAAGACCACCTGGACGACCCAGGTCGCCCTGGACACTCAGGACGCCCGGGACGAGCTCGCTGATCTGCTTGCGGACGCCCGGGACGAGATGGACCAACCCGAGGAAGATGAGATCAACAACCGCGAGGAAGCGGTCGATGTGGAGTGGAGCTCTCCACTGACTTGCGGACGCCTCGTGCGCGTCAGCGGCAACGTGGACGACGAAGAGGAAACCACGCTCATCGCCCACAACGCTGCCGTGCAGTGGTCGATCTTCAAGGACCTGCTCGGAGGGAAGGGCGCGCGCCCGCGCAAGTACCAGATCTTCCTGATCGAGGGAGAATCGGACCGCGACGAGTTCGTCGACAACTTCAGCTCCTTCTCCGAAGAGGAGCGCGAACTTGCCCCCCAGAGCACCGGCTTCACCACCGGGAGCGGCCGAGAGGTCTTCGCCTGCATCTGGGCCGATGAGCCGCTCAACCGCATCGACATGGCCTGCAAGCAGGCGACGACGCAGTACATCGGTTTCAACTACGGCATCCGCTCGAAGACCGGATGGGTGATCGAGGGCGTCGGCGCCTACGTGAACCAGATGGTCGTCGGTACGAAACTCACGACCTCGATCACGAGGACCGAGTACGAGGACAAGAAGAAGGAGATCGACCAGGACATCCAGGACTTCGACGCGGACTGGATCGAGATCTCGATCGACGTGCTCAAGGAGGCGAAGCCCACCCGCCTCGCCACGACCCTCGGCCGCAACAGCAACGAGATGGACTCAGGGGACTACACGCTCTCCTACGCGCTGGTCTCCTACCTGCGCGAGGGCCACGGCGTCGAGGTCTTCGAGGAGGTGATGGAGCTCGTCGGCAAGCGCGAGATGTCCTCTGTCCAGGTGCTCGAGAAGGTCCTGCAGAAACCCCTCCCGCGCATCCAGGCGGACCTGCTCACCTACCTCGAAGAGGTCGGCGGGCACGACTACTGATCTTCAACGCGCGTTCGCGCGCACCGTTCCAGCGCGGACACGGCCGAGCATCTCCGCCAGCGCGTCGCGCAGGACCGGCTTGACGAGGTAGTCGTCCATCCCGGCTTCGAGGCAGCGCTCTCGATCGCCTGCCATCGCGTTCGCGGTCATGGCCACGATCGGGAGCGCGTGGCCCCCCTCCGACTCCGCCGCGCGCAGCGCGTGGGTCGCGAGGTAGCCGTCCATGACGGGCATCTGGCAGTCCATCAGGACGAGGTCGAACTCGCGCGCGGAGACGCGCTCCACGGCGATCTGGCCGTTCTCCGCGATCTCGACCTCGCAGCCCAGGGACTCGAGCATGCGCCGCGCGACCGCCTGGTTCACCGGCGTGTCCTCGGCCACGAGGACGCTCAGGGTCACCGCGTCGGAGGCCGGCGCCCCGGGCTCCGGCGCAGCCGGGTCTGCCTGTCCCGCGTCCACGGAGGGTCCCCGTTCGGCTCCCGCCTTCCCGCCGCGCGCGATCCTGTCCAGCGAGGGCAGCGCTTCGAAGCGCAGGGGTCGGGCCTCGGAGACCATTCGCGCGGGGATCTCGACCCAGAAAGTCGCCCCGCGCCCCTCGCTGCCGTGGCATCCGATGGTGCCCCCCATCAGCTCGATGATCGTCTTGCAGACCGCGAGCCCCAGCCCGGTCCCGCCGTAGCGGCGCGTGGTCGAGCTGTCGGCCTGCGTGAAGGCCTCGAACAGGCGCTGAGCGGTCTCGTCGTCGAAGCCGATGCCCGTGTCCGTCACGACGAAGCGCAGCCGCTTCCCGCCGGGCTCGTCGACGCTCGAGACGACGAGCTCGATGCGGCCCTCGGAGGTGAACTTGACCGCGTTACCTACGAGGTTGAGCAGCACCTGGCGCAGTCGATGCCCGTCTCCGAGCACGGAGGACGGCACCCCGCCCTCGGCCGTGAACGCGAGGGTCAGGCCGTCGCGGTCCCGGCAGTCGAAGTTCATCAGCTCGACCACGCCCCGCGCGCACTCCGCCGGATCGAAGGGGATCTCCTCGAGGACCACCTCGCCCGCCTCGAACTTGGAGAGGTCGAGGACGTCGTTCAGGATGTGCAGCAGCGATGTCCCGGAGTGGAAGATCGTCTCGGTGACGTGGCGCTGATCCGCGTCCAGCTCGCTGTCGAGGAGCATCTGGGCCATCCCCAGGATCCCGTTCATCGGCGTACGGATCTCGTGGCTCATCGTGGCCAGGAAGTCGGCCTTGACCTGGGCAGCGGCCTCCGCCGCCTCACGCGCGGCGACGATCTCGTCGCGCATACGGACCTCCTCGGTGACGTCGGTGTGCGTCCCGACCATCCGCTCTGCTTTCCCGTCGGGGTCCCGGTCGACGACCTTGCCCCGCGAGAGGATCCAGCGCCAGCCGCCGTCCCCGTGGCGCACGCGGTACTCCTCACGATACCCGTCGATCCCGCCGTCCTCGGCCGCCTTCAGAACGGCCACGACGCGCGCCCTGTCCTCCTCGTGGATGCGCGCGTGCCACTCATCGACGTGGGAGGGCAGCTCGTCGTCGCCGAGGCCGAGGATGCCCTTCCAAAGCGGCGAGAAGTGGATCTCCGATCTCTGCGGGTGCCAGTCCCAGACGCCGTCGTTCGCCCCGTCGAGGGCGTGGAGAAGACGCTCCTCGCTCTCCCGGAGACGCTCCCGGAGGTTGCGCCGCGCGGTGACGTCCTGGACGACGCCGTAGAGGCGCACGGGGACGCCATCGGCGTTGTGGTCGACGTCCCCCATGGTGTGGATCCAGATGCGGCGTCCCGTGGCCGTGACGAGCTCGAGCTCCTCGTCGAAGCCCCCGAAGCCTCCGATGAGATCCGCGAGCGCCTGGGTCACGCGCTCCTTCGCTACGGGCGCGTAGAAGTCGAGCGCCTCCTCCAGCGTCGGCATCGGCCCCGGCTTCATGTCGTGGATCCGGAAGACCTCGTCCGACCAGTGGAGCGACCCCGCGACGAGATCCACGGTCCACGCTCCGATGCGAGCCATGGTCATGGCCTGACCGAGTCGACGGCTCCCCAGACCGTCCTCGCCAGCGCCACGAGCGGACGCACCGAGCTGCTCGACGACGAGGCCGAGACGCTCGGCGCTCGAGATCTCATCACGCCCGCTGGAGCGCACCCGGACGCGGACGTCCTCCTCGCCAGGGCGCGGCACGCGCAGGTCGACGTCGAGCGCGGGTCCACCGCCTCGCATGGCCAGGAACGCGCGGACGATCCGGCGCCATGCGCTGGCGGGCACGATCGACCGGAGGCGGCGCACGCTCGACGGCGCGAGCTCGCCGAAGAGCTCCCTGGCTCCGGGCGCCCAGACGAGCTCGCCGCTCGTCAGATCGACCTCGACGGCGCCGACGCGGGCCGTCCGCGCCAGCTCCTCCAGGAGCCGCCGCTCGAAGGCGGCGACCGTGGACGCATCGCCGGAGGCGTCGGGCTGGGGAATCGTGGACATCGTGTGGGAGCCGGGCCGGGCAACCGGGGGACGAGCGCGCTCGCGTCGCCTTCACAGGATAATCGTGAGGGAAACAACGATGCAGGGGACTCCGACGGAGTCGCTCCCGGACAATCCCGGGAAGAGGCGGGGCCCGGCCACTCTTCCCGGGGTCATTGCTGCCGCCGGGGAGGCGTCTTCGGCACCCTCTCCGCCGGTCACGCCCTCTCGATCGACCCATCGCGTTCCCTTGGAGCAGTCAGGAAAGAGCAAGAAGCCCTCGCGCGCCCTTCGGTGGGCCCGGCGAGCGGCCGTCGCCCTCGCCTTGGTCGTGGCCACGGCGCTCGGCCTCTACGGGACGCGCGAGCACACCCTGCATCCCCTGCTCGTGCGCTCGGCGCCGACGCTGAGCCAGTGGTTCAGCCCCTTCGAGGTCCGCCTGACGCGGATCGAGGGGGACTGGCGGGGCTGGCTCGCCATCGATGGGCTCGAGCTCCGCCCGAGGGACGGAGCGGCGAGCCCGCTCCGCAGCCTCGAGATCGAGCGCGCGGAGGTCCGCGGAGACCTCTTCGCAGCCGCCATCGAGCGAGACCCGAGCGCCCTCCAGGCCATCACGGCCGACGCTCCGCGCGTCCGGCTCGACCTCGCCAGCGGCCCCGGGGGCGAGGGGGAAGGGAACCGTCCTCGCTGGCCGAAGCTCCCCCACCTCGACGTGGCGAGGGGCTCGGTGCGCCTCGAGGGACTCGAGGACACGGTCGAGGTCGAGGACCTGAAGCTGAACGGCTGCGGCTCCACCGGCGCGCCGCTGGAGCTCGAGGGCGAGGTCCGCTCGGCCGACTGGTCCGCGCACCTCCTGGGACGCGTGCGCTTCGAGGACTCAGGCGCGCTGCGCTTCGTCCTCGACGCCCCGGAGGCGCGCGCGGGCGAGATCGACGCGGCGGCCATCGGCGTCACCGGGAGCTGGACGCCGAGCGGGGCGGAGCTCGACGAGGGGCGCCTCGTCGTCGGAACGAGCGAGCTGGAATTCAGCGGGATCAGGGTCGAGACCGGCGAGGCGAGCAGGCCTCAGGTGGGCGGCACCGTGCGCTTCCAGGTGCCGGATCTCGGCGAGGCGTACGAGGCGCTCTCCGCCGTCACGGGCGCTCCCGCCGCGCGACGCTGGGCGGGGAGCGCGACGGGCTCCGCCGCGCTCTCCCCCGACCCGGGCGGGATCACCGTCGGTTCGATCGACGTCCGCGGAGCGGACGTGGTCGTGTCGGGGGTCGAGCTCGGGGAGGTCGCGGCTCGCGCCGAGGCGAACGGACGGAGGATCGAGCTGACCTCCCTCGAGGCCACGACCGCCCAGGGCGCGCGCGTGACGGGCCGCGGCCGCTACGACTTCTCCGAGCGTTCCCTCGCCGCCACGCGGCTCCAGATCCGCCTCGATCAGCCCGGCGATCTCGACGAGGGCCTCGCGCTCGTGCGCGGCGTCGAGATCGACCTCGACGTCGAGGGGCCCTTGAACGGGCTCGCCGGCACGGTGGCCCTGCGAGCCGCCGAGGTGGAGCTGACCCCGGGCGAGCTGCTCAGGGACGTGGACGTGGAAGGCACCCTCTCCGCCGGAACGCTTCGACTCGCCGCGGCGCAGATCGACACGCCCTACGGCGCGGCGCAGGCGGAGGGGACGGTGACCCTGCCCATCGACGGCCGCGCGCTCGGGATCCGCCTCGACTCGCTCCAGCTGTCCGGGCGGGACGGCGACCTCCGCTTGATGGAGGCCGCGCGCATCGAGCTCGGGGGAGAGGACAGCCCTCGCGTCGAGGATCTGGTCCTCGAGGGGAGCGCCGGGCGGGTGTCCGTGGATCTCCGGAGCGGCGCTGCCCTCCGGGTCGCGCTCGACGCCCGTGAGCTCCGGCTCGCGCCGTTCCTGCCCGGCCCGACGGAGAGCGCGTCGGGCTCCCCCTGGCGACGTTTCCTCGGGCCGATCACGGGAGCCGCGAGCTTCGACGGAGCTGCGGGCGCCGGGGAGGTCGACCTCTCGATGCCTCTGCCAGGGTCGCCGGAGGTGGCCCGGATCGACGCCCGATGGGACGGGGTGACGGCGGAGATCGGGAACGTCCACGTCGAGATCCCGGGCGCGCGCTTCCGCGTGGAGGGCAGCGCGGCCGTGGCGAGCGGCGAGGTCCCCCTGGCGCGCGAAGGTGCAGTGGCGCTGTCCCTCGAGGCCGACCTCGACTCCGAGGCCCTCGGCTGGGCGCCGTTCGAGGAGCTGATCGACCCCGATCTGCGGGCGCGCCTCGCCCGAGCGGAGGGCTCCGCGCGCCTCGCGATCGAACTGACGGGCACCTGGGGCGCGCCGCGCGGGAGCGCGGCCGTAGACCTCGTCGATTGGGTCCTGGTGGACCCGGACGCGCCGGAGGGCTCGGCTCTTCCGCGCCCGATCCAGGCGACGGCGCGGCTCGTCCTCGCGGAGGACATCCGCGTGGAGAGCGGGAGCGTCCTGCTCGAGGACTGCGTGGAGATGTCCCTGGGCGGCCGCGTCGGACACGCGGCGGACCTCGCCTTGCTCGCGCGGGATCCGGCCGCCGCCCGGGCGAGCCTCGAGGACTCGGAGGTCGAGGTCCTCGCGGAGCTCACCTCCGCAGGTCTCGAGGAGCTGGGCGCGCTCGTGCCCGAGCTCCGCGACGTGGCGGGCCGCGTGGACGGAGAGCTGCGCTTAGGTGGCACCGTGGGCGCGCCGATCGTCACGGGTGACCTCTCCATCGAGGACGGCGTCGCGCGCTACCGCGGAGCCCCGACGATCGAGGCGCTGCAGCTCGATCTACACCTCGAGGAGGGTCAGGTCCGGGTCGAGCGCGGCAGCCTCGAGCTCGGGGCGAGCCCCGTCACCTTCGAGGGCAATGTCCTGCTCGGACAGGGCGACCCGCGCATCGACGCGGTGATCCGGGGCGAGGAGGTCCTGCTCGCCCGGACGGAGAACGCGAGGATCCGCGCCGACCTCGACCTCGAGATCCACGGCCGGCCAAGCGCGCTGACCGTCGGCGGAGACATCGAGCTCACGGGCGGTCGCATCCGCTCGCCCATCGAGTTCCGCTCGCTGCTCGAGGGCAGCCGCGGGCCCCGCCGGGTGAACCAGGGCCTGCGCATTCCCTCGTTCGGGCCACCGAGCGTCCAGCTCGACGCACGGATCACGACGCGCGACCCCATCGCCCTGCGCGGGCGGATCGCCAGGGGCAACATCCGGGTGGACATGCGGCTCGCGGGAACCGCCGCGTCGCCCGCGCCCGTGGGGAGCGTCTTCCTGGATCCCCTCGAGCTCGCGGTGCCCGCGGGGACGATCACCTTCCCCTCCGGCGTCGTCCACTTCGACCGCGCCAACCCGGACGTCCCGCGCTTCGACGTGGTGGGCTCGACGCGGCTCGCGGGGTACGAGGTGACCGTCGCGCTGACGGGCGACTTCGATCAGCCGGCGATCGAGCTCTCGTCGGCGCCGTCCCTGGCCCCCGACGACCTCCTGCTCCTCGTCCTCTCGGGGCAGCCCCCGAGCATCGGCGGCGGGGTCGAGGCCGCTGGACAGTCCGTGGCGCTGTACGTCGCCAAGGACCTGCTCCGGGGCTGGTTCACCTCGGGCGGCTTCGAGGAGGAGGATCGCGAGTCCTACCTCGACCGGCTCGAGATCGTCACGGGTCGCGACATCTCCGGCTCCGGCGTGCTCACCGTCGAGGGCACCTACCGGCTACGCGAGGGCTTCGCCCGCGAGAGCGACGCACTCTACGTCGTGCTCGAGCGCGACTCCTACGAGGACTACGGACTCGGGCTACGGCTCGTGCTGCGGCTGCGATGAAGAGCCACGCGCTTCTCGGTCGCGGATTCCTGGCCGCGGCGCTGCTGGCTCTCGCGGCGTGCCGCTCGAGCGCGCCGCCCGCGGAGCCCGCGGTGGAGCCCGGCGCCGTGGCGCGCTCCGAGACGGCGCAGCGAGCGGGCGAGCGAGCGCTGATCGTCGAAGGGGCGCCCTCGAGCGAGGAGGCGGGCCTCGAGCGCGCGATCGCCCCCCTCGCAGAGGGGTACGCGCGCAGCGGAAGGCGCTCCTACGTGGACGACGCGGCCTACGAGGCGAGGCTCCACCTGCGGGGCCGCGGGTACGCCAGCGCCGAGGTCGCCTACGAGATCCTTGAGACCGGGCTCGCCCGGCTCACGGTGCGGGCCGGGTCACGCGCCATCCTCGGCGAGGTGAACGTCGTGGTCGAAGGCCGCTCGTCCATCCCGAGCGACGATCTCGCGCGGTACGTCACCGGTCCGCGCACGGGGCTGTTCGGAAGCGGCCCGACCCTCTACGTCGCGCGGCGCGTGGCCAGCGCGGCGGACGCGATCGAGGAGGACCTCATCGCGCTCGGCCATCTCGACGCGAACGCGCGGGTCGTCGATCCGGGGCCCGGCCCTGGCGGCGATCCCGTGGACGTGCGCTTGGAGGTGGATCCGGGGCCTCTCTACCGGGTGGGCGGGGTCTCCTTCGCACTCGCGCGCACGGCGGAGGGGCTGTCGGACGAGACCGAGGCAGCGGTCCTCGCAGCCCTCGCCGACGTCGTGGGCCGGATGGGCGAGGAGCGGACCTTCCGGCCGCGCATGGTCAACCGGCTGCGCGGCGCGATCATCGACGCCCTCGGCCAGCGGGGCCACCCGGACGCAGGCGCAGAGGTCGGCGTCGACGTCGACCGCCGGACACGCCGCGTGAACCTCGCCGTCGTCGCCGAGCCGGGGCCCTACGTGGTCCTCGGCGAGGTGCACGTCCAGGGCGAGGTCAGGACACGCGTGAGCTTCCTCGCCTCCCGCATGCGCATCCAGCGCGGCGACGTCTACGACTCGTCGAAGCTGCGCAAGAGCCTCCGCAATCTCTATCGCACCGGGCTCTTCCGCCAGGTCACGGCATCCCTCGAGGGTGACGGCGAGATGCGTTCGGTCCTCGTGGACGTGATCGAGAGGCCCTCCGTGGAAGTCTACGCGGAGCCAGGTTTCGGCAGCTACGAGCTCGGCCGCCTGACCCTCGGCGCGCGCGACCGGAACCTGATGGGGCGCGGGATCAACGCGAACGCGGAGGCGACCGTGGCCGTCCGCGCCGTACGCGCCAACGTGAGCCTCTCCGACCCGTGGTTCCTCAGCCGTGACCTGATCGGAGACGTGCGCGTGGACTTCGCCCAGCGCGAGGAGCCCTCCTTCACGCGCCAGCGCCGCGGCGTCGGCGCCTTCATCGGCAAGGAGTGGGATGCTCGCCACGCGACCACCTTCGGCTATCGCTTCGGACGCTCGTCCGCGACGGACGTCGAGGCGGTGGACGAGGACGTGCTCGACGTCCAGTCGCGGGTCAACGTAGCGGGGCTGATCGGGACCCAGCGCTACGACGCGCGCGACGCGCTCTTCGCCCCGACCCGAGGCGGCTTCGCGGAGGCCTCGCTCGAGTTCGCCCTCCAGGAGCTCGGCTCCGAGCTGGAGTTCGTGCGCTCGCGGCTCTCGACCGCGTACTTCGCGGCGCTGAGCGAGGAGGACGTCCTCGGCGTCGGCCTGCGCATGGGCGTCATCGCGCCGGCCTTCGACGACACGACGATCCCGCTGCAGGAGCGCTTCTTCGCGGGGGGCGAGAACTCGGTTCGCTCGTTCCGCGAGAGCCGTCTCGGCCCCAGCGACGCGGACGGTGAACCCCTCGGTGGCGAGGCCTTCGGCACGCTGTCCCTCGAGTGGCGCCACGAGCTCGGCGGCGCCTTCCAGTCGGCCCTGTTCGCCGACGCGGGCTACGTCGAGGCCCAGGCCGAGGACCTGTTCGCGCTCGACGACGTGCGTACGGGCGTCGGCGTCGGGCTCCGATACCTGCTGCCGATCGGCCCGCTCCGCCTGGACGCGGCCTTCAATCCCGATCGCCGCGACGGTGAGGCGGAGTGGGTGGTTCATTTTGCGATCGGGATGCCGTTCTGAGCTCCCCACCGGCGCCCGAAGCACCCGCGGAGGAGTTCGCATCTGGCTCCGGGACAGTTTTTCGTGATTCCCGCCTCACGTCCCTCCGGGGGATACGCTTCGTCGTAAGACCCGCCTCAGAGCGTCTCCGACGAACGACCACTTGAGTCTCCCCATGGCCCTCCTTCTCGCTGCATCCGCGCTCGCCCTCGCGCAGAGCCCGGCCAACGAAGCACCTGTCCTACCGACCGCGCCGGCCGCGCTGCGCCGCGCGTCGTCGGGTCAGGTGAAGCATGGCGGGATCTTCCACGTGGCCACCGGTACCTGGTCACCGACCGGCCAGCAGCGCTCGAGCCGCCTGCCCGCTGGATCCGAGGTCATCTTCTCCAACACCGCGAACGGGCAGGCCGCCTGGACCGTGGGGATCGGGTCACTGCAGTTCCCCGGACAGATCGCCTACGACGAGGGCGTCCTCCCGACGCCCTCCAACTTCACGCCGGGCTTCGGAACCCAGCCGGATCGCGGGATCTACGAGGTCACGGGCTTCGAGATCAAGTACTGCGACTTCCAGACGACGCCGATGTCGTCGAGCTGGACCTACCACTTCTACGAGTCGTTCGACCCGCTCGGGAATCCCGCCAACCTGCCGATCACGGCCGCCGCGACCATCCCCCTCACGGGCCTGCCGTCGAACGGCTGCTGGACGGTCCTCGTCGACCTCAGCGGCGGGGCGGAGTTCACGATGCGCGGCGACGGAGCTCCGATCACCCCCGACTGGCAGGACGACCCCCTGCTCGACAGCTTCGCCTACGGCGTCGAGTACACGGGGCCGCTCGGCGGAGCGGCAGCGGGAATGTTCTTCGGTGGCGACCCCGCGTTCACCAACGGCACGTTGGGCCGCGGAACGGGCACCTACTTCATGAGCCCCGATGAGGGTCTCTCCGGCTGCGGGACCACGGGGCTCGGCGCCCTCGACGGCTTCACTCTCGTCGTCGGGAGCCAGACCCAGCGAACGCCCCGGAACTACGCCAACGGGGTGGCCTGCGGGCAGGGATCCTCCCCCTTCGGTTCGACCTACCTCCGGATGTTCGCGACCGAGGGTCCGGGCTCGGCCGTCGGCTCGAACTACTGCGTGGCGAACGCCAACAGCACGGGCACCATCGCGCGCATGGCGGCCACGGGAAGCATGATCGCATCGAGCGACAAGCTCGTCCTTGAGTGCAGCGGCCTGCCCATGAATTCCTGGGGCTTCTTCCTCGCCTCCCGGACCGCGGGCTTCTCGGTGCAGCCGGCCGGATCCCAGGGCAACCTCTGCCTCGGGGGCGTCATCGGCAGGATCGACGAGATCCATCAGGTGAAGAACACGGGCACCATGGGCGAGATCACCCTCGACACGAGGCTCGGCGAATGGTCGCTCACTTCGGTCCCGCTGGGCGGCGGCACCGCGGCCGTCCTCCCTGGCGAGCGGTGGCACTTCACCTACTGGTTCAGGGACGTCGACGGCGGCGTCCAGACCTCGAACTTCGCCAACGGGCTGTTCGTGGACTTCAACTGAGGCGGGCAGAGGCTCCTGCCATCGAGCGAAGGGCCCGCGGTGAGCGCACCGCGGGCCCTTCGCTCGTTCGTCGGACGCACCTTCAGACCGTAGGCTGCGCGGCATGGCATTCGTCCAGCTGATCGACCGCCTCTCCCAGCGGATCGGCAAGGCCGCGGCGTGGCTCGGACTCCTGATGGTCCTCGTCGCGGCGACCAACGCCGTGCTCGGGGTCCTCGAACCCTACACGGAACGCCGGCTCACCCACGTCGCCATCGACGAGGCCGAGTGGTACCTCTTCACGGTCCTCTTCCTGTTCGCCGCGCCCTGGGGGCTCCAGGCCGGCGCGCACGTGCGCGTCGACGTCCTGTACTCGCGCCTCGGGGTCCGTGGAAAGGCCTGGATCGATCTCGCGGGAGGGATCCTGCTGGCCGTCCCGTTCGCCGTCTACGCAGTCGTCGTGACGGTGCCCGTCGCCGCCGAATCGCTGCGGATCCACGAGGTCTCCAACGACGCCGGCGGGCTCGCGCGCTATCCGCTGCTCATGGCGGTCCCGGTGGCCTTCGGTCTGCTCGCGCTCCAGGGCCTCGCGAACGTCGTACGGGCGGCCCTGGCGATCCGCGCGGGCACACCTCCGGGCGCCGAGCCGAGCGAGGCCGCCTGATGGAGCTGGGCCCGCTCATGTTCGGCGTCGTGATGGCGCTGATCTTCCTCGGCTTCCCGGTCGCCTTCACCCTCGGGGGCGCCGCCCTGATCTTCGGCCTGGTCGGGATCGAGCTGGGCTACTTCGGATGGTCCTACCTGGCGATCTTCCCCGAGCGCCTCAGCGGGATCATGTCCAACCAGGTTCTCCTGGCCGTGCCGTACTTCGTGTTCATGGGCACGATCCTCCAGCGCTCCCGGCTGGCGGAGGATCTCCTGCACACCATCGGCATGCTCTTCGGCCCGCGTCACGGCGGGCTGAGCCTCGCGGTGGTCCTCGTGGGCGCGCTGCTGGCCGCCGCGACGGGCGTGGTCGGCGCGAGCGTGGTGGCGATGGGGATGATCTCCCTGCCGGTCATGCTGCGCTACGGCTACAGCCCGGCCCTGGCCACCGGGACCATCTGCGCCTCGGGGACCCTCGGCCAGATCATCCCGCCGAGCATCGTGCTGATCGTGCTCGGAAATCAGCTCGCCATCAGCGCAGGGAAGCTCTTCCGCGGCGCGCTCCTGCCCGGGCTCATGCTCGCAGGTCTCTACGCCGCGTACGTCGCCGTCGTGGCGTGGCGCCGACCGGAAACCGCGCCGGCGCTGCCCGCCTCCGAGCGCGAGATCTCGGGAGCGGAGCTCGCGCGGAAGGTCGTCTGGGTCCTCATCCCACCCCTCGCCCTGATCCTCATCGTGCTCGGGAGCATCTTCCAGGGCTGGGCCACCCCCACCAGCGCAGGGGCGCTCGGCGCGGTGGGCGCGCTGATCCTCGCCTTGCTGCGCGGCCGCCTCGGCCTCGAGAACCTCCGGGAGAGCACCTTCGAGACGGCCAAGCTCACCACCATGGTCGTCTTCTTGCTCGTCGGTTCGACCGCGTTCACGCTCGTCTTCCGCGGCGTCTACGGCGACGAGTGGATCCGGGAACTGTTGACCGGTCTGCCCGGCGGGAAGATCGGTCTGCTCGTCATCGCGAACCTCGTCGTCTTCGGGCTCGGCTTCTTCATCGACTTCTTCGAGATCGCCTTCATCGTGCTGCCCTTGATCGTCCCGGCCGCCCAGGAGCTGGGCATCACCGGCGACGCGATGGTCTGGTTCGGGGTGATGATCGCGATGAACCTGCAGACGTCGTTCCTGACGCCTCCGTTCGGCTTCGCGCTCTTCTACCTGCGCACGGTCACGCCGAAGGAGGTGCCCACCTCGACGATCTATCGGGGTGTGCTGCCATTCATCGCGATCCAGGCGACCGGCCTCGCCGTCGTCGTGATCTTCCCCGAGATCGTCACGGCGCTCCTCTGACGGCGCCGAGGATCGGCGCTCGGGCGAGTTTGATCGACTGAGCGGTGGCGCGGACGCAGCAGGGGGCTTATCCAAGACGTCCTTCGATCCTCCTCAAGGCCCCCTCAACCCCCATCGCGTCCCCATGCTCCTCGGCTCGACCCTCCTCGCCGCCGCCCTCCTCGGCCCCGCTCCCACCTCCGCCACAACGGAGGCCGCTGCTCCCGCGCCGGTTCACTGCCAGGTTCCCTGCGGGATCTACGGCGACCACCTGCGCGTCAAGCTCCTGATGGAGGATGCGGCGACGATCGAGAAGGCGATGAAGCAGATCGCCGAGCTCGGGGCGGCGGAGAGCCCGAACTGGAACCAGCTCGTGCGCTGGACGACGACCAAGGAGCAGCACGCGCAGGGCATTCAGGACCAGCTCGCTGGCTACTGGCTGGCTCAGCGCATCAAGGCGCCCAAGGAGATGAAGGGTGACGGCCAGCGCCGCTACATGGCGCAGCTGATGCTCAACCACCGTATGACCGTCGCCGCCATGAAGTGCAAGCAGACGATCGACACCGCCAACGTCACCGCCTTCCGTGAGGCCCTCGAGGAGTTCCAGTTGGTCTACTTCTCGGAGGAGGACCTCCGGCACATCAAGGGCCACGAGCACGCGGATCATACGCACGACAAGAAGGGCGGCTGACCCGGATCGCGTGCCCCGCGCCGCGATGTCGCGGGCACCAATTGGAGAAGGGACCCGCGCGCGGCTGTAAGGCGTGCGTGGGCCCCTTCTCGCATTCCGGGGACCGCACTTAGGCTGCTCGGATGGCCCCCACCATCCGACTCCCCCACCTCCTGGCGCCGGCCGCGGCCGTGGCGCTCTCCCTCGGCCTCCAGGCCGCTCCCTGGTCGGCCGAGACCGACGCCCCGGAGCAGAAGTCCGAGGAGACGAAGAGCTTCGAGTGGACCCTCGAGTCCCTCTTCGACGAGGACGAGACCCTGATGGGGCCGTCCGCGCGCTCCATGGCCTTCAGCCACGACGGCACGTACGCCGCCTATCTGTGGCGCCCCTTCGCAGAGCGTCGTCACGGCAACGACCTGTGGATCTTCGACGTGGCGAAGGGGGAGGCGACGCGCGTCACGTCCGTCTCCGTGATGGAGCCGTTCCAGAAGCGCGCGGCGAAGGTCGCGGAGGATCGGCTGAAGAAGCACGAGAAGTCCAAGGACGAGCAAGGCGAGGCGAAGGCCGAGGGTTCGTGGAACGAGCTCGAGGACGCCATGAAGGCCAAGGCCCCCGAGGCCGAGGTCGACCGCAAAGCCATCGTCGACACGGTCGGCGAGAAGGACGCGGACGACGAGGACGCGCCGCGCTACGGAGGGATCCAGAGCTTCGTCTGGGCCCCCGCGTCGAACGAGATGCTCATCTCGAGCGGCGGCGACGTCTACCGCCACGTCGTCGGTGGCGAGGAAGGGCTCGTACGCCTGACCCGCACCCGCACCGCAGAGCGCGAGGTGCAGTACCTCCCCGACGGTTCGGGGTACACCTCCCTCGTGGACGGAGCGCTCGTCCGCGTGCGCTTCGGCGATCACCTCGTCGATCAGCTCGACCCCCAGCTCCCCGGCGGTCTCAGCATGCGCTCCTACGCGCTGAGCCCGGACGGGAAGCGCGTGGTGTTCGTCGCGTCCTCCGGGTCGATCTTCCGCGGCGGATCGCGGACGGTGGACATCGCGACCTACCGCGACCGTTTCATGAAGGTCCGCACCGTGCCGCGCACGGTCTCCGACGACCCCGTGGCCAAGGTCGACTCCGCCGTCTTCCTCCACGAGCTACCGACGGGCGACAGCGAGGTCGGCCGTCTGATCAAGGTCTACGAGCGCAAGTCCTCGGGCCCACGCGACGTCCTCCAGCTCCCCGACTGGGCGCCCGATTCGAGCAGCGTCACGTTCTCCGTCTTCGACCAGGCCACGTCCCAGGTCCACATCCTCGAGGCCGACTTCGAGAAGGACGAGCCGGAGGAGGAGCCCGAGGAAGAGAAGAGCGCCGGGAAGGGGGACATCGAGAGCCCCGCCGACGAGTCGGCGAAGGCCGAGGAGCTCCCCGGGACCGGTGAGCTCGAGGAGCGCGAGGCCCGGATCGTCCACCGCTTCCTCCACAACGGCGGCCCCAACACGCCGCGCATGATCGAGCCCAGGTACCTGGCCGACAGCCGCCGCATCACGCTCATCACGGAGCAGACCGGCTTCCGCCACGTGCACGTGCTCGACCCGGTGTACGAGACGCTCGTGCCCCTGACCCACGGCCGCTACGAGGTGTACCCCCTGGGCATGAACGAGGCGCGCACGCACATGTTCATGGAGGCCACGAAGGAGGACTCCGCCTGCCTCGACATCTACTCCCTCGCGTTCGATTCGGGCGAGCTCGCTCGCCTCACCGAGCGACGCGGCGTGCACTCGAACGCCGCCGTCAGCGACGACGGTGCGCACGTCCTCGCGATCCATGCGGCCTTCGGCTCCCCCCGCGAGCTCGTCCACGTGGCGAACGCCGAGGACACCACGGCGATCACGGACAGCCACACCGAGCGCACCATGGAGATCCTCGCGGCGAAGCCCGAGCTCTTCGCCTACGAGAACCGCGCTGGCCAGGAGATCCGCGGGTTCGTCTTCACGCCCGAGCAGTTCGGCGCGCCGAAGCTGGGGGAGGGCGAGACGCGCCCGCTGCTCGTCTACGTCTACGGCGGCCCGCTGGGGACCCGCAAGAGCGTCGTGGAAGGCACGGCCCAGAGTTCGGCGTATCAGTTCGCCCAGTACATGACGCGCAAGCACGGCTGGATCACCGCAACGATCGACCCCCGCGGCCAGTCGGGCTACGGCGCGCTCTTCGAGAAGGCGAACTTCGAGCAGGTCGGCAAGCCCCAGGTCGAGGACCTCGTCGACGGCGTCGAGTACCTCGTGAAGTCCCACGGCGCGGACGCCGACCGCGTGGCGATCCACGGCTGGAGCTTCGGCGGCTTCCAGACGCAGATGTGCATGTACACCGAGCCCGAGGTCTTCAAGTGCGGGATCGCGGGCGCCGGCCCGACCGAGTGGGAGAACTACAACTCCTGGTACTCGACCGGGACCATCGGCAGCAGCCGCGAGGGCGAGACCGACCTCGGCAAGTACTCGCTGCTTCCCCTGGCGAAGGGCCTTGAGGGCAAGCTCCTGCTGGTCCACGGCATGGAGGACTCCAACGTCCTCTACCAGGACACGGTGCGCGTCTACGCCGAGCTCCTCGACGCCGGTAAAGAAGCACTGGTCGAGCTCTTCGTCGACCCGACCGGTGGCCATGGCCTCGGCGGTCACGTGAAGAGCCTCGGTCGCTTCCGCAAGTACGAGGAGTTCCTCCTGCGCGCCAATCGCTGACGGCCGCGCTGGCGCCGGTCAGAACCGAAGGCGTCGAGCGTGCAGCCACGCGCGACGCCCACGGTGCTCTCCTCCCGTCCAGTCCCGAATCAAGCGGCGAGGATCCACACGGCGGTCGCCGATGAGCGCTTCATGAGGAAGGCGCCTCGAAGTCGATTGAAGCCTGCCCATCCGTTCATGAACGGAAGAAATGAGACGACGTGACACAGCCAGGATCCATTGCGTATCGCGAATGCGTCACGGGGGCGACCTCGGCCTCGTATCGTTAGGCGGTCGCTGACCCTCGTCCTTCTGCGCGCGTCAGCGATCTGATTCTTCTGATGCGACCTATGACGACGACCGACGAGCCCACACGCCGCACCTCTCGCCCTCTCACGATCGCCGGCTGGTCGCTCGCAGCGTCCATCGCTCTGATCCAGTGCGCCGGCGCCCAGAGGATCTCACTGCCCGCTCAGACCCGGCGGCCAGCGGTCCAGATTCCGGTGCTCCTGCCGGCCACGGCGACGGATTCCTCCTCGATGCCCGGGCACCCCGCCGTGTTCGCCGTCGACGGGGATCTCACGACGCGCTGGGAGTCCGTGTACGGCATCGACCCCAGCACGCTCACGCTCGACCTCGGCGCGACGCGCTACCTGGATCGGACCGTCATCCACTGGGAAGCCGCGAACGCCGACACCTACCTGATCGAGGGCTCGCTCGACGGCACCTCGTGGGTGTCGCTCGCGACGCGGACCGGGGGGCTCTTCGGCGACCGCACCGACACGGTCGACCTGGACGGCGTGTACCGCTACGTGCGGATGAACGGCCAGATCCGGAGCCAGGGCAACTTCAGGGGCTATTCGATCTGGGAGATGGAGGTCTGGGGAGGCCGGCCGGTGGACAGCGACGGCGACGGGGTCGACGACACGCGAGACCAGTGCCCGGACACGCCGCCCGGCACGCAGGTGGACTCCACCGGCTGCCCGATCGTCATCGAAGGCCCCGAGGTCAGCCACGCCGGCGGTCGGCTCGTCGGCGGCTCCAACAGCTCCGCACCGGGCCACACGCTCTACGTCACCGACGGGGACCTCTTCACGCCGGGCACGAGCAGCTGCGTCGGCGCGTGCGCCGACACCTGGCCGCCCGTGATCGTGAACGACAGCGAGGCCTCCGGCGTTCCTGGCCTCTCGACGATCACCCGCCCGGACGGCTCGCTCCAGGCGTCCTTCCAGGGCCGCCCGCTCTACTTCTTCGCCGGGGACGCCGGCCCGGGCACCGCGGCCGGTGACGGCCTCGGCGGCGTCTGGCACATCGTCCCCTACTCGGCGCCCACCTACACGCCGCTCTTCGGCCCCGGGACGACCCTCGAGCCCGAGCTCCAGGAGGACACGCCGAGCGCGCTGATCACGCGTCTCTCCGACCGCGCACGCGATCGCCACGCGCGCGAGGACCAGTTCCAGAGCTACGACCACTACCTCTCCTTCTACTGGGAGCACCGGACCACGGCGATCGAGATCGTCGACACCATCGGTCGCGGCGGGAACACGATCACCTTCAACGTGGCCGCCCAGTGGCGACTGAACCCGATCCAGGCCGAGCTCCGCTTCCTCTACAGAGGGCTGAACACGGTCGCGGAGTACTTCGACAACGGGATCATGACCAGCGTCCCTGGCCTCGACGTGCCCGGCTCGAACGTCAAGCACTACACGCGCTCGATCAGCTTCAACCCCAAGGAGGGCCGCGCGCTCCAGGTGGGCGACCGCCTCGAGTTCGAGCTGAGCCAGTTCCTCGACGCGGTGCCGAACGGCCGGAGCAACTACTACGGAACGGCGATCCTCTACATCGTCGGACAGGGCGTGGTCCCGTGGGAGGCGCGCGGCGTCTTCGGTCAGAACGGCACCGAGCGCGAGGACTCCTACCCCCTCCCGCCGATCGCCTGGAGCGGCGGAGGAACCACCCTGCCGTACCAGTACTCGAACGAGCCCGACAACCGCTTCATGCAGATGGCGGGCAACCTCTCGTCCATCAACGGCCAGAACTTCGTCCTCGGCCGCCGGGTCCATCACACCGACTTCGGCAATGGCTCCCACGACGAGTCGGCCTCCAACCCGCCCTTCAGCGCCCTCGCCGGAAAGCTCGGCCCCGGCTACATGGCGCGCTCCTGCGTCGCGTGCCACGACCGCAACGGCCGCGCCATGCCCGCGTCCCCCGGGCAGACGCTCGAGCGCTACCTGGTGATGGTCGGTGACGCCGCGGGCAACCCGCACCCGCAGCTGGGGTCCCAGCTCCAGCCGCGCTCGACCGGCGGCGCGCCCGAGGGCCAGGTGGTCCACGCCGGCTGGGTCCCGGTCGGCGCTCTCCGCCGTCCGCAGTACTCCTTCGTCGGCACCACCCCGGATCACTTCAGCGCGCGCGTCGCCCCGCAGCTCGTCGGCATGGGCCTGCTCGAGGCGATCATGGAGTCGGACATCGAGGCCCTCGCCGACCCGGACGACGCCGACGGCAACGGCATCTCCGGGCGTATGCGCCTCGTGACCGACGTGGAGACCTCCGACCTCCGCGTCGGCCGCTTCGGCTGGAAGGCTTCGCAGCCCTCCGTGCGCCTCCAGGTCGCCGCCGCTCTGAACGGCGACATGGGCGTGATGTCCTCGGTCATGCCCGACCCCGACTGCGGCTCCGCGCAGTCCAACTGCGGCCCGAGCGGCGTGGAGATCCCCGACACCGAGCTCGAGCAGCTCGACGCCTACGTCTCGCTCCTCGGCGTCAGCGCGCGCCGCGGCATCGCCGACCCGACCAACCTCACCGGTGAGGCCCTCTTCGACGCCGTCGGCTGCTCCGACTGCCACGTCCCCACCTTCCAGACCTCGCCGTACCACCCCCACGCCGAGCTCCGGGACCAGACGATCCACCCCTACACCGACCTCCTGCTCCACGACATGGGCCCGGGCCTCGCCTCGACCCTGATCGAAGGGAACGCCTCTCCCTCCGAGTGGCGCACCCCGCCCCTCTGGAGCATCGGTCTCACGAACGGCGTCACCGGGGGCGAGGCCTATCTCCACGACGGCCGCGCTCGGTCGATCGAGGAGGCCATCCTGTGGCACGGTGGCGAGGGCGACGCGTCCCGCACGGCCTACGAGAGCCTGTCGCCGGCCGACCAGAACGCGCTGGTGGCCTTCGTCAAGTCGCTCTGAGGGGAGGGAATCCACCAGCCTTCACGGGCTGGTGGGCCGCCCCTGGTCAGGTCACCATGCGGCGAGCCCCGCGCCCGGGGCGACGCATCCCATGGTGACCAGGACCAACGCACCGAGCGCGGCGAGGACACTCCTCGCGCTGTTCTCATCGCTCACGGCGCTGGAGCAGCCCGCCTTCTCCCAGGTGGGATTCGACTCCTCCCAGGAGAAGACCGCGCCCGGCGAGATCCAGATCTCCGACGAGGTCGACCTCGCGGGGACCTTCAGCTTCCGGATGCGCGTGCGCATGGCGGAAGCCCCCGGTGACCTCCCGACGCTCGCGGCGAACAAGGCCTGGGGGTCGGGCGCGGTCAAGGACTACGCGAGCTCCAGCGACTTCGGGCTCGGCCGTGAATCGGGCGCGCTGGCGGGGTTCGCCATCAGCGTCCTGCCCGACGGCGCCTGGACGTGGAACGCCGGGGACGGCCGTGGCCGGCTCGATCACCGGCCCGAAGCGAGGACCCAGGGCATCGCCGACGGTGAGTGGCACGAGGTGGGCTTCTGCGTCGATCGAGACGCAGGCGTCGCGCATCTCTTCCACGACGGCCGGCGCGTGGCGCTCCACGACCTGCGCGGCGTCGGTAGTCTCGAGGGCCAGGCGCGCGCCCTGCAGCTCGGTGCCGGAGCCGAGGTCGCTGACGTACGCCTGGAGGCGCGACGGCTCTCACCCGAGGAGGTCCGGGCGGACTTCGAGCGCGGCCTGGGGCGGCCCGCCGCGGCGTCTCCCGCCGCCGACTGGGACGGAAGTCCGCTGAAGGTCCTCGCGTGGAACATCTGGCACGGCGGCCGGCGCAAGGGCGCGGACGAGGGGGTGAGGAGAGTCGTCGACGTGATCCGCGAGTCGGGCGCGGACATCGTGCTGATGCAGGAGACCTACGGGAGCGGGCCGCGCATCGCGGACCGGCTCGGCTTCGAGCTGTACCTGCGCTCGAGCAACCTCTCGGTGATGAGCCGCTACCCCATCGAGGAGGTGCATCGGCTCTTCAGCGGCTTCCGCTTCGGCGGCGCGACGATCGAGCTGCGACCGGGCACCCGGATCCAGGCCTACTCCCTCTGGATCCACTACCTGCCGAGCGTGGGCAAGGCCCTCGAAGCGGACGCGAGCCCCGAGGAGCTCGTGGCGGCGGACGCGGAGACGCGCGGGAGCGAGATCGACGCGATCCTCGCCGAGCTCCTCCCCCACCTCGACGGCGCGTCGGCGGTCCCCGTGATCGTCGGGGGGGACTTCAACAGCGGCTCGCACCTCGACTGGACGGAGGCGGCGAAGGGCCTTCCCAACCACCAAGGCCGCGTCGTCCCCTGGCCCGTGAGTCGTTCCATGGCGCGCGCGGGGTTCGAGGACACCTTCCGCGTCGCTCACCCCGATCCGGTGGAGTCCCAGGGCCTCACCTGGTCACCGGAGTTCCCCGAGAGCCACCAGGAGCGGATCGACTACGTCTACGCGCGCGAGGGGGACTGGGAGGTCGTGGACTCCCGCGTCCTCGACGCGCACCCGGACGGCTGGCCGAGCGACCACGCCGCGGTCCTCTCGACCCTCGCGCTCCGCGAGCCGCCGCCCGCGCTCAGGGTGATGAGCTACAACATCCACTACGCGGTGGGGATGGACGGCAGGACCGACCTGGAGCGCATCGCGAAGGTCATCAAGAGCCAGTCGCCCGACGTCGTGGGCCTCCAGGAGATCGGCGACAAGGCCATGGCGGACGAGCTCGGGCGCCTCACGGGCATGCGCTCGGTCTTCGGCCCGTCCAAGGGGAGCGACAACGGCTACGGAGACGCGGTGCTCAGCCGCCTTCCGTTCCGCTACGTGGGGAACGAGTCCATCCCCAGCGCCAGCTCCAGCCGCTACCAGGCGATGGCGGTCGACGTGGACACCTCGGAGCTCCACGGCGAAGGCGCGACCGTGCGCCTGATCAACACGCACTTCGACTGGACCGACAGCATCGGGTCGCAAGAGGCTCGTCGCGCCGCGGTCGAGGTCGTCGAGCGGGCCTTCTGCGAGGACTCGCCCGGCCCGGTGATCCTGACCGCCGACCTGAACGCGGCGCCCGGATCCCCGCCGCTCGCGGACCTCGCTGCGAGGGGCTGGCACCTCTCGCGCCTCGGCCAGCCGATGCTCACCCATGGCGCGCCCGACCCGACCCAGCAGATCGACTACGTGCTCGTCCGTCCCGCTCGCGCCTGGCGCGCGATCGAGGCCTTCGTCCCGGACGAACCGGTCGCCTCGGACCACTACCCCGTGGTCATGGATCTGCGCCTCGTCCGCTGAGGCGCCACGACGGCGATCACTCGCCGTCGAAGTCGACGATGACGGGGTAGTGGTCGGAGGTCCGGTTGACCACTCCCTCGCGGACCACACGGGCGCTGCGCGCCCGCGCCGCCATCTCCGGACTCGCGAGGACGTAGTCGATCCGTGTCCCCCCCTCAGGAGCGTCGCGCTTCTCCTCGGACCAGATGCCCGTCGTGAAGGTCCAGCGCGCGCCGGGCGCTCGATCGAGGAAGCGCTCGTGCAGGTCGACGAGGCCAGCGTCGAAGAACGACTGCATCACCGCGAAGTCGAACTCCCCGTCGCGCAGGTTCTCCACGTGACCGTGCTCGGCGTCGCTCCTTCGCGACTTCTCGAGCTGTTCCGGCCGGGCCGAAAGCGCGCCGGAGTCGTGACCCGACAGGGCGTTGAAGTCGCCCAGCACCACGACGTCGCGCCCCTCGTCGAGCAGCGGACCGACCCGGGACAGGATCATCTCGGCCTCGCGCTCCCTCACGCTCCATTTGAACGGAGACAGGTGCACGACGAACACGTCGATCCCCGCCACGCGCGCGTGCAGACAGCCGTGGTGGAACCCCTCGAGAGCGCGCTCCACGACCTCGATCGGATGCACGGAGGTCAGTCCGACGGCGAAGCCGCTGGTCTTCAGAAGCGCGGAGTGCTCGTGGGCCCAGCCGGCGGCGAGCTCTTCGAGCCGCGCCTCGGAGATGTTCGTGAGCTCCTGGAGCGCGACCACGTCTGGGGCCTGCGACGCGACCCACTCGCTCCCCGCCTCGACCTCGGTGCCGCGTGAGAAGACGTAGTAGACGTTGTAGGTGATGAACCGCAGCGAGTCCTCATCCGTCGCCGGCGCCTGCGGTTCGGCGGAGGCGCTGCCCGCCACCCCGAGACAGCCGACCAGACCCAGCGGCGCGACGAGGGCGAAGAGCACCGCGCACGCGGCGGCGAGGTCGAAGGCCCTGCTGGGCGATTCCCGGCCCGCCACGGTCAGGAGCCGAAGGTGAACTTCTGGTACTCGTACTCCGATGTACCGAACCAGCGATTCGATGCGTCCCGGAAGCTCCGCCAGCTCTCGAGCACCTTGGCATAGGTCCGATCCCCGCTCGCCTCGTCGCTCAGGAGCTGCTCCGACGCGTCGCGCGCCCCTCGCATGAGCTCCTGCGAGAACGGACGCACGTCGATGCCTGTCTTCTCGAGCTCCACGAGAGCCGCGGGGTTGAGCGCGTCGTAGCGCGTCTGCATCACCATGGCCGCCCGTCGCGACGCTGCGCGAAGCATCGCCTGGTACTCGCTCCCAAGCTCCTCCCACTGCGCCTGGTTCACGTAGAAGGCGAGGTGCGGACCCGGTTCCCACCAGCCGGGGTAGTAGTAGTTGGCACAGACCTCGTGGAAGCCGAGCTTCATGTCGTCGTAGGGCCCGACCCACTCGGTCGCGTCGATATTCCCGCGCTCGAGCGCCTGGTAGATCTCCCCGCCGGCGAGGGTGCGGACCGACACGCCGAGCTGGTCCATGACCTTCCCGCCGAGACCGGGGATACGCATCTTCAGGCCGGCGAGATCAGCGAGGGAGTCGACGCGGCGCCGGAACCACCCACCCATCTGAGCGCCGGTGTTCCCCGCCGCCAGGGCGACCAGGTTGAAGTCAGCGAAGATCGGCGCGAAGAGCTCGGCTCCTCCGCCCTCGTCGAGCCAGGCGGACTGCTGGCGAGCGGTGAAGCCGAAGGGCACGCAGGTCTCGAACGCGAGGACCGGCGCCTTGCCGGTGTAGTAGTAGCTCGCCGTCTGCCCCATGGGCACGGCGCCTTTGCGGACCGCGTCGAGCACCTCGGTGCCCGGGACCAGCTCTCCCGCCTGGTAAGGCGTGATCTTGAAGCGGCCGCCGCTCATGGCCTCGACCTCCTCGCAGAGGATCCGGGCCGAGCCGAACATCGCGTCGAGTGAGCTCGGGAAGCTGGAGGCGAGCTGCCACCGCAGGCGCTTGCCCCCCGTGTGAACCGCAGGGCTCCCCTCCGACCTGCCGCCGCAGGCCGCGGCGCCGAGGCCCGCGCCCACTCCGAGGATCACGTCACGCCGCCGCGGGGCGCCCTTCGCGTCGTTCAGGTCAGCCATGAACCGAGTCTACGGTCCAGCGGGCACAACCCGCGAGATCAGCGGGTCACTCGACGGTGACGCGCACGATCTGCGAACGCGCGATTCCCCCGACGGCCGCCGGGTCGCGGACGAGCCACTGGGCATCGAAGCTCACGCCTCGCATCGCCCCTTCGGCGCGGATCGGCATCGCAGCCGTGGCGTAGCCGCCGCCCTGCCCGTCGTCCGAGGTGATCACGGGAGCGGGCCGAAGGAGGCTCCCCAGCGCCAGCGCTCCACCAGGAGCCGTGTATCCGCCCGCTGCGCCGAGGCGGGTCCGCACCGCGGCGAAGGCCCCCGGCCGCACGTCGACGACCGCGAGGCGAAAGCGGTCAGCCGCCACGAATGGCGCCGCCGTCGTGATGATCCGGGGCTCGCGGCTCAGGTGGCCCGCCACTGCGCCGACCCCGGTGGGATCCGGGTTGGGAATGCTCCGCTCGGACCGCAGCCGCGGCCGGTCGAAGGGCGGCAGCTCGAACTCCACGCGCGGGTCGGTCAGCGCTTCCAGGTACGCCGTGATGTCGTCGATCTCCGCCGGCGTCATGTCGATCACGCCCACGACCGGGTCCAGGTTGTCGAAGCCGCCGCCGCCGTTGTAGATCTCGACGGAGCCCCGCAGGGTCGGGATCGTGTTCGTGCCGTTGTGGAAGTAGCGCCCCCGCAGAGCCACGTTCCGCAGGGACGGTGTCTTGAAGCGTCCGAGATCGAGGGGGTCACCGGTCACGCCGTAGCGGCCAGGGTCCTCGCTGCTCGGCCGGAGCGCGATCGAGTGGTAGCCGCCGTTGGCGAAGAGCGGCGGGGTGTGGCACACCGCGCAGACCGCCGTCGAGTCGAAGAGGTTCATCCCGCGGACCTGCTGAGCGGTCATCGCCGCCTGGTCCCCGCGCATGAAGTCGTCGAAAGGCGTCGCGTCCGGGACGAGCGAGCGCTGGTAGGTCGCCAGCGCGAAGGCGATGCGCACCGGGGTGATCTCGGTGGAGCCGAAGGCGCGCTGGAAGAGCTTCGGGTAGCTGTCGAGGACCCCGACGGCGCGGTCGAGCTCCGGAGGCAGATCGCTCGCGAGTGCCAGGGGCCGGACCCTCTTGAGGCGCTGCACGACCTCCGCCCAGCCGCGGCCGCGGTCGGCCATCTCCACGTCGCTCACGATCGGGCCGAGCGACTGCGCCTCGAGCGCGGCGCCGGACTGGATGACGATCTGACCCGTGAGAGGGTCGCTGAACTTCCCGTCCACGCGACCGTCCCAGAAGAGCTCGTCGAACCAGGCGGCCGTCAGGAAGCTGGGGCTGTGGCGGCCCGTGATCTGCGTGGCGAGCCCCAGGGGCCCGCGCGGCTCGAGGTGCCCGAAGGCGTTGGTCGGAACGACGCCCGGGGAGCCCACGATGTCGTCCGCGTTGCCACGGATCCCGTCGGGGCCGGGGTGGACCGACCCCGGGCCGATCCTCGGATCGGAGCCGCCGGCGCCGGGAATGTGGCACGTCCCGCAGGCGATCGAGCCGTCGCTCGAGAGCTGCTCGTCCCAGAACAGGAACTTGCCGAGAAGCGCCTTCTCCTTCGTGACGGGGTTCTCCGCCGGGGCCGGAGCAGCCGTCAGGAACCCCTGTGCAGCGGCCGGTGCGGAGAGGATCCCCACGAGGAGGGCGGCCCCCAGGGGGGCGAGGCGCGCGAGGCGGTGCGGGAAACGCGAGGCCATCACCCAATAGTAGGACGTCCTGGCGCCCCGGGCGGCGAGGCTCCTCGCCGCGCGCTGGGGATTGACGCGCCTCGGCCGCCCTCCGCGTCCTTAGACTTCGCGCCGACTCGATCTGCGACACTCCGCATCGCCCCTCGGATCACGCCCCCGAAACGCCGCCGCGCACCATGAGCAACGCCCCGCCGGACCCCGAAGGCACCCCGACCGACGACGCCGCACGCAGGAACTTCGTCGAGCAGGCCATCGACGCCGATCTCGCCGAGGGCAAGGCCGCCGCCGTGCTGACGCGCTTCCCCCCGGAGCCGAACGGCTACCTCCACATCGGCCACGCCAAGGCGATCTGCGTGAACTTCGGGATCGCGGCGCGCTACGGCGGCGCCTGCAACCTGCGCTTCGACGACACGAACCCCGCGAAGGAGAGCCAGGAGTTCGTGGACGCGATCCAGGACGACATCCGCTGGCTCGGCTTCGAGTGGGCGGGTGAGCCGCTCCACGCCAGCGACTACTTCGAGGAGCTCTACGGCTTCGCGGTGCAGCTGATCGAGAAGGGCCTCGCCTACGTGTGCGATCTCTCCGCGGACGAGACACGCGAGTACCGCGGCACCGTCAACGAAGCGGGACGCAACAGTCCCCACCGAGAGCGTTCGATCGGCGAGAACCTGGATCTCTTCTCGCGCATGCGCGCCGGGGAGTTCGAGGACGGCGCGCGGACACTTCGCGCGAAGATCGACATGTCCTCGGCGAACCTGAACATGCGGGACCCGGTGATGTACCGCATCGCCCGGGCCCATCATCAGAGGACGGGTGACTCGTGGTGCATCTACCCGATGTACGACTTCGCCCACGGCCAGAGCGACGCGATCGAGGGCATCACGCACTCCCTGTGCAGCCTCGAATTCGAGAACCACCGACCGCTGTACGACTGGTTCCTCGAGAACATCGACGGCCTCCCCCACCCCCGCCAGATCGAGTTCGCGCGGCTGCAGCTGTCGTACACGATCACTTCCAAGCGCAAGCTCCAGCAGCTCGTGGCGTCGGGCAGCGTGAGCGGCTGGGATGACCCGCGCATGCCCACGATCCGCGGTCTCCGTCGCCGCGGGTACACGCCCGAGGCGGTGCGCGCCTTCTGCGACGGCCTCGGCCTCACGAAGTTCAACAGCACCCACGACATGCACCTCCTGGAGAACGCGCTCCGCAGCGACCTGAACGCGCGAGCGCTCCGGCGCATGGCGGTGCTGCGTCCTCTCAAGGTCGTCATCACGAACCTCGACGAGGACGCCCGGATCGAGCGTCAGGCCGTCGAGAACCCCGAGGACGAAGGAGCCGGCACGCGCCCCGTGAACCTCACGCGCGAGATCTACATCGAGCGTGACGACTTCCGCGAGGACGCGCCGCGCAAGTTCTTCCGCCTCAAGCCCGACGGGTACGTGCGCCTGCGCTACGGCTGCGTCCTGCGCTGCGACGAGATGGTCAAGGACGACGCCGGAGAGATCCAGGAGCTCCGCTGCTCCATGGTCGAGGGCACCTTCGACGGGCAGACCCCCGAGGGGCTCGGCAAGGTCAAGGGCATCATCCACTGGGTGAGCGCCGCCGACGCGGTGGACGCCACGGTGCACCTCTACGACCACCTCTTCCGAGAGCCCCAGCCCATGAAGGACGGTCGCACCCTCGAGGACGACCTCAACCCCGACTCCCTCGAGGTGGTCACCGGCGCGAAGCTCGAGCCTGCTCTCGGCGACGCCGCTGGAGGCGAGCGATTCCAGTTCGAGCGCCTCGGCTACTTCGTGCGCGCCGAGGGCGAGACAGAACCGCTCTTCCTGCGAGCCGTGACCCTGCGCGACTCCTGGGCCAAGCTCGAGAAGAAGGGCTGACGCCGAGGGGCGCGCCGCGTGCTCCGCGGCGCGCTATCCTTCGGTCGATGTCCGTCCATCGCCTTCGAAGTCGCGGCCTCCCCATCGCCGCCCTCCTCGCAGTCGCGGCGGCCGCCGCCTGCGATGGGTCGGAGGCGAAGCCGTCGCTCCCCGAGAGGCCCGACGCCCACGCCGTCCCCTTCGGTGAGGCGCGGACCCTCGTCACGCGCGACGGACAGTACCGACTGACCTGGTTCCCGGTGGGCGGTGCGGTTCCCATCAACGAGGGCTTCGAGGTCGAGGTCTTCATCGAGCACAACGACGAGGCGGGGACGCCGGTCACGGGGGCGGAGGTCGCGATGACCTGCTACATGCCGGAACACGGCCACGGGATGCTGCGTCAACCGCGCTCGATGGAGATCGGGAAGGGCCGCTATCTGGTCCAGGGGTTCCTGCTCCACATGGCAGGCTTCTGGACGATCAGCGCGACGGTCGTCGTGGACGGGCTCGCCGCGACCGCGGACGACGAGCTTCATCTCTAGGGCCTCCCCCATGATCCGCGTCCTCTCCGCCGCCGCTGCAGCCACGCTTCTCCTCGCCTCCATGGGATGCGGGTCGAGAGGGGCGGAGGAGCGCGCGCCGTCGCCGCTCTCGGAGGGCGCGACGCGCTGGGCCCTGCGGATGTCCCCCGTGCCGCCGGTCCCCGCGGATCCGACCAACCGGCACGCCGAGGACGAGCGCGCGGCCGAGCTCGGTCGGCGCCTGTTCCACACGACCGCTCTCTCCAAGGGCGGGGAGATCGCGTGCGCGACGTGTCATCTCCAGGAGTACGGCCTCGCGGACGGCCGCACGCTGGCCGAGGGAGTCCTGCCCCTCGAACGACACACGCCCGCCCTCTGGAACGTCGCCCACCAGCGCTGGTTCTTCTGGGACGGACGCGCGGACAGCCTCTGGTCCCAGGCCCTGATCCCCCTCGAGGATCCCCTCGAGCACGCCTTCGCGCGCGTCGAGGTCGCCCGCGCGATCCACGCCGACGACGGGCTGCGCGAGGGCTTCGAGGAGGTCTTCGGTCCGATGGCCGACTTCGCCGATCTCGAGCGCTTCCCGCCCTACGCTCGTCCCGTTCCCGAGGACGATCGCGCCCACCAGCTCGCCCGGGAGCACGCCCGGCGGCGGGCCGACGGCGACGCCTCCGCGCAACCCCACCACGAGCACGCGAGCTCGAGCGGCTTCTATCACCCCCACCAGCGCTCGTGGGACGCGATGAGCGAGGCGGACAGGAAGCTCGCGAACGGGGTCTTCGTGGGCGTCGGCAAGGCACTCGCCGCCTTCCAGCGGCGCGCGCGCGCCGCGAGCTCCCCCTTCGATCGCTTCGTGGAGGGCCTGCGCGCCGGCGACGCCTCGAAGATGGCGGAGCTCGACTCCCTCGCCCTGCGCGGCTTCGAGCTGTTCGTCGGCGAGGCCGGCTGCATCGCGTGCCATCACGGACCGCTCTTCACCGACATGGAGTTCCACGACACGCGGGTCCCCGCGGTGCCCGGCGCGCCGGAGGACGATCCCGGACGCGCCCGCGGGCTCGAGTCGCTCGCCGCCTCGGAGTTCGGCGTGCTGTCGCGCTGGTCCGACGACCCCGAGGGCCCCGCCGGCGACAAGGTTCGCTTCCTCCCCCGACACACGCACCACAGCGGTCAGGAGTTCAAGACGCCCTCGCTCCGCAACGTCGCCCTCACTCCGCCGTACATGCACAACGGTGCATTCGCGACGCTCGCGGACGTGGTCGACTTCTACGTGACACGGGAAGGCGCCCGGCCCTCGACGGCGCCGGGCGAGACGATCCTGCGTCCGCTGGAGCTCGGCTCCGAGGACCGCGCCGCGCTGGTGGCCTTCCTCGTCAGCCTCACGGACGACGCGTTCGACCCCGGGCTGCTCGCTGCCCCGCGCTGAGCCGCGGACCCTGGAGCGGCGCAGCGCCGCCTTGCCGCGCGGTGTGCGTCATCCGAAGATGAGCGGCCCGGCGCGTCGCCAGCCGCCGCCGAGACACATGCCCGAAGCACCCCGAGCCAGGAGCCGCGCCCCGCGGCTCAACCGCAAGCTCCACCGCATCGGTGCGCTCGTCGCGGCACTCCCGCTGCTCGTGGTCATCGCGAGCGGCATCCTCCTCCAGCTGAAGAAGGACTGGAGCTGGGTCCAGCCCCCCACCCGCGAGGGGAGCACGCAAGAGCTGGCCCTCTCCTGGGACGAGATCATCGAGGCCGCGAGGAGCGTCGAGGGGGCGGGCATCCGCTCCTGGTCCGACGTCGACCGCCTCGACGTCCGACCGTCCAGGGGCATGCTGAAAGTACGCGGCAAGAGCCGCTGGGAGGTCCAGCTCGACGCCTTCACGGCCGAGGTCCTCTCGGTGGAGTACCGCCGTTCGGACCTCATCGAGTCGATCCACGACGGCAGCTTCTTCGGTGACCCGGCGAAGCTGTGGGTCTTCCTGCCCGCGGCCATCGTGCTGATGGGCCTGTGGATCTCGGGCGTGTACCTGTGGCTGCTTCCGCACCTCGTGCGGCGACGGCGCCGCGCGTGAGGAGCGGCGCCAGGCGGCTCGCGCCTCAGGCGGCGTAGCCGTAGCGCCGGGAGGCGACTTCGATCTCGCTGCGCAGCGCGCTGCGCGGGAGATCGTCCCACCCGAGCTCCACCGATTCACCGCGCTCCTCGGGGGCGAGCGCCTCGAGTACGGCCCTGGTCTCCGAGGTGGTACGGGGCAGGGTCAGGGCTGCGGCGAGCTCGACGAGACGCCTCTCGTCGAGGTCCTCGAGCCGGAAGCGGTGGTAGCGGAGGTCGTCGTAGTCCGCGGCCCCCTCGACCATGCGGTTCCACTCGAGCCAGAATCGCATGCAGCGCACGAGCGGGCCACCGAGGCGGGTCTCGGGGACGAAGTCCTGGACGAAGTGGACGTCCTCGAGCCCCGAGTCGAAGAAACCGGCGCCGTAGAGACGGCCGATCGTCGTGAGTGGGTGCTGGACCTGGTGCAGGACCACGGCTCCCTGGGGCAGCTTCCCGAGCACGGGGGCCGCGAACCAGGAGGCGTCCCCGGCCACCCGGCGCGGCCAGAAGAGAGTGCGGCCGCCCTGGAACGCCTCCGGACGGAAGACCTCGCGGTGGCCGCAGGGGGCCCCGAGGGCGGAGAGGCGACGGGCGGTCAGCCCGAGTTCGGAGCTGGCGCAGCCGGAGACGACGAACATGCTGGGGGCCATTGCGAGGTCATCGGCTCTCGGTGAGCCTCCGATGAAGCAGAACACCCGGCTGTCGCTCGAACTTCAGGTGATCCGGACCGGGGGCGAGGGCGATGCGGGCCTCGCGCCCCCTTCCCGGGGCGCGGGGGCCGGGGTCGAAGCGGCTCCGCCGGCCAGACCTTGCGCTCCCGGCCTCACCCCGGTCCCATCCCCTCCGTGGACTCCTCCTCGACCATCCGAAGCCTCTGCGTCTTCTGCGGCTCCAGCGACGGCGCCGCCCCCCGCTATGCCGAGCTGGCCGAGAGGACCGGCCGCTCCCTGGCCGAGCGCGGCATCGACGTCGTCTACGGCGGCGCCAACCGTGGCCTGATGGGCAGAGTGGCCGACGCCGCCCTCGCCGCCGGAGGCCGCGTCCACGGTGTTCTGCCCTACGGGCTGCAGGCGCTGGAGGTGGCCCACGAAGGCCTGACCTCCCTCGAGATCGTGGACACCCTCCACGAACGCAAGGCGCGCATGACGGAGCTCTCGGACGGCTTCGTGGTGCTCCCCGGGGGTCACGGCACGCTGGAGGAGACCTTCGAGGTCCTCACGTGGCTCCAGCTCGCGATCCACTCCCATCCCATCGGCATCGTCGACGAGGGAGGCTACTACCGTCACCTCGTCGCGCACCTCGACGTCTGCGTGCAGGAGGGCTTCCTGCGCCCCGAGCACCGCGCCCTGCTGCTGGTCGAGCCCGAACTCGAGCCGCTCCTCGATCGGATGCTCGCCTGGTCCCCGCCGCCGCGGCCGGAGTGGGCCGTTCGCGTCACGCCCTGACCGGCTCCGCCGCGCTCAGGACGGCCCGTCCATCGCCGTCGCGTCCCCCACCCACACGCGCGTGCGCGCCGCGAGCTCCGCCGGCAGCGTCTCTCGCGCGAGGCGACGCGCTGCGGCGAGGGAATGGCGGGGCGAGACGTGGTACAGCACGAGCTCCTTGCACCCGAAGACCGCGGCGTGCTCCGCGACGTCCTCGAGGTGGACGTGCCCCATCTCGCGCGCCTGCGCCGGGCTCACTCGATCGTCGAAGAAGGTGCACTCGAGCATCAGCACGTCCGCGCAGAGCACCTCCGATCGGCCGAGCACCCCGTCGATCGTCGTGTCCCCGGTGATCGCCAGCCGCGACTCGCGGAGCTCCTCCTCCACGCTCTCACCCCGCGCCTTCGCCGCGATCACCTCCTCCCGCGAGGCGCCGTCGAAGCGCGCGGAGAGGCGCCTCCGGACGGACTCGAAGAGATAGCCCTGGGAGGGCACACGGTGCACCGTCTCGAAGGGCGTCACGATGAGGTCGGGACGCAGGGCGCGCGGCGTCCCCGGCGCCCACTCGACGATGTCACAGCGGAGCTCACCGCCGTCCATCCCACGCCAGACGGCCATCATGGCCTCGAGGTCGTCGCCGAGCCCCGGCGGAACGAGGTAGGTCGCGGGACCCGCGCGGCGCAGGCCACGCTGCGCGACGTGCTGGGAGAAGGCGCCGACGTGGTCGGCGTGTCCGTGCGTCACGAGCACGGTCTCGCGCGCGATCGTCGAGTCGACGAGCCGGCCCAGATCGACGCAGACCTTGTAGCCCGGGAGGTCGATGCATGTGGCGAAGCCGCCGACCGAGTAGCCGCTCCACCGGATCCCCTCACCTTCGATCGTCATCCCCTGATCTTAGCGGCGCCCACCGGCGATGGAGCCCCGGTCTCCGGCGCCGCCGGACGCGCGCGAGTCACTCGAAGGCCGAGTTGTAGCGCTCGATCTCGTCGAGGCGCCGCTGGATGTAGTCGGAGAGAGCGGCGATCGCTCGCTTCCCGCTGCGCGTCGAGGCCTCCTCCGGAGCCGTCTCCATGGAGAGGCCCGCGCGCACGCCTTTCCCCTTCCTCGTGAGGTGCCGCACCGTCCCCTCGACCCTGATCACGTGATCCGTGCCGGGCACGAACAGCTCGATCGGGATGCTCTCGTCGACCGCGAGACGCGCGGCGACCGCGTCGGTCACGGCAAGCCCGACGCCGCGCATCGATACGTCGCGCACGTCGGCCTCCACCTCCTCCTGATCGAACTTCATCACGGCCCTGAAGCGCTCACCGATCGCGGGCTTCGCGCGGCGGAAGCGACGGCGGTTGAAGAACCGGAGCATCGTTTCGTCGAGTTTCTCGAAGAGCGTGGTCTCGTCGAGGAACTCGAACCCGAAGCTGCGCGGCTCGACCGCTCCCGGGACCGAACGCACGGTCGCGGCGGCGCGGATGGGGCTGGTCGTGAGCGAACAGAAGACGAGTTCACGCACCTCCCCGACCGCGAGATCACCCGACATGTCCTGGTCGAACGCGATCGCCGCTCCGCCCGCGGACAGATCGGTGAGCACGCCCGTGATCGCGGCGCCGTTGGCGCAGACGATCTTCACGCCGAGGGCGTCTCCGCGCCCAGGGGCGCGGCGGTAGTGAGAGCGTTCGTCCTCGACGGCGGTCTTCTTGAAGAGACGTCCAAGCATGGTTCGAGCGAGAGGTGGCAGGAGGAGCGGGGCTCCCCTGATCCGGCGGAGCGACGGGCGTGACTCGTGGAGCGGCTGGCAGCCTCCCCGAGAGCGCAGATCGGCGGATCGGAGGCGCGCGCTGGAGGCGGGCATCTCCCGCTGCGTCCGAGGGTCTCGGATTGGCCCGGATCCGCGCCGCGCCTTCACGCCTCAGAAGCGCATCGCGATACCGAGGGTGGCCCAGCCGAAGCGCGCGGCCCCGAGCCCGTCGAGGATGCCCAGGTCCTGCTGGCGAAACATGCATGCGCCGCCGGTGATGGACCAACCCGGGCGAATCGACTCGCGCCACTTCAGCTGGATGACCGTGTCCGAGAAGTCGCTTCGCTTCGCCTCGACGGCGTGGATCGTCTCCACTCCGTCGTCGGAGCCACTCCCCGCGCCGAGGTCCAGAAGAAGCGGATAATCGAGGCCCAGCGCTCCCATGACGGCATCGAGCTGGAACGGACGATCACCGGAGACCTCCGCGAGGGTCGCCGCCGCCGCCGCCACGCCGACGCGGCCGAGGGTCTCGAAGGCTCCCTCGATGGCAGGCACCTCGACCTCGAGGCCGGCCTCGAACTGCTGCACCGGCGGCGACTCGATCGGTCCGGCCTCGACCTCCGTCGCGTCGATGAGCGGACGGTCGTGGACGACGGCGCGGACCCGCGTCCCCTGGCAGGAGCCCAGTCCGAGCGCGCACAGCGCCGCCGCGATCCGAGCGAGGGATCCGGGACTCCAGGCGGTTGTACGGCGCGGCTCCATGCGATCGACGCCTGGCCGGCCGGGCTGTTCGCCGCGGGTCCAGGCACGAAGGCATCGACCAGAAGAGGAGGCCGACTTGTGGCGCTCCTCACCCCGGAGCGGCCCATTGGCGCACCTTGATGCATGCGCGTCGCAGCGTGGGTCGGATCCCGCGGTGGGCGGTCTCGATCGGCGACAAAGTGTCCCCGTGCGCGGGCTCGCAGCCCCCGCGCTCCGCAGCCCGGATCCGGATCAGGCGCCCTTGTCGCTCTGCTGGGCGCGGAGCCGCCAGCCGACCTGGCGCGAGATCTGGTGCGCGATCGCGCGTGCGTCGAGCGCTCCGGGGAGCCGGACGAACTGCTTGTCGCGCTCGAGACAGGTCCCCTTGAAGCTCTGGTACTCCTCGGGCACGAAGCGCACGCCGAGCAGGAACAGCTCGGTGTCCCCGTCGAGCAACTCCTCGAGAGCCGACGTACGCGCGGAAGCGTCACCGTCGACGTCGATCCGAACGACGGTGACCCCCCCCGCTCCGAAGTGCGCCTCGAGCTCCGCCTCGTCGATCTCCACGTCGCTGCCCGCGAGGAGCGCCACGCTCCGTCCATCGAGCAGCGCGCTCATCTCCAAGAGGGTCTGCTCGGCGCGGGCCGAGTCGCCTCCGCTCTTGCGCGATGAGGTGCCGCCACCTTCACCCTGCCGACCACCACGGTCGGCGACATCGGCGAGGAGCGACCCGAGGGATGCGATGAGGTCGGCCGGCTCGCCGCCCTCGGCCACGAGCTCACGAAGAGGCGCGAGGGAATCACTGAGGCCCCGGTCGCCGAGGTCATTGCCCTTGGACTCCCACTCCTGAATGGCGTGGCGCAGGGACTCGACTTCGCTCTCGAGAAGCTGGTGCTCGAGCTTGCCGACGTGGTAGCGGACCTTGGACAGCAGCTGGGAACGCTCCCGACGCGCCTTCGCCGTGTCGAGGATCTCCCGGGCCGCGCGCCGCATGCGGTCCACCAGGTCGGACGAGGCCGAAGCGTCCGCGGGGTCGTCGAGGCGCATGTAGCGGTCGACGTAGATCCGATAGCGGGTCGTCTGGTCCTTCAGCCAGAGGAAGACGTCACGCTGATCGCTGTCGCTCCTCGTTGGTGCGTCCGCGAGGCTCTGAAGGAGCGCGGACTGGGCCTCTGCGAGGAGGTAGAGGAATGCGGGCGCCGGGCTCCGGCGGAACGCCCCGCTCTCGTCCAGCTGGATGGCGATCTCCGCGCCGGTCGCGAGGGCGTCGTAGCAATCGGCCACCTGCCCGAGGCGCGCCGCCTGATCATCGTCCACGAGCAGCGCGTCGTCGTCGCTGAGCCTGCGCCCGAAGGGCAGGTCGAGCATCCAGCTGCTCGTGTCGGGAAGGGTCGCGATGCGCTCGCGCAGGCTCGCCTCGCGCTGCTCGATGGCCGCACCGTCTCCGGTCGGCTGTTCGGCGGCACCCATCGCGCGCGCGCGCTTGTCGAGGGACAACCGGCACGCCGCAGCCTTCCAGCGCGCGCGTGTGACGACGGCGGCGAGGCGAGAGGTGATGCGCTTGCCATGCCCCTCGGACGTCGCATCCCGCGAGTCGCCGTCGACGCGGCCCCGGCCCGCGGGGGTTAGAACACCGTGATTGCCGGAGCGCGCGCGGGACCGGCCCCCTTCGCGGCCCATGGCGTCGAGCTCCCGAGCGACCCACCCGTTGAGCGTCACCAGGCTCCGACGGACGTCATCGTGCTCTTCCGCCGCCTTCAGGCAGGTCTCGAGCAAGAGACGCAGTGCGTCTGTGACGGGGCGAGGGGGGTCGTGGTCCAAAGGCGGGAGCCTCAGAGGTGCGTCAGAGTGGCGAGCGTCACAAGTGTGCACTACGGAGCCCCGGCATGTGAAGGGTCGGCCCGCGGCCACGGAAGTCGCATTTCCCGGAATAAAGTAGCGCATCTCTGGCCCGATATGCCACGCAATAAAAGCGGGGCGCCGGACCATGGGCGAACTGAGTCGCTTCGCCCATGACCGGCGGCCCCTCGGTGCGAGTGAGGAGGGTCAGTCGTCGAGCTCGAGCGACAGCTCGTTCGGCGCGTCAGCGGTCCCGCTGAACGAATCCCACCTGGCTTCGACGAAGACTCCAGTCGTCAAGCGGGCGAGGAACTCCGCCTGCGTGATGAGCATCTCGTTCTCGTCGAAGTGGCTGGTGAGCCCGTCGCTGCGAATCCCGATCCCGAGGATCGCGAAGTCGAACGAGCCCCCCGGAGTGACCGCTGTCACCGGGCCGCGAAGCTCCGCTTCGGCCTGGGGTTCGTCGCGCTCCAGGCGGCTCGCGATGAGCTCCGTCCCGTCCTTGTAGCCGCGGACCTGAACGAGGTCTCCGATGGAGAGATCGGCCAGGGTCAGCGGATCGACCTCCGCGTCGCTGTCGTCCTCGAGCTCCGTGATGGAGCGGATCTCCCACTTGATCCCGAGCACGGTGACGTTCGAGTTCGCGAGATCGATGGCCTCGATCTCCCACTCGGTGCGCACCGCGCCGGTCGACTGGATCTCGCAGGCCGCGGCGACGAGCACGCCGTTGCCGTCGACGTTGCCCTCGATCTCGACCTTCACTCCGTTCGCGAGGCTGGCGACGTTGCCGTTCTCGAAGACGGTCGCCGCGGTCGTGCGGACCGGGATACCGAGGACGTTGAAGGAGCCGGCGCTCACGAAGTCTGTGATGAAGCCCTCGAGCTCGATCCGCGCGCCGTTCCCGGGCGCCGGCGTGCCAGCGGGCTCGACCTTGTCCGCGACGAAGGTCGACGGAGCGGTGAAGCCCGAGGGAGCGGTCTTGGCCTCGACGCGGTCGCCGGTGTTGACGACGCCGCCGGGGAGGTCGCTGGTGTCGGCGCTGCTGTAGTTCACGCTGAGCCCACCGATGGTGAACGTGGTCGCCGTCGCGTTCGCCGCGACGCCGACGACCTTGTACTCGGGCAGCAGGTCCTTCTTCTCGACGTAGGTCGCGACCACGGACCCGTCCGCGGTCCGCGGACCGCTCACCTCGAGGAGATCGTTGACAGCGATCAACTCGAGAGTCGTGCCGTCGTAGATCGTCTGCGCGTTGACCCGGACCGTCTGGCCGAGCACCACGAAGGTGCCGAGGCCGAGCTGCGGATCCGTCACCGTCGCGGAGGTCACCGGCCCCTTGATCTCGGAGCGGTAGTTGACCGCCGTCGCGATGCCGGTGGCGAAGTCCCCCTGCACCTCGACGACCTGACCGACGGCGAGGTCGGCCTGCGTCGCAGGCATCCCCTCCGCGGTGAACGTCGCGGAGGACGTGTCGAAACGTACCCCGTTCACGATGACGCTGCCGAAGCCGTCGATCGGGCCGAGCGCGAAACCGGAAGACATGTTGCCTGTGCCGCTGATACCACCGCCGCTGCTACAGGCTGCTACCAGCAGGAGGAGGATGGTCGAGATAGAACGTTGAATACTCATGACGATTGGGCCGATTCGCCGGTCAGTCTTTTTCCGGACGGGGGTCGGCGGAGCCCCCCGAACGGCTGTTGTCGTAGGGGCCGTCCCCCACGATGTGGAATGCGCCCAGCCCGAGGCTGATGCGTTGCTCACGCTCCGCAGGCTGATCGCCGCGGTCACGCGCGCTCAACCAGCGGTCGAGGTCCTCGAGCAGGGCCTGTGTGCGCTCCGACGAGTAGCGGAGGAACTCCTCCTTGCAGCCCGCGGGCACGTTGTCGTAGTGCACTTTGCTCTGGTACCGACGCGCCTCACCCTCCTGGGCGCGCAGGTTGTGGTCGATGGTCTCGATGAACTCGGCGGTGTCTGTGCCGAGCATGCGCACGAGCTCCACGGGATCCTTACCGGGGACATAGCCGCGGGTCGTCATCGAAAGGAAGCCGTCCGCCTCCTCGAGCGCGCCGGCGTCCACGAGCTCGTCGGCGATGGAGCGGGGCTTCATGTCGCCGCTGTGGCGCTTGCAGAGCTCGGCGAAGCTGAGATCGCCGGTAAAGGGGAGGCGGAGCGGCTCACCGCGCTCGTCGCAGAAGTCCGGATCGCGGCGCCAGGCGCCGAGGACGCTCGCCGCGCGGTTGCGTCGCTCGACCGGCGCTCGGCCAGCGGCATGGTGCTCGTTGAGCAGCCGCGCGACCTCCTTTCGGCTGAGCCCGGTGATCACCGAGATCCGCGCCTGGGTGGGCGACTTGCCTTCAAGCCCGAACTCCTCATACGCCACGCCGACGGCGGCGCGTCGCACGAGCTCCTTGATCGCAGCGCATGCGACCCCGTTGCGTAGGAGGACCCGCACCAAGGGCACAAGGATCTGGCTCGTGGCTGCGAGGAGGGCGTCCTCGGTGGTCTCGGATTGGTGGTCGCTCATCGGTCTGAGATCAATCTCGTTCACCGGCGGGCCTTTGGGGGATTCTTTTCCCCCAAATGGCGTGGGAGTGTTTCAAAACGAATCAGAAACCGCACTCACGGGTACGTCAGGGCCGCTCGAGCGGCGCCTTCGACGCGCGAGAGCCGGGTGGACCCGTCGATCGAGCCGCCCAGGACAGCCAGCCCTGAACCAGCTCCCGCCCCCCCGTCGGCGGGCTTCGAGGATCCGCGTTCTCTGTCCGGAGGGTGAGCGTCGACGCACTTGGCTGCGCGAGAGAGGCTCGCGCGCTCTCCGACGTTCAATGGCACACGCACCCGCCCCCCACATGGCTCGACTGTCTGCAGCGATGATCGACAGCTCACTCGGACGGCCCGTCGGAGCTGGGAGCTGGACTCGATGGTCCCTTGCCCCGCGCCCGTGCCTGTCCTCCAGGGCTGTCGCGCTGATCGCGCACGACGGGAAGAAGGCCGAGCTCGCCCGGTTCGTCGCGCGATTCCGGGATCGCCTCGAGGGCGTTCCGATCGTGGCCACGAGTACGACGGGCGCCATGCTGGAGGCCGCGGGGTTCACCGTGGAACGCGTCGCTTCGGGCCCCGAAGGAGGAGACGTACAGATCGCAGCCCGCATCGTCGAGGGCAGCATCGGGAGCGTCATCTTCTTCAAGGACCCGATGGTCGATCACCCGCACGCAGCAGACATCGACGCGCTCCTTCGCCTCTGTGATGTGTACGACGTGCCGCTCGCGACCAACCAGCGCACGGCGGAGCTGATCGTCCGAGGCATGCGAGCAGCAGCAGAGATCCGTGCGACAGGAGCCGCCAGTCCTGCCGGTGCATCGACCTGGCATTGAGCGCAGGCCCTGTCCCGGTCGCCGGGGCGGTCCTCGCCCGCGACCTCCCCTCGGCTCGGCCGATCGTGGTCGACGCTCGCGAAGAGCTCCCCGGCCGACGAGCGAACGAGACGGCGCGGCGCGCGTCAGCGCGGCTTCGGGAGAAGCTCGGCCATCGACTGGCCGAGCGCTTCGCCGATGAGGAGGTAGCTCTCCGCGTTGCCGAACCAGTGGTGGCCGTGGGAAGTGTTCGGGGAGTCCTCCGGCTTCCGCAGGAAGGTCTCGGTCTCCACGAAGGCGACAGGGCCGCGCCGGGCGGCTCGCTTCGCGCCTTCGCGCTGCGCCGCGTGAAGGGAAGGGTTGCTCATGTTCCCGGTCTGACCGACCACGACCGGGAGTTCCTTCGATTCGAGCCGCGCCCGCACGTCCCCGATCAATCTCTCGAGGTTCCCGGCGTAGCTGCGCGTCGCTTCGCCGTCGCAGCCGTCGTTCCACCCCTGGAACCACACGAAACCCTCGACCACGGGGTCGAGCTCCTTCCACCCGGGGAAGGCAGCCCCGACGTCCGCCAGGGCCGCGTCCAGCTCCTCGAACATCCGGCCGAAGTACGGCCCGACCTCCCTGCCCGCCGACGGCGGACGGAAGTCCACGTGGAGGCTCTTGCCTCCCCAGCACGCCTTCACGAGAAGCACGGGGTCGTCGAAGCGATCGCCGAGCACCTTCCCGAGGGCGAGCTCGGGCCCGAAGTGGTGCCGGCCGCCGTAGACCGCATAGCCGATCGAGAGCGGACCCTTCTTCTCCCCGTGGGCCGAGCGGTACCAGACGCCCACGTCCTCGCGCGTGTCCCACTCCCCCTCGCCGCTGCGGACCCAGCCCCAGCGAGCCTCGAACTCGGGCTCCTTCAGCAGCTTCGCCAGGGTTCCGCGGCCGCCGTTGTAGTGCTCCTCGTGGTCGAGATCGACCACGGCCTGTCCCTCCATGTTCGACTGCCCCGCCAGCAGGAAGACGCGGAGCTTCTGCGGACCAGGCCCGGGCCCCGCGAGCGGTCGGAACGAGAGGAGGAGCGCAGCGCCAGCGAGAAGCGCGAATGCGGAGGATTCCCGGATCATGCGCCGAGCATAGTCCCCTCCGACGGCTCCAGGGCCCGCGCCGAGGGCGATGACTCGCGCACGCGGCGCTCGCGAGACGTGGTTCGCTGCCACCGGGGTTGCTCGCCGCGATGACGTTCAGGGCGGAAGCTCTTACCTCGATCGCGCGGGATCGCCGACTGCTGGCGTCGCCCCCGTGGTTGCTGGTCACGAACGTGCGGGGCCGCACGGAGAAGAAGCTCTGCCCGCACTCGAAAGGCCCCAGAAAGAGGCGACTCGCTACCTCCACCGCGGATTCACCCAGTGTTTGCGAATGCCGCCCGGCCAAAGCCGTTTACTCCCTCGCCCCGAATCGCGCGCCACCGGGCGCGCGCCGGGAGCTCGCACCGCTCGCACTCGCTCTCCCACCCTCGCTCGGCTCCACACGGCTCGCACAGATCAGCCGACGAGGAGAGCTCCTCACCCCACCCTGCCCTTCGATGCGCCTCGCCACGCTCGTCACCACGCTCACTGCCTCTGCGCCGCTCATGGCAGCGGCCCCGCCGACGAACGCGCCCTTCGCGGACGGCGGGTCCCCCACAGTCTTCATCGGCGGCAAGAAGACACCCCTCGCCGAGCTCGCCGGCTCGCTCGGTGACGACGTGAGCGAGGAAGCCACTCGCTGGGCCGCCGCGGCAGACTCCATCGACGCGGGCCTCCACGTGGTCGCGGGCGGCCGCGTCCTGCTGGTGACCCACAGCACCAAGCGCAAGCTGAAGAAGGAGCTCGCCCTCATCGAGGACACGCTCGAGCTCATCGATGAGCTCCTCCCCGCGCGCCCCGTGGCGACCATCGAGGGCGCCGATCAGCCCTCTGCGAGGCGCATGCCCGACCCGTCGGACGATGGGGTCCTCGTCCTGCTCCAGCCGAAGAACGACGAGGAGTACGGCCAGCTCCTCGAGGTGGTCGTGGAGGGAGAGCGCTACCTCCAGGTCTGGAAGGACTCCGCTCGCCGCCTGCCCGGCTTCACCATCAGCCGGCCCGCGGTCGCGATGTGGATCGAGCTGCTCGACGGCCAGGAGGAGTTCGACATCCGCAACGAACTCGTCCACCGCCTCGCCCACCTCGCGATCGCGCGCCGCTTCGGAGAGCTGCCCTACTGGCTCCAGACCGGGCTGTCGTGGCACGTCGAGGAGGAGCTCCTCGGCGCGATCTACTGCTTCCCCTACCGCGACGAGTTCGTCTGGGCCACGGAGCACACATCCTGGGACAAGGACCTCGCGCGCGAGTTCAAGAAGGCCAAGGGGTCGGATTCCTACTTCGCGGGCCTCGCTGCCTGGAAGCGCGGCTCCTACAGGAGCGACGAAGCGCGCCAGGCCTTCGGGATGGCGCGCTTCCTCATGGAACATCACCGCGAGGACACGCCCCAGCTCCTGTCGAACCTGTTCCACCTGCGCGCGACGAAGGGCGTCAAGTCCGCCGGACGAGGCTGGGAACTGATCCCTGGCTGGGAGCCCGATGCGAAGGATCAGCGCGCCGAGTTCGAGCGCGTGCTCGGCGAGGGGATCCTCTCCGAGGCGGCGAAGTCCTTCGCCAGGGGCAAGCGCTACAAGAAGCCGCGCAAGCGCTGAACCCGACCTCCAGGGCCTTGCGGGATCGGCGAGGCTCGCCGAGATGATCCGCGCGCGCCTCGGCGCGCCTCGTACTTCGATTGTGGGCGACGCCACGGACGCGATCGCCGCTGGTGGGGCCGTCGGGAGGAGCCCCGTGAGCGATGCCCCGCGCTTCGCTGGCTCTCTGGCTTGCTCGACCGGCCCGGAGGTCGGCGCCCCCACATCGAGAGGATCGAAGCCCCCGGCTGGAGACCGATGAGCGCGAGGTCACGGGCCCAGGCAACAAGAAACCGCGGCTCGTCGGTGACCTCGGGCGATCCCTCTGTAGAGGATGTGCCGGATGTCCGCAGCCGTCCCTGGCCGCATCCATCGACACCTTCGACCCCCGTCCCTCCGCATGAAGAGCCGCCTCCTGCCCGTCGTCCTCGTTCTCGCTCCTGCAGCCTTCGGCGTCCTCGCGCGCGGTGCGGAGTTCGCCACCGCCAACGGAGAGCTGACCGCGAGCGCGGGCCGCGTGGCGCCCCAGGAGATCGCGAGCACCCTCGCCGCCGGGGACCTGATCCTCGCCCTGGGCCTCGCCATCAGCGCGGCCCTCGCGCTCGTCTGGATCGGCGCGGGGGTTCGTGAAGGCGCGCGCAGCTGGGGCCCCCGAGCCGTCGTGGCCCTCGGCCTCCTGGCGGCCACCCTCGGGTCCCTGAAGCTGCAGGCCCTCAACGAGGCCCTCGCCGAGGACTACAGCGCCACGGTCGCGGGCGCCTGGACCGAGCCCGAGGAGAAAGCCCTCGAGCAGGCCGAGGCCTACTACGCCGCGACGTACTCCGACGAGCGCCCGGTGCACGCCTCGGTCCAGCTCGCCGGTCTCGTCGCCGCCAACGAGAGCGCCTTCGACGGCGCCGGCAGGACGCGCCTCGTGGGGCTCCTGCTCGCCGTGGTCGCGCTCGGCGTCACCTTCCGGCGCCGCCCGATCGCCGTGGCCGCGGCGGGAGCCTGAATCGGAGGCCCGGCGGCGGTCCGACCACTGGCGGAATCGATGGCGACCGCGGCGCGACGGCCGCGCTGACTCTCCGGGCGAGCGCCGTCCCGATCGGCGCTCGCATCATCACCACCGAGGAGTACGAGCGGCAGTCCGCCCTTGGAGGGGTCGGCCGTCGCCGCGAAGCCGGACCACAACTCCACGCGAACCGGCCCTCCTGTGAACGACGAAGGCCGCGGCGTCCGTCCAGCGAAGATGGGAGTCGGCCAGGGCCAGGGCCCGGCGCTTCGGATTCGAGCGCACGCTCGGTGAGGACATCCTCTCCGGTTCGAGGCGACGGAGGATCTCTCCAGCAGGGGGGGGGG
>CBFIJG010000007.1:0-1159 GCA_965662915.1 Planctomycetota bacterium | reverse complement strand
CGGATTCGAGCGCACGCTCGGTGAGGACATCCTCTCCGGTTCGAGGCGACGGAGGATCTCTCCAGCAGGGGGGGGGGAGCTGAAAGAAGCGCGCGAGCGGTCCTCGAGCGCCTGACCAGGGGCGCTGGACTCGTCGCAGCGGAGGCGCACGACGCGTCGCCTGCGCCTTCGTGCCGCTCTCCTCCGTTCTCGCGTACGAGAATGAGACATCTCGGCCCCCCCCCGATTGTCCCCCCCCCGGACGCGCGCTGCCCCCGCGCGTAAGCTACCGCGCCGTGGAGGAGCAGCCGTCCTGCGCGTCTGCCCGGGGTCGAAGAGAAGGGAAGACGATGCGAAGCGAACTCACCGAGAAGCTGGGGATCTCCGTTCCGATCATCCAGGGAGGGATGGCCTGGGTGAGCGGAGGGCGATTGGCCGGAGCCGTCAGCGCTGCGGGAGGTCTGGGCGTGCTCGGCTCGGCCACGATGGATCCGCAGGTCCTGCGGGCGGAGATCCACGCTGTTCGTGCGCAGACGAACAGGCCCTTCGCCGTCAACCTGCCCCTGATCGGGCTCCGGGCCGACGGGCACGACGTGCTCGGGGAGCTCGTCGAGGTCATCCTGGCGGAGGAGGTTCCCGTCGTCATCACGGGCGCCGGGTCGCCGGCCCGGCTCACGCCACTGTTCAAGGAGGCCGGACGCGTGGTCGGCCACGTCGTCCCCTCGCCGCGGCTCGCCGTGAAGGCGTACGAGGCCGGAGTGGATTTCTTGGTCGCCGAGAGCAGCGAAGCCGGCGGCCATATCCGTCCGGGCGGTCTCGCCACGCTGTCGCTGGTGCCGCAAGTGGTCGATGCGGTCCCCCTGCCCGTCGTGGCGGCGGGCGGAATCGCTGACGGTCGCGGCGTGGCGGCCGCGTTCGCCCTCGGGGCCAGCGCCGTCCAGATCGGCACGCGCTTCATCGCCACCGCCGAGTGCGAGGCGCACCCCGCCTACAAGGACTGCGTGGTCGAAGGGAACGCGGAGGACGCCGTGATCTACGGACCCCACGGCCAGGTCAGCCGCGGGCTCGCCAACCCCGCGGTCCAGCGCATGGTCGACATGGAGCGTGCAGGCGCGAGCACCGAGGAGCTCCGCGCGGAGCGCGGGAGGGACCGGGCCCGCCGCGGGTGCGTGGAGGGCGA
>CBFIJG010000006.1:66148-82360 GCA_965662915.1 Planctomycetota bacterium | reverse complement strand
CGGCACCCGCGCGCCCGAGGGGCCGCCGACCCTCGTCATCGCTGGTGAGGTGGACCCGATCGTGCGCGCGAGCGGGCTGCGCCGCGCGGCGGAGGCGGCGAAGGGCGGCCCCTCCGAGGTCGCCTTCGAGGTGCTGGCGAACCAGGGGCACACGCTCATGCTGCCGGTCGCCATGGAGCGCGCGGTGACGTTCCTGGGGCTCGGGGACTGAGCGGTCTCCGGCTCAGCGCGCGTACCCGAGCGCGCGGAGCTGCCGGCGGGTCCAGCCGGCGAGGGGCGTGGCGTCGGCGTCGCCGGGTGCCAGGGGCGTCGCGCGGAGACGTTCGATCAGCTCCGTGACCTCGGGCCGCGCGATCAGGTCGCGCACGACGTCGGGGCGCTCGCCGGAGAGGTCGTGGCGCTCGCCCGGGTCTTCCGTCCGCGAGTAGAGCGCGGGCTCCGGGCGGCGCTCGTCGCCGGGGAGCACGCGCAGGTGCAGGGACCAGGATCCGTCCGCGACGCGCAGGAGGTGACGGCCACCCTGGCGCAGCCGGATGGAGGCGGTCAGGCCCGGAGCGCCTCCGACGAACCCGTCCTCCACCGGCCAGCGCGCGGCCTCGAGGAGGAGCCGCGGGAGCGCGCGGAGGGAGACCGGCTCGTCGTTGACTCCCGGGCCCGCGCCGGGCGCGGCGAGGAGCAAGGGGACGTCCACGAGCTCGCCGAAGAGGGTGTGCGAGTGGTGGAGGCCGCCGCGGTCGCCGAACTCCTCGCCGTGGTCGGCGGTCACCGCGATCACGCTGCGCTCGGTCAGGCCGCGCGCGTCGAGGGCGCGGAGGAGCCCTCCGATCCAGGCGTCCATGGCGCGGACCTCGGTGCGGTGGAGGTCGCGCAGCCACGCGATCCCGTCGCCGTCGAATCCGTGCCGCGTCGGGATCTCGCCGCCCTGGATGACGCGCGCGCCAATCATGGGGCCGTGGGTCCGCGCGGCCTCGGAGGTCAGCTCGAGGCCGAGGGCGTCGGCGTACTCCTCCCGGAGCACGTAGGGGCCGTGGGGCGTGAAGAGGTGGACGTGCAGGAAGAACGGCCGGTGCGCGTGCTCGTCGAGCCAGCCCTCGACGTCCTCGAGGTCGGTCGCGCGCCAGAGGGTCTGGTAGCCGCGGGCGAGGCCGAACTCCTCTCCGAGCCAGGGGTTGTCGAGGAAGCCCGCCGTGGCGAGGCCGAGCTCGCCGCAGTGCTCGGCGAGGGTGGTGACGTCCGCGTTCAGCGCCGGAGAACCGCTGACCGAGCCGTGGTCCAGTGGACTCAGGCCCGTCAGGAGCGAGCCCATCGAGGGCGCGGTGAAGGGCGAGGCGGAGGCCGCGCGCGTGAAGCGCGTCGCGCGGCGGGCGAAGTCGTCGAGGAACGGCGTGGCCTCGGGGCCGGCGCCGTAGGGACCGAGCGCGTCGCGGCGCGTCGTGTCCATCGTGACGAGGACGATCGCTCGTCGATCGTCCCACGCGGCGGCGAGGGCCGCGCGCTCCTCTGCGCGCACGCGGGCGGAGGGTTCGAGCAGGAGCGGGCGCGCCGCGATCGCGAGGGCGATGGCGGTCAGCGCGAAGAGCCCGCGCATCGCGACCGGAGACCGCGCGAGCAGGGCGCTCCCGCGCGCCACGGCGAAGGCGGACCCGAGGCCTGCGGCGACGAGCACGACGCCGCGGCGCCGCGGGACCTCCCACGCGAAGAGTTCGAAGCACGCGAGCGCGACCGCGGCGGCCGCGACGAGGCCAGCGATCGAGCGCGCTCTACCGGCCGTCAGCCACGCCGCGGCGCAGGCCGTGACCGCGACGGTTCCTGCGCTGATCGGCGCGATCGTGTCGCCCAGTGTCCAGCCCATGATCTCCGGATGGCGAGCGAGCCTGGCGCTGATGACGCCGGTCGCCAGCATCGCCAGGCCCGCCACCCCGCGGTCGGGGGCGAGGCGTTCTTCCTCCCCGGGAGCAGCCATGGTCAGCGGATCGGAGCTCGGTGGGGGGTGGAGGTCATCGGGAGGCTCGGGGGCGGGCTGAAGGGTAGGGACTGAGGTCCGCGCGCGTCATGGACGTCGAGCCCGAGGACGCTGAAGCGCCGCGTCAGGCCGTGGCCGATGGGGGAGGCTCGCCAGGTCACGTCCCGGTGTCCCGCCATGAACACCCGCGCCGGTCTCGCGCCGTCGCCCGAGGGAATCCGGCTGATCCGGGAACCGCCGGAGTCCAGGCAGCATCATCCTCGTGCCATCGAACCCACTCTCCCTGCATCCTCACCCGGGGCGCGCGTCGCCCCCGACCGGCCCCGATCGACGTCGCCGCCGTCCGGCGGCGGGGCGCCCTTCGACTGGATCATCGTGGGCGGCGGGCCCCATGGTGTCTGCGCCGCGCGGGCGCTGACCGCCCGGGGAGCTTCGGTCCGCATCGTTGACCCGAGCGGTGTCCTGCTCGAGCGCTGGAGCGAGCGGGCACGCGCCGTCGAGATGGTCTGGATGAGGTCGCCGGCCGGCCACCACCTCGACGCCCAGCCGGTCAGCCTGCATCACTTCCTTCACCGTCCCGAGCACGCCGACGTCGCGGAGCTGGCGGGGACGCTGCGCCGTCCGACCCACGAGGCGTTCCTGCGTCACTCGCTAGAGGTGGTCGACACGGCGGGGCTCGACCGGTCGGTCGTGCGTGGACGGGTGAGCTCCATCCAGCGCCGGAACGGCGAGTCGATCGTCCTCGGGGACGGCCTCGAGCTCCGCGGTCGGCGGGTCCTCATCGCGACGGGCTCGAACACCCCGCGCATCCCCGCGTGGGCGAAGCGCATGCGGGACGAGGGAGCTCCGATCCGGCACGTCTTCGAGGGGGACGCGCCCCTCGATCTCGACCTCGTCGGCGGCGGGATCTCCTCGGTCCAGCGAGCGCTCATGGTCCACCGCGCCACGCGCCGCACGGTGCGCGTCTGGATGCGGCATCCGCTGCGCGAGGCCGAGTTCGACTTCGACCGCGACTGGACCAAGCACCGCTTCGCGGCGGAGTGGAACGCGCTCGACGAGTCGGCGCGCATCGACTTCCTCGCGCGGCACACCGGCCGGGGGAGCGTTCCGGGCGGACTCGCCAGGCGCGTGGAGCGCGCGGTGAGGAACGGCTCGCTCCGGGTCGCGCACGAGCTCCCCGAATTCGAGTGGGACGCCGCGGCGCAGGAGCTTCGCCTGCGCGGTGCCGAGGGAACGGTCCGCTCCAGCGGCGTCACGCTCCTGACCGGGCTCGAGCCCGAGAGCATCTCCGGCTGGCTCCGCTCGACCGCCGACGACCTCGGACTGCCCGTTGTCCACGGCATGCCACGCCTCGGCGCCGACATGGAGTGGGGGGAGGGGATCCACGTGACCGGATCCCTGGCGCGCCTGCGCCTCGGGCCCATGGCCCCTAACCTCGTCGGCGCGCGCTGGGCGACCTCGCTCCTGCCGGGCGTCCGGATGCAGCCGGTCTAGGCGCGCGCCGCCCCGCGAGGCCCCCAAATTCCTGGGTTCGCCCTCAGTCCGCCGCGCGACGGATCCGAGACGTTTCCCATGGGACAGCGCCTCCTCCAGATCCTCTTCGCCGAGCTCCTCGCCTTCGGGAGCTTCGTTCTCGGTGGCATCGCGCTCCTCGGGGGGCTCGCCACGGCCGCGGGCAATTCCCAGCATCCGGCGCTGGTGTCCTGGGGGCTCGTGAGCCTCTTCGCGATCCCTGCGATCGTGCTGGGCCGGGCCGCCGCCCTCCGGCTCCGGACCGCGTTCCGGCGCGAGCCGGCCTGCTCCTGAGTCCGGTCGTGAACGGCAGCCCCTCCGTCGGGGGGGCGGGCTCACCGACGCGCGGCGAGGACGCGATGAACCGCGCGCTGCCGGAGCTGCGGGCGACGGATCCGATCTCCAGCGCGACGAGCGGACTCGTGGACGCTGGTGGAGGTCCAGAGCGACGGGGCGACCCGCGGCGTACGCGGCGTTCCGTGCGCTGGCGTTGACTCCAGGTCGTGGCGCTGCGGAGCGTCCGGGCGGTACGGTGGCGCACCGTGCAGGACCCGACCGAGGAGACGCAGCGGGAGCCGGGAGCGCTCACGCGGCTCGCGACGCCCGCGCTCGCGGCGAGCCTGCCGCTCGCGCTGGCGTTCCTGGTGGGAGCGGAGGCGCCGGAAGAACTCGGCGGCGCATCGTTCCCCACGGTCGCGCGGACGGCTGCGGCGGTCGCGGCGGTCTGTGCCCTCGCGGCCGAGGCCTGGACGCGACGGGATCGGTGGCGCCTCCGCTGGGTCACCGCGTTGGCTTCGGCGGCGTTCGCCGTCGGCGTCGGCCTGCTCACGACGCGCGGCCTCACGGGTGAGTGGCAGGACGAGGTCGCCGGGCGGCTTGCTCCGGCGGAGCTCGCGAGGGCACCGGACATCTTGCTCGTGTTCGCCGAGGGAGCCTGGATCGACGACCTCCACCACGAGCCCTGGGAGGTGGGCTACTTCGCGTCGTCTCGGCGGCGGAGCACCGATCTCGCCACTCTCCTCACGGGCGTGGACGTGTTCACCCACGGGGTCGTCGAGGATCGCGACGAGCCCCGCGTGCCCACGGTGCTCGAACACCTCGCCGGCCACGGCTACGAGGTGGCGGCGTTCCTTCCCGGAGATGAGCTGCGCTGGGTCGGCCGCGGAGGCCTCTCGCTCGATGGGGGGCTCGCCGGCGCGCGGGCGTGGGTCGACGGCGGCGACGAACCGCCCCGCCTCGCGGTCGTCACAGGTGCTGGTCTCGAGGAGGCACAGGACCTCCTGGACGCGACGATGCGCAGACCGGGCCGAGGGATGAGGAGACTCGCGTGCAACGTCGTCGGCATGGACAGGGACGGATGGCACTCCGCCGAGGCCTGGGGGCCGGTCGACCTGCGAGACTCCGGGCCGCCCGGGGTGGCGGGGTCCTCGGACGGCATCAACGACTGGCTCGTCTCATGGGGCCTTCCGACCCCTCGTCCGATCGAATCCGAGCGGCTGGCGCGCGAGCAGTTCCGCAGCGGAATCGAACAGGGCGGAGCCGTTCGCTTCACGCCCGGCGCGGCGAACGAGGTTCACCTGCTCGAGGTCGCGACCACGGCGGGAACGCTGCGCGTCGAGCTGACCCGGCTCGGGGAGGACCCGCTCATGGACTGGGAGTGGGGTGGACGGCTCGAGGAGCACTTCGTCTACCGGAACAGGTCGACGTGGCTGCCCAGCCCCCGAGCGCTCGGTGAGACCGACGAGCAGGTCGCTGCGAGGGAGGCTGCCGGGCGAAAGGCTGCCGAGGCGCTGCTGGACCGCTGGTACGAGGCCGTCGTGCTTCCTGCGCGGGCACAACGCTCGGAGGCGGGCAGCAGTGGCCTATGATCGTGCCATGGCGCGCCTCCTCCTCCTCGACAACGACGAGCGCATCGTCGAGCTGCTCTCCTGGTTCCTCCGCGACCGAGGCTTCGAGGTGGACATCGCGCAGAGCTTCGCCGTGGCCCGCGAGCGGATCGCGGCGGCGCGGCCGGACCTCCTCGTGAGCGACGTCGACCTCGGGGCGGAGACGGCCGTGCAGGAGCTGCCGCGCCTCTCGGCCGAGGGGATCCTCCCGCCGACCCTCGTGGTCTCCGGGTTCCTCGACGAGGCGGTGGAGGGGAGGCTCCGGGCCGTGCCCGAGGTGCTGGACACGCTCCCGAAGCCCTTCGAGTTCAACGATCTCGAGGAGAGGATCCAGGGTTGTCTCGAGAGCGGCGCCGCGATCGCAGGGGCCGCGGAGGGGGAGGGTGGAGCCGCCGACCCCGCGCCGGCGGAGGTCCCGGCGCAGGCTGCCGACGGGGAGCCCGGACCCACCGCGCCGGAGCCCGGGACCGACGACGACGATGGCTGGGTGGAGATCGCGCCCCGCTGAATGGGCTCTCGTCCCGCCCGGGGACCACGCTCCCCTGAGCCCCTTCAGCCGCGTAAACTCCGGACGTGACACGTTTCCAATGGCGCACCGCCGGTGAGTCCCACGGACCCACCTTGATCGGGATCCTGGAGGGGGTCCCCGCCGGCCTCTCCCTCGACGTCGAGCGGGTGGACAGGGACCTCGCCCGGCGCCAGCTGGGCTACGGCCGCGGCGGGCGGATGCGGATCGAGACCGACCGGGTGGAGATCCTCTCGGGCTGGAAGGGGGGGCTGACCATCGGTGCGCCCATCGCCTTCTCGGTGAAGAACAAGGACTCGGTGATCGAGCGCCTGCCGACGCCGACCAATCCGCGGCCCGGGCACGCCGACCTCGCGGGGTGCCAGAAATGGGGCCATCGGGACCCGAGGGCGGTCCTGGAGCGCGCCAGCGCCCGTGAGACCGCAGCGCGGGTGGCCGCCGGCGGGATCGCGCGGCAGGTCCTGGAGGCCTTCGGGATCGAGGTCTTCGGCTACCTGACCTCTCTCGGCGGCGTTCACTGCGCCCCGGACGCCTGGGAGCAGGCCGGCGCGCGCCGCGAGGAGGTGCGGGGGAGCTCGGACTTCCTGAGCCTCGATCCGGAGGCCGACGAGCGCATGCGGGGCGCCGTGGACGAGGCCAAGGCGGCCAAGGACAGCCTGGGGGGGACCTTCGAGGTCCGTGCGCTGGGGCTGCCCCCCGGGCTCGGGAGCTGCGCCAGCGGGCCTGAGCGCCTGACGGCCCGGATCGGCGGGGGGCTCTTCTCCATCCCCGCTATCAAGGGGGTCGAGTTCGGGATCGGCTTCGACGTGGCCGAGCGCCGCGGGAGCGGGGTCCATGACGGGATTGTCCCCTCAGGAGACGAGGGGAACGCCTTCGCCAGGGAATCGAACCGCGCCGGGGGCCTCGAGGGGGGGATGAGCACGGGCGAGCCTCTGGTCGTGAAGGCGGCCATGAAGCCCATCCCCTCGATCCGGCTCGGACTGCCCTCCGTGGACCTGCACACCGGCGAGGCGACCCAGGCGACCTATCAGCGCTCCGACGTGACCTCCGTCCCCGCCTGCAGCGTGGTGGGGGAGGCGATGGTGGCCCTGGAGCTGGTCGACGCCTTCCTCGAGAAGTACGGCGGCGACTCCATGGGGCAGGTGGAGGCCGCCCTCGAGCACCACCGGGCCGAGGTGGCGGCCCTCGGGCGATCAGCGAATTCCGAGAGCCGGCCTTGACGCGCGGGGGGCGGTCCCTATCCTCTCGCGCTCCACTCGCCGGTCCGGCCCTTCGCTCGCGGAGGTCCGGCCCCGTCGACGGCCGCCCGGTGGACACGCCAGTGTGGCTCAATTGGTAGAGCAGCTGATTTGTAATCAGCAGGTTGCGGGTTCGAGTCCCGCCGCTGGCTCCACCGAGGTCGACGGCCGCGGCCCTGACGGGCCCGGGTGCGACTGCTCACTCAAAACGCAATCCGATTCGAGGATGACACGGGAGCGCGATGCCCATTGCGCGCGCCGACCCATCCCGGGCCCATGCCCGGGGCGGCGACGGCTGCGCCGGAGGTGAACGCGCGACTGGACCGGTCGTCTCGTCGGTGGTCCACGTGCTCCGAAGCGCCGCCCAGGCGGCTGTGGGGCGCGTCCAAGGGGGAATTCCCGAGCGGTCAAAGGGGTCAGACTGTAAATCTGATGGCTCAGCCTTCGCAGGTTCGAATCCTGCTTCCCCCACCATCCCCTCCGCCACGCACCGCCGCCGAGAGGCGGCGCGCGAAGGCGCCGGGACGACCCGTGGACCGCTGACGTGGGACTGCGTCCTGCGGTGGATCCACCCTCCTGGAGGAGGGCGGCGCTGCGGCTCTCGCCGCGCGCTCGAACCCCGACCGCTCTTCGCCCCTGAGGGCGCCTGCCACACCTGGCCGCGCGTGCTCCTGGGGGAGGGGAGGCACCCATTGGCGGGTATAGTTCAATGGTAGAACGGCAGCCTTCCAAGCTGCACACGGGGGTTCGATTCCCCCTACCCGCTCCACCTCCGCCCGGCCGCGACCGCGGCCCCGTCCTGGCGAATCGGACGAAGCTCCACCTCCGCGTGGTCGCTGCCCCTGACGGGCGCGCCGCGCCGAGAGTCCCGGGCGCCCCACGGGCACCCGGGGATGGATCCCCTGCTGCTGTAGCTCAGTGGTAGAGCACTTCCTTGGTAAGGAAGAGGTCACGGGTTCAAGTCCCGTCAGCAGCTCCATCCTCCTCCGCTCCACCAGGGGCCGAGCCATTCCGGCGCGACGGCGCGGAGCTTCGACGCACACGAACAACGGCATCGTTTCCCCACGGGAGACGCCGTCGTACCCCCTTCGGACCGCACCTTGCGCCTGGAGGGCTCTCTTTTCCCTTTCTTGCTGACGCCCGGTTCACGCCGGAATTCAGCGCTCAGCCAGGCGCCGTCATCTCGGGCTGCGCCGACGCGACCAAGACCCGCGAGGGTCGACCACCACCTGTGGGTGGGCCAAGAGCCCCGAAGCAGGAATTCCCACCGACGAGATCCAGAAATGGCCAAGGAAGTCTTCGAGAGGAACAAGGACCACGTGAACGTCGGGACCATCGGTCACGTCGACCACGGGAAGACCACTCTCACCTCCGCCATCTGCCGTCACCAGGCCGCCAAGGGCCTGGCCAAGGCGATGGCCTTCGACATGATCGACAAGGCGCCCGAGGAGAAGGCGCGAGGCATCACCATCTCGACGGCGCACGTCGAGTACGAGACCGAGACGCGTCACTACGCGCACGTCGACTGCCCCGGTCACGCCGACTACGTCAAGAACATGATCACCGGTGCCGCCCAGATGGACGGCGCGATCCTGGTGGTCTCCGCCGCTGACGGCCCGATGCCCCAGACCCGCGAGCACATCCTGCTCGCCCGTCAGGTCAACGTGCCCGCCATCGTCGTGTTCATGAACAAGGTCGACCAGGTCGACGACGACGAACTCCTCGACCTCGTCGAGATGGAGATCCGCGAGCTCCTCTCGAAGTACGAGTTCCCGGGCGACGACATCCCGATCATCCGCGGCTCCGCCCTCGGCGCCGAGAACGCCCTCAACGACGGCAAGAGCCCCGACGATGCTGCGTTCGCGTGCATCGACGAGCTGATGGCCGCCGTCGACAGCTACATCCCGCTCCCCGAGCGTGACGTCGACAAGGACTTCCTGATGCCTGTCGAGGACGTGTTCTCGATCAAGGGTCGCGGCACGGTCGGCACCGGCCGCGTCGAGCGTGGCATCGTCAACACCGGCGACTCTCTCGAGATCGTGGGCATGCAGGAGGAGATCGGCAACACCACCTGCACCGGCGTCGAGATGTTCCAGAAGACTCTCGACGAGGGTCGCGCCGGCGAGAACGTCGGCGTCCTCCTTCGCGGCGTCGAGAAGAAGGACCTCAAGCGCGGCATGGTTCTCGCCAAGCCGGGCACCGTCACCCCGCACACCAAGTTCGAGTGCGAGGTCTACGTTCTGTCGAAGGACGAGGGCGGCCGTCACACGCCGTTCTTCTCCGGCTACCGCCCGCAGTTCTACTTCCGGACCACGGACGTCACCGGCAACGCCGACCTCATCGGCGCCGAGATGTGCATGCCCGGCGACAACGTCAAGCTGACCGTCACCCTCGGCATCCCGGTCGCGATGGAGGACCAGCTCCGCTTCGCGATCCGCGAGGGTGGCCGGACCGTCGGCGCCGGCGTCGTCACCAAGATCATCGAGTGACCTGCTCGCTCCGTCAGCGTCAGCTGACGGGCCAGCAATGAACAAGAGCGGTCGCCGGGCTCCAACATCCGGACTTCGGCGACCGCGACCCGCCCTCCAGCATCCAGCCAGGGCACCCCGGCGAGCCCAGCTCGTCCCCCTTCCGCGATAGCGAGCGCCCCACGTGAAGACCAAAGAACGCTACGTGTTCCTCGAGTGCACCGAGTGCAAGGAGCGGAACTACACGACGCACAAGCGTCTGAAGGCCGCCTACAAGCTCGAGAAGAAGAAGTACTGCCGACGGTGCCGCGCGCACACGTCGCACAAGGAGAAGAAGCTCTGACGAGCTGACGCCCCGCGTCACCGTCGACTCCTCCTTTCCACACCGTCCGACTCCGCCCACCGCATCACGCGCACCCCGACCCAGATGGCCTACCGCAAGGATCAAGGACGTATGGCACGCATGGCGACCTACTGGTCGCTGGCGGTCCTGCTGGCGTACGGCTGCGTGCAGATGCGGGCGGAGCTCACCAGCTGGATGCCCGACAGCGTCGGCGCCGGCATCAGCGGGATGACGGTCCCGCTCATCGGGCTCCCGTTCAGCCCCGCGCTGATCGCCGCCGCGGCGACCTTCGCCATCGGCCTGCTCTTCCTGAACAGGACGCTGGAGAAGCCGAAGAACGCCGACCTGCTCATCGAGACCGAGTCCGAGCTCCGCAAGGTGACCTGGCCGACGCTCGACGAGACCGTGGACGGATCGATCGTCGTGATGGTCGTCGTGATCTTCCTCATGGGCTTCATGGCCGGCGCGGACTACGTGCTCGGCGAGGTCTTCGGCCGGATCATCACGGGGCGCGCCTGAGCGCCTGACGGAGAGAGTTCACGATGGCGTTCAAGTGGTACTTCATCCGCTGTCAGTCGGGCCGTGAGAAGCGGATCCGTGACAACGCGCTCCACCGCATCAAGGTGGCCGGCGTCGAGGACGTCATTCCCCAGGTCGTCATGCCGTTCAAGATCATGACGGACATGAAACGCGGGAAGAAGCGCACGGTGGAGGAGAAGCTCTACCCCGGGTACCTCATGGTCCAGGCGGACCTCGAGAACCCCGAGGACGCCCAGGTCATCAAGGCACGGACGATCCTCCGCGGCATCGACGGCCTGCGTGACTTCCTGGGCGCGCCCGGCGAGCCCACCTCGATCCCCGAGGCGGAGGTCACCGACATCCTCGCGATGATGACCGACTCGGAGTCCCGCCCGCAGGTGACCATCGGTCTCTCGAAGGGCGAGCAGGTCAAGATCAACACCGGCCCGTTCGACGGCTTCGACGGGACGGTGGACGAGGTCAATCCGGAGAAGGGGACGGTCCGCGTGGTCGTCACCATCTTCGGCCGACCGACCCCCGTCGACCTCAAGTACTGGGAGGTGGACAGCGTCTGACGGCATCCGCCGTCGGGGGGGGCTTCACGGCCCTCGCTGACCGCTCCAACGTTCAAACAAACAGACCGCTGCCCCGGCCTCCGGGGCGGCACCCCATCGAGCGCGCTGTCCGCAGCGAACTCAGGCTCCAGGATTCTCCCGGACCACCATGGCCAAGGAACTCACAGGCAAGATCAAACTGCAGTGCCCCGCCGGGCAGGCGACCCCTGCGCCGCCCGTCGGACCGGCGCTCGGCGCGCACGGCGTGAACATCGCCGAGTTCGTCAAGCAGTTCAACGATCGGACGCGCGACCAGATGGGGATGATCATCCCCGTCGAGATCAGCGTCTACAAGGACCGCTCGTTCGACTTCATCCTCAAGTCGCCGCCGGCGGCCGTGCTCCTCAAGAAGGCGGCCGGAGTCGAGAAGGGCGCCGGTGAGGTCGGGACCGAGATCGTCGGCAAGGTCACCCGTGAGCAAGTGGAGGAGATCGCCAAGCTCAAGATGGCCGATCTCAACGCCCGCGACCTCGACCAGGCCTGCCGCATCATCGAGGGCACCGCCCGTTCCTCCGGCATCCAGGTGGAGGGCTGATTCCATGGCCAAGCAGAGCAAGCGCTACCGCGAAGCCGCGGCGCGAATCGATCGCAACACCAACTACGACGCCAGCGAGGCCTTCGAGCTTCTGAAGAGCCTGCCCGCGCCGAAGTTCGACGAGACCGTGGAGGTCGCCATCCGGCTGGGCATCGACCCGCGCAAGACGGACCAGCTGGTTCGCGGCGCGGTCTCCCTCCCGAAGGGCCTCGGCAAGACCGTCAAGGTCGTCGTGTTCGCCGAGGGTGACAAGGCCGAGGCCGCCAAGGCCGCCGGCGCCGACGAGGTCGGGTCCGACGAACTCGCCGCCAGGATCCAGGGCGGCTGGATGGACTTCGACATCGTCATCGCGAGCCCCGACATGATGAAGCACGTCGGCAAGCTCGGTAAGGTCCTTGGTCCCCAGGGCAAGATGCCCTCGCCGAAGTCCGGCACCGTGACGCCGAACGTCGCGCAGGCCGTCGAGGAGTTCAAGGCGGGCAAGGTCGAGTTCCGCACCGACGCGGGCGGCAACGTCCACGCTCCCCTCGGCAAGCGCAGCTTCCCGACGGAGGACCTCGTCGCCAACTTCCAGGCGTTCCTCGGACACCTGTCCGGGATGCGTCCGTCCGCCGTCAAGGGCACCTTCGTCCGGCGCGTCAGCGTCTCGACGACCATGGGTCCCGGCGCCTTCATCGAGTACGGAGGCTGATCCGATGCCGAACATCGTCAACCGAATGGTCACGGCCGAGCTCGAGCACGAGTTCGCCGACGCCGAGGGAATGCTCCTCGTCTCCTACTCCGGTCTCGAGACCGTGGAGAACGAGGAGCTTCGCGGCAAGCTCGCCGAGAAGAACGTGCGCTTCCGCATGGTCCGGAACACGCTGGCCAAGCGGGTCCTCGAGGCCAAGGGCTATGAGTTCCCCGAGGCCGAAGCCCTCAAGGGCAACACCGGGATCGCCTACGGTGACACCGAGGCGGCCATCGACGCGGCCAAGATCTTCACCGAAAAGGAGGTGAAGAAGGCCGGGAAGGTCAAGCTCAAGGGTGCCGTCCTCGACGGTGAAGCCCTCGACGCGAACGGCGCGAAGGCCCTGGCCGACCTGCCCGATCGTGACACTCTCCACGCCCAGCTCCTCGGCGTGATCTCCGGCCCGGCGCGCAGCCTGGCCACGGTCATCAACGCCGTCCCGAGCGGCGTCGCCCGGGTCATCCAGGCCCACGTCGACGAGGAGGGCGGCGGCGAGGGCTGAGCCCGGACCGCGACCCCACACCATCCCTTCAGTCGCGGAGCCTCGACCGGCCCCGCGTCAACCCCAAGAGACCACCAACAACTTCCTCCCCAGGAACCCAAACCGATGTCCGAAGAAACCACGACCGTCGAGCTCGAGCCCGAGCTTCAGACCATCGCTGATCAACTGGACGGCCTGACCCTTCTTCAGGCTTCCAAGCTCGTCAAGGCCCTCGAGGACAAGTGGGGCGTCAGCGCCGCTGCTCCCGCGGGTGGCATGATGATGGCCGCCCCGGCTGGTGGCGGCGAAGAGGCCGAGGAGAAGACCTCCTTCAACGTGATCCTCGAGGCCGCCGGCGGCCAGAAGATCCAGGTCATCAAGGAGGTCCGCGCGATCACCGGTCTCGGCCTCAAGGAGGCCAAGGAGATCGTCGACGGCGCCCCCAAGGCCGTGAAGGAAGGCGTCTCCAAGGAAGAGGCCGAGGAGATGCAGAAGGCGCTCGAGGGCGCCGGCGCGACGGTCAAGCTCGACTGATCGGGCGGGCGCCCCGAGCGCGCACGCCGCGGCGATCCGATCGCCGCTCCGGCGAGCGCGTGACGAAGGGCGCCCCCTCGGGCCGCTCCGGGCTCCAGGTCCGGGCGGCTGCTCGTCCCGGAGCGCCAGGTCGCCTGGCGGGTGGCCTCGGACGCAGGGACTCCCCTCGTCCGAGCTCGCCCCTGGGCCAGGCCTGCGACCTCGCGCCCTTCTCCGCGGATCCGGTCCCGTCCAGCGGAACCGCCAGGCCGACGCCTCCCGACGGATTCCCCTCGAAGGGGTCCAGCGGGGGGCGCTGGCATGCGTAGGTGTGCAAATCAAGTGCCGGGCCCCTTCCGCGGGGGCCGGGTGCTCCCTATCCTTTTGCGGTCGCCTGGATCAAGTCCAATCGACCTTCGGGCCCCCCCGGCCCGTGGAATGACCGTCTCGGCTCCTCCTTCGCCTTCGTCCCCCCGTCGATTCCGTGCCTCCGTCGAGGGGGGCGCGGTTGTCTTCGTTCCCTCCTCGCTCGCAGCGCCGTGGACCCTCCGCGTCTGCCGGCCGAGCACCTCCGCCTCCACCACGGCCTGAGCACGCCCGTCGTGCGCCGCGCCCTCGTTCCGGGGCCGGCGACCGCGAGCGGCAGCGGCCACACGACCGATCCGGTCTCCCCCCGACCGGCTCAACAACAGCGAGTCGCCGCGGCCCCCAGGGTCCGCGACGCCTCCGAGCAGGGTCCGCCCAGGGCCCCGCGATAGCACCTCCAAGGTCCGCTCCCCGCGGTCCACCCCTCGGTCCCGGAGTGGCCGACGTCTGAGCCCGTGATCGCGGTCGGCGTCCAGCTCCACCGAACTCTACCCTCCGCACATGATCGTTGAACGCACCGGCCGCATGGTCGAGCAGTCGTCCGAGGTTCGCCACTTCGGCCGGGTCTCCGAGATCGTCCCCCTTCCCAACCTGGTGGAGATCCAGACGCGGGCGTTCGAGGCCTTCCTCGCGCCGGACATCGCGTCGGGGGCCCGTGAGGACCAGGGTCTCGAGGCCCTGCTGCGCGAGATCTTCCCGATCTACTCGTACGACAAGACGATGTGCCTGGAGTACGTCGGCTACGAGCTCGGGCGCCCGCGCTACGACATCGACGAGTGCCGCAAGCTCCGCATGAGCTACGGCTACCCCTTCAAAGTGCGCCTCCGCCTCGTGAAGCCGGAGCCCATCGAGGAGGAGGTCTACCTCGGCGAGATCCCGATCATGCTCGGCGGCGGCGAGTTCGTGATCAACGGCTCCGAGCGCGTCATCGTGAGCCAGCTCCACCGCTCGCCCGGCGTCGACTTCCTGGTCGACGCCTCGGCCACGGACCGCACCTTGCACTCGTGCTGGATCATCCCGGAGCGCGGCTCCTGGGTGGAGCTCAACGTCTCGAAGAAGGAAGCGCTCAGCGTTCGCATCGACCAGAGCGGCAAGTTCAGCGCCGTCACGTTCCTGCGGGCCCTCGACGAGAACCTGGGCACGGACCAGGCGCTGCTGCGGCAGTTCTACCCCACGAAGGTCGTCAAGAAGACCAAGTCGCAGACGGCCAACGCCTTCGCGAAGAAGATCACCGACCGCATCGCGGTGGGGGACATCGTCGTCCTGAAGACCGGCGAGGTGCTCGTGCCCTCGGGCATGCCGATCCCGGAGACCGCCGCCCTGGAGATCGCCGGCGGCGAGCTCGCCGAGGTGGAGATCGTCGACGCCGATCCCCAGGACCTCGACATGCTCATCATCAACTCGCTCCACGAGGAGCCGGGTGTGAAGAGCCACGAGGACGCGCTGATCAAGATCTACGGTCGCCTGCGCCCGGGCAACCCGCCGCAGATCGAGAAGGCCCGCGAGCTGTTCCACGAGAAGTTCTTCGACGTCCAGCGCTACCGCCTGGGTCGCGTCGGCCGCTTCCGCCTGAACCGCAAGTTCGACCAGACCATCGGTGAGGACGTCCAGGTCCTCGAGCCCGAGGACATCGTCAACTCGGTCAAGTACATCCTCGAGCTCCGCGCCGGCACCGGCGAGATCGACGACATCGACAACCTGGGCAACCGCCGCGTGCGCACCATCGCCGAGCTGGCGGGCGAGGAGTTCCGCAAGGGCCTCCTCAAGCTCCGCCGCACGGCCCAGGAGCGCATGAACCTCGAGAACCCGGAGACGGTGTCCCCCCGGACGCTGATCAACTCCAAGACCTTCTCGAGCGCGGTCGACTACTTCTTCGGCCGCTCCGAGCTGAGCCAGGTCGTCGACCAGGCGAACCCCCTCAGCCAGCTGACCCACGAGCGTCGGCTCTCGGCCCTCGGCCCGGGCGGCCTCAACCGCAAGCGCGCGGGCTTCGACGTCCGCGACGTGCACTTGTCCCACTACGGCCGCCTCTGCCCGATCGAGACGCCGGAGGGCGCCAACATCGGTCTGATCTCGTCGCTCGCGCTCTACGCGACCCTCGACGAGTACGGCTTCCTCACCACGCCGTACCGCAAGGTGGAGAAGGGGATCATGACCGACAAGGTCGACTTCCTGCGCGCGGACGAGGAGTCCGGAAGGGTCATGGCCCCGATCGACGTCGAGGTCGACGCGAAGGGCAAGATCCTCTCCAAGCGCGTCCTGGCCCGTAAGGATGGCGACAACGTCGAGGTGCCGCCGAACCAGGTGGACTACGTGGACGTCTCGCCGAAGCAGATCATCGGCGTGTCCGCGGCGCTCATCCCGTTCCTCGAGCACGACGACGCGAACCGCGCGCTGATGGGCTCGAACATGCAGCGCCAGGCGGTGCCGCTCCTGATCCCCGAGGTGCCGATCGTCGGCACCGGCATGGAGAAGGCCGTGGCCCAGAACTCGAACATGCCGATCTTCGCCAAGCGCG
>CBFIJG010000006.1:0-66051 GCA_965662915.1 Planctomycetota bacterium | reverse complement strand
CGTCGGCACCGTCGAGTACGTGGACAGCCGGGTGATCATCGTCGGCGACGACGAGTACCACCAGCAGAAGTTCCGCGGCATGAACGAGCGCACGACCCAGAACCACCGCCCGGTGGTCGAGGTCGGCGACGAGGTCGTGGCGGGCCAGCTCCTCGCGGACGGCGCCTCCACGGAGGGCGGCGAGCTCGCCCTCGGCAAGAACCTCCTGGTGGCGTTCATGACCTGGGACGGCTTCAACTACGAGGACGCGATCCTCGTGTCGGAGCGCCTGGTGAAGGACGATGTCTTCACCTCGATCCACATCGAGGAGTACGAGGTCGAGATCCGCGAGACCAAGCTCGGCAAGGAGGAGTTCACCCGCGACATCCCCAACGTGGGGGAGAAGGCGCTGTCGAACCTCGACGAGGGCGGCATCGTCCGGATCGGCACCTTCGTCGAGGCGGGCGACGTGCTCGTCGGCAAGGTCGCGCCGAAGTCGAAGAGCGAGCTGACCCCCGAGGAGAAGCTGCTCCACGCGATCTTCGGCAAGGCCGGCGTCGACGTGAAGAACGCCTCGCTCACCATGCCGCCGGGAACCCGCGGCGTCGTCATCGACGCGCACAAGTTCTCGCGCCGCGTGAACCTGACCGACGCTGAGCGGACCAAGGCCCTCGGCGTCATCCGTGACGCGGAGAAGGAGTTCCTGCGCGCGCTTCGGGCCTTCACTCGCACGCTCCTCGACGACGTCCAGACCACCCTCGGCGTGGTCATCGACGACGACCTGACGGGCAAGCCCTTCGAGCTCGACGACACGTCGACCTACGACGAGCTCAAGCGCGTGAAGATCCTCTGCCTGTCGGCCGCCGAGGAGAGCGAGACCAGGTCGAAGCGCGACAAGGCCCTCCAGCAGGTCCACGAGTTCCAGAGCAAGATCGACAACAAGGAGGCGGAGAAGAACAAGATCGTCAACCGCCTCAGCCGCGGGGACGAGCTGCCCACGGGCGTGCTCGAGATGGTCAAGGTCTACGTCGCCACCAAGCGGAACCTCTCCGTCGGCGACAAGATGGCGGGCCGCCACGGCAACAAGGGTGTGATCAGCAAGATCTGCCCGCAGGAGGACATGCCGTACCTCGAGGACGGCACTCCGGTCGACATCGTCCTGAACCCGCTCGGCGTTCCGTCCCGCATGAACGTGGGGCAGATCCTCGAGACGCACCTGGGCATGGCCGCGGCCAAGCTCGACGTTCGCTGCGCCTGCCCGGCCTTCGACGGCGCCCCCGAGAACGAGATCGAGGGGCTGCTCACCGAGGCCGAGATGCCGACCTCCGGCAAGTTCAAGCTGCACGACGGCCGCACCGGCGAGCCGTTCGAGCAGGACGTCACGGTGGGGGTCATGTACATGCTCAAGCTGCACCACCTCGTCGACGAGAAGGTGCACGCGCGGGCCACCGGTCCCTACAGCCTCATCACCCAGCAGCCCCTCGGCGGCAAGGCGCGCTTCGGCGGCCAGCGCTTCGGGGAGATGGAGGTGTGGGCCCTCGAGGCGTACGGCGCCGCGGCGATCCTGCAGGAGCAGCTCACCGTGAAGTCCGACGACGTCGACGGCCGCACCAAGATCTACGAGTCGATGGTCAAGGGCCTGAACATCCTCGAGCCCGGCACTCCGGTCTCCTTCGAGGTGCTCACCAACGAGATCCGCGGCCTCGGCCTCAACATGGAGCTCCACAAGAAGGCCGTCCTCTGACGGGCGACCTTCCACCGAGGGACATGTCCCGTGCTCATCGGGCGTGAGCGCGGGAACGTCCTCCTCCCAGCATCTCCAACGCACACCGGGATCGCCCGTCCAGTGATCCCACCTCTCCGCCGGCAGGTCGCCGGCACCCGCGGCTCGCCGCGAATCAGGAGTCAGAACAGATGACTGTCACCGACGCAAAGTACAACCGCATCAACGACTACGGCAGCGTGACCATCGCGCTCGCCTCTCCGGAAGACATCCGGTCCTGGTCGTTCGGCGAGGTCAAGAAGCCGGAGACCATCAACTACCGGACGTACCGTCCGGAGCGCGACGGCCTCTTCTGCGAGCGGATCTTCGGTCCCGAGAAGGACTGGGAGTGCTCCTGCGGCAAGTACAAGGGGATCAAGCACAAGGGCATCGTCTGCGACAAGTGCGGCGTGATGGTGACCCACAGCCGGGTGCGCCGGAAGCGCATGGGCCACATCAACCTGGCCGCGCCCACCGCTCACATCTGGTTCTTCAAGGCCATGCCGAGCCGCCTGGGCAACCTGCTCGGCTGCAAGGTCTCGAACCTCGAGCGAGTCATCTACTTCCAGGACTACATGGTCGTGGACCCCGGTGACACGCCCATGGAGCAATTCCAGCTCCTGACGGAGGAGGAGTACCGCGCCGCCCGCGCCAAGTACGGCTCCGAGTTCGACGCCGACATGGGCGCCGAGGCCGTCAAGAAGATCCTCAAGACGCTCGACCTCGAGATGCTGTCGGAGGAGCTCCGGGAGGAGCTCAAGGCCACGCGCTCGAAGCAGCGCATGAAGGACATCACCAAGCGCCTCGGCACCGTCGAGATGCTGCGTGACTCCGGCAACGACCCCACCTGGATGATCCTGGACGTCGTCCCGGTCATCCCGCCGGACCTGCGCCCCCTCGTTCTGCTCGACTCCGGCAACTTCGCCACGAGTGACCTGAACGACCTCTACCGGCGCCTGATCAACCGGAACAACCGCCTCAAGAAGCTCCTCGACCTCAACGCCCCCGAGGTCATCATCCGCAACGAGAAGCGGATGCTGCAGCAGGCGGTGGACGCCCTCTTCGACAACGGCCGCTGCCGCCGCCCGGTGCTCGGCTCGTCGAACCGCCCGCTCAAGTCCCTGACGGACATGATCAAGGGCAAGCAGGGCCGCTTCCGCGAGAACCTGCTCGGCAAGCGCGTGGACTACTCCGCGCGTTCCGTGATCGTCGTCGGGCCGGAGCTCCGGTTGACCCAGTGCGGTCTGCCCAAGAAGGTCGCCCTCGAGCTCTTCCAGCCCTTCATCATCCGGCGCCTCAAGGAGCTCGGCCAGGCGGACACCATCAAGTCCGCCAAGCGCATGCTCGAGCGCCGTGACGACGACGTGTGGGACATCCTCGAGGAGGTCATCCGTGACCACCCCGTGCTCCTGAACCGCGCGCCGACCCTGCACCGCATGGGCATCCAGGCCTTCGAGCCGAAGCTCATCGAGGGCAACGCGATCCGCTTGCACCCGCTCGTCTGCGGCGGCTTCAACGCCGACTTCGACGGCGACCAGATGGCCGTCCACCTGCCCCTCTCCTACGAGGCGCAGATCGAGGCGTCGACGCTGATGCTGTCCAGCAACAACGTCTTCTCGCCGGCGAACGGCTCGCCGATCATCTCGCCCTCCCAGGACATGGTCCTCGGGATCTACTACATGACGATGACGCCGCCGAGCGTGCCGGAGACCCCTCCGACATTCGGTGACCTGTCGGAGCTCTTCCTCGCCTTCGGCCACGGGCACACCAAGACCCACAAGGCCGTTCGCGTGCGCTTCCCCGAGGGCGTCGGCGTCAAGTTCGGCAAGGACGCCGACCCGATCCTGGTCGACAAGGACGGGCGCATCCCGTCCACCGACGACGACGGCGCGCCGACCGGCGGCACCGAGTACGTCATGACGACGATCGGCCGCGCGATCTTCAACGACATCCTTCCCGAGGGGATGCCGTTCTACAACTACGAGCTCACCAAGAAGAACATCCAGGCGCTGATCAGCGATTGCTACCAGCTGCTGGGCCGCGACGCGACGCTGCGCCTCCTGGACGACCTCAAGAACCTCGGGTTCAAGTCGTCGACCCGCGCCGGGCTCAGCTTCGGCAAGGACGACGTCCGCATCCCCGACTCGAAGCAGGACATGCTCGACGAGTCGCAGGGGGAGATCGACAAGATCGAGGCGAGCTTCAACAAGGGCGTCATCACCGACGGTGAGCGCTACCTGAAGATCATCGACCTCTGGACCCAGGCTCGGGAGAAGGTCGGTCAGGTCCTGATGGACGTGCTCAGCCACGACTTCGACGAGTCGACCGGCTACGTCAACCCGATCTATTGCATGGTCACCTCGGGCGCCCGTGGCTCGGTCGACCAGATCCGCCAGCTCGGCGGCATGCGCGGCCTGATGGCGAAGCCGTCGGGCAAGATCATCGAGACACCGATCAAGGCGAACTTCCGCGAGGGCCTGAAGGTGCTCGAGTACTTCTCGTCGACCCACGGCGCCCGTAAGGGCCTCGCGGACACGGCGCTGAAGACCGCCGACGCCGGTTACCTCACCCGGAAGCTCACCGACGTGGCCCAGAACGTCGTCATCACGACCGACGACTGCGGAACCATGGGCGGCGTGACGAAGGCCGCGATCTACAAGGGTGACCGCGTGGCGGTCAGCCTGGCCCAGGGCATCCGGGGCCGCATCGCGCGCGACACGATCGTGGACCCGATCACCGACGAGGTGCTCGTCCGCGAGTCCGAGGTCATCACCGAGGACATCGCCGCCGCCATCGAGGCCCACGGCTACGAGAAGATCCGGGTGCGCTCCCCGCTCACCTGCGAGGCGCCCCTCGGCGTCTGCGCGCGCTGCTACGGCATGGACCTGGCGCGCAACCAGCTCGTCGAGCGCGGCCTCGCGGTTGGCATTATCGCGGCGCAGTCCATCGGCGAGCCGGGCACCCAGCTCACGATGCGTACGTTCCACATCGGCGGCACCGCCTCGCGCTCCATCGAGGAGAGCGAGATCAAGGTGAAGCGCGAGGGCACGGTGAAGTACCAGAACCTCCGCGCGGTCGAGAACAAGGACGGCGAGCTCATCGTCCTGAACCGGAACGGCGAGGTGATCATCCTCGACGACAAGGAGCGCGAGACCGACCGCTACGCGATCCCCACTGGCGCCACGATCCTCCTGCCCGACGGCAAGAAGGCCGCGGCGGGCGACTCCCTCTGCACCTGGGACCCGCACCACGTCCCGATCATCTCCGAGTTCGGCGGCAAGGTCCGCTACGAGGACCTGGTCGAGGGCAAGACGCTCAAGATCGAGCGCGACGCGCGCCGCAAGGCTGCCCGCCGCCAGGTCACCGAGCACAAGGGCGATCTGCACCCGCAGCTCGTGATCGAGGACAAGGACGGCGAGACGCTCGCCATCTACCCGATCCCCGAGAAGGCGTACATCGAGATCGACGACGGCAAGAAGATCGGCCGCGGCGAGCTCCTGGCGAAGTCCTCGCGTGAAGCGACGGGTACCCAGGACATCACCGGTGGTCTGCCGCGGGTGACCGAACTCTTCGAGGCGCGTCGCCCGAAGGAGCCGGCCATCATGAGCGAGATCGACGGCGTCGTGGAGCTCGGCGACCGCAAGCGCGGCAAGCGGACGGTCATCGTCCGCGCGCTCGACGCGAACGGCGCGGTCATCGAGGAGCACGAGCACTCCGTCCCCCAGGGCAAGCACCTCCGCGTGCACAAGGGCGACGAGGTCCGCGCCGGCGAGCCCCTCGTCGACGGCCCGCTCTACCCCGAGGACATGCTGCGCATCAACGGCGAGGAGTCCGTCCAGGGCTACCTCTTGAACGAGGTGCAGAACGTCTATCGCTCGCAGTCGGTGACCATCGACGACAAGCACATCGAGACGATCCTCGGCCAGATGATGCGGAAGGTTCAGGTCAACGAGCCTGGCGACTCCGAGTTCCTCCCCGGCGCGGTGGTGGACAAGTACCGCTTCCGCCGCGAGAACGAGCGCCTGCGCAAGGACCGCCGCAAGCCGGCGACCGGTCAGACGCTGCTGCTCGGCATCACCAAGGCGTCGCTCTCCTCCGACTCGTTCATCTCGGCGGCCTCCTTCCAGGAGACCACCAAGGTGCTGACCGAGGCCGCCATCGCTGGCAAGCGCGACTCGCTCGTGGGCCTCAAGGAGAACGTGATCCTCGGCCACATGGTCCCGACGGGCACCGGCTTCCGTGACCACTATCGGACCCGCGTGAAGAAGAACATCGACTTCGGCGAGATCGGCGGAGCCGGCGGCGCGGTCACCTTCGGCGGAGCCGGTCACGACGACGCCATGGAGAGCATGCTCTCCGTGGACGCCGCAGCTGCTGCCCTCGGTGTGGACCCGGCGTCCCTCGGCCTGGGCACGACCGCCACGACCACCACGACCACCACGGAGGCCCCGGCCTCCGACGCCGAGGAGGGCAGCTCCGCCGCGAGCTGACCTCTCCGGTCCCTCTCCGGGGCCCCAGGCAGGCCTCCTTCGCCTCCTCGCGGGGGGCAGGCCCGCCTTCGGACCCTTCCAGGGTTGACCCCCGGAACCCCCTCCGTACACTTTTCCGCCGCTTCCCCGCCGGGCCCTCCGAACGGCCCGGGTGGGGGAGCGACTTCGAACGAAACGCGATGCCGACCATCAACCAGCTCATCCGCAAGGGCCGCAAGACGCCGCTCAAGCGATCCAAGTCCCCCGTCCTGGACTCCTGCCCGCAGAAGCGCGGCGTTTGCCTCCAGGTGAAGACGCAGACCCCGAAGAAGCCGAACTCGGCGCTCCGGAAGATCGCGCGTGTTCGCCTGTCGAACGGCAAGGAGATCACCGCCTACATCCCCGGCGAGGGCCACAACCTCCAGGAGCACTCCGTCGTGCTCGTGCGCGGCGGTCGTGTCCGTGACCTCCCCGGTGTGCGCTACCACATCCTCCGCGGCACCCTCGACACCTCCGGCGTCGACGGTCGCTCTCAGAGCCGCTCCAAGTACGGCTCGAAGCGCCCCAAGAAGTGATTCGCCCCTCCTGATCCAGCCACACCCCCAGCCGGCTCGAGGCACCCGCGCTCCGCGCGTGCTCATCGCGTCACGCAGCACGGAGCCCCAAGCGTCCGCCGTTCGGAACCTCCGCCACGCAGCGCCTCGCCGGCACCCCACTCGGCCCTCAGCGGCCGCCGCCAGAGAGCATCAAGATGCCCCGTAACTTCAAGTCCACCGCCGTCTTCCAGAAGCCGGACCCCAAGCTCGGCTCGCCCCTCGCGTCCAAGGTGATCAACCAGGTCATGCAGGACGGCAAGAAGAGCACGGCCCAGTCCATTCTCTACAAGGCGCTCGACGTCGCGCTCGGCAAGCTGAGCGACGTGGAGGGTGAGAGCCCCGAGGAGAAGCAGGTCGCGATCCTCACCAAGGCCATCGAGAACGCCAAGCCGAACGTCGAGGTGCGCTCCAAGCGCGTCGGCGGTGCCAACTACCAGGTGCCGCGCGAGGTCAAGAAGGCCCGCCAGCAGTCCCTCGCGATCCGCTGGATCGTGGACAACAGCCGCAAGAAGAAGGGCAAGCCGATGCACCTGCGCCTCGCTGAGGAGCTCGTCGACGCCTTCAACGGCACCGGCGCATCGGTCACCTGGAAGGAGAACATCCACAAGATGGCGGAGGCCAACAAGGCCTACGCGCACTTCGCGCGCTAATCGCCAGGGCGATCGCCCCGACCATCAGGGAGGGCTGGAACTCGCGAGCGGGTTCCAGCCCTCCTCGCGTTCCACCCTGCCGCGGGCGCGCCTCGCGCCGGAACCCAAGAGGAGCACGGAGCCTGCTCGACGTCCGCTCCCGTGCTCCGTCGAGGCGAAATCGGGGGTGGTTCGAATAGGCTGAGTTCCCTCGCGAAGAGCTTCCTGCCATGAACGCCGTCTTTGAACTCGACCGCTACACCATCCGCCGCAAGTTCCTGAAGGTCCTCGGGGCGAGCTTCCAGGTCTTCGATCCCGAGGGCCGCCAGGTGGCCTTCTGCGCGCAGAAGGCCTTCAAGCTGAAGGAGGACATCCGCGTCTTCGAGGACGAGGAGCAGACCAGGCCGCTCCTCACCATCCAGGCGCGCCAGGTCATCGACTTCCACGCCGCCTACGACGTCGTCGACGCGGTCGAGGGGGTCAAGGTCGGCGCGGCCCAGCGAGCAGGCGTGAAGTCCATCTTCCGGGATCACTGGCACGTGCTCGACGCGAACGATCAGCCCATCGCGGAGGTCGAGGAGGACAGCATGGGCCTGGCTCTGGTCCGCCGCTTCCTGATGAACCTGATCCCGCAGACCTTCCACCTCGACGGCGGCGCCACCTTCAAGCAGCGCTTCAACCCGGTGATCTACAAGCTCGACGTCAGCGTCGATCGTGACGCGACCGTGGACCGTCGGCTCCTGTTCGGCGTGGCGGTCCTGCTCGCGGCCATCGAGGGACGGCAGGACAGCTGAGCCCGGGCGTGCAGGACATCCTCACTGGCTGCAAGCACTGCGCGCACCGCTTCGAGGTCCCCGGGGCCGCGGCGGGAAGCCTGCGGAACTGTCCCTCGTGCGGAAAGGCCACGCGCATCCCCGGCGAGTCCGATCCCGCCTGGGTTCCGTTCCAGCTCATCATCGCCGGGCTCTGCGTCGCGGCGGGGGTGATCGCGTTCCTGGGCTCCGGACAGGTGGCGGCCGGCTTCGCGGTGGGTGGCGGTCTGCTGGGCGCAGCCCTCCTGCTGCGGGCGGCGCTCTGACCACGATCGCCTGCACGGAGCCGAGCGGTCCCACCGAGCCCGCGACGGCGGCGGAGGGCACGGGGCGAGGAGGGGGCCTGCGGGTCGGCTCCGCGCTGTGGTCCAATGGGTTCATGGAGCCCGGCGAATCGCCCCTGGACGTCCTCATCCTCCGCGACCCGAAGGAGTCGCCGAAGAAGTGCTCGCTCGTTCCGCTGCGCGGGACGCCGGGGATCGAGTTCGTGCCCTACGACCGCGAGCGGACCCTCGACGGAGCCGGACGCGTGCTGCTCGATCCGGCCGGAGAGCCGATCACCGCGGCCGACGCAGGCCGGCCGCTCCTCGTCCTCGACTCGAACTGGCGCCGGCTGCCGAAGCTGCGCGAGACCGTCACGGGCGATCCTGTCCCTCGGCGCCTCCCGCTGCTGCGCACCGCCTACCCCCGGAGGAGCCGCGACTTCGAGGACCCGGCCGAGGGGCTCGCGTCCGTCGAGGCGCTCTACGCCGCGCTGCGACTGCTCGGCCACGACGGCATCGATCATCTGCTCGCGGACTATCGCTGGGCGGACGAGTTCCTCGAGATGAACGCCGAGGCGCTCGCGTCGCGGCGGGGCGTCTGAACCTCGTCCGGACGCGCTGGTCCGCTTCCGGGGCTCGTTCAGCGCCTCTGCTCGCGGGCGCGAGCGTACGCCGGGGCGCAACCCGGGAGCTTCCGGCTAACCTGCCCTCCGTGATCGCCCCGCTCCTCCTCGCGTCGGCCGCCCTGCTCCAGGGGCCGCCCTTCGATCCGCCGGCCATCGTGCCGCCGGCCCTCTCCGCTCAGCCGCGCTTCGCTCCCTTCGTGGTACCCGGGGCGCTGCGAGTCGTCGCCAACGAGGAAGGGCTCGAGGGCGCGGCGGCGGTCCTCGCGGATCACCTCGCGCGGCTCACCGGCTCCGAGGTCGAAGTGGCGGCTCCGCCCTCACGCTCCGGCGACGTGCTCCTCACCACGGGCTATCTCGTCGACGCGGTCGCGGGCGACCCAGAGGGCTTCTCCATCGAGGTCTTCGGCGACCACGTCGCCCTCTCCGGAGCGACCAGCGCCGGCGTGCATCGCGCGGCGTCGCGGCTGCTCCAGCTCCTCGAGCAGGATCCCGAGACCGGCGTGTGGATGGCCCCCGCGGTCCGGATCGACGACGCGCCGGCGCTCCCGTGGCGCGGACTGATGCTCGACCTCGCGCGCTTCCCGCATCCGGTCGAGGCGGTCGAGGAGGCGATCGAGCTCGCCTATCTGTTCTCGCTCAACACGGTGCAGCTGCACCTCTCCGACGACCAGGCCTTCACCTTCCCGGCGTCCTGTCTCCCTCCGCGCACGGGGCCGCTCGCCGGCGACGCGGATCGCGGCTACACGCCGGCGGACATCGCGCGCCTCGTGCGCTTCGCGGACGCGCGCGGGATCGTCCTCGTGCCGGAGATCGACATGCCGGCCCACGCGAGCTCGCTCGTCCGCGCGCGGCCCGATCTCTTCGGGTCCTTCGACGAGGAGAAGGACGCGTGGGTCTCGACCGGCGTCATCAACATGGCTTCGCCGGGAGCGCTCGAGGCCCTCGACCAGCTCCTCGCTGAGGTCGCCGCCGCCTTCCCGTCCAGCCCCTGGATCCACCTCGGCGGCGACGAGGTCTGGGCGCCAGGCCTCGTGGACACGCCGGAGTTCGCGCCCTACGCGGCGGCGCACTCGATCCCGGCCACCGCGCAGGACGGAGCGATCGGCGAGCTGGTCAGCCACTTCCTCGGCCGCATGGCCCGGCGCGTCACGGACCTCGGTCGCACCCCGGTCCTCTGGGAGGGCTTCCATGCGGCGAAGGTCGAGGCGAACCGCGTGCCCTCCGACGTGGTCGTCATGAGCTGGAGTCAGAACTCCACCTCGCCGGAGGAGCTCCTCGAGCGCGGTCACGGCGTCATCAACTGCAACTGGGAGCCGCTCTACGTCGTGCCGGCGCAGGGGTGGGCGAGCCAGCCGCGCCACGCGTGGGACTGGCAGCCTCGCTCGCTGCGACAGCGCTACGGAGGGAAGGTGACGAGCCTCGCCGCGGACGCTGACCTGCGCGGCGCGCAGATCTGCGTCTGGGAGCAGCGACCGGACGCGATCCTCCCGTCCCTGATGCCGCTGTTGCCCGAGCTCGCCACGCGACTGTGGGGGACCGGCGGCGACGCGGAGTTCGGCGCCTTCGCCGCGCGTTCGAAGCGGGCGCGCGCGCGAGTGATGGCGCTCCTTCGTCCTGTGGAGATCGAGGCCGAGGGCCTCGTCGCGAGGACAGGCACCCTCTTCGAGGATAGGCTCTCCGTGAGCTTCACGGCCCCCGCTGGACTCGAGGTGCGCTACCGGGTCGGCGAGGCCGGTGAGGTGTGGCGTCCGCTGGGCGGTGACGCGGCGGTCTGGGACGGAGTGCCGATCTCCATCGAGGAGAGCGCGCTCGTCACCGCCCGCGCCTTCGATGGGGATCGGCCCGTGGGGTTCGCGACGGAGGTGCGCTTCCAGCGCGGCACGCCGATGCTGCGCTTCCTCGCCCACGAGCTGCCGCAGGGCGGCGCGATCACCGCGGCGACCCTCGATGAGACCTGGGCCGATGGCGGGAGCCAGATCGGCGCCGGCGTCCTCGCGGCACCCGACGCCGGCCGCATGACCGCGATCAACCGCGAACTCTTCGCGAAGGTGCGCGACCGCCTCCCCCTGCGCAGTCACGTGGATCTGCGGCCCCTCGCCTGGCAGGCGGTGGGGCCCCGGCGGAGGATCGACCCGCTTCGGTCTCGCGTCTGGGGCCGGCACGCGGTCTTCGCCCAGGGGCAGCTGCGGATCCCCGAGCCGGGGCGCTGGACGCTCTCCGCGACCGCGAGGAGCGGGCTGGCGCGGATCCACCTCGGGGGGCGACTCGCCCTGCTCGCCGAGGGCATGGAGGAGGCGCGGGCCGCTGCGGAGCTCGCCGCGGGCACCTACGCCGTGACCATCGAGCTCTCCGTGCCCTTCGTGCACGAGGACCTTCAGCTGCTCCTCCAGCGCGAGGGCGATGACGCCCCGCTGGCGCTCTACGACCTGCTCCTCGATCTCGACGAGAACGCGCCCGCGGCCGAGCTCTCCGCGGTGTCCGGTCCGTTCCGCTGATCCGCGGGCGGCCTCGCCGCGCGACGCGCGCGGAGCCGGCGCGCGGCGATCAGCGAAGGCGGCCGCCCCCGCAGCCCCGAAGCGAAATCGCCTCGGACCTGGGAGCCTGCTCCGTATCGTGGGATCCCATGTCCGGCCCCGACGAAGCACCCGGAGCCGGTCGCTCCATCCGCAACGTCGGGATCTGCGCCCACATCGACGCGGGGAAGACGACCCTCACGGAACGGATCCTCCACCTCACTGGCCGCGAGCGCTACGTCGGCCGCGTGGACGAGGGGACCTCGGTCATGGACTGGATGGCGGAGGAGCGGGAGCGCGGGATCACCATCGCCGCCGCCGCCACGCGCGTGGGCTGGGCCGATGCCGAGATCAACCTCGTCGACACGCCGGGTCACGTGGACTTCACGGTCGAGGTCGAGCGCTGCATGCGTGTCCTCGACGGCGCGGTGCTCGTGCTGGACGCGACCCGCGGGGTCGAGCCGCAGACCGAGACGGTGTGGCGGCAGGTGGCGGCGCGCGGCCTCCCCGCCATCGCGTTCGCGAACAAGTGCGAGCGGCCCGGCGCAGACGTGCTCGGGTGCGCGCGTTCGATCTCCGAGCGTCTTGGCGCGCGAGCGGTCAACGTCGCGTACCCGGTGGGTGGGGGGGACACAGAGGAGGAACTCAGTGCGATCATCGACCTGGTGCACATGCGCGCGTGGGGGCAGGCCCGCGCGGGTGAGCGGCAGGCGGTCGAGGTGGCGCCCGAGTCGATGGAGGAGGCGGCGGTGCTGCGGGCCGAGCTCGTGGACGCGCTCGCCGATCGCGACGAGGTCCTGTTCGAGGCGATCTGCGACGGGCGTGACCCCAGCGGGGACGAGGTCATGCGGTCGCTGCGGACCCTCACGCTCGCGAAGGAGATCGTGCCGCTCTTCTGCGGGGCGGCGCTGCCCGGTCACGGGGTGCCGCTGCTGCTGGACGGCGTGGCGTCGCTCCTGCCTGCGCCCCACGAGGCGGCGCCGCCGGAGGTCTTCGACGCATCGAGCGGAGCTTCACAGCCAGGCGCGGTCCTGCCCGAGCCCCTGGCGCTCTGCTTCAAGGTCCACTCGAAGGTCCGGCGCGGCGTGCGCAGCGACCTCACCTTCGTTCGCGTTCACCGCGGGGAGATCGTGCCGGGGACCCGACTGTGGAACGGCCGGTCCGGCGTGACGGAGGAGGTGGACACTGTTCTGCGGATTCACGCGAGCGAGGTCGAGCACGTCGACGGCGCCGCGGCCGGCGAAATCGTCGCCCTCGGCGGGCTGCGTGCGACGGGGACGGGCGACACTCTGATCGCGGAGGGGAGCGAGCTGCGCCTCGAGCCGCCCCGGGTGCCCACGCCGGTGCTCGGGGTGCTGGTCGAGCCTCGTCGGGACGAGGAGCGCATACCTCTCCGCGACGCCCTCGAGCAGCTCGCTCGCGAGGACCCCTCGCTGAAGGTGTCCGAGGACCGGGCCAGCGGGCAGTGGCTCCTCGAGGGGATGGGGGAGCTGCACATCGACATCGCCGTGGCGCGCCTCGGGGCGGAGTTCGGGGTCGAGCCACGCCTGGGCCCGCCCCGCGTGGCGTTCCGGGAGGTCGTGCGGCTGGAGGCGTCTGGCGCCGGCGCCATCGAGCGGACGCTCGATGGTGCCAGGGTCCACGCGGAGGTCGAGCTGCGCCTCGAGCCGCTGCCGGAGGCGTCGTCGGCCCTGGACGTCGAGGGCCTCGGTCGCGCCGCGCCGGGGGAGGAGCCAGTCCTCGACGGGCGTGCCTGGCGCGGCATCCGGGCAGCTTTGAGGGCGGAGGCGGGTTCGGGCCCCCTCGCCGGTCACCCCCTGTGCGGGACCCGAATCCTCCTGACCGCAGCTCGTTCGGTCAGCGGGGGCGCGCCCGAGGCCGTCTGGGAGCAGGCGGCGGTCGCGGGGCTGCGCGAGGCCCTCAAGGTCGCCGTCGCCGCGGGAGGGGTCGAGCTCCTCGAGCCCTGGATGGCCTTCACCGTCGAGACCCCGGAGGACGTGTCCAGTGGCGTGATCGGCGACCTGAACGCGCGGCGGGCCAGCATGGAAGAGATCGTCTCGACCGGCACCCAGTCCAGACGGGTCTCGGGGACGGCGCCCCTCAGGGAGCTCATCGGGTACTCCACCGAACTCCGGAGCCTCTCGAAGGGGCGGGCCACCTTCAACCTCGCGCCCGCTGGCCTCGCGCCCTCGCCCGGCGCGGGCTGTTAGCGGCGTCACCGGGGGGTGGGGCAGAGGGGTGGAGAGGGTTGCGTCACAAAGTTCGCCGGAATCCTCTTCAGGTGTTGACCCCCCAGGGGGGGGCTCGTACCTTCTTCGCCCCTTGCCCGAACGGCAGGAGTCCCGAATCAGCCCGGAGCAACCATCCGAGTGCTGACCGGGGGTCTCCTCCGGCCGGGTCGGATTTATGTGGGCCGCCCCCGCGCGCGCCCGCTTCATCCGGCCCTCACCCTGGCAAGGACGCCCCCCCAGCGCCTCCTGCAGGGGCGGATATCCCCCCCCCGAACACCCGCCTCGCGGCCCCTGCGCCGCGCCATCGGCGGAGCCCGCGCCGGGCCCCTTCCGACGCGGCTACCACCACAGGACCCCAACGCCCACCCTGGCCCACCGCCGGGACTGCCCGCACCGGCAGCCTCATAGGGCCCAGCCACTCCCATGAGCGACCGCATCCAGATCCGCATGGAGGCCTACGACCACGAGGCGCTCGATCAGTCGAGCGCCGAGATCGTGGAGACCGCCAAGCGGACGGGCGCCCGCGTGCAGGGCCCCATCCCGCTCCCGACGCGGGTCGAGCGCTACACGGTCCTCCGCTCGCCGTTCATCGACAAGAAGTCGCGCGAGCAGTTCGAGATCCGCACCCACAAGCGGCTCATCTACATCAGCGAGCCGACCCCCCAGACGGTCGATTCGCTCTCCTCGCTCAACATGCCCGCGGGTGTCGACATCCGCATCAAGGCCTGATCCTCCAGCGCGTCCCGCGCTCGCCTCACGGCGGCCACGTGGCGCTGCCTCACCTCCAACTCGAACCCACCGCGTGGCCAGGCGTCGCCGGCGCGTGCTTCCGACCCCTCGATGGGGGAGGCGCACTGTCCGGCCCGGGTCGAACCGGTGATCCCCAACACTCGGGGCACGGCCTTTCCGGTCAGCCCCCGCTCACGAAGTTATGACGCTACTTCTTGGACGTAAGAGAGGCATGACGCAGCTCTTCGCCGACGACGGCACGGTCACCCCGGTGACCGTCGTCGAGGCGGGGCCCTGCACCGTCATGCAGCTGCGTACTCAGGAGACGGACGGCTACGACGCCGTCCAGCTCGGCTACGAGGACGTTCGCGACAAGGTCTCCAACAAGCCTCAGGTGGAGCAGGCCAAGAAGGTCGGCACCGCCCCGAAGCGCTTCCTCCGGGAGGAGCGCCTCGCCGCGCCCGCCGACCTCGAGGTCGGCGCCGTCGTCACGGTCGAGGCCTTCGAGGCCGGCGGCCTGGTCGACGTGATCGGCACCACGAAGGGTCGCGGCTTCGCCGGCACGATCAAGCGCCACGGCTTCGCTCGCGGCCCCAAGACCCACGGCTCGATGAACTATCGCCGCCCGGGTTCGATCGGCTGCTCGGCCTATCCCGGCCGCGTCTTCAAGGGCAAGCGCATGTCCGGCCATTACGGCGCCAAGCGCAAGACCGTGAAGAACCTCGAGATCATGCGCGTCGACGCCGAGCGGAACCTGCTCCTCATCAGGGGCTCGATCCCCGGCCACAACGGCGCCTTCGTCCAGGTCCAGACCGCGCGCACCGGCGTGCAGAAGAAGGGCTGAGCCCTCCGAAGCAGAGAGATCCGATGAAGGTCAAGAGCTACAAGGCGGGCAGCGTGGGAGAGGTCGAACTCGACGTCGCTCCCTTCGGCGAGAAGGTCCTGTACCGCACGCTGAAGGACGCGGTGGTCATGCACATGGCCAACCAGCGCCAGGGCACGGTCAACACACGCGGCCGCAGCGAGGTCAAGGGCACCAACAAGAAGCCCTACAAGCAGAAGCACACCGGTCGGGCGCGCGCCGGCGACGTGAAGTCGCCCATCTGGCGTGGCGGCGGCACCGTCTTCGGGCCCAAGCCCCGGGACTACAGCTACCACATGCCCACGAAGGCACGCCGGGTCGCCCTGCGCACCGCGATCGCGGGCAAAGTCGCCGATGGCGAACTCGTCGTGGCGGACCTCGGTGAATGGGGCGAGCCCTCGGCCCGCTCCGCCCGCAAGGTCCTCGCAGACCTCGGATCCCCGCGTCGCGCCTGCGTCGTGATCTCCGAGCGCAACGAGAACCTCTACAAGTCCTTTCGCAACTTCCCGCGCGTCCACGTCCGCATCGCCGCCGAGCTGTGCGCCTACGACGTGGTGAACGGCGGGACGATCATCGCCGAGCAGGGCGCGCTGGATCAGCTCGCCTCCCGCGTCGGCAAGGCCTCGGTCGAAGGAGGTGCGTCGTGAGCCAGGCCACCGATCGTCAGTACCACATCATCAAGCGTCCGCACGTCACCGAGAAGGCGACGACGGACTCCCTGAACCGCAACGCGTACCACTTCCGCGTCCCCACCGACGCGAACAAGGTCGAGATCCGTCACGCGATCGAGCGCCTGTTCGAGGTCAAGGTGATGTCCGTGAACACCCTCCGCGTCGGTGGCAAGGCCCGTCGTCGTGGCTGGGTCCGCGGCAACAAGCCGGACTGGAAGAAGGCCATGGTCACCCTCGCCGAGGGCGACACGATCGACGTCCTCTGAGGCGCCGGAGCAGACCAGCCGAGAGCACAGAACGATGCCGATTCGCAAGTACAAGCCGACCTCCCCGGGCCGCCGTCACGGCAGCGTCCTGACCTACGAAGAGGTCACGACGTCGAAGCCCGAGAAGTCGCTCCTTCGCCCGCTGAAGAAGACGGGCGGCCGGAACAACTACGGCCGTATCACCGCCCGCTTCCGCGGGGGTGGTCACAAGCGCAAGTACCGGGTCATCGACTTCAAGCGCGACAAGGACGGGATCCCGGCCAAGGTCGCCACGGTCGAGTACGACCCCAACCGCACCTGCTTCATCGCTCTGCTGCACTACGCGGACGGCGAGAAGCGCTACATCCTCGCGCCGATCGGCCTCGAGGTCGGGCAGGCGATCCTGTCCGGTCCCGACGCCGAGCCGAACCCCGGCAACGCGAAGATGCTCCGTGACATCCCGATCGGTGTCCAGGTGCACAACGTCGAGCTCCAGCCCGGCCGCGGCGGCCAGATGGTCCGCTCCGCGGGCGCCTCGGCCCAGCTCACCGCCCGCGAGGGCAAGTACGCGGTCCTGACGCTGCCCTCGGGCGAGCTCCGCCGCGTCCACGTGACCTGCCGCGCCACCATCGGGCGCGTCGGGAACACGGACCACCAGAACGTCAAGCTCGGCAAGGCCGGGCGCCGGCGTCACCTGGGTCGCCGTCCGCACGTGCGCGGCACGGCCATGAACCCGGTCGACCACCCCATGGGTGGTGGTGAGGGCCGGACCGCGGGTGGTCGTCACCCCTGCTCGCCGACCGCTGTCCTCGCGAAGGGCGGCCGCACCCGGCGCCGCAATCACCCGACCGACGTCTTCATCATCCGCCGCCGTCGCAAGCGCAAGTGATGCCCTGAGTGGGGGAGCCGAACTCCCCTGCGCTGCAAGAACAGAACGACATGTCGAGAAGCATCAAGAAGGGCCCCTACATCGACGCGAAGCTCGAGAAGAAGGTGCTCGCGCAGAACGAGGCCGGGACGAAGAACCCGATGATGACCTGGGCTCGTGCCTGCACGATCTCCCCGGACTTCATTGGGCACACCTTCATGGTCCACGACGGCCAGAAGCACGTGAAGGTCTACGTGAACGAGGACATGGTCGGGCACAAGCTCGGTGAGTTCGCGATCACCCGGATCTTCCGTGGCCACACGAACAAGAAGGAAGGCCAGAAGGGCGGCCGCTGATCCGAGCCATGAAAAACGAAATCATCCGTGAGCTCGGCGGCTTCGTGGCGCGCCATCGCTACGCGCGCATCTCGTCGCGCAAGGCGCGTCTGATCGCCGACATGATCCGCGGGCGCAACGTCAACGACGCCCTGGACCTGCTCGCCCTCCAGCCGCAGCGGGGCGCCGCCTTCTTCAAGAAGGTGCTGGTCTCCGCCATCGCGAACGCCGCCCAGGACGAGGAGGTCGACACGAACTCGCTGTTCGTCGCCGACGCCCGCGCCGACGACGGCCCCATGCTCAACAACCGTCTTCGCTACCGTCCGGGCCCCCAGGGTCGCGCGATGCCCTACGCGAAGAAGACCTCTCACCTGACCGTGATCGTGGCCAGCGCCGCGACCGTCGCCGCCTCCGACGAAGCCGAGGAGGGCGCGAGCGCCTGAGGGCGTAGATCGAATCGATGGGACAGAAGATCCACCCCACCGGCTACCGCGTCGGGATCATCGAGCCCTGGGCCTCGCGTTGGCACGGGAGCAAGCACGACTTCGCCCGTCTTCTCCGTCAGGACAAGACGATCCGCGATCACATCGAGAAGGAGTACGGCTCCGCCGGCATCCCGCGCATCGAGATCGAGCGCACCAGTGACGCCGTCAACGTGATCATCTACACCGCGCGTCCCGGCGTGCTGGTGGGTCGCAAGGGCATCCGGATCGATCAGCTGAAGGGCGACCTCCAGAAGATCGCGGAGACCACGGTCCACCTGACGATCCATGAGATCAAGCGCCCCGAGCTGTCCGCCGGCCTCGTCGCCGAGGTCATCGCCGAGCAGCTGAAGCGCCGTATGGCCTTCCGCCGCGCGGTGAAGAAGGCGGTGCAGACGACGATGCAGGCCGGCGCCCTGGGCGTGAAGGTCATGATCAACGGTCGCCTCGGCGGCGCCGAGATGGCGCGCCAGCTGCAGGAGCGGGAGGGCCGCGTGCCGCTCTCGACCCTCCAGTCGAACGTCGAGTACGGCACCGCCCTCGCCCGCACCACCTACGGCGTCATCGGCGTCAAGGTCTGGATCTACAAGGGCGACATCGAGCGCGGTGAGAAGATCAACTACCGCGTGACGTCGGCGGCCGGCGGTCGTTACGACCGCGGTGGCCCGGGTGGTCCGCGCCGTGGCGGCGGTCGCCGCCGTGGCGGTCGCGGCCGCGGTGGGCCCGGTGGCGGCGGTGGTGCCGCTCCGTCGCAGCCCCAAGGCTCCGTGAACCAAGGAGGTGCGTGATGGCTTACATGCCCAAGCGCATCAAGCGCCGCCGCGTCTTCCGCGGAAAGATCAAGGGCCTCGCCACCCGCGGCAACCGGGTGAGCTTCGGTGAGTTCGGTCTCCAGTCCCTGGACGCCGGGTGGATCACCGGGCGCCAGCTCGAGGCCAGCCGTATCGCCGCGAACCGCGCCACCCAGGGCGCCGCGAAGATCTGGATCCGCGTCTTCCCCGACAAGCCGATCTCCTCCAAGCCTGCCGAGACCCGGATGGGTAAGGGCAAGGGTGACATCGACTTCTGGGCCGCCGAGGTCAAGCCCGGCACCATCCTCTTCGAGCTCGGCAACGTCACCGAGGACAAGGCCAAGCTCGCCTTCAAGCGCATTGCTCACAAGATGCCCGTGAAGGTGCGGATGGTGAAACGCGTACCGACGACCTGATCGCCGGAGAACCTTGCCATGAAGATCGAAGACATCCGCGCCAAGACCGACGCCGAGCTCGAGTTCGACCTGAACGGTCTGAAGAAGGACCTGTTCGAGGCCCGTTTTCGCGCCGGCACCGGGACCGACGGCAACACCTCGCGCATCGGCGAGATGAAGCGAAGCATCGCCCGGATCAACACCATCCTCCACGAGCGCGCCCTGGGCGTGCGGGACGCCGCCTCCAAGTGAGCGCCTGAGGCCTCCCAGACGGACACCTATTTCGCGAGCCCGAAACCAGCAGAGCCTGTGAACCAGGGCTCCCTCCAGCGATGACCGAGACCGCCAACAACACCGCCTCCACCGACGCGCGCAACAGTCGCAGCGTCGTGCAGGGCATCGTCTCGAGCGCCGGGATGGACAAGACCATCTCCGTGCGCGTCGAGCGGATGTTCAAGCATCCGAAGTACAAGAAGTACATCCGCCGCCACTCCAATGTGCACGCCCACGACGAGACCAACGAGTGCATGGTCGGCGACGTGGTGGAGCTCATGGAGTGCCGCCCGATCTCCAAGTCGAAGCGCTACCGCCTCGTCCGCATCGTCGAGCGTCCCTCGCTCCCGGCCGGCGCAGTGAAGCCGACCGAGGTGCAGGCCGCCGCCACCGCCGACGCGATGGGGGCCGAGGACGACGCCGCTGATTCCGGTCAGGAGGTGCAGTCGTGATCCAGATGCAGACCTATCTGGACGTCGCCGACAACACCGGCGCCAAGCAGGTCCAGTGCATCAAGGTGCTCGGTGGCACCCACCGCCGCTACGCCGGCCTCGGCGACATCGTGGTGGCCTCCGTCAAGAAGGCCATCCCCGGCTCCGAGGTCAAGCCCGGCACCATCGTGAAGGGCGTCATCGTCCGCGTGAAGAAGAACACCCGTCGCCCCGACGGTTCCTACGTCCGCTTCGATCGAAACGCTCTCGTCCTCGTCGACGGAGAGGGCAACCCGAAGGGCACCCGTATCTTCGGCGCCGTGGCGCGCGAGCTGCGCGACCGCAGCTTCATGAAGATCGTCTCGCTCGCTCAGGAGGTCATCTGATGCACGTCAAGCGCGGAGACCAGGTGATCGTGATCGCCGGTAACGACAAGGGGTCGACCGGTGAGGTCATCCAGGTCATGCGGTCCGAGAACCGCGTGGTGGTGCAGGGCGTGAACGTTCGCGTCAAGCACGAGAAGCCCACCCAGCAGAGCCCTCAGGGCGAGCGCGTCGAGCGGGAGTCCCCGATCCACGCGAGCAACGTCCAGCTCATCGACCCGGCGACCGGCAAGGGCACGCGCAAGCGTGCGCAGGCCTGATCGCTCCTCAGCACACCTTTCCCCCAGACAGCTCCAAGGGCCGACAACGACCGGCCCCTACACCATGGCTGCCAGACTCCAAGAAAAGTACGACAGCGAGGTCCGCGGAAAGCTCTCCGAGGCCTTCGACATCAAGAACGCCCACGCCATCCCGCGCCTCGAGAAGATCGTGGTGAACATGGGGGTGAAGGGTGCGGTCGAGTCCAAGTCGAAGGTCGAGACCGCCGCCCGTGACCTGGGCACGATCACCGGCCAGAAGGCGACCATCCGCAACGCGAAGAAGTCCGTCGCGGGCTTCAAGCTGCGCGAGGGGATGCCCATCGGCTGCGCCGTGACCTTGCGTCGCGATCGCATGTGGGAGTTCGCCGACCGCCTCATCTCGGTCGTCCTCCCCCGTATCCGCGACTTCCGCGGCGTCAAGGACAAGCTGGACGGCCGGGGCAACTACACCCTGGGCCTCTCCGAGCAGTCCATCTTCCCCGAGATCCCGTTCGACCGGATCGAGTTCCAGCAGGGCATGGACATCACCTTCGTGACCAGCGCCGGCACCGACGAGCAGGGCTACGTGCTGCTCAAGGAACTCGGCATGCCCTTCGTCGACCGCAGCAAGAAGGACTGAGCGCGGCCGCCTGCAGCTCACTTCGAAGAGGACAACAGCCATGATGACCGACCCCATCGCCGACATGCTCACACGCATTCGGAACGCGAACTCGATCGGCCGCACGCGCGTCGACATGCCGGCCTCGCGGATCCGCGTGGGCATCGCCAACGTGCTCAAGGACGAGGGATTCGTCGAGGACTACAGCGTCGAGGAGGGCCAGCCCTCCAGCACGCTCCACGTGACCCTGCGCTACGGCGTGGACGGCGAGAAGGTGATCCGCTCGATCCGCCGCGTCAGCAAGCCCGGCCGCCGCGCGTACGCCGGCCTCAAGGAGCTCAAGCCCGTCCTCCGCGGGCAGGGCATCCACGTTCTGTCGACGCCGAAGGGCGTCCTCTCCGACCGCAAGGCCCGCGAGTTGGGCGTCGGCGGCGAGCTTCTCGCCGAGGTCTTCTGATCCAGAACCCGCCATGTCCCGTATCGGCAAAGCACCCGTCACTCTCCCCGGAGGCGTCACCGTCGACGTCAAGGGCCGAGACGTGACCGTGAAAGGTCCCAAGGGATCCCTCTGCATGTCGCTCCGCCCCGAGGTGGAGCTCGCGGTCGAGGGCTCCGAGGCCACCGTCACCCTGAACGGCTCCGGCGCTCCGCGCCAGGCCCGCGCGTTCCACGGTATGACCCGCGCGCTCGTGAACAACATGGTTCAGGGCGTCACCAAGGGCTACGAGAAGAAGCTCGAGATCGTCGGGGTCGGCTGGAACGCCAAGGCCCAGGGCGACAAGGTCGTGCTCAACATCGGCTTCTGCCACGACGTCCCGGTCCAGATGCCGGACGGCGTGAAGGTCGAGACCCCGAACCCCACGTCGATCGTCCTCACCGGCGTCGACAAGCAGGCGGTCGGCCAGATCGCCGCCGAGATCCGCGCCGTGCGGCCGCCGGAACCCTACAAGGGCAAGGGCATCCGTTACGAGGGCGAGTACGTGCGCCGCAAGGCGGGCAAGTCCTTCGGCTCCTGATCCACCACGCTGCGATGAAGTCCACCACGCTGCTCAAGAACAAGCGCCGCGATCGCCGCGCGAAGAGCGTCCGCCGCCGGATCTCCAAGTTCTCCGGCCGTCCGCGCCTGTCCGTGCACCGCACGGTCAAGCACATCTCCGCCCAGGTCATCGACGACGTGGAGGGCAAGACCCTCTGCGCCGTGTCGACGACCTCGAAGAAACTCGCCGACCAGCTCAGCGGCAAGACCAAGTCCGAGAAGGCCGCTGTCATCGGCGCCGAGATCGCTCGTCTGGCCAAGGAGAACAACGTCTCCGACGTGGTCCTGGACCGTGGCTACGCCCGGTACCACGGTCGCGTCAAGGCCCTCGCCGACGCTGCCCGTGAGGGCGGCCTCAGCTTCTGATCGCCGGCCCACCTGATTCCATGAAGACTCACGTCGAATATCTGGACCACGCCGAGATCGAAGAGGCCGGCGAACTGAGCGAACAGCTGCTCAAGGTCAACCGCTGCGCCGCCGTCGTGAAGGGCGGCCGCCGCTTCTCCTTCTCCGGCCTCACGGTGGTGGGGAACCGCGCCGGCGTCGTCGGCTACGGCTTCGGCAAGGCGCGTGGCGTCCCCGCGGCCATCGAGAAGGCCAACAAGGACGGCCGCAAGCACCTCCAGCGCGTTCCCCTCACGAAGGAGGGCACGATCCCGCACGAGGTCATCGGCGAGTTCTGCTCCGCGCGGGTCAAGCTGATCCCCGCTTCCGAGGGTACGGGCATCATCGCGGGCACCTCGGTGCGCGCCGTGGCCGAGATGGCGGGCATCAAGAACCTGCTGTCGAAGTCGATGGGCTCGACCAACCCGATCAACCTCGTCAAGGCCGCCCTCGACGCGCTCGCCCAGCTCCGGACCCCGGAAGAGGTCGAGGAGCTGCGCGGTACGAAGCTCTGAGCCCCGAAGCTCCAAGCCAAGGAACATCACCATGGACCTCTCCTCCGTCTGCGCCAAGGGCACCAAGTACGCGTCTCGCGTGCGCGTGGGCCGCGGCACCGGCTCCGGCAAGGGCAAGACCTCGGGTCGCGGCCACAAGGGCCGCGGTCAGCGCTCCGGCGCCAGCCGTCGCGCCGGCTACGAGGGCGGGCAGATGCCGATCTACCGCCAGGTGCCCAAGCGTGGCTTCACGAACGCTCGCTTCCGCACCGACTACACGATCATCAACGTGGGGGACCTGTCCGCCTTCGAGGCCGGCGCCACGGTCGATCTCGAGGCGATCCTCACCAAGGGTCTCGCGTCGAAGAACACCGACCTCCTCAAGATCCTCGGGAACGGCGAGTTGAGCGCGGGCATCACCGTCCGCGCCCAGAAGTTCTCGAAGAGCGCCCGCGCCAAGATCGAGGCCGCCGGCGGCACCGCCGTCGAGCTCGACGCCCGTGGCCGCGAGGCCTCGGCCGAATCCTGATCGAGTCGTCCGACCGAGCCCTTCCCCAACCGCGCCCCTGACCCATCACTGCTCGTGGATAACAACTTCCTCAAGCTGTTCAAGATTCCGGAGACCCGGCAGCGCATCCTGCGCACGCTGGGCCTCCTGATCGCGTACAGGGTCGGGTTCCAGATCCCGATTCCGGGGATGAACCCGCAGTACCTGCAGGAGTCGGCGCAGGGCCTCTTCGGTCTGATCTCGGCCCTGTCCGGCGGCGCGCTGGGTCAGACGACGATCTTCGCCCTCGGGATCATGCCGTACATCTCGGCATCGATCATCTTCTCCATGCTGACGAAGGTCTCGCCGCAGCTCGAGGCCGTGTCGAAGGAAGGGGCCGCGGGTCAGAAGAAGATCAACCAGTGGACGCGCCTCACGACCGTGCCCATCGCGCTGGTCCAGGCGATCTTCATCTACACCGGCGTCTTCCTGCAGGACCCGAAGAAGATCGACCCGGGCATGGTCGGCCACCCGCTCGTCCTCAGCCTCGTCGTGGTGGGAGCGCTCGTCACGGGTGCGCTGCTCGTCATGTGGATCGGTGAGCTGATCACCGAGTACGGCGTGGGCAACGGCGCCTCGCTGATCATCATGGCTGGCATCATCGCGGGCCTGCCGAGCAGCATCGCGAGCCTCAAGACCAGCAACGCGGACAACTTCTGGAACATCATGGTGTTCCTGGCGCTCGTCTGGGCCGTGACGATCTTCGTCGTCGTCTTCATGCACAAGGGCGCGCGCCGGATCCCGATCCAGTACGCGCGCCTCCAGCGCGGCCGTCGCGTGTACGGCGGTCAGCGTCACTTCCTGCCGCTCAAGGTGAACATGGCCGGCGTCATGCCGATCATCTTCGCCTCGGTGCTCTTCGTGATCCCGGGCATCCTGTTTCAGTGGCTCGGCTGGAGCTACGGCGCCCAGATGTTCGGGGACCCGACCGGGTTCGTCTACACGACCCTGTACCTGCTCCTGATCTTCTCCTTCTGCTTCTTCTGGAACCGGCTGATGTTCCAGCCGGAGGACATCGCGAACAACCTTCGCGAGCACGGGTCCTTCATCCCTGGCATCCGCCCGGGCGCGAAGACCGCGGAGTACCTGTCGAGCGTTCTCACACGGATCACCCTGGCCGGCGCCGCGTTCCTGGCGATCGTCGCGGTGGTGCCCAACTTCATCACCGCGGATTCGAGCCTGACTCTCGAGATGCGCTACTTCCTCGGCGGCACCAGCGTGCTGATCGTGGTGGGGGTGGCACTCGAGCTCGTCGACAAGCTCCAGGCCCAGCTCGTGATGAAGGCCTACGAGGGTGGCGGCGGAGAGGGAGCGCCCGCTCTGCCGCCCACCAGCGGCAAGGCCAAGAAGAAGAAGGGCGGCTCGGGTCAGACCGGCGCCTCCTGGACCAAGCGTGATGGAGGAGCGCAGCCCGGCAAGGGCTGAGGCAGCCGTCCATGGCGAAGGAAGAACCAATCACTGTCGAGGCCATCGTGACCGAGGCCCTCCCGAACGCCCGCTTCCGGGCGAAGCTGGAGTCGGGTCACGAGATCCTCGCCCACGTCTCCGGCAAGATGCGGATGCACTACATCCGGATCCTCCCCGGGGACAAGATCACAGTCGAGATGTCACCGTACGACCTGACCAAGGGTCGGATCACATGCCGGGGCGAGCGTCGCAGGCGCGGCGGCCGCGGCCGTAGGAGAAGAAGAAGATGAAAGTTCGCAGCAGCGTCCGGCGCATGTGCGCCTCCTGCAAGATCGTCAAGCGTCGCGGTGTCCTCCGCGTCATCTGCGACGCCGATCCCCGTCACAAGCAGCGCCAGGGAAAATGATCGCCCCGGCGATCCCAGCCCTCACCCCCGACCACACCCCGGGTTCGGCCCTCCGCCGCGCCCCCCTCTAGAGCAGAGCATTTCATGGCACGTGTCATCGGCGTCGACATCCCGAACGACAAGCGTTTGGAGATCAGCCTGACCTACATCTTCGGCGTGGGCCGCAAGACGGCCCTCGACGTGTGCCGCGACCTCAACCTCGACCCGGGGATGAAGGCGCGGGACCTCACCGAGGAGCAGCTGACCAACCTCGCGAACCACCTCCAGAAGCAGTACCAGGTCGAGGGTGAGCTGCGTCGTTCCCTGGCCCAGGCCATCGGGCGACTGCGTGACATCGGCTGCTACCGCGGCCTCCGTCACCGCCGCCAACTCCCGGTCCGCGGCCAGCGCACGCGCACCAACGCCCGCTCCCGCAAGGGTCCCAAGAAGACCGTCGCCGGCAAGAAGTCCATCAAGAAGTGATCGCCGCGGCGGCCGGCGAGGCGCTCGCGCCCGAGCGCTCGAGCCCCGCCACCGCCCGACCGAGACCAGCAGCAAATCATGGCCAAGAGCACCAAGCGCAAGGCGAAGAAGAACATCGTCAAGGGAATCGTCCACGTGAAGTCGACGTTCAACAACACCCACGTGACGATCACCGACCCCGCCGGCAACACCATCTCCTGGGGCACCGCCGGCAGCCAGGGATTCAAGGGCACTCGTAAGAGCACCCCCTTCGCGGCCCAGCGCGCCGCCGACAACGCGGCTCAGGCCGCCATGCGCCACGGCCTCAAGGAGGTCGAGGTGCGCGTCAAGGGCGCCGGCTCCGGCCGGGAGTCCGCCGTCCGCGCCCTGGCCAACGCCGGGCTTCGCGTCGTCTCCATCGAGGACGTGACCCCGCTTCCCCACAACGGCTGCCGCGCGAAGAAGCGCCGCCGCGTCTGATCCCCTTCACCAGCAGCAGCCCACGCAGCCAGCCCGAACACTAGAGGCAGCGAACCATGGCTCGTTACACCGGACCCAAGATCAAGCAGTGCCGCCGGGAGGGGATGAACCTCTTCTTCCTCGGCCAGAACACCTCCAGCGGCAAGGTCGCGGTGCTCCAGCGCCGGGACTACCCGCCTGGTGTCCACGCCCAGAGCCGCCGCAAGGTGACCGAGTACGGCGTGCGCCTGCGCGAGAAGCAGAAGCTGAAGCGCGCCTTCGGCGTCCTCGAGCGCCAGTTCAAGCGCTACTTCACCGAGGCCGAGCGCATGAAGGGCAACACGGGTGAGAATCTGCTGTCGCTCCTCGGCCGCCGCATGGACAGCGTCGTGCTCGCCGGTGGCTTCGCCACCACCCTGGCGCAGGCGCGCCAGATGGTGAACCACGGCCACTTCTGCGTGAACGGCAAGCGCATGACGATCCCGTCCTATCGCGTCCGCGTCGGTGATGTCATCACCCCGCGCGACAAGGAGAACACCAAGAAGATCGTTTCCGGCTTCATCGACGTGAACAAGGGCGGCTTCCAGCCCGACTGGCTGGGCATCGACGGCGACGCCATGGCGATCACCGTCAACAGCCTTCCCCGTCGCGAGGACTTCCAGTTCCCGATCCAGGAGCAGCTCATCGTCGAGCTCTGCTCGAAGTGATCCGGCGCCTGGCGCGGAGCGCGACCTCGTCGCCCCGCGCCGGGACCTCCACCCCTTCACACCTCCTCTCCCCGCCCGACCCACGGAGCGAGCCCGCCCCGGTCCCGAGTCAGCCGTCCCGACGGACGTGACCGACCCGCCCGCACACGGCTCGCCCATCCGAACGGGCAACACCCCACCCCGACCCGTCCCGAGGACGGGTCCGACCCATGAGGATTCGCTGGCGCAACTTCGAACTCCCGTCGCGCGTCGAGGCCGACGAGAGCACGCTCACCGACCGCTATGGCCGGTTCCTGATCGACCCCTTCGAGCGGGGCTTCGGGCAGACCATCGGCAACGGCCTTCGCCGCGTGCTTCTCTCGTCCATCGAGGGCTGCGCGGTCACCTCCGTCCGTATCGACGGAGCCAGCCATGAGTTCGACAGCCTCGAAGGCGTCTACGAGGACGTCGCGGCCATCATCCTGAACCTCAAGCGCCTGCGCATCGACTACGACGGCGACGAGCCCATCGTCTGCCGTGTCCAGAAGTCGAGCGAGGGTGCGGTGACCGGTGCGGACGTGCTCTGCGAGGGCACCGCCAAGGTCGTCAACGAGGACCTGCACATCTGCACCCTCACGATGGACCGCGAGCTCGACATCGAGCTCAACGTGGCGCGCGGTCGCGGTTACGTCCCTGCCGAGGAGAACAAGCGCGAGGACCAGGAGCTCGGCACCATCCCGGTGGCCTCCAGCTACTCGCCGGTCGAGCGCGTCCGCTACGGCATCGAGGCCACTCGCGTCGGCAAGTTCACGAACTACGACCGGCTGATCCTCGAGGTCTGGACCGACGGCACCGTCACGCCGGAGCTGGCGCTGACCGAGGCCGCGAAGATCTATCGCAAGCACCTGAACCCGTTCGTCCTCCAGGGCGAGACCCGGGACACCAGCCCGCTGATCGAGGCCCCGACCTCGAGCGAGTTCAATCCGCAGACCCAGGAGAACTCCGAGCTCTCCCGGATGCTCGACTCGCCGATCGCCGACCTCGAGCTCTCCGTTCGAGCGCGCAACTGCCTGGACGGCGCCAACCTCCAGACCCTGCGCGACCTGGTGACGATGTCGGAGAACGACGTCATCAACCTCAAGAACCTGGGCAAGACCTCGCTGACCGAGATCAAGTCCAAGCTCGCGGAGCGCGGCCTGTCCCTGGGCATGCGCGTCACTGACTGAACACGACCCGCGCTGCCACAGCGCAACCGACCCCAGATTCGAAAGGGGCGTCCCTCAGGCCAGTCGGTCACGGACGCGACACCAAGACTCCTATGCGCCACCGCGTTGCAGGCTACAAGCTCGGCCGCACGACCAGCCACCGGATCGCCATGACCCGGAACATGGCCGCGTCGCTGATCGAGCACGAGCGGATCATCACGACCGTGCAGAAGGCGAAGGCCGTCAAGCCCTTCGTCGAGAAGCTCGTGACCCTCGCCAAGGACCCGAGCCAGCACAACCGCCGCCGCGCGTTCTCGAAGCTCCGGAGCAAAGAGGGCACGCAGAAGCTCTTCGACGTGCTCGGCCCTCGCTTCCTGGAGCGCCCCGGCGGCTACTGCCGGATCATCAAACTGGCCAAGCGCCGCCTCGGCGACAACGGCGAGCGCGCGATCATCGAGTTCGTGGAGCGTACGCCCCGCGAAGAGGTCGTCGAGGTCGAGTGATCTTGACCCGAGCGTGACGCGTCACTTCCTCATCTTCGGCCCGCCGGCCGCAGGCAAGGGCACCCAGGCGGGCGCCCTGAAGGACCACCTGGGCGTGCCCCACGTGTCCACAGGTGACATGTTCCGTGCGCATCTCTCCGGTGACACGGCGCTGGGGAAGGTGGTGAAGGGCATCCTGGCCTCGGGCAAGCTCGTTCCGGACACCATCACCAACCAGATGGTGGCGGAGCGGCTCGCCGAGGCCGATGCCTTCGGAGGAGTCCTCCTGGACGGCTTCCCCCGGAACGTGATCCAGGCAGCTTGGCTCGACGGGTACCTCGCCGGCCGCGGGACGAAGCTCGCGGGCGTGGTCGTCCTCCGTGTCCCGGACGAGGAGCTGAAGAGCCGCCTGGTGGGCCGCGCGGAGAAGCAGAACCGCTCCGACGACGCCGACCCCGCCGTCGTCCAGCGCCGGATCGATACTTACAAGGAGCAGTCCGAGCCCTGCATCGCCTACTACGAGGAGCAGGGAATGGTCGAGGTCCACGAGATCGATGGAGTCGGCTCGATCGAGGAGATCGAAGCTCGCATTCGCGCCTCCGTGGGCGGCTGATCCAGTCCTGATCGAGATGCGCGAGGGGCGCGGCCGCTCCACCTGGAGCGACCGCGCCTCTCGCGTACCGGGCGCCCCCGGACCGGCTGTCCACGAAGCGGGCGCGGTGCTCCCGGGTGAGCAGCCGCGCTCGCCATGCGCATCACCCGCAGGCTCTCAGCGCTCGACCCGGCGCACCGGGATCTGCACCTCGGAGAACTGACGGCGACGCGGCACGCTCGGCCCGTTGTAGCCCATGAGCCGCGGGTTCCCGGCGGCCTCCCAGTCGGGCCGCGCGGCGAGCCACGCCTCGAGCTCGGCGAGGGCCTCGTCCGTGGCCGTGCCTTCGACGCGGCCGCGAACGCCGACGGTCAAGACGGTCATCGGTTTGATGTCCTCGACCATGACGCGCCCGGCCTCACCCGCGGAGCCCATGTCGGGCGTGCGGTACATGAAGCCCATGTCGATCGTGCGCCCCTTGTCCATGTCCATGGTCATCTCGACGGGCGCGGTCATGGCGATGTCGCGGTCCGAGATGTGGCGGAAGAGCGTGAAGAACGCGCCGTTGGACCGGCCCATGCCCATTCCGGCGCGGGCCATGCGGTACTGCGGGTACTCGACGACGCGGATCTCGCCGGCGGGGGCGGGGTACGGGAAGCCGACGGGGAGCGGGGCCTCCATGATCGGCTCGAAAGCGAGATCGAGCGCGGCGCTGCGGGTGACCAGCTCCATGAGCAGCGCCGCAGCACGGGGCTGGGCGGCCGCGGTCCGGAGCGCCTCCCGACCGGCCTCGCGCAGCTCGTCGGCGATGGTCGATCCTTCGGGCAGCGCGACGGCGGCGGCCGCGGCCCGCCGCACCATCGCGCGGACCCGATCCGCGTCCGAGAGATCTGCGGGCAGCTCCGTGCGAAGTGCGTCGAGGGCGAGGGCGCGCTGGCGGGTCTCCTCGAGCGCCGCCGCGGACTTCTTGGGGAGCTCGCCGTCGCCCATCACGGGGATCGGAGCGGGAGCGTGGAGCGGGAGGAGTGCGAGCAGTGTCGTGAGCATGGCGGGGCGGTCGGGGGCTTGGGTGTCGGCGGCGAAGCGCCGCACTCTTGTGATTCGCTGCCGTCCATCGGCCGGTTGCGCGCGCAGGCGGCTGACTCCCGGGCTCGATGCGCAAGATGCGGCAGGTTGGCGCATGCCGTGCGGGCTGTGGGGCACGCCGCACGCCCGGGTCGCTACCCTCGGCGTGCATGTCCGACGCGGCGTGCTGATCCCATGGAGACACACACAGGTGACGCCGGTCCTCTCCGCCCGCACCTGCACGAGGGCGTCTACGCCTTCGCGCGGCGGGCTCCTGGCCTCGGGCTGGACGGGTTGCTCGCGGGGCTCGACGTCGTGGCCACGATGCGGGAGGAGGAGGGGCTGACGCTGGTCCTCCCCCTCGAGCGAGCGCGGGCGGCCGGGCTCGAGGTCCTCTTCGAGGCGGCCTGGATCACTCTGAAGACCACCTCGGCCCTCGACGCCGTGGGGCTGACGGCCAGCTTCTCCGCTGCGCTCGCGACGGCGGGGATCAGCTGCAACGTGATCGCAGGCGCGAGCCACGACCACATCTTCGTGGGTGTGGCCCGCGGAGAGGAGGCGCGCCGGATCCTCGCGGGCCTCGAGTGGGACGCTGCGGGCGGAGACTGAGGCCCACGGCCAGCTGGCTCGATCAGATCCGGACGATGCCCACGCGGTCGTGGCCGAGGAGCTCGCAGAGTTCGGTCGCGAACTCCTCGCTGATGGCGACCCCCTGTCCGCGGTTGGCCTTCACGCGCCGCGTCATGCCATCGTCGCCCATGGTCTGGAGGTAGAGCGGGCTCTCGCCGCGGTTGCGGTCGCAGGCCTCCTTGAGGGCCTCGAGCTTCGGCCTGTCGTTCGGCTCGACGCGGAGCTCGAGCCCGCCGCGGAAGCGCGACAGCGCGTCGGACAGGCAGAACACGTCGTCGAGGAGGATCGCGGGCTCGTCGCTGCCCTCCTCGAGCTTGCCCTTCACGAGCAGGACCGCGCCGTCCTCGATGATGTCGCGGGCGTCCGCGTAGGTCCGCGGGAAGCAGGTGACGCTCACCGAGCCGGAGAGGTCCTCGAGGCGGAAGCGGCACATCTTGGCGCCAGCCATCTTCCCGGACTTCACCACCAGCTCGGCCTTCTGGAGCACGAGGCCGGCGATCCGCACCTCACCGCCTCCGTTCTGCGAGAGCTTGTCGAGGTCTCGGATGGGGCAGGAGCTCAGAAGCGACACGAGGCCGGCGCGCTCCTCCAGGGGGTGACCGGAGAGATAGAAGCCGAGGACCTCGTGTTCCAGGGCGAGCACCTCGGCCTTGGGCAGATCGTGCCGCTGGTCGATACCGTCGTTCTTGGGCGTGTCCGGAGCCTCCTCCTCCGCGCCGCCGAAGGCGTCGAACATGGAGGACTGTCCAGAGCGGCGGTCCTTGGCGAGCTGGCTGGCGTCGCTCATGGCGGAGTCGAGGGCGGCGAGGACGGCGCCGCGGTTGTGTCCGAGCTCGTCGAAGGCTCCAGCCTTGACGACAGCCTCCCACGCGATCCGCCCCATGTCGTGCGGGTCCACCGCGGTGATCATCTCGTGGAAGCCGAGCTCCTTGCCGTCCTCCAGCATCTTCGCCCGGGCCTTGCACATGGCCTCGATCGCGGCGCGCCCGGTGCCCTTCACCGCGCCGAAGCCGAAGCGGATCGCCTCGCCGCCGTCCGCGACGGGCTCGGGGAGGAACTCCCACTCGGAGGCGGCGGCGCTCGGCATCAGGGTGCGGATTCCGGCCTTCTTCGAGTCGTCGATGAAGTCCTTGATCTTGTCCGAGTCGCTCATCTCGCACGAGAAGTTCGCGGCGAGGAAGTCGGTGCGGTGGTGGGCCTTGAGGTACGCGGTCTGGTACGTGATCAGCGCGTAGGCCGCGGAGTGGGACTTGTTGAAGCCGTAACCGCCGAACTTGACGATGTTGTCCCAGGTGGTGCGCGCGGTCTCCTCGTCGCAGCCGTTGGCGACCGCGCCCTCGACGAACTGCGCCGAGAACTTCTGCATGATCTCGGGCTTCTTCTTGCCCATCGCCTTGCGCAGGTTGTCGGCGTCGTTGAGGGAGAAGCCGGACAGATCCACGGACGCGAGCATGACCTGCTCCTGATAGACGAGGCAGCCGTAGGTGCTCTCGAGGATCGGGATCAGGCTCTCGTGGGGGTAGGTGATGTCCTCGCGGCCGTGCTTGCGGTCGACGAACATGTCGACCATCCCCGACTCCAGCGGACCCGGCCGGTAGAGGGCGAGGACCGCGATCACGTCGTCGAAGCAGTCGGGCTTGAGCCGCGCGAGCAGCTTGCGCATGCCCTCGGATTCCAGCTGGAACACGCCGAGCGTGTCGCCGGCCATGAGGAGCTCGAAGACGCCGGGGTCGTCCAGCGGGAGCTCGTCCATCACCGGCGGTTCCAGACCGCGGCGCCGGATGTTCTCCAGGCACTTGTCGATGATCGTGAGCGTCCGCAGCCCCAGGTAGTCCATCTTCAGGAGGCCGAGCTCCTCGAGCTGGGGGGCGGGGAACTGGGTCGTGATGTCGTCCCCGTTCCGGCCGAGGGGCACGAAGTCCACGGTGGGGCCCGGCGTGATCACGACGCCCGCCGCGTGGGTGGACACGTGGCGCGCGATGCCCTCGAGGGGGATGGAGTACTGGAAGAGCTCCTTCCACTCGGGGCCGAGGTCCTTGTACGCCTGAAGGTCGGGGTCGTCGTCGATCGCCTTCGCGAGGGGCGGCGCGCCGGGGCCCGCGGGGATCTTCTTCGAGATCTTGTTGATCTCCGATAGCGGCAGGTCGAGGGCCCGGCCCACGTCGCGCACCACGGTGCGCGACGCCATGGTCCCGAAGGTCACGATCTGGGTGACGCAGTCGCGGCCGTACTTCTCGCGCGTGTACTCGATGACCCGCTCGCGGCCCTCCTTGCAGAAGTCGATGTCGATGTCCGGCATCGACACGCGGCTCGAGTTCAGGAAGCGCTCGAAGAGCAGGTCGTACTTCAGCGGGCACAGTCGCGTGATGTCGAGCAGGTACGCGACGATCGAGCCGGCCGCGGATCCTCGGCCCGGACCGACGGATATCCCGTTGTCGCGGGACCACTTGATGAGGTCCCAGACGATCAGGAAGTACGACACGAACCCGAGGTCGCGGATGACCTTCTTCTCGTGCTCGAGGCGCTCGCGCGCCTTCGAGTTGTCGGCTCCGTAGAGCGCGTGCAGTCGTTCCTCGAGGAGGCGGTCGAAGAGCGCGTCGGGCGACTCACCGGTGTCCGAGACGAACTCGGGCACGTGGTACTTGCCGAAGGTCAGCTCGACGTTGATCTGCTCCGCGACGTCCATGGTCGCGGTGACCGACTTCGGCAGGTCCCGGAACATGTGCCCCATCTCGTCGCGCGACGTGAAGAAGAGGCTGTCGGTCTCGAACTTGAAGCGGTTCTGGTCTGCCTTCTTCGCGCCCGTGTTGATGCACAGGAGCACGTCCTGGGCGTGGCAGTCCTCCGCGCGCAGGTAGTGGATGTCGTTGGTCGCGACCAGGGGGATGCCCGTGCGCTCGTGCATGCGCACGAGGTTCTCGTTGGCGTCCGCCTGGATCGTCAGCCCGTTGCGCTGGAGCTCGAGCCAGAAATGGTCCTTCCCGAAGAGGTCGCGGAGGTCGGTGGCCCAGTCCTCGGCCTCCGAGACCTTTCCTGCGCGCGTGAGCTGGTTGATCTCGCCGGCGAGGCACCCGGAGAGACACGAGATGCCAGCCGAGTGCTGCCGCAGCAGGTCCATGTCGATCCGCGGCTTGAAGTGGTAGCCGTCGACGTACCCCGCGCTCGTCAGCTTGACGAGGTTCTTGTAGCCCTCGTTCGTGCGCGCGAGCAGCGTCAGGTGGCTGTACCCGTTGCCGTTCTTCTTGGAGTGCTTCTCGTGCATCGACCGCTTGGCGATGTACACCTCGCAGCCGAGCAGCGGCTTGATCCCGCCCTTCGTGGCCTTCTGGTACAGCTCGATGGCGCCGTACATGTTCCCGTGGTCCGTGAGGGCCAGGGCGGTCTGACCGTCCTGCTGGCAGGCCTTCACGAGGTCGCTGATCCGGTTCGCGCCGTCGAGCAGGCTGTACTCGCTGTGGACGTGGAGGTGGCAGAAGTCGGGGGCGGCCATGGCGGTGGTTCCTCGGCGGGGCGCGCGATGTCCCGGGGGGGCGCCGCGAACGGGTGCGGGGGGGCCGAGCCGGGCTCCGGGTGTGCGTGTCCCGGAGTCGCGGAGCGTCCCCCTCGAGGGGGAGGGCCCGCGGAGGGGCGACTCGGTGGAAGCGATGGGCGGGGCGCCGCGGGGTGGGCGGCGGCTCCGTCAGGTGCGCATCAGGAGCGAGAGGAGCCCCTTCTGGGTGGGGAGCCGGTTCGCCGCCTGGGCGAGCACCAGACTACGCGGCCCGTCGAGAACCGCGTCGGTGACCTCGAGGTTCCTGCGGATCGGCATCGCGTGCATGAACCGAGCGTCGTCGCCGCGCTTCATGATCGACTCGTCCACGAGCCACTCGCGCGTGCTGGCGGCCCTGTGGGCCGTGAGCGTCTTGTTGCCGTAGCTCTCGAGGGACGACCAGGAGCGCGCGTAGACGACGTGGGCGCCGGTCGCGGCCTCCGCCGTGCTGGGCGCCTCGGTGAGGGCGCCCGAGCCCTCGGACACCAGGCCGCGCGCCTCGCTCATGACGCCGCCATCGAGCTCGTAGCCCCGCGGGTGCGCGAGCCGGACGTCCATGCCGGCGCGCAGGCCCGCGAGGAGCAGCGAGTGAACGATCGCGGGGCTCGACGGCGTGGGGGAGGGCGTCCAGCAGATCGCCAGCTTCCTGCCGCGCAGGTCCTGGCCGAAGGTCTCGCGGAGGGTGAGCAGATCGGCCAGCGTCTGGAGCGGGTGCCAAAGGGTGCTCTCCATGTTGATCACCGGCACGGTCGCGTGCGCCGCCCACGAGCGGATGCTCTCGTCGCGCCGGTCGACCTCCCAGGTCCGGCCCTCGGGCCGGGGTCGGATCGCGAGGGCGTCGCAGTACTTGGAGAGCACCGCCGCCGCGTCGCGGACGTGCTCCGCAGCGTTGCCGTCCATCACCACCCCGTCCCTGGCCTCGAGGTCCCAGAAGTCGGAGTCGGAGTTGAGGTGGACACCATGGCCGCCGAGCTGCTGGACCGCGACCTCGAAGGAGGTGCGCGTCCGGAGCGAGCCACGGAAGAACAGGAAGCCCACCGAGCGGCCCTCCAGCTCGCGGCGAGACGCTCCGGCCTTGAAGCGCTCGGCCAGGTCGAGGACGTCCCCGATGCGGCCGCCGCTGAGGTCGGAGAGGCGGATCAGACTCCGGCCGGTGGCCGGAGGATCGTGGGCGCGGGAACCGTTCACGGGTGGAATCGTAGCCGTTGGGGGGGGCGGGTCGGAACCGCCAGGAAGGCTCTGTCCGGAAGGGGCCGCTGAGGGGTCGGGCGGGGGAAGGAACCCCGATCGGCCGCTTGACCTCCCCCTTGCCCGTCGCTACAACGTCGCGCCCAATCGCACCCGTAGCTCAACTGGATAGAGCACCTGACTACGGATCAGGAGGTTAGAGGTTCGAATCCTCTCGGGTGTACCACCCCCTCTCCCGGGGCCTGCTCGGGCGTCGTGGGGGCGGCCCGGTCACCCCGCGATCCCCGCGGGCCGACCACCGGCCGGGGCTGGCCCGGCAACCGCCGGGCCCGAACGCTCTCGGCGGGCTCGAACAGGCCAATCCTCTCGAACTCCGTCGCTGACAACCCGTGATGGACGACGCGAAACGCGCTGGATCGAGTGTCGAACTCGCCGCCCTGCGGCAGGAACTCGAGGATCGCGCGGGGATGGCTCTCGCCCTGGCCTTGGCCGAAGAGGCGGAGCGGGCGGACGAGGTCCCCATCGGTGCGGTGGTCGTGCGCGACGGGGTCCTGCTGGGCGCTGCTCGCAACGAGTGCCGCGGCCGCCGCGAGGGCACCGCGCACGCCGAGCTGATCGCGCTCGGTGAGGCCTTCGAGCGGACCGGCGACATGCGCCTCCCGGGCGCTACCGTGTACACGACGGTGGAGCCCTGCTTCATGTGCGCTGGCGCTCTGAGCCACGCCCGGGTCGGCCGGGTGGTCTGGGCAGTGCGCGACCCGAAGTTCGGCGGCTGCGCCTCCCTCGGCGAGGTGCTCACCGACCCCCGGCTCAATCACCGAGCCGAGATCGCAGAGGGCGTGCACGCAGAGGAGGCGAGCGACAGGCTCAAGGCCTTCTTCCGCGCCAGGCGAAGTCCATCGAGACGAACGAACACAGGGCCGGACGCGCCCGGGTGAGCTCGATGGGGCTCACGCGCGCCGCCGGCCCTGTCGAGCGATCGAGCGGAGAGGTGGCGGAGTGGCCGAACGCGCTGGTTTCGAAAACCAGTAGGCCTTCACGGGTCTCGAGGGTTCAAATCCCTCCCTCTCCGCCATTTGCTCGCCCGGTGGGCCGTGGCCGTGGCGGCCGGGTCGGGGCAGCTCGATCCGCCCTCGTTCGTCGACAGAATCAACCGGGCGCCTCGATGGTGTCCCGGTGGGTGGAGAGGTGACAGAGTGGCCGATTGTGCACGCTTGGAAAGCGTGTGTGCCGCAAGGTACCGTGGGTTCGAATCCCACCCTCTCCGCCACTTCTTCCATCCTCCAGGGGGCGAGCGGCAGCGGGTCGCGCGCCCATCCTCCGAGCGCGCGGCGATGGGTCCGGTCCCACGCGATGGTGCGGTTCCGAACCGGGTCAGGCCGGGAACGGAGCAGCCCTAAGGTCCTCGTACCAGGCGCGAGGTGCCCGGGCCCTTCGGCGCGCGCTCGGCCCTCCCCGGGGCCCGCGGCGAATCTCCCGGAACACCGGGGCGTTCGTGCTCCGCGCGTCGCGCGATTCGCCGGATCGGCGCTATCCTTCGGGGGCATGTCGTACCTCGTTCTCGCGCGGAAGTACCGGCCCAGGGCCTTCTCGGAGGTCGCGGGCCAGGACGTGGTGACGCGTACCCTCCGCGGCGCCATCGCCGAGGGGCGCGTCGGTCACGCCTACCTGTTCTTCGGCCCCCGCGGTACGGGCAAGACGACCTCGGCGCGTCTGTTCGCGAAGGCGCTGAACTGCGAGAACGGGCCGGCCGCGGAGCCCTGCGGCAAGTGCGAGCGCTGCCTCAGCTACGACGCCGGGACGGAGCCCGACCTCATCGAGATCGACGCGGCGTCCAACACCGGCGTCGAGCACGTCCGCTCGCTCCGTGACCAGGCGGGCTACGTGCCCCTCAAGGCGCGCTTCAAGGTCTTCCTCGTGGACGAGGTCCACATGCTCTCCAAGCCGGCGTTCAACGCGCTCTTGAAGACGCTCGAGGAGCCGCCGGCCCACGTGAAGTTCCTGTTCGCGACGACGGAGCTCCACAAGGTCCCCGACACCGTGGTGTCGCGCTGCCAGGTCCTGCGCCTCTCGCCGCTGACGGAGGAGCAGATCCGCTCGCGCCTCGACGAGGTGTTCGAGCTGGAGGGGATCGAGGCCGAGGACGGCGTGACCGCCGAGATCGCGCGGCGCGCGCGCGGCGGGATGCGCGATGCCCTGTCCCTCGCGGATCAGCTCCTGGCGCTCGTCGGGCGCACGCCGCGGGTCGCCGACACAGCGCGCCTCGCCGGGGAGGGCTCGGCCGATGCGATCGAGGCGGTGCTCGATGCGATGCTCGCCAGTGACAGGCCGCGCCTGCTCGCCGCGCTCCCCGGCCGCCAGGGCGACGAGGCGGCCTTCCTGGACGCGACCCTGGACTACCTGCGCGGAGCGATGCTCCTGCGCCTGGTCGGCGAGGACGCGCCGATGCTCGCAGAGCAGGCGAGCCCGGAGGTCAAGGCCCGGATGATCGAGCGCGCCTCGGCGTTCGGCGCGGAGCGGCTCGAGCTCGTTCTGCAGGAGCTGCTCCACGCCCGCGAGCGCATGGGGCCGATCCACATGCGTGCGCACGCCCGGCTGATCCTCGAGACGACGCTGCTCGACCTGTGCGCGCCCGAGGCGACCATGCCGCTGCCCGAGCTCATCTCGCGCCTCGAGGCGCTCGAACAGCGGGCTGGCGGAGCGCCACAGGCTCGGCCGAGCGCCCGGCCCCGTGAGCGCCGGCCCGAGCCGGGACCCGCAGCGCCCGACCCTTCGCCAGCGACCCCGCCGGCGGCGTCGCCGAAGCCGCAGGCGGAACCCCCGAAAGCAGAGGCGCCCGCCCCCGAGCCGGAGCGCTCGATCAAACCGTCGGCGCCTCCGGCAGGTGTCGCCGCGCGCAGGGCGCCGCAGGCTCCTCCGCGCGGCGGCGCCCACGCGGCTCAGCCGGTCCAGACCAACAGCACCCAGGACCTATGGGACGGGTTCCTGAACGAGCTCGCGCGGCGGTCGGCGCCGCTGGCCGAGATCACCGCGAAGCGCGCCCGGCTGGTCCGCGGCGCGGCCGGCGTGGCGCCGCTCGGGTACCGCGGGCTGACGGAGCGCGAGCAGGCCCTCCTGGAGAGCCCCGAGGGACGCCGCGCGGTGACGGACGCGTTCGCGGCGGTCCACTCCGGGGGGCTGCGCCTCAAGGTGGAGATTCACGGCGCCGGGCGGGGCGCGGATGACGCGTTCACCGAGGAGGTCCGCGCCCTCTTCGACGGCAAGGTCGAGGGCTGAGCGAACAGCCTCGACGATCGGTTAGTGTCGCGCTGGGCCAGCGCGCGAATCCAAGACCAAGCGGCCCGGACGAATCATGAGCGGAAGCAGCGGAGACCTCGGCAACATCCTGGCCCAGGCGCAGAAGATGCAGAAGGCCCTCGAGGAGGCCCGCGCGGAGCTGCGCGACGCGCGCATCGACGGCACGGCCGGAGGCGGCGTCGTGAACGCCACCGTCAACGGGATGGGGGACGTGGTGGGCATGCGCTTCGCGGACGAGGCCGCGAAGGGCGGGGACGCCGGCATGCTTCAGGACCTCGCCGTGGCGGCCCTGAAGGACGCCCAGGCGCGTGCGAAGCGCAGCCACGACGAGCGGATGGCCAAGGTCACCGGCGGCATGAACCTGCCGGGCCTGTTCTGAGGCGCTGCCGGCCGTGTCCTACCCGCCGCCCGTCGAGGAGCTGGTCGAGGCCTTCGAGGCCCTTCCCGGCATCGGCCGCGTCAGCGCCGAGCGCCTGACGTTCCACGTCCTGCGTGACGCACGCGCCGGTGGCTCGCTGAGGGACGCCCTCGCCCGCTGCCTCGCCGAGGCGCGTCGCTGCGCGGAGTGCGGGAACGTGAGCGAGGGAGACCTCTGCCCCGTCTGCGGTGACGACGAGCGCGACGCGACGACGATCGCGGTGGTGGAGGAGCCGCGACACGTCGAGTCCCTCGAGCGCGCCGGCGTCTTCGGCGGCCGCTACCACGTCCTCATGGGGGCGCTGAACCCGGCCGACGGGACCGAGGAGCGGCACCTGGCGATCGGCGCTCTGGTCGAGCGCGTCCGGAAGGGTGGCGTGGCGGAGGTCATCCTCGCCACCGACCCCGACAAGGAGGGGGAGGCCACCGCGCTCCTCGTCCTGGAGGCGCTCGAGTCCGCCGGGCTCCCTGACCTGCGCGTCACCCGCCTCGCCCGAGGGCTCCCCGCGGGAAGCGCCATCGAGTACCTGCACAAGGGAGTCCTCGAGGACGCGCTCGAGGACCGCCGGCAGGTCCGCCGGCGCTGAGCCGGCTCAGAGGGAGCGCGGCCGCAGGCGGTGCCCGGGGCCGCGGCTTCTGAGATCCGCGAGGACCTCGTCGATCGTGCTCACCAGAGCCTGCTTGTCCTTGGGGAAGCTTCCGGCGAGGGCCAGCTGGTTCGAGACGTGGTTCGAGCGGAAGACGCTCCCCCGCAGCTCGAGCCCGGCCACGAACTCGCGCTGCTCGCGGGTCAGCTCGACCACGTCGAGCTCGTCGACCTCGCCGCGCTCGGCCCGGTCCCAGAGCGGCGTGTCCTGGACCGGGGTCATGACGAGCGTGCTGACGAAGCGCGGCTGGATCCGATTGATGACCGCGGCGCTCGCGCGCGCGTGCTCGATGGAACGCTCCCGGCCAGCGGCGCCCAGGAGGATCATGCACGAGAGCTTCATGCGCGCCGCGCTGGCCTTCGCGGCGACGCGGACCATCTCGTCCGCGTCGACGCCCTTGTCGAGACGCTCGAGGGTGGCGTCGTCCCCGGACTCGACGCCGAGGTAGAGCTGCGTGAGGCCCGCGGCGCGCAGGCGATCGAGCTCCTCGGGCGTGCGCACCTGGAGGGATTGCGGGGAGGCGTAGCAAGAGACGCGGCGCAGACGCGGGAACGCAGCGCTCAGCTCTCCGAGGACCTCCTCCAGGAAGCGGGCCTTCGCCACGAGGGCGTCACCGTCCGCGAGGAAGACCTTGTCCACCTCGGGTCCCAGTTCCTCTGCCGCCCACGCGATCTCCTTTCGCAGCTCGTCCAGCGGCCGGACGCGGAAGCGCTTGTCCCTGTACATCCCGCAGAAGGTGCAGCGGTTGTACGAGCAGCCGATCGTCGCCTGCAGGATCAGGCTGTTCGCCTCGGACGGGGGGCGATAGAGCTGGCCTTCGTAGGTGATCACGGCGCGCAGGATAGCCGCGGACGAGCCGCTCCATCATGAAGGTGGCCCGCCGCACCTCCGGGAGAAGGCGCGGCGGGCCGCTGCGAGCAAGGTCTCCCTCGGGCCGGTTCAGGCGAGGATGTCCTTGGCGACGACCCCGTGCACGTCGGTCAGGCGGAAGTCCCGGCCGGCGTGGGGGAAGGTCAGGCGCTCGTGGTCGAGGCCCATCAGGTGCAGGATCGTCGCGTGCCAGTCGTGGATCGACATGCGGCCGGAGACCGCCTCGATCCCGTTCTCGTCGGTGCCGCCGTAGCTGAAGCCGCCCTTCACGCCGCCGCCGGCCATCCAGGTCGTGAAGCCTCGGTGGTTGTGGTCGCGGCCGTCGGTGCCCTGGGCGTAGGGCGTGCGGCCGAACTCGCCGCCCCAGATGACCAGGGTGTCGTCGAGCATGCGGCGCTGGGCGAGGTCCTGCAGGAGCGCGGCGATGGGCCGGTCGATCCCGCGGCAGCTCTGGGTGAGCTCCGCGCGCAGGTTGCGGTGGTGGTCCCAGCCGCCGGCCCCGATCTCGATGAAGCGCACCCCCGACTCGGCGAGGTGCCGCGCGATCAGGCACTGGCGACCGAAGCGGTCGGTCTCCTCCTGGCCGATGCCGTACATGTCGAGGGTCTTCTGGTTCTCCTTCGACAGGTCGAGCAGGTCCGGCAGCTCGGACTGCATCCGGAAGGCGAGCTCGTAGGACTCGATGACCGCCTCGATCTCGTCGGAGCCCTTCTTCCGGCGGTCGTACTCGCCGTTGAGCTTCTTCACGAGGTCGAGCTGCTTGCGCTGGAGCTTCGAGGACTGGCGCGGGTTCGCGATGTCCTCCACCGGCGTCTGCGCCGCCCCGAGCCGGTTCCGCCCGCTGCGGGCGAGGCCGATCCGCAGCCCCTGATAGGTCGCGGGCAGGAAGGCGCTGCCGTAGTTCTGGGCGCCGCCGCCGCCGGTGGGCGGGTTGATCGTGACGAAGCCAGGCAGGTTCTCGTTCTCGGTGCCGAGGCCGTAGAGCGACCAGGAACCCATCGAAGGGCGCACGAACTGGAAGCTGCCCGTGTGCATGTGCGTCGTCGCCGCCGCGTGCACGGGCACCTCCGTGTGCATCCCTCGCAGGAGGCACAGCTTGTCGGCGTGCCTCGCGAGCTCGGGGAAGAGCTCGGAGATCATCAGGCCGCTGCGTCCCGACGGCGTGAACTTGAAGGGGGACGCGAGGAGCTTCGCACCGCGCCGCACGCCCGAGAGGGTCGCGCCGTTGCGTCCAGCGAGCTCGGGCTTGTGGTCGAAAGTGTCCACGTGGGACGGCGCGCCGCCCATGCAGAGGAAGATCACCCGCTTCGCGCGGGGTGCGAAGTGAGGGCCCGGTGTGCCGTCACCCAGCGCGGCCGTCACCCGGCGGGCTCCCGCGGCCACTCCGGAGAGAGCCAGCAGGCCGAAGCCGGACGAGGCGAAGCGCAGCGCGTCGCGGCGGCTGGGACGCCCGAGGGGCGCGCGTTGGTTGCAGAGGTCCATGACTCGTTCTCCTCCGGACTCAGCCGATGGCGCGGAACTCCGCGCTCTGGAACAGGGACTGGGCGAAGGCCGACCAGGCGGCCCGGCGGCCGTCCGTGTGCTCCTCCGGCCCCCTCTGCGCGAGGGGGGCCCGCTCGCGCTGGCGGCGCTGACGGCGGAGCCTTCGCTGAGCATCGCGCGGGTCCTCGGGCGGAGCGCTGCTGGCGGCCTTCTTCGCCTCGGCGTCGAAGGTGCGCTCGTAGTCCCGGAGGAACGAGAGCACGGCGCTGCGCTCGCGGCCGAGCGGCTCGCGTCCGAGCGTGAGGACGAACGCCGCGTCGACGCGCTCGCGGTCGGTGAGCTCCATCGCGAGGACGCGGTCCGCGAGAGCGTCGCTCCGCCCGAGCACGTCACCGTCGTTCATCAGGAACAGCGCCTGGGTCGCCCCGGTCGTGACCTCGCGCGCGCCGGTCACGAAGGCCGAGTCGGGCGCATCGAAGGCCTCCATGGCGTCGGTCACGTGGCCCCTCAGTGCGGGCATGTAGATCGAGCGGACGGGGCGCTCGCGGGTCGCGAAGTTCGCGAACTCCTCGCGCTGGAGGCGTCCTTCCATGGCGTTCGTGGGGGAGCCGACGGGGCGCTCGGGGCTCAGCTCTCCCGAAGCGACGAGCATCGCGTCACGGATCGCCTCGGCCTCGAGGCGCCGCTCGCGCATGCGCCAGAGGGTCGTGATCTCGGGATCGAGCGCCTCGTTCCCGCGGTCGCGCGCGCTGTCCAGGCGATAGGCGCGCGACATCACGATCTCGCGCACCAGCGCCTTGGTGGACCATCCGTTCTCCACGAAGCCGGCGGCCAGCCAGTCGAGCAGCTCCGGGTGGGTCGGAGCATCGCCGCCCTGGCCGAAGTTGTCGGGGCTGGTCACGAGGCCGGCGCCGAAGAGGTGGTGCCAGACGCGGTTGACCCAGACGCGCGCGGTGAGCGGGTTCTCCGCGGACGCGATCCAGCGCGCGAGGTCCAGCCGTCCGCTGCCGTCTCCCAGCTGCAGGGGCTCCTCGGCCAGCACCTGGGGGACGCCCCGGGGGGCGACGCCGCGCGGCCGCTCGAGCTCGCCGCGGTCGAGGACGGCCAGGTCGATCGGTTCACCGTCGCACACGCCCATGGCGAGGCGGTTGGCGGGCAGAGCGCGTCCGCGGTCGTCGAAGCGATCGAGTAGCGACCGGATCACCTCGCTCTGCTGCTCGCGCCGCTGGGCGAGGCGGCGTGCCTGGCGCTCGTCCTCCGCGTTCATCTCCCGCGCCGACGGCCCCATGGTGTTGTCGAGGGCGCGGCCCATGATCCGGCGGACGGCGTCCTCCATGCGCGGCCCGTTCGGGACGGACGTGGCCTCGGGCAGCTCGATCAGGCGCGCCGTGTTGTTGTTTCCCGCGCCACGGTAGGTCCCGAAGAGCGTCTCCGTGCTCATGAAGAACCCGGCGAAGGCGTAGTAGTCCTCGGTGGGGAGCGGGTCGAACTTGTGATCGTGGCAGCGAGCGCAGGACAGCGTCAGGCCGAGCATGCCCTGGCTGACGGCGTCGACCTGCTCGTCGATCATGTCGAGGCGGAACTGGCGCTGGTCCCGGGTCTGGTGGCTCTTCGGCCCGAGCGCGAGATAGCCCGTGGCGATCAGGTTCCAGGCACGCTCCTCGTCGTCCTCGGCCTCGAGCAGATCCCCGGCGAGCTGCCTGGTCAGGAACTCGTCGTAGGGCATGTCGCCGTCGAACGCGTCGATCACCCAGTCGCGGTAGCGCCAGGCGTGGGGGTAGACCACGTTGGTCTCCTTCCCGCTCGACTCGCCGTAGCGCGCGACGTCGAGCCAGTGGCGGCCGAAGCGCTCACCGAAGCCCGGGGAGGTGAGCAGGCGATCGACCACCCTCGCGTGCCGGTCCGCTCCTTCGTCCTCCTGGAAGGCGGCGAGCTCCTCGGGGCTCGGCGGGAGGCCAGTCAGATCGAAGGTGACGCGGCGGAGCCAGGTCGCGTCGTCCGCGTCCGCCACGGGACGGGTGCCTGCGTCCTCCATCTCCTCGAGCAGGAAACGATCGATCGGGGAGCGCGCCCATCCGCCCTCGTCCGCGGGGGAGGGGACCGCGGGACGAGACACGGGCTGGAAGGACCAGAACTCACGGCCGGCCTCCAGGTCGATCTCGCCGTAGCCCGCGCTGCCGCCCGCGGTGTCCTCGACGACGACGTCCGCGGCGCTGTTCGTCTCCGGGGCCGCCGGCCACGGGGCGCCCATCGCGACCCACGACTCGAGGTCCCGGATCTCCTCGTCGGAGAGCTTCTCGCGCGGGGGCATCGCGAACAGCGGATCCTCGTAGCGGACGGCCTCGATGAGCGCGGACGCATCCGCGTCGCCGGGCACGAGCGCCGGACCGCCGACGCCGCCGCTGATGAGGTGGGAGCGGCCGTCGACGCGCAGGCCGCCCTTGATGCGCGCGGCGTCCTCGGAGTGGCAGGAGTAGCAGTGCGTGGCGAGCACCGGCCGGACCCTCGTCTCGAAGAACTCGAGGGCCTCCAGGCTGAACTCGCCGGGTGCGCTGTCCCCCGAGGCGGCGGGGGCCATCTCCGGCCGGCCGCCGCCCATGCGAGCCTTCAGGTCCGCCAGGGTGATCTTCCCGTCGCCGTCCGCGTCGAGCCTCCGGAAGTTCCGCCTGTTCCGCGTCCACTCCTCGGCGGAGATCACGCCGTCGAAGTTCTTGTCGAATCGCTGCTTAAGCCGCGCGAAGACCTCCTCGGGGTCACGGCCGCGCTCCTGACTCGCTGCGCTCACCGGAGCAACGGCGGTCGCCCCGAGGGCGCATCCGAGGAGAGTCGGGCCGAGCGCACGCACGAGGTCGGTGACGCGAGGGCGGAGAGAGAGACTGCAGAGCATGGAATTTGCGGAGTTGGTACGAGGGGTACGAGCACCATCGGTCGCTCAACACCTCGTCTTCCCTTGGAACCTCGAGCGGTGGGGAGGGTTCCGTTCCTTCGGGGCTTCCTGTCGGCCGACCGAGCGTTCTAGGGTCCAGATATGGGGCACGGGCTCTCGTTCCTCCCCGATCCCCTCCAGGAGGCCCCGGAGAGGGCCCCGGAGTGGTTCTGCGACGCGTTCCGGGGCGCCGCGGTGGCGACGGGACCGGGTTAGCCGATATCGTCTTCCGCCGAAATCGCCGTGGGCGAGGGCCCGTCCCGATCCGCGACGATCCGTTCCGGCGGCCCCTGAGGCCGCCCAGAGCGCGCGCCGCGGCCCTTCGCTGCGCCCGCGCACCCCCAAGCGGACCCTCCGGGTTCGCTCGATCCGATGAGCACGAAGAAGAAGATCGCGGTCCTCCCCGGGGACGGCATTGGCGTCGAGGTGACCGCGAGCGCGGTCTCGGTCCTCACGGCGGCCTGCGAGGCGGCTGGCATCGAACTCCAGCTCGACGAGTTCCCCTTCGGCACTGACTGCTACCACGCGAACGGGACGGCCTTCCCCGACGCCACCCGCGAGGCCTGCCTGGCCGCGGACGCCGTGCTCCTCGGAGCCGTCGGCTCCGCCAATCCTGTGAACCACGACGAGCTCGGGCTGCTCGACCTGCGCAAGGCCCTCGGACTCTTCGCGAACATCCGCCCGATCACTCCCTTCGCGGAGCTCTGCGAGGCGACCCCGTTCCGCCCCGAGATCCTCGACGGCGTCGACTTCGTCATCGTCCGCGAGCTCGCCGAGGGCCTCTACTTCGGTGACCACGCGGGCGACGACCAGCGCGCCACGGACGAGTGCTTCTACACCCGCGGCGCCATCGAGCGCATCGCGCGCGCCGCGGGGACCATGGCGCGCGAGCGCGGCGTGAAGGTGACCTCGGTGGACAAGGTCAATGTCCTCTCGACGTCCAAGCTCTGGCGCGCGACCTTCACCGAGGTCTTCGCGGCCGAGTTCCCCGACGTCGAGCTCGAGCACATGCTCGTGGACGCCATGGCGATGATCTCGATCCAGCGGCCGGCCAGCCTGGGGGTCGTCGCGACCTCGAACATGTTCGGCGACATCCTCTCCGACGAGTGCTCCGTGCTCGCTGGCGGCCTCGGGATGCTCCCCTCGGGCTCCTTCGGCGAGCCCGGCCCATCCTTCTACGAGCCGGTCCACGGCTCGGCACCCGACATCGCAGGGCAGGGCGTCGCGAACCCGATCGGCGCGATCCTGTCGGCGGCGATGCTCGCCGAGCACTCCCTCGGCTCGATCGAGGTCGCCCAGGCCATGGTGAACGGGGTCCGCGCCGCCCTCGCCTCCGGTCTGCGCACGCGTGACATCGCCGGCGGTGGGGGGCAGGTCGTCGGGACCGAGGCCTTCACCCAGGCCGTTCTCGAGCAGCTCACCGCAGCGCGGGCCTGAGCCGGGCGCCGCGCGCTTCGCCGCCCGCCCTCCGCGTCCGCGACCGCGACCGAGGGGCGGGATGCTTCCGTTCCGGCCGGCAGGCGACGCCGCGGACTCGATTTCGGCCCCTGGGGGCTCCGGGAAGTCGACCTTCCTGCCGATAGCCCCGATGATGGCCAAGCTCGGTCTGAACACCCGCCTCACCCAGGGCATGCGGCAGAGCCAGGAGATGATCCTGGCGCCGCGGATGCTCCAGTCCATCGAGGTCCTGGCGCTCCCGCTCCAGGATCTCGAGGGATGGCTCGACGTCCAGGCGGAGACCAACGAGGCGCTCCTCGTGGAGCCGCCGGAGCCAGCCGGGGCGGCCGAGACCCAGGTCCACGCTCTCGAGGCCCTGGGGCCCGCTCGCTCGCGGGCCGCCCTCGCGAAGGCCTCGGACGACCACCACGCTCTCCTCCAGGCGCAGCCCGACCCCGGCGAGTCGCTGACCGACTCGCTCCTGCGCCAGCTGGACGCCCGCGCCGTGACCGGGGACCTCGGCGTCTGGGCACGCTTCCTGGTGGGTTGCATCACCGACGGGGGCCTGCTCGAGGCGCTCGACGAGGAGCTGCGTGAACTCGCCGTCTCCGCCGACCTGCCCTTCGCCGGGGTCGAGCGCGGCGACGCCCTGATGGGCGAGGCGATCGGCGAGCTGCAGCAGCTAGAACCTGCCGGCGTCGGCGCTCGCAGCGCAGTGGAGGCGCTGCTCCTCCAGCTCGATCCAGACGACGGGGACTACGCGCTGCTCTGTCGGCTGCTCGAGGACTTCCTCGTGGAGCTCAGTCGGAATCAGCGGCCCTCGGTCGCGTCGAAGCTCGGCCTCGAGCTCGCCGAGCTCGACCGGCTCCTCGGGGTGCTCGAGCGCCTCGACATGCGGCCCGCGGCGGGCCACGGCGCCGTCGACGCCCCGACCATCGTCCCGGACGTGCTCGCCCTCCCGGTCGAAGGCGGTGCCTGGACTGTGGAGTTGACCCGCGGCGCCCTGCCCAGGGTCTCCATCGACCCCATCGCCCAGGAACTGCTCGAGACGCTGGAGCGTGGCGACGAGGCGCGTCCCTACCTGGCGGCGAAGGTCGAGAAGGCCCGGTGGGTCAGCGAGGCCGTCGAGATGCGTGGCTCAACCCTCCTGCGGGTCGCGAGCGAGGTGCTCCAGCGCCAGCGCGCCTTCCTCGAGGAGGGCCCCAAGGCGCTCGAAGCGCTCTCCATGGGGGAGGTCGCCGCTGCCCTCGAGCTCGCGACGAGCACCGTCAGCCGCGCCGTCGCCGGCAAGCACGTGCAGACGCCTTTCGGGATCGTCCCGCTGCGTGGCTTCTTCCAGTCGTCCGTCGGCGGCGAGGGTGGGGGCTCCGCCATCGACGCGGTGCGTGAGAAGCTCAAGGAGCTCGTCGCCACGGAGGACCCGGCCGCGCCGCTCTCCGACGAGGCCCTCGTGGAGGCCCTCAAGGCCGCCGGCCACGCGGTCGCCCGCCGGACGGTGGCCAAGTACCGTGGCGAGCTCGGGATCCCGAGCTCGTACAAGCGCCGGCGACACGGCTGATCCGCTGAGCGGGCGCGCGGTATCGTCTGCGCCACGCCATGCTCCGCAACGTCCGCATCGAGGTCAGCTACGACGGCTCGCTCTTCTACGGGTGGCAGCGTCAGGACGGCTTCGACAGCGTCCAGGCCGCCATCGAGGACGGCCTCGCGCAGCTCCTGGACACCGTCGTCGTGATCCACGGCGCGGGACGCACCGACACCGGGGTGCACGGGCTGCGTCAGGTCGCTCACTTCCACGTGGACACACGCCTCGACGACGACCGGCTCAAGCACGCGATGAACGCGCACCTGCCGGCGGGCGTCGTGGTGCGAGCGGCGGAGACCTGCGCGGACGACTTCCATGCGCGCTTCGACGCCCGCGGGAAGCGCTACGGCTACCTCGTCCAGACCACGCGGCACCGGCCCGTGATCGGCCCGCAGTACGTGCACTGGGAGCCGGTGGCGCTCGACTTCGACGCCATGCGCGCGGCGGCGGCTCGGATGGTGGGGGAGATGGACTTCGCGGCCTTCGGGAACACGGGCTCTCCGCGCAAGACGACCGTGCGCAGGGTCACGCACGTGCGCATCGTGCGTCGGCGGGAGCGCTTCGCCGTCGTGGTCCAGGGCAACGGCTTCCTCTACAACATGGTGCGGACGATGGCGGGGACGCTCCTCGCCGTGGGGAAGGGGCGCATGACACCGAACGAGGTCAGCGCCGCGCTCGAGGCGCGCGACCGCAAGCTCGCCGGACCGACTGCGCCCGCGCGCGGTCTCGCCCTCGTGCGGGTGCTCTACGACGAGCCGACGTTCAGCGACGCGCGCCGCTGATCTGTCTCGCGCAGAGGCTCTCCGGGAACTCCTGCCATGCGGGACGAGCGCGCTGCGGACAGCACCGGCGACCCGGATCCTGAAACGGAACTCCTGCATGGAGGGCGTGGAATCAGCGTTCGTGTTCCAAGGGGATCCCGCTGTATGCGTTGGCCTTGACTACAGCCCCCCGTTCTCGCAGGGTGCAGGGTGCGCGCGAAGCGTCAGCCCGCGCGCGACAACTCGATCTCCCAGTCCGGCTACCCAGGAGGTAACCATGAAGACGCGCGTGTCGATCCTTCACCACGACTACCCGACCGGCTACCGCAGCCTCGTCGAGGAGCGGCTAGCTGCACTGGAGCGTTTTCACGGTCGCATCGTGACCATGGACGCGCGGATCGAGAAGGAGGCGCGCGCGCACCACGTGGAGATCGTGGCGAACGTCGGCAAGGGCCACGTCCTCGTCGCGAACGTGCGGCGCGACGCCTTCGGCGAGGCCCTCGGTGAAGCCATCGATCGGATGGGCCGCCAGCTCCGGAAGGAGCACGACAAGGCGCGTCTCGAGCCCCGGAGACCGCACGGAGCCGCCTGAGAGCCGTTCCAGGGCCGATCCTGCCATGGAGGCAGGTTCCTGTTAGAATGTCTCTGTAACAAGGGGGCGCGACGCTGAGGCGGCGCGCCCCCCTGCCGTTCCCCGCGTCGGCGTGGGCTCGACGTCCGAGGCCGAGACCCCAAGCGGAAACCACCCCATGGACTGGCACAAGCGATTCAAGTCGAAGGGCTGCATCCTCAAGCTCAAGGCCACCTCCAAGGAGGAGGCGCTCAACGAGGTCGTCGATCAGCTCGCGAGCTCCAAGCTCCTGCCTGCGGCGCTCGAGGACGACGCCCGGGCCGCGCTGAAGGCCCGTGAAGAGCTCGCGTCGACGGGCGTCGGGATGAACGTCGCGATCCCTCACGTGAAGCTCGAGGGTCTCGAGGAGGCCATCTTCTCGCTCTCCGTGGCACCGGGCGGTCTCGATTGGCAGGCGGTCGACGGCGCTCCGGTTCAGATCGTCTTCGTGGTCCTGCGTCCGGATGAGCCGACCGAGCTCCATGACCCGGAGGACCACGTCGAGGCCATGCGCTGGATCGCGAGCCTCGCCCGCGACGCGGACTTCAGGGGCTTCGCGCTCCAGGCGCGCACCAAGGCCGAGCTCGTCGGGCTTCTCAAGGAGATGGCTGCCAGTGGCCGCTGACCCCGCTGCGAGCCGCAGCGTTCGCGTCGTCAACTCGGCCGGACTGCACGCGCGGCCCTGTCACGCGATCGTTCAGACCGCGATGGCCCATGAGTGCACCCTGCGCATCAAGGGGCCCTCGGGGCCTGGCGCTGGCGTGAACGGCAAGAGCATCCTCGAGCTGATGACCTTGGAGGCTTCGCAGGGGACGGAGCTCGTCCTGGAGGCCCTGGGCGACGGGGCCGAGGACCTGCTCGACCAGCTCGAGCGCTTGATCGCCGACGGCTTCGGCGAGTGATCGCCGCCCGGGGACGGGCGGTCCCCCCCCCGTGTGCGACCGGGCACGAGCGCTCCTGAGCCACTCCGCGGGCCTCTCCGGGTGACGCCGCGCCGGGAACTCCGGCGGAATGCCCCCGCGTGGGCCCTCGCATCCCGATGGTGCCCCGGGTTGCGAGTTCGAGCCGCCAGGCCGGCAGGGCGAGGTCGATGTGCGCTGAATCCTCCCGAATCGGCGTTCCTGACCCTCGGGCTGGGGATTCTCACGGTCCCACCTGCGCCTTTTTCGAGACCGCCCCTCAACCGCGGGGGGGAGGGGTGTCGACAGTCCCGACGAGACCGCCGGGACTTATCCCCGAGGAGTGCGGCTCACCTCCCAGCAGGAACGAGGAACGTGATCCGATCCAAGAAGAGCGTCGTGGGCCTGGACCTCGGGTCCTCGGTGGTGAAAGCCCTCGAGCTGACTCTCGAAGGTGACGAGCCCGTCATCACCGGCTTCAGCCGGGTCGAACTGCCGCCCGGTGGAAGCGTCGACGAGGCCGTCAAGCAGGTCTTCAAGGACGGGAAGTTCCGTTCGAAGCGCGTGGTGACCGGCGTGTCCGGTCAGGACACCGTCGTCCGCTACCTCTCGATGCCGCGCATGACCGACGCGGAGCTTCGCCAGGCCATCCAGTTCGAGGCCGACAAGCTCGTGGGCTCCGACGACGACTTCATCATCGACTGCGCGCCGCTCGACCAGACCGACGGCGACGCGAAAGCCGACCCCGCTGCGGGGGAGATGAAGGTGCTCGTCGCCGCCTGCCCGCAGGCGCGTCTCGAGGGCCAGGCCAGCATGGTCACCGCGGCGGGCCTGACGCCCATCGCGATCGACCTCGACATGTTCGCCGTGGCGAACGCCTGGGAGCTCTGCGTGCTCCCCGACGCCGACGGCCACGACGCCGAGGACGCCCGTGCCACGGCGCTCGTCGATGTCGGCGCGAAGACCACCTCGATCAACGTGATGCGCGGCGGGGTCAGCTGCTTCAGCCGTGAGATCCCGATCGGTGGCGCCAACATGACCCAGGCCGTCTCGCGGCGCCTCGGCGTCGAGGGCTTCGAGGCCGAGGCCATCAAGCGCGCCAGTGAGGATCACCAGGCCGAGGTGCGCACCGCGATCGCGCCGGTGCTCGAGGACCTCTCCAGCGAGCTGGCCCTTTCGATGGACTACGTCGAGCACAACGAGGGCGTCACCGTCACCGAGATCCTCCTCTCGGGTGGGGGCGTGCTCGCGCCGGGCGTGGTCGAGGCCATCGAACAGTCGAGCGCCCGCCCGACGCGCGTGTGGAACCCCCTCGAGGGCCTGCACGTGGACGTCGATCGCCTCGACGTCGAGGAACTCGAGTCGTGGGCGCCGTCCCTCGTCGTCGCCGTGGGGCTCGCTTCAAGGGTGCGCAACCAATGATCACGATCAACCTCCTGCCCGACGAGTACCGTCGCAAGGCCGGGTCGCCCATCGGGGTGATCGCCGCGGTCGCCGCCGCGGCCCTCCTCAACACCTCGCTGTTCGCCTACTACGGCTACCTCGAGTTCGGCACCAGCGCGAACATCGAGACCACGCGTAGCGTGCTGCAGCTCGATCTCGACGGACTGAAACCGCAGGTCGTCTACCACAAGACCCTGGAGAAGGAGATCCAGACGCGCTCCGCGCGCGAGAAGACCCTCTCCGAGATCACGCGCAACCGCGTCCTGTGGACCAAGACCCTGGACGAGCTGCTCGACGTCGTTCACGCGGGCCGCGAGGGGATCGAGCACTTCGTGTGGCTCGAGGACATCGACGTGAAGCTCGAGTCTGGTGGCGGGAGCTCCCGCAGCGGCTACGGGACGCTCAAGGCGGCCGGGCATTCCGGATCCGAGGACTACGACCAGGTCGCGAACTTCCTCGAGGACATCGAGGACCGCGAGATCTCGGACCTCTGGCGGATCTTCGGCAAGCCCCAGGCCCCGCAGGCGCGGATCAACGACGCCGACGAGGACCTCATCCCGTCCGTCAACTGGTCTTTCCCTCTGACGATCGACGTCCTGAGCCCCGACGAACGCGTGGCCAACCGCAGCACCGCTGAGGAGTCGGGCCAATGAGCGAGAAGAAGTCCTGGGCGACGTTCGGCGGCGTGACCACCGCCATCGCGCTGGGTGCCGGGTACCTGGTCTACTCCGAGTTCGGTCAGATCGAGGCCGCGCGCGCTCAGGTGGCGCAGCTGCGCACCGACATCGAGACGGCGCGCGCGACGGTGCGCAAGACACCCGAGGTGGAGCGCGAGGTCATCGTGCTGCGCGAGATCTCCGACCGGATCCGCGAGGTGCTGCCGGACACGAAGGATCTCCTGAACGTCATCCGTGACTTCCAGGACTACTCGAAGGAGGCGGGCGTCAAGCCCAGCGCCTTCCGCCCGTCCAACGATCCGGGCAACGGCCGCCGGCAGCAGGGAGCCTTCGAGAGGGTCGGGTACCAGCTGACGATGACGGGGGACTCGTTCCAGTTCCTCGAGTTCCTCAACAAGATCGAGACACACAGCCGCTTCATGGCTGTGAGCTCCTTCAAGGTGAACGCCGCGTCGCGCAAGGCCCTCGAGGAGGACGGTGTCGCGAACCACCGGATCCAGATGGAGGTCGAGACGTACAAGTACGTCCAGCCCTCGGCCGAGACCACCGGCGTCGAGATCAACGGCTACGAGCGCAAGCGCGACCTGCTGGTAGGTGAGATCGCACGGCGCCGCGACGCGCTCACGACCCTCGAGACCTATCGCTACCGCGGCCCGCGCGGGCGCCGGGATCCGCTCATCGACCCGCGCGTCCCCGCGCAGGTCGACGATCCCAACGCCTGGACCGTTCAGCGCCAGATGGAGGAGGTCGACCAGCTCGTCGTCCGGATGGCCGAGGCCCGCCGCTACTGGGAGGCGTCCAACAGCGCCGCTTCGGTGCTGGAGCGGATGGTCCAGCGCTCCGAGCTCGAGAAGGTCATCGCCCTGCTCGACGAGGACATCCGCCGCATCGAGAGGGAGAACCGGATCAGCTACAAGCCGGCGGAGAAGCGCCTCTCCCTCGGGGTGACCGAGCCGCTGGCGGAGCTGCGCCTGACCCTCGCCAAGAGGAAGGCCGACACGGGCCCGAGCGTGGTGCAGATGCAGACGGTGGGGGACCTCATGGTCAACCACATCAGCGCTGGCGACTACGGCATGGCGCTCGACGCCTTCAAGGCGCTCGAGGGCGAGCTCGAGCTCGTCAAGGGGCCCGAGGAGCGCGCCCGCCTCGCGGACTGGCTTCGCATGCTCGCCGACGACGCCCGCACGCTGCGCGACTTCGCGGCCATCGAGATGGTCATCGGGGGGTACGCACTCCACGAGGGCTACGCCCCGGTGGTGATCGTGAACGGCAAGACACGCTCCGTCGGCGACCCCGTCGGAGACGAGCTGATCGTGCACGACGTGCGACCCAACGAGATCGACTTCGTCTTCCGCGGCGCGATCCTGACGCGCGTGTTCTGACTCGCGACGACCCCCGGATCGACGCGGGCGGAGCCGCCGGCTCCGCCCCGTGAACCTCACACGGTGCGACGGACGTATCCGGCCGTCGCCCACCGCTCGCCCCCCCGAGACCAACCCTCCCCAACCCAACGAACGTCCGGTGACCGGACAGAGGAATCGTGGTGAACCCTCTCAGAACCCTCATCGCGCTCGCGGCGTCCGCCGCTGCGCTCATGCCCGCCGCCGAGGCACAGGTCCCCAGCCTCGACGCGCGCGTCAACCTGGACGTGGTCGAGAACGACCTGAGCCTGGTCGTCCAGGTCCTCCGGGACCTCTCCGGCGCCAACATCGTCATCCTCGAGGGCGGCGATCAGAAGGTCCGCGCGCTCAAGCTGAGCGACGTCTACTGGCGCGACGCGCTCGACTTCGCAGCCGAGATCGCCGGCTGTGTCGTCGACGAGGACAAGTCGGGTGTGCTGAGCATCTCACGTCCCAAGCGCGTGACCTTCAGCTACGACGACATCGACCTCCGCGAGGTCATCTCCTCCATCTCCAAGCTCGCCAACGCGAACATCGTCATGGGACCCGAGGTCCAGGGCATCGTTCGCGTGCACCTCACCGACGTGCCGTGGAAGGACGCCCTCGAGGGCATCTGCAAGACCCTCGGCTACACGGTCGTCGAGGAGCGCCGCAACTTCTACCGGGTCGTCGATCCGGTCAGCCTCGAGCAGCAGAAGGTGACTCGCAGCTACCAGCTGCGTTACATCCGTCCGAAGAGCGTGCGCGTCCCGAAGATCGAGTCCGAGTTCATCGAGGGCGGCTCCGCTCCGCCCACGGGCACCGCCGCCGAGCACTTCACCGTCCTCGAGGCGCTTCGCAAGGCCCTCTCGGACAGCGGTGAGCTGGACTTCATCGAGTCGCAGAACGTCATCATCATCCGGGACACGAGCCAGGTGCAGGAGACGATCCAGGAGATCATCCGGCGCCTCGACGTGGAGCCGAGCCAGGTCTTCATCGACCTCAAGTTCGTCTCGACGACCAACACCGACCTGCTCAACCTCGGCGTCGACTACGGGGACAACGGCCCCCAGGTCTCCATCCGCGGCTCGCAGATCCCGATCGCGCTCCCGTTCACCATGGGCTCCGGCGGTTTCGAGGACGGCATCATCGCCTCCGACCGCGGCTTCGGCCCCTTCTTCGGCGACGCCGACGTGCCCGTCATCAGCCCGGGCCCGGTCGACCGGCCCGCGACGATCTTCGGCGCGCTCTCCTTCAACCAGGTCCAGGCCACCCTCCGCTTGCTCCAGCGCGATCAGTCCGCGGAGGTGATCCAGGCGCCGAAGATCATCACGCTCGACGGCAACGAGGCGACGATCTTCGTCGGAGAGACGGTGCGCTACGCCGAGGCCAAGTCCGAACAGGGCCAGGCCGGCGGCCTCCAGCTGACCGTCCAGGAGGCCTCCGGTTCGCCGGTCGAGATCGGGTTCCAGCTCCTCGTCCGTCCGAACGTCGTGCCCGGCACGCGCAAGATCCAGATGGAAGTCGTGCCGAAGGAGACCACGCTCTCCGGTACCGGTTCGTCGGCTCTTGCTCCCGCGGGCTTCGACGTCTTCACGGTCGGCTCCGCAGGCGCGGAGGGCACCATCGCCCTGCCCCGGACGCGCGCCTCGACCATGATCACGCAGATGATGCTGGAGTCGGGCCAGACCGCGGTGATCGGCGGTCTGACCACCGAGGCCGACACCAAGTCAGTGACGCGCGTGCCCTACATCTCCAGGGTTCCGATCCTCGGCGAGCTCTTCAAGTTCCGCAACGAGGCCCGCGATCGTCGGAGCCTCGTCATCTTCATCACGCCCACCCTCGTGCACAACGCGCAGGACGCCGAGTTCCTCCTCCAGCAGGAGCTCCTGCGCCGCAAGACGCGGCTGCGTGACGAGGTCGAGGCGCTGATGGACGCCGAGGACCCCCTCGACTGAGCTGGAACCGAAGGCGCCCCTCCGCTGGCCACGAAGCGGGGGGGCGCTTTCCTTCTCGGGCGGCCTGGCCGCCCACCGGCGCTCCCACGGCCGGAGCGCCGACCGCCGCGGCCTCCCGCCGCGCGCCGGTCCCCCGCTGGTCTCCGGATCGCCTCCTGCAGGGCCGTCAGGCCTCTTCAGGCCCCTCCAGGACACCAAGGGGAGCCCCGGGGAACCTTTTCGGCTCCCGGGGTTCGACTCGGCCCGACCACTCTGCAAGAGTGGGTCCATAGGTCGGGCCGAGCTCGCACCTCCTCACACAACCGTTCACCGGACCCCCCGAGCGGGCGGCGAGAGGCCCAAGCGGCTGTCGCCCGTGCAAGCGGGTCCGATCTCCGGCGCCGCGCCGACGTGCTCGAAGAGCGCGTTTTGGCTGCGCGCCGACCCCTTCGAAACCAGACGAGCGCCGCCACGAGCGGCGCTCCGGGCCCGCGACCGACGCTGTGCGCTGGACCTGGATAGCCCCCTCGGGGTCCCGTTGACCGTGCGCGGTCCCGGGCGCGAGGTCCTGCCCGGGTCCGCGACGCAGCGCACCGTGGGCTCCGCTCCACGCGATGACAGATCAACACCTCGGCGGCGCTTCCCACGCTGCCCCGTCGGCCGGACAGGCCGACCATCCTCTCCTCGAGGCGCTCGACGCCAGCCTCCACATCCCCGCCTGGACCTCCGGCGACGGCGACGCGGCCGGCGCGGCCGCGAGCTCCTTCGGAGCCGGGGTCGAGGGTTCCGGCGGGGGCGCCGCCACCCCCTCTGAAGACAAGCCGCGACGGCGTCGACGGACGACGACGCGCAAGAAGGCTGCGAAGTCCTCGGACGAGGAGACCGAAGCGCCTTCGGCTGACCCCGAGGGCGCCGATGGCGCCGCGGCCGAGGACGACGGGGAGGGCGGCAGCGGCCGCAAGCGCCGCCGGCGTGGATCGCGCGGCGGTCGACGCCGCAAGCGCTCGGACGACGACGCCGTCGAGATCGACGCCATCCCCGGTGAGGACGACGACCTCGGCGCGTCGCAGTCGGACAGCGACGAGGAGGAGGCGCCGAGGCGGAAGAAGAAGCGCGCGACCAAGAAAGCGCGCCGATCCAAGGCGGCGGTCGAACCCGAGGACGCAGACGCCGAACTCTCCCCCGACTCGGATGACGCGGAGGCCGAGGACGGCGAGGAGGGCGGAGGACGCAAGAAGAAGCGCCGTCGCCGTCGCTCTCGTCGCAAGTCCAAGGCCAGCGGCGACGAGGACGACGAGGACGACGAGGAGGACGACGAGGCCGCCGAGGAACCAGCGGACGACGCGCCCGCGTCGAGGTCGAAGCGCAAGAAGAAGGCGACCAAGGCCAAGCGCGCGACCAAGACCGCGACGGAGAAGGCCGCCGAGGCCGACGCGCTCCGGACTAACACGATCCTCGTGAACGCGGTCGAGCCCGAGGAACGCCGCGTCGCGGTGGTGGACGGCGATCGGATCATCGACTTCCTGATGAACGCCGAGAGCCAGAAGACCCTCGTCAACGACATCTATCGAGGGCGGGTCGTCAACCTCGAGCCGGCCATCGGCGCGGCCTTCATCGACTTCGGTCAGGGCCGCAACGGGTTCCTGCACACGTCGGACGTCCTCCCCGTCTACGGCGACGACGACTTCCGCATCGACGACCTGCTCAAGGCGGGGATCCACGACGAGGAGGGGGATCACGACGCCGACTGGTCCGAGGAGGCGGACGCCCTCGACGACATCGCCGAGGAGATCGCCGACGTCGACGACCTCGAGGACGACGACGTCGAGGACGAGGACGAGGACGAGGAGGCCGGCGAGGAGCCGTCCTCGGACTCCGAGGAGCCGCGTGAGAAGACGAAGAGGAAGAGGACGCGCAGGACGGCGAAGAAGGCCGATCCCGAGCCCGCCGACGAATCCGAGCCCGCCGACGAGGGCGAGCCCGCGGACCGGGACGATGCTCCCGAGGCGCGGACGCGCCGCAAGCGCACTCGCGGAGGCCGCCGCGGGAAGGCGGACCCGGGCGAGGAAACCGCCGACGAGACCCCGGACGGGGATCCCGACGCGGCTGTCCCCGCCGAGGCCGAGGAGGCTCCTTCGGTGCCTCGGTTCGGCCTGCTCCCCGATCCCGATCCTGCCCCGTCCGACAGCGACGGCGATGACGGTGAGCCCGTGGCTCCCAAGAAGCGCACGCTTCGCACTCGTCGCAAGCGCCCGACCTCCTCTCTGATCGTCTCGCTCGACGGCGACGGCGACGGCGGGGGCGACGGCGGGGGCGAGTCCGACGGCGCGGCGCCCGCCCGCAAGAAGCGCAGCCGCTCGCGGAAGAAGGCCTCCACGGCCAAGAAGTCCGAGGACGAGGGCGAGGCCAAGGCCGCCAAGAAGGCGTCCAAGAAGAAGGCCGCGAAGAAGAAGGCGTCCAAGAAGAAGGCCTCCTCCAAGAAGGCGGCCTCCAAGAAGAAGGAGTCCAAGTCTCGCCGCTCCGGCGGGCCCAAGTCCGGTCGTGGGCGGAGTGGGCGCAGCCAGCGCGAGCGGCGACCCCAGCGCGAGCGCCGCCCCATCGATCAACTCCTGAAGGTGGGGGACCCGGTCGTCGTCCAGGTCACCAAGGACGCGATCGGCGACAAGGGCCCGACCCTCACGACCTACATCTCGATGCCCGGGCGCTACCTCGTCCTCATGCCGTCGATGTCGCGGACGGGCGTCAGCCGGAAGATCCCGGACGAGAAGGAGCGCAAGCGCCTCAAGCGAATCCTCGCGAGCATGAACACGCCCAAGGACATGGGCGTGATCGTGCGCACCGCGGGAGTCGGCCGCACGAAGGCCGACCTCCAGCGAGACCTCGACTACCTACTCGGCCTCTGGGAGTCCTTCGGGGAGAAGCTCACCGCGAGCCGCGGCCCCGCGCCGCTGTACCTCGAGTCCGACGTGGCCACGCGGACCCTGCGCGACCTCTTCGACCGCAGGACGAAGGAGGTGATCGTCGACGACTTCAGCGTCTACGAGCAGATGGTCGGCTTCGCCAAGGCCCTGATGCCGGAGCATGTGGACCGCATCAAGCGCCATGAGGGCGACCGCCCACTGTTCCAGCACGCCGGCCTCGAGCAGGACTTCGAGCGCATCTTCGCGCGGCGGGTCGACCTGCCATCGGGCGGCTCGGTCGTCTTCGACCAGGCGGAGGCGCTCGTCGCCATCGACGTGAACTCCGGTCGTACGCGCGCCGACACGTACGACTTCGAGGACATCGCGCTCAAGACCAACCTCGAGGCGGTGCCCGAGATCGCGCGCCAGATCAAGCTGCGCGATCTGGGCGGGATCATCGTCTGCGACTTCATCGACATGATGCGGTCGGCCAGCAACCGCCAGGTCGAGAAGGCTCTTCGGACGGCTCTCGCGGACGACCGCGCGCGGGCGAAGATCGGGCGCATCAGCCAGTTCGGCCTCCTCGAGCTCACGCGGCAGCGTCTAGGGCCTGGCACCCACAAGAAGGTCTTCCAGGCCTGCCACCGTTGCCGCGGCACCGGTCGGATCCGGAGCGTGGAATCCCGCGCCCAGTCGATCCTGCGCCGCCTCGGCGGGGCGGTGGTCCAGAAGGGCTTCTCCCGGGTCGAGGTGCGGGCGCACCCCGAGGTGGTTCAGTACCTCAAGGAGGACCTCTGGGACTGGGTCCGGGCCATGGAGCACCGCTCCGAGAAGGAAATCGTCCTCACGGAGGTCCCCGATCAGCCCGAGGACAGCGTCCTGCGCTACCTCCGCGCGGACGGCCGCGAGGTGCGTCCTGGCGGCCGCCGCAAGCGCTGAGGCGACCCCGAGGCAGCGAGCCCCGGGCTCTGGACCCCCTGATCCGGGGCCACGCGGCAGGCCCGCCCTCTCCTCCGGAGGGGCGGGCCTGCTGCCATCCCCGCGGAGGGTCTGACCCCCGCGCGCACAGGGCTCCCGGGGAGATTCCTCGCCCTCGGGGTCCATCCGGTTGCCCCCGGAGGGCCTCGCCCGTACCCTCTTCGCCCCCTCGGCCAGCGCCGGGCGGCCCCCGGGAGGGTTTTCACCGGGGGAGAGCCGGAGCGGCCGTGCCCCCGTCGGGGTGCGCGTCCCCGGACCAAGCCAGTCATGTACGCAATCATCAGCGACAGGAACAACCAGGCCACCGTGCGGGTGGGCGACGAGATCCTCTGCGATCTCATGGACGACGCGGAGCGCGGCTCAGCGATCACCTTCGATCATGTGCTCATGGTCGGGGGCGAAGAAGGCTCCGTGATCGGCAAGCCGAACGTCGAGGGCGCCTCCGTGACCGGTGAGGTCATGGGCCTGGAGCGCGGCGACAAGGTCGTCGTCTTCCGCTTCAAGCGCCGCAAGAACATCCGCGTCAAGCGTGGCCACCGTCAGTCATACACCCGGGTCAAGATCACCGGGATCAACCGCTAGTCCCCGGGGCTCCCGCTCCGCCAGACCCACACAAGATCCCATGGCACACAAGAAGGGACAGGGCTCGACCCGTAACGGCCGCGACTCCAACCCCCAGTTCCGCGGCGTCAAGCGCTTCGGTGGCCAGCAGGTCACCGCCGGCACGATCCTCGTTCGCCAGTGCGGTACGAAATACAAGCAGGGCAAGAACGTCGGCCTCGGCAGCGACTACACCCTCTACGCCCTGGTCGACGGCACCGTCCGCTTCCAGACTGGCCGCCGCGTCCACGTGGACCCGCTCGCCAGCTGACGGCGACGTCCGGAGACCTTCCGGACCGACAACCATCCAAGAGGGGAGCGCGACGCGCTCCCCTCTGCGTTTCACCACGACAAGAGCCATGGCCACCTTCCGCGACGAGGCAGAGATCGAGGTCCAGGCCGGCAAGGGCGGCGACGGGATCGTCTCCTTCCGGCGTGAGGCCCACGTGCCCCGCGGAGGGCCTGACGGCGGCGACGGCGGCCGCGGCGGGAGCGTGATCCTGCACGCGACCACCAACATCCACTCGCTCCTCGACATCGGCCGCCGCTTCCGCTACGCGGCGAAGAACGGTCAGCCGGGCGGGCCGCGCAACCGAACCGGCCGGAGCGGTGAGGATCTCGAGGTGCAGGTCCCCGTGGGGACGCTGATCTACGACGCCGAGCGAGGCAACCTCCTGAGGGACCTCGCCGAACCGGAGGCGACCCTGGTCGTCGCCCAGGGAGGGAGCGCCGGCAAGGGCAACACGCGCTTCGCGACCTCCGTTCGCCAGGTCCCTCGTAAGGCAACGCTCGGCACCGCGGGCGAGCACCGGCGCCTGCGCCTCGAGTTGAAGCTCTTCGCGGAGGTCGGGTTGCTGGGCTTTCCGAACGCCGGCAAGTCGACGTTCATCAGCCGCGTCTCGGCGGCTCGCCCCAAGATCGCCGACTATCCCTTCACGACGCTCGAGCCCCAGGTGGGGATCGCTCCGGTAGGGGACGGCTATGACACCCTCGTGATCGCCGACCTCCCCGGCCTCATCGAGGGCGCCGCGGAGGGCGCGGGGCTCGGTCACCGTTTCCTCAAGCACGTGGAGCGCTGCAGGGTGCTCATGCACCTCGTGGACGTCTCGGAGTCGGCCGAGCGCGACCCGGTCGAGGCGTGGACGGCCCTCGAGGACGAGCTGCGTCGCTACTCGCCCGAGCTGCACGCCAAGCCGCGTCTCACCGTGGGCTCGAAGTGCTTCGAGGACGATGGCTGGGAGGAACGCCTCGCGGCCCTCGCGGAGGCCTCGGGCGAGGAGGTCCTCGGGGTCTCGTCGGTTCTCGGTCAGGGCGTCGATCCAGTGCTGCACGCCGCTCGACGCATCGTCCGCGCCGTCTGAACGGACCCGGGGAGCGGTCTCCATCCGGAGCCGCCGGCGGCTGATTCCTCCGCCGCTCTCAAGCCGCGGTGCGTCCCGGTTCGATCCCTCCCATGGCCCGCCGCATTCGCGCCGCGGGCCCTTCGATCCAACCCCGGGGAGGGGGTGCGGCGTGCACGAATCCGACAGCGACGAGATGAGTTTCCGGGGCCTGGCCCCCGACGACAGGAACGGCCTCGGCGCCCCTGAGGCCGCCCCGTCAGCGCCCCGGACGGATCAGCCGGGCACGCTCGCGCGCCGCCTCGATGGCGCTTCCGCGCCGGTGGAGCCCGAGGCTCCGCTCCCGTCCGGCCAGGTCGAACCGTCCGTCCCGCCGGGGCCGATCCAGGCGGGGTCCACCCCCGGCGACGAGACCGTTCAGATCGAGCTCGGCAAGGCGCCGGCGAGCGCGGAGGGCGCGGCCGCCCCGAAGAATCCCAGGGTCACGGTGGAGATCACCGGTGAAGGCCACCCCGGCTCGAGCCTCAGCCCGCGCCATCAGCTCCAGGAGTGGCTGGGGCAGATGGTGCAGAACAGGGCGAGCGACCTGATCCTGCGCAGCGGCGGCCGACCGTCCCAGCGCCTGGACGGTCGGATCAGCTTCCTCCCCGGCAAGGTGCCCGGGCCCGGTCCGATGCTCGAGGTGCTGCGCGGCATCCTCGGCGAGCGGCGCATGCAGACCTTCGTCGAGACCGGCGCCGCCGACGCGGCGCTCGACCTCGACGGCCTCGGACGCTTCCGCATCAATGCCTACAAGCAGATGGGGGAGCCGGCGATCGTCATCCGACGGATCAACGAGGATCCGCCGAGCCTCGACGAGCTGCACCTGCCTGCGGACGAGCTGAAGCAGCTGGCCCTGCGCAGGCGCGGCCTCGTGCTCGTCACCGGCGTCGCAGGCTCCGGCAAGTCGACCACCCTGGCGGCCATGATCGAGTTCATGAACCGCAACGTCGAGCGTCACGTCGTGACCCTCGAGGATCCGGTCGAGCTGCTCTTCAAGGAGCGCTACTGCGTCATCAGCCAGCGGGAGGTCGGGACCGACACGACCTCGTTCAAGCAGGGCATCAAGCACGCCCTGCGCCAGAGCCCGGACGTGATCCTGATCGGCGAGATGCGGGACGCGGAGACCGTGCTCGCGGCCCTCGAAGCCATCGAGACGGGGCACATGGTCATGTCGACGATGCACACGGTGAACGCCGCGCAGACGGTGGACCGCATCCTCGGCTTCTTTCCCGCCGAGCGCCACGTCCAGATCCGCCAGCGGATGGCCGACACGCTCGCGGGCGTCCTCTCCATGCGTCTCGTGCCGCGGACGGGCGGCGGTCTCGTCCCCGCGTACGAGCTCATGCAGGTCACGCCCCAGGTGCGGGAGCTCCTCGAGGAGGGCAAGACGACCGAGCTCGGCCGCGTCATCCAGGGCGGCATGGAGCGGGGAATCGTCTCCTTCAACGACCGCCTCTTGGAGCTCGTGAACGAGGGGCTCGTGGAGCTCGACGAGGCGCTCCAGACCTCCGACCGCCCGGACGAGCTGCTCATGCGGATCCGGGGCATCCAGGGCGGGACGCGCGCCCAGGCCAAGGCGGCCGCCGGCCTCGAGGTGGAGCCCCCGACCGCTGCGCCGGGCGACGGCGGGTCCGGGGACGGACCCACTGACCATGGCGGCGGCCTGCGGCTGAAGGGCGTGAATCAGGGCTTCTGAGCCCGTCCACGGCGACCGAGGGGGGGCAGCGGCCCTCGAAGCCCCCCCGGGGGGTCGGTTTTCCGCCCCGTCCTGGCCACTGGACGGGAAGAAAGGGCTGCGTAGTGCGTCCTCAACCCGGCGCGGGCGGGTGCTACCCTCCCGCCACGCGCACCGCGATCCAGCTATGAACGTCGGCACCCTCAAGACCCTCTCGTACCTGTCGTCCCTCGGCCTGCTCGGCGGCATCGGATACGTCGGCTACGACTTCTGGAAGAACGGTCAGAACCAGGAGTTCTACGACCATGAGCGGACCACCAAGCTCCTGGGAGACGTGACGCCGCCTCCCGCGCCCAAGCGCTTGGGTCTGAACTACAACAACGACATCAAGCCGGCGATGCTGGGCTTCGACTGGACGGGCGAGCCGCCCGCAGAGCCCGAGCCGGAGAAGACGCAGGCCGAGATCGAGCAGGAGAACGCGCCGATCCCGGTCGCGGAGATCCTCGACGTGAAGTCGATCTTCTGCGCGCCGAAGGAGCCGAGCGACTCGCTCTGCCTGCTCGACATCAAGATGCCGGAAGTCGGCGACGACCTGTGGTTCGGGATCGGAGACACCCTCCCGGCGCCCAACGGCGACATCGCGATCTTCTCCATCGACGCGAACAGCGTGACGTTCTCGTTCAAGGACGAGACGCGCGAGAAGGAGTCCCTGGAGCCGTCGAGCCTCAAGGACGATCTCGACACTCAGGTCATCACCTCCGTCGACGACGCGAGCAAGATCAGGAAGCCGAACGGCCTGCGCAGCATCACTCCCGGGGTGCGCGCCGCCTCGCGTGAGACCACCGAGCGGATCAACGGCCAGATCTACGTGGGCACGAACGACGCCGCGGAGTTCAGCGCGAACTACCAGCAGATCCTCGCGAACGACGTGAAGCTTGAGACCTACATGGAGGACGGCAAGCGCGCCGGCCTCAAGGTCCGCGAGGTCAAGCCAGGCTCCATGGCGGCGCGCCACGGCGTGCAGGCCGAGGATGTCGTGATCTCGATCAACGGCACCTCGATCACGAGCGAGCAGCAGGGCATCCAGTACGTGCGCCAGAACTCCGACGCGACGAGCGTCTGGCGCGTGCAGATCCTGCGGAACGGCCGCGTGGTGGAGGAGGTCTACCACAGCCCCGAGGAGTGACGCCCCGACCTGGGCCACAGCTCGAGGCGCCCCTCGATCCCGCCGCGGATCGGCGGCCGATCCCAGCATGCGCCGGGCGCGCGCCCTATCCTCCCGGCGTGGACGCCCGGATGATCCTCACCGTCGACCTCGGCAACAGCGGAGGCTCGGCCGCCCTCGTGAGCATGACCCCCGGCGCTGCGCCGGCGGTCGAGTTCGTGGGCAGCTGGACGGCAGCCGAGGAGACGACCGGCCTCGCGCGAGTCGCGCGAGCCACTGGTGCCGCGACGGCGGTTCTCAGCGCGGTGGGCGCCCTCGACCGGGAAGAGCGCTCCCGCCAGCTGCTCGCGGAGGCGGGCCTCACCGTCACGGTGCGCCCCGACCCCGGGCTGCAGCTCCGCCTGATCGAGCCCGAGACCTGCGGCGCGGATCGGCAGTACGCGGCCCGCGGCGCGCTCGAGCTCGAGAGCGCGAGCCCCGCCCGCGTGATCGTGGTGGACGTGGGCACCGCGCTGACCGTGGACGCGGCGATACGCGAAGGAGACGGGACGCGCATATTCCTCGGAGGGGCCATCGCCCTCGGCCCGGGCAGTCACGCGCGAGCCCTGAGCGGCGTCGGGGCGAGGCTGCCGGAATTCGACCTCGAGGGTGCCGCAGCGGCTCTCGGGCGCTCGACCCCGGCAGCGCTGCGCGCGGGCGTCCTGGTCGGGCTGGAGGGAGCGGTCGTCGAACTCGTGCGTCGGGTCGCCGGAGAGGCGCACGGTGGGCTCGAGGGGGTCGCCGTTCATCTGACCGGCGGGGCGCGGCACTTCGTGGAGGGGCGCCTCGCAGCGGAGCACGGCGCGGCGCTCCGCACCCACGCCGCCCTGGTGCACTTCGGGCTCGGCCACGCGGCCGCGGAGACCCGATGAGCGCGCGGCGGTTGACGCCGCCGGGCGCCGGGGCCGTTGCGGTGCTCGAGGTCACCGGCGAAGAGGCCCGGTCTCGGCTCGCCGCGATGCTGGGCCGCCCTCTTCCTTCTGCTGGCACGGTCACCCTCGGACGGCTCGTTGCGGGCGGAGAGACGCTGGACGAGGTCCTCGTCGTGGGCCGCGATCTCGGCGCGGTGGAGCTCCACCTGCACGGGAGCCCGGCGGTCGTCCGCGCGGCCTTCGCGCACCTCGGTGGGGAGGAACAGGCTGCGGCCCGGGCGCCCGCCGAGCGCGCGCGTCGCACCGCGCACAGCGCGCCCTC
>CBFIJG010000005.1:0-88973 GCA_965662915.1 Planctomycetota bacterium | reverse complement strand
GTCATGGGCGCGCGCCGCCGCGAGGAGCGCCAGCGGCACCGCCGGTCCAACGCTGCGGCGCGCGCCCATGACGCGCAGCGCGAGCGTCGCGATCCCCGCCATCGCGCGGGCGAGGGGGAGACCGAGCAGCACCGCGAGCAGCGCGACGTGCAGTCCGGAGAGGGCGAGGAGGTGGCGCGTCCCGGTCCGCGTGAAGAGATCGGCGAGGCCGCGGGGCAGTCGAGACGTGTCGCCGAACAGGAGCGCCGCGAGCAGTCCAGCGGTGTCCGGATCGTGGTGACGCGCGCAGGCGCCGAGCCCGCGCTCGCGGAGCCTGCGGAGGACTCCGGCGCCGACCGGGTCCCCGCACCTCGTCCGCACGATGTCCTCGGGCAGCGCGCTCAGCTCGGGCGACTGCGTCACCGGGCCCGCTGACGGGGCAGCGAACCCAGGCGGCGACGCCGCGCGCCTGCCCGGGCGGGGCTGGTGGAGAACGACCTCGTCGCCTGGCCACAGGGCGTCGGGCTCGACCGTGAGTCGCACGCCGCGGCCTCCCGAGTCGAGGGACAGACCACCTCGCGTTCGCCATGGGCTGGTGACCCGGGCCTGGAGCGAATCGCCGTCCGGTGCGGCCGGACGAAGCGCGTCGGCAGCTCGCGCTGCGGCGAGGACGGCGAGGAGCAGGCTCAAGCTCCACTCACGGGCGTGCCAGCGCCCGCGAGTGCGCCTCAGCACCATGGCGAGGCCCGTCCCGAGCACGAGCGGCCCGGCCTCGCCGTGGGGGACGAGCACAACGCCCACACCCAGGAGCACCCCTCCCGCCCAGCCGCAGATGGGTCCTGTCGAAGTCACAGAGCTTCAGACGGGCCGCGGGGAGATCGGTGACGTTCGCGATCAAATGTGTATGTTCGTGCACATGGATACACCCGCTCTCGCGCGCGCTGGAGATCTCGAGGCCGTCCGCCGTGTCGGTCGCGGACTCGCTGATCTCGGCCGGCTTCGCATGCTCGCGGCACTCCGCGAGCGCGAGCTCTGCGTCTGCCACCTCGTCGACCTCCTCGGTCTCGACGCGTCCACCGTCTCCCGACACGTCCGGCTCCTTCGCGACGCCGGTCTCGTGGCGGTCCGTAAGGAGGGGCGCTGGCTACACTGCCGCCGCGCCGCGCCGGAGGCGCTCCTCTGGCACGCGATCGACGAGATGCTCGCGGGCTCGGACCAGCTCGATCTCGACGAGCGCCGGCTGCGAGACGGGGACTGTTGCTGAACACTTATCGGCCCACCTCTGGAGACGCTGACATGACCATGAAACCCTCACGGATCGCCATCACGATGGCGCTCGTACTGCTCCCCTCCTGCCTGACGAGCGGCGGATCGTCTCGGATCGAAGCCGAGGCGGAGCCGGAGATCGCGCTCGCCGCCTACATCGAGAAGCGCGTGTCCGAGTTCAGCGCCATCGATACCGAGCGCCGGACGGATCTCGACGCGCTCTCGGAGGAGCTCGCGGACTGGCTGGGCGAGGGCCAGGAGCTCCCCATGACCTTCATCTGCACGCACAACTCGCGCCGCAGTCACATGGCGCAGATCTGGGCCCAGTGCGCCGCGCGCCGACACGGCCTCGACGGGGTCCGAACGTTCTCCGGCGGCACGGAGGCGACGGCGTTCAACCCACGCGCGGTGGCTGCCATCCAGCGCGCCGGGCTGACGGTGGAGATCCGCGTCGACGGCGAGAACCCCGTCTACGTGGTCGAGGACGGCCACGGCGACGGGATGCCCTGCTGGTCCAAGGTGTTCAGCGACGATGCAAATCCCTCCGCGAACTTCGTCGCGGTCATGACTTGCCAGTCCGCCGATGAGGCGTGCCCGTTCGTTCCCGGCGCGGGACTGCGCGTCGCGCTCCCCTACGTGGACCCGAAGGCATTCGACGGGACGAGCCGGGAAGCGGCCGCTTATGACGAGCGCTGCGCGCAGATCGCTCGCGAGATGCTCTATCTGTTCGCCGAGGTGGACAGGCGCCTCGATCGTTCCTGAAGCGGTCCTCGCGCGCCACGCACGGTGGGCGTTCGGACGGCCAGTCGTGCCAGACATCGCAGCGGATCACCGCTCGGGACCCATGGGCGGCTCACCTCGACTGGAGGTGAGTCGCCCGACGACTTCCATGGCGATACGTGCCGATCGCAAGTCGATCGGAGGCCGGGCGTCTGCCTCGCGTCGCTCTTGTTCGGAGCTTGAGACGGGCTTCACTGGAGACAAGGGGTTCGCGTCGACTTCATACGTGTGAGGGTGGGAACGAACTCACCGCGCGCGATATGGCCAACATCCACTTCAGTCTCGCTGGTGAAGGCAGAGGGCACGCCGCCAGGGCGAAGACCGTCCTCGAGGCTCTCTCCGGTCGTCACCGCATCACGGTTCACACGTTCGGCGATGCCCACGAGCTCCTCGAGCCGGCGCTGGAGGGCACAGGCGTCGCGATACGGCGCATCCCGGGGGCGCGGTTCCACTACGGACGCGGCGGGCGGGTGGATCTGCTCCGGACAGCTCGAGGGAACCTCGACGTCCTCCGCGCGTTCCCGGCCGCTCGGCGTCGCCTCCAGGCCACTCTCGAGGCCGACGGGGCCGACCTCGTCATCTCGGACTTCGAGCCGCTCCTCCCGCGTGCAGCGCATCGCGCAGGGATCCCGGTGATGGCGCTCGATCACCAGAGCGTGCTCGCGCACGGCGACTTCAGGCAGCTGCCGCGGGCCCTCCGCAGGCATGCGACCTGGATGGGACGCTTCGTGCGCGCCTGGTCGAGGCATGCAGACGTCGCGGTGAGCTCGAGCTTCTATCGCCCTCGCCGCCGCGCTGGGGCCGACCATGTCCGCTTCGTAGGCGTCTTGCTGCGAGACTCGATCCGTCGAGCGATTCCGGCGGACGACGGGCATCTGCTGGCGTACGTCCGTCGAGGGACGCCACGCTGCGTCCTCGACACCCTCGCCGCGCAGGAGCGCGAGGTGCGGGTCTACGGGAGTCGAATGCACGCACGGCAAGGCGCGCTCCGTCCCCGGCCCGTCTGCGCGGAGGGCTTCGCCGAGGACCTGCGGACGTGCCACGCCGTGGTGACGAGCGCGGGGAACCAGCTCGTCGGTGAGGCCATCCACCTCCAGAAACCCGTCCTCGCCATGCCCGAAGCAGGCAACCGCGAGCAGGAGATCAACGGCTGGTTCCTCCAGGACCTCGGAGCAGGGCACGTCGTCGACGGGAGTGCGTGCGATGGAGAGGCCGTCGCCCGGTTCCTGGAAGACGTTCCGCGACTCGCCCGGCGTTGCGCTCAGCTCGACGTGGATGGGACGGAGGAGACGCTGCGCCACGTCGAGGCCGCGCTCGGTCGGGCGACTCTGCCCGCGACCACGACGCCGCGCTCGTCCGGACTGTTCCCCACTGGCGCGCAGCTCGCCCGTTGAGGCCTCGGATGGACGCACCTCCCGAGACCGCCGGTCCCCTGGCTCCTCCGTCGAGCCCCAGGATCGATTCACCGCGTCGCAAGGGCAACGCAACCAGGCTCTTCCACTTCGTGCGGGAGATGGTGAGGTTGCGCGCACACGACTCCGACCGTCCTCGAGTCGTCACGCACACCGTGACCTTCCGTTGTAACGCGAAGTGCATGATGTGCGACTCCTGGCGGCTCCCCGGGCAGGACGAACTCACCACGGAAGAGGTCGAGAGGATCTACGCCGCGCTGCCGACCGTCGACGTCCTTCGGCTCACGGGTGGCGAGCCGTTCCTGCGCAAGGATCTCGGCGCGATCCTGAGCCTCGGAGTGCGCCATCTCGACCCGCGCTTCATCCACATCACGACCAACGGCTTCCTGACGAAGCGAATCGTCGACGTGGTCGAGCGGCGGGACCTCTCCGTCCCGCTGCAGCTGCTCGTCTCCATCGACGGCGTTGCGGACAAGCACGATGAAGTCCGTGGCGTGCCAGAGAGCTACGGGCGTGCAATGGCCACGATCGAGGAGCTCGCTCCCCGCCGGCGAGAGCTCAATCTCCAGCTCGCCGTGAACCAGACGGTGGTGGACGCTGAGGGCGCGGGGCACTACGGACCGCTGCGAGACATCCTCGCCGCACTCCAGGTGCCCCTCCATCTCGTCGTCGCCTACAAGGAGAGCGCGACCTACTCGACGGTGCGCGACCTCGCGCGGGCCGTGGACGGCGCCGACGCCTACGAGACCTACGGAGCCTTCACTCGCGCTGAGATCGGAGCCCTGCTCGACGAGGCCGAGCGTGATCTCGCGTCGCTCGCGCGTCCGGAACGGATGGCGAAGGGGTACTACCTCGCGGGTCTGCGACGCCGCCTCCTGGGGGAGGACGGCCCGGCCAGCCCCGCCTGCGTCGCGCTCCATGCGCACCTGCGGATCTTCCCGAACGGAGATGTCCCGACCTGCCAGCAGAACACGCAGATCGTCGGAAACCTTCGGGAGGCGCGCTTCGACCAGGTCTGGGCCGGCGCGGCGGCCCACCAGCAGCGCGCCTGGGTCAAGGCGTGCGCGGGGTGCTGGGCCGAGTGCGAGGTGCTGCCGAGCGCGATCTACACCGGCGAACTCCTGCGGCACGCCATGAGGCGTCCGGCACTTCACGCCGCCTCGAAGAAGCAGCCGCGAGTCAGCGCGCAGCCCATCGTGCCCAGGTCGGATCGGGGAGAGGTGAGGCTCCCATCCGACGTCCCTTCCCTGACACCTCCCGTCGCTTCGAACCTCCCCGCGCCGGCTGACGAGGCCAAGACCTGATGAATGACTCTCTCCACGGCGGCGCAGCGGCGCCGCTTCATCCCAACGTCCGGCCCGAGGCCGGAGCCAACGGCCGGACGCGCCTCCGCAGCGTGTGGGTGTCGGATGTCCACCTCGGATCGAAAGCCTCCAAGGCCGCCGAGCTGCGCGCTTTCCTCGACACAGTCGAGTGCGAGAACCTGTTCCTGGTGGGTGACATCCTCGACTTCTGGAAGCTGCGCAAGAAGGTCCGGTGGCCAGCTAGCCACACCGCTCTGGTGGCGGACGTCGCCCGGCGTGCCGGGAACGGGGTCAACGTGGTCTACATCCCGGGCAACCACGATGCGGAATTCCGTGGTCACGGGATCTTCCAGTACGCGGGCATCGGAGTTCGTGATGAGGTCGTGCATCACACCGCGGATGGGAAGCGCCTGCTGGTGACTCACGGCGATTGCTTCGACGACTACGGCGAGGAGTCGAGCTGGCTCGTCGCGATCGGCGACCGCGCCTACTCGATGACCATGGGGGTGTCCGAGGTCATTCACGTCGTCCGTCGCTGGCTCGGGATGCCTTACTGGTCGCTCTCCCTCTGGCTGAAGCATCGCGTGAAGTCGGCCGTGGGCTTCGTGAGTCGCTTCGAAGAACGAGTGGCGGAAGCCGCCCGGGAACGTCGGGTGGACGGGATCGTGTGCGGCCATATTCACAAGGCCGAGCTACGCCACATCGGCGACGTGATCTACGCCAACGACGGCGACTGGGTCGAGAGCTGCACCGCCCTGGTGGAACACACGTCCGGACGCCTCGAGCTCGTGCAGTGGGATGGCGCGCGTGCCATTCCGGTCGACGCCGGCGCGCAGGTGGGAGCTGCCGAGCTCCGTCGCGGGGCGCTCTCTCCCGTGGCGGCCTTCGTCGAATGACCGCTCGGCCCACAGGTGCCTAGGCCTCCATGGGGAGGCCGAGGTCCTTCGGCGTTCCCGAGCGTTCGTCCGCCGGAAACCCGAGGCGGCCCCCTCGGACTTCGGCTCGCCAAGGGCATCCCGCGTCGGGCCATACGGAGTCGCAGACCTTGCTGATGATCTCCCACAGGAAGGTGCCGGGCACGCTTCGCTCGCCGCGCCTAGGCCGTCGAGCGAAGACGGCTCCGATCGCGGCTGCGCCTGCCTCGACGCGGGTGACGGCGTCGAAGGGGCGATTTCGGGTGGCTCGAAATCGTCCAGCCGCTGACGAGTCGTCGGTCCAGGCCTGACGCCGGCGATCCACCCGAGGCGAGCGCGCTCCAATTGACCCGTTTCGACGCGACGCGTCCGACGCCTGCTCGTTCCACACCGTGACCCCGGCGCACTGCCTTGTTGGCGCGGGCGGGAGTGCTGTCGACCCCGTCGTCGTCCCCTGATGACCACTGACTTCGATGCTCCGACTTCTCTTTCTGCTCGTCCTCATTCCCGCGAGCCTGACCCGTTCGCAAGTACAGGAAGAGCCTCCGCTCGCACAGGTCCCCGTGGCCGAGCGCGCGGCGCTCGACGAGGTCCTCGATGCTGTCCAGAAGGCCATTCAGCATTCGGACGCGGGCGAGCTCCAGGACCGGCTCTCCGAGGACTTCAGGACGATGGGCTACGGGCCCCCGATGGCGCGAAACAACGTCCTCCCGCAGCTCCTCCAGCAGCTTCCGAAGCTGCCACTTGAGCTCGTCACGTTCACGAGGAGTGCCGAGGGGAAGTTCGTCGCGGGCGCCGTCGTGCGGAGCATCGGGTTGGAGTACGAGCTCGAGCTCGATGCCGACTTCAAGCTGCTGAGGCTGGACGTCGTCCAGCCAGATGTCGAGCCAGAGGCGGCGGGGGCCGAGTCATCGGCCTTGGAGCGCATCACCCTGCCGTTCCATCTCGTCGATGGGTTCATCCTCGTCGACGGCAGCGTCAACGGTACCCGCGGGAAGTTCATGCTGGACACGGGCAGCGGCGCGCGGGCGTTCCTGAACAACCATCGCATCAAGCTCGACAGGGACCAGGCAAGCGGCAGCGGGTTCGCCGGCTCCGGGCAGCGCCACGAGAACTTCTCAAGCGTGGTCGACTCGATACGGATCGGCGACCGGACCCGGTGGGAGAAGCAGACCGTGCTGCATTCGGACTTCGCCTACGTGGAGAGCGGTATCACCTCCGACTTCCTCTGATTCCTGGGCTACGGCTTTCTGAAGGACTACGAATTCGAGCTCGACTACGACCGTCAGGTCGTCGAGCTCTTCGCGTTGCAGGGCGACAGCGGCGAGACGAAGATCGAGCGCGTCGCCAGAGACGAGGTCGTCGCGGTCCTCGAACTCACCTTCCCCTTGGAGCCGTCTCTTCCCTTCGCCGAGTTCAAGCTCGCGGGCGAGACGATCAGCGCCGCCTTCGACACCGGCAATCAGACTTCGATTCACGTCGAGGGCGAGGCCCGGGACCGCTTGCTCAAGTCTGGCGCGATTGCCGTTTGCGGAAACGGCGCCTGGTACGGACAGTCGACTCCAAGGCGTCGAACCTACGAGACACGTACGCTCGCTGCCGGGGACACGGCCTTGGCGCCGGTGCGGAACATCGGGCTCTTTCCCCATCCACCGGGCACACCGAAGGGCGCGCCGGAGATCGTGCTGGGCTACCAGTTCCTCAAGAACTACGTGACCGTGTGGAACTTCGAGAAGAAGACCCTGAAGCTCGTGTCGCGCTGACAGCGATGTATCAGCAGGAATGTGGTCTCGCGAGGCGCCGAGCGAGGCCCGCTTCGCTGCGCAGTGACGAGCGGTCTGGTGCGCGCGTCGCGGAGCGCAGCGGCCTGTCCCGGGGGGCCGCCCGCTGGAGCGGGCCTGCAGGGCCGAGTTGGTGCGGCGGGAACGGAGTCGCTTCCGTGTGAGGACATGAACCCTCACCTGGATTCGACGACGCCCCACCACGACTTCGCCGCCACCACGATCACCGCGGCCCTCGAACTCCTCAAGAAGCGCGGATTCGACGGCCTGACACGTCCGCTCGAGATGCTCTTCAACTCCTTCGTGGCTGCAGACCGGGCGGGCTCGAGGCTCATGCTGGGGACTGCGTCAGCCTCAAGCCAGAGAGCGGATGCTCGATCAGCGCGCGGAGATCCTGCAGGTCGGAGGGGCTGAGCTCGTCGAGACCGCCGTTGATGAAGAGCGTGGTGCGCATGGGCATCTGCACGACCGGGGAGCTCACCCGCGTGGACCCCACGTCCACCGCGAGGCGGCGGCCGATGAGGCCGCGTGTGAGACGCTCGAACCTGTCCTGTCCGCCGGGAGCGATCCGGAGCTCCAGCCCGGCCTTCCCTGGAGCGAGTTCGACCGATTCGACGTCGGTCTCATCGAGCTGGATGGCGCCTTCAGAGGCGTCGAGAGCCGCCACGCGCAGGCCACCAGGGTCGGTGCTGAGCCGCTGGATTCGGGCCAGGTCCGCGCCCCGATGGGGGATCACGAGCAAACGCGATGTTCCGCGCTCGGAAGCGGGGAGGACCTCGACCGTGGCGAGCCCCTCCGTTCGCGCCGCGAGGGCCGCGCGGGCCACTTCGATGTCGTCGGCGGCTGCGGCTGCGCCGCTCGTCAGCTCCACGTCGATGACGAGACGCGCGGGAACGGTCTCGGTCCCCGGATCAGCGTCGAGGGGGGAACGAGCGTGGACCGTGCACGCGCCGGCGAGCAGGGCGAAGAGCCCGAGGAGTGCGAATGCGGTTCTGATGAGGGTGGCCATGGGGAGGAGACGCGCTGTCCGAACGCAGCGTCCAATACTCCTGTTGGCCGAACCCCTTCGACTCGTTCACGAAAATCAACCAGCTCCTGGCAGAGAAGCGATCCTGCTCGCCAGCCATCTTCCCGCGCGGTGCGCAGGAAGAGCTTTCGATCGTCGGGGGATCAGGCCGGCGGCCCGCCGAAGAAGACGGGTGCCGCGGGCGCGAGGTCTCCGGCGATCCGGCGCCAGCTCGTGACCTGGCCGACGTGGGTCAGGAAGTCTGCGAGGGGGCCGTGGATCACGTTGGAGAGTGGGAACTCCTCCTCCATCCCGGGCGGGCTGATGCGGAGCGCCTGGAGATCGGCTGGCGTCATGGCCGCGAACGACTCCGCGACGACCTCGAGGTGGGCCATGGTCGCGGCGCGCAGGCCCTCGACCCCCGGCTCCGGTCTCGGCGCCATCACGCCCGTCAGGGTCGCGCGCATCCACCAGGCGAGGTCGCACAGGTGCCCCATGAGCTCCGCCATGTTCATGGAGCCCTCGACGGGGCGGAAGGCGAGGGTCTCCTCGGCCATGCCGTCGGTGGCCCAGCGGTAGCGGTAGCCGAGGGACCGCGCCAGGAAGGCGATCACCGCGGGGGCGTCGGGCGGGCCCGCGGGGAGGGAGCCCATCGTCGAGAAGGAAGCGTCGGTCATCGGAGCGTGATCTCCAGGCCCTGGGTGAGGTTCGAGGTCGCCGAGGGGTTCACGTCGCGGTGCCAGGCCTGGAAGTTCCACGTCTCGCCCGGCTGTCCTGCGAGAGGGCCGTTCGCGGTCGCGATGGCGGTGAGGTCCACGTCGAGGCGCAGCGTCCCCGACGGGCTCGCCGTGCCGATCTGGTCCAGGAAGCGCCCGAGGGACGGGCCCACGCAGAGGTTGCCGTCGCCGCCGGCGAGGTTCGGGACGAAGTCCTGACCGGGAGAGGTGACGAAGAAGCCGAACTGGCCGGGCGGCAGGCGCCGGGCGAGCACGGTCAGGTCGTTCACCATGACCTGGTCGGTGCCGATCGCGACGAGCTCGCCCGCCTCGCCCGTGGAGTTCGGATTGGCCTGGCAATAAGCGTTTCCGAGGGACGTCCCGCAGCTCACGTCGCGGACGATGAACTCGTCGATCGCGGCCTCGACGATCGTGGGCCCACCCGTGTCGGAGGCGATGAAGCGGAGCTGGACCTGGCTCGTGGGGAGGATGTGCTCGCGCACCCGGAAGGAGACACGGATCCAGCCGCCCTCGGTCTCGGGACCGGTGGGGCCGACCCGCTCGAGGAGCTGCCAGGTCTGTCCGCCGTCGTTCGAGATCTCCACGTCGAAGACGTCGTCCTGGGGGCCGTTCCACGAGGTGTGGAACCAGCGGCTGTACGCGATGCGCGGCTCCTCCATCCCCGAGAGGTCGAGGAGCGGCGTCAGCAGCGTCGTGCGCCCGCCGTCGATGTCCTCGTAGGTGTTGTTGTTGGGGACGGGGGACTGGCCGGTGAACCAGCAGATCTTCCCGTCCGGCGAGCCGTCGTACCCGGGATTCGCGGCGGTCTCGAGGGGGATCCCACGCACCCAAAGACCGCGCAGCGCGGTGTCACCAGCCACGTCGCGAACCCACCCGGCGTCGCTCTCCATGTCGTCACGTCGGACCACGTCGGCCGCGGAGCCGGCGAAGGCGATGACGGGCTCGACAGGGGCCCTCGCCGGGAAGGTGCTCTCCACCCCGTCGGTGGTCGAGGCGCTGACCCACCACTGGACCTCCGTTCCGCAGGGGAAGCCGGAGATCCGACCCTCGAAGCGGCCGGGCACGCCGGTGGCGGTCAGCGGGAAGGAGCGCTCGACGCCGAGGGCGCGGACCTCGAGCGAGGGGCTCGTGGGGTCCAGGGTCCCGGCCGTGTACTCGGAGATGTCGACCTGGAAGCTCGTCCCGGTGCCGGGGAGGAGCTCCGGAGCAGCCTGGGCGGCGTCGACGCGGAGAGCGTCGAAGCTCATGACGAAGAGGCCGCGCTCGAGATCGCTCGCGAGGACCGTCCCGCTGGGGAGGAACGGGTAGACGTTCCAGCAGCCGTTGAACGACGAGGTGTCACGCGAGGGCGCCGTGTCCAGGAACGCGATCTCCTCGGGGTCGTCGGGGTTCGAGGCGACGTCGAACACGCGCACGCCCGAGGTGTAGTTGGCCTGGTAGAGCAGCCCGTCGTGCTCGTACATGTTGTGGCTGATGCAGTCGATGTCCGTCGTGAACGACCCGGTGAAGGTCGCGTTGTCGAGGTCGGACACGTCGATCACGCGGGTCGTCTGGAGATCGACTCCACGCCGCTCGTCCAGCTCGTCGCCGAGGTAGAAGCGCGTGCGGTCCTCCGACAGCCAGCCCTGGTGGCTGTACTCGCGGTCGGGGTACGCGACCTGGCTCATCCTGCGGATGTTCGACTTGTTCGTGACGTCGAGGATCGTGAGCCCGGTGTCGCCGTAGCCATTGTTGAAGCCACCGCAGCAGAAGGCGACCTGCTTGCCGGCGAAGGGACCTGAGGTGTACGTGACGATCTGGGCGTCGTGCACGTAGCGGTCGCTCCACTGGCCCACGTACTGGGGCTGCGCCGGGTTCTGCAGGCTGTAGATGCGCAGGCCGTTCCCGTTGCCTCCGCACCGGTAGAGGAAGCCGCTCACCTCGTCGATCGCGACGTTGTGCGTGGCTGACGAGCCTTGACCGTCGATGGTGTTGACGAGAGTCACCACGCCGCTGTCCACCTGGCTCATGTCGAAGACCTGGATGCCCTGTCCGCCTTCGCTGACCGCGTAGCAGTGGTCCTGGTAGACCTTGACGTCACGCCAGAGGCTGGCCGGCCCGTCGAGGCGCGCGATCACCGTCGCATTGCCGGGGTCGGTGACCTCCACGACGATCGTGGCGCGCGACGTGCCCATGAGCGCGTACTCGCGTCCCGAGGGTGAGACGTAGCCCCAGCAGTCGTTGCCGCTCTCGCTCCGGGCGCCGCCCATGTCTTCGATCGTCAGCCACGAGTGGAGCTCGGCGCCCTGGGCGGGGAAGCCGAGGGCGGCGGCGTTGGAGCCGGCGCCGGCGATCCTGGAGCGGCCCTCCAGGAACCCCGTCCCGGGGTGGGCCGGGACGCGGTCGCGGACCTTCGGGTCGTCCTCGTGGGCGGTCGCGCCCGCGGTCAGGCCGCAGAGGAGGAGAGGCGCGAGTGCGGCGGAGAGCCGGGAGAGAAAGAGGTTGTGCATGGGCGTGTGGGGCGGGGAGATCCCCAGGTCTCGGAGGGGCGCCTCGGTTACGACGGACCTCCGCGAGAGGCGGTTCCCGCCGTGCCATCTAACCAGAAGGAGCGCATCGGGGACTGCGCGCTTCCGCGCGAGGGCCGCGGTGTCCCGCGGCGGCACGCGGGACGGGCCGGGGACGGGGCCTGATGCCGCGGCTTGACTCGGGGCGAGATCCCTCCTGTGCCCGATGGCCGAGGCAGCACCCTCCCCTTCGGACCTGTCGGGCGGGAGCCGATCGCGGAGCCGGGCTCCGGCCGTGGAGGGAGCTGAGGGGTAGCCGGCCGCTCATCGCTGGGCGGCGCCGCCGCGATCCTGCCCCTCGCTGGTCCTCGATCGGACGGAAGCTGAGAGTTCCAGGTCGAGGCCTCGCCGGACCGGCGGGGCGCCGGCGCGGTCCTGGACCGTGGGGCTCGCGGGTGTGGACGATCGACCAGCGACGGAGCGTGCGCCCTGGATCCCGTGAGAGCCGGGGGCACAACTGTCCTCTGCACCATCCCCTGGCCAGGACGAGGCCGCGCCCGGGTAGCGCGCGCGGGGTCCTTCGGGGACGGGCTCGGCGAGGCACGTCCACGCCTCGGGCGGGCTACACTCTTCGCCCCCCAACGTGCCCTATGACCGCCTCGGACCGCCGCCACGCCATCTTTCCTGGCACCTTCGACCCCGTCACCAGCGGGCACGTCGACCTGGTCGAGCGCGCGGCGCGCCTGTTCGACCACCTCACGATCGCCGTGGCCGCGCATCACGACAAGCGGCACATCCTCACCGTGGAGGAGCGGGTGGTCCTGCTCGAGGAGGTCACGCGTGACCTCGCCCACGTCGACGTCGTCGTCCTCGAAGGCTTGCTCGTCGAGGGCGCGCGTCGCCTCGGCGCGACCGCGATCGTGCGCGGCATCCGCAGCGCTGCCGATCTCGAGTACGAGCGGCAGCTGGCGCTGACCAACCGCGCGATGGACGCGGATCTGGACACCGTGATGCTGCTCTCGTCCTCCGAACACGCCCACGTCTCCAGCACCCTCGTGCGCCAGATCGCGCGCCTGGGCGGGGACATCTCACCCTTCGTCCCGCCCGCGGTCGTCACGGCGCTCGCGGGCCGCTTCGACGGCTGACGCCGTCGCTCGACATGTCCGATCGAAAGGTCGTCTCCACACCCGGTGCTCCCGGCGCCATCGGCCCCTACAACCAGGCCCTCGTGGCCGGCGGCTTCGTGCACTGTTCCGGCCAGGTGGCCCTGGACCCCGAGTCCATGACGGTCATCGACGGAGACGTGGCGGCGCAGACCGAGCGCGTCATGAAGAACCTCGCCGCGGTGCTCGAGGCCGCGGGGTCGGGCTTCGAGAAGGCCGTGCGCTGCACGATCTTCCTGAAGAGCATGGACGACTTCGGAGCGGTCAACGAGGTCTACGGCCGGTGGTTCGAGGGCTTGGAGCCCCCGGCGCGGGCCTGCGTCGAGGTCGCGCGTCTCCCGAAGGACGTGCTGGTCGAGATCGACTGCCTGGCGCTCGCCTGATCGGGCGAGAGGAGCAACGAGATGAGCGTCGCCTGTGGAATCGTCGGCCTGCCCAACGTGGGCAAGAGCACCCTCTTCAACGCGCTGACCGCGGCCGGGGCGCAGGAGGGCAACTTCCCATTCTGCACCATCGAGCCCAACGTGGCCGTGGCCGCCGTACCGGATCCGAACCTCGAGCGGATCCACGAGCACATCAGCACCGACAAGGTCATCCCGGCCTCGGTGAAGATCGTCGACATCGCTGGCCTGATCGCGGGCGCGTCGAAGGGCGAGGGGCTCGGCAACAAGTTCCTCTCCAACATCAAGGAGACGGACGCGATCATGCACGTCGTGCGCTGCTTCGGCGGCTCGAAGGTGGTGCGCGAGGATCCCGTCGATCCGATCAAGGACATCGAGGTGATCGAGCTCGAGCTGGCGCTCGCGGACCTCGACACGGTCGACCGGGCCATCGAACGCGTGTCGAAGAAGGCTCGCTCCGGCGACAAGGACTCGCTGGAGATGAAGGAGGTCTACATCAAGGCCAAGAAGCTCATCGAGGCGGAGGAGATCTTGCGCACGCACGAGTGGTCCGACCGTGAGCGCGAGCTCTTGAAGCCGCTCTGCTTGATGACCACAAAGCGCATGCTCTACGTGGCCAACGTCGCCGACGACGATCTCGCGGGCGAGTCCGACCTCGCCCAGGCCGTCGCGACGCGCGCCGCGGAGACGGGCTCCGAGTGGATCCCCATCTGCGGCGACATCGAGTCCGAGCTGCGGAACATGGACGAGGGCGATCGGGAGGTCTTCATGGAGGACCTCGGGATCACCGAGCTCGGCCTCGATCGGCTCATCCAGGCCACCTACAAGCTCCTCGACCTGCAGACCTACTACACGGCCGGCGAGAAGGAGATCCGCGCTTGGACCGTGCCCACCGGCACCAAGGCGCCCCAGGCCGCCGGCGTGATCCACACCGACTTCGAGAAGGCCTTCATCCGCGCGGAGATCTATTCGGTCCCCGATCTCTCCGAGCACGGCACCGAGGCCAACATCCGCGCGGCCGGGCGCCTGCGCACCGAGGGCCGTGACTACGTCATGAAGGAAGGGGACGTGTGCCACTTCCTCGTGGGCAAGTGATGCTGCGCGAGCTGCTCCTGGTCGGCGCCGGCGGCGCGGTGGGGGCGGTGCTCCGCTATCTCGTCACGGCGCTCGTGGGCGGTCCCGGAGCCGCGGGTGGCGCCTTCCCGGTCGCGACCCTCTTCGTCAACGCCGCGGGCAGTTTCCTGCTCGGGCTGGTGGCGGCGCTCGTCTCGCGCGGGGCGGTCGACCCCATGCACAAGCACCTTGTCGCTGTGGGGCTGCTCGGCGCGCTGACGACCTTCTCGACCTTCGGGTTGGAGACGGTGCAGCTCCTGGAGCAGGGGCACGCGGGCAAGGCCGCCAGCTCGGTGCTGGCCAACGTCGCGCTCGCTCTGGCGGCGGCGTGGTGCGGCCTGCGGGTCGGGCGCTGACCCGGCTTCGAACGAGGGCCCAGGACGGCGCCATCTTCGGACCCTACGATCGCGCGGACCGGCAGCGCCGGTTCGACGCCATGACCAACCCCGAGCTGATCCTGATCTGCACCGGTACGTGAGGCACCTGCGGCAGGGCGGTCGCCCTGCTCGAGGAAGCCGGCGTGCCCTTTCGTTACCGCGAGTATCGCGACGAGCCGCTCGACGCGGACGAACTCCGTGAGGTGCTCGCGCTGCTGCGCGTCGGCCCGCGCGATGTCCTGCGCCCGAAGGAGGCGAAGGCCCTCGGGATCGGGCCAGACGTCGACGGTAACGCGCTGGTGGCCCGCATGGCGGAGGCGCCGACTCTGCTGCAGCGGCCCATCGCGGTGCGCGGCGACCGCGCGATCCTCGCGCGCCCGGAGACGCTCCTGCGGGGCTTCCTCGGGCTCGAAGGAGGCTGAAGGGCGCGCCCGCGTGTTCGAGCTCTCCAACCCTCGGGCCGATGCATCCGTTCGGGCAGACTGGAGGCATGAAGCTCATCACCGGTCTGCTCTTCGTGGCGCTGGGCCTGTATTGCGCCTTCGGCTTCCTCCACTCCTTCGAGCTGACGGACGACGCGTTGGTCTGGAGGGTCGGCTACGGCGCCGCCGTTCTGCTCTGTGCGTGGCGCGCGTCCCGCCTCCTGCGACGTTGAGGTGATGGAGGAGAGCCTGTCCACATCGGCGTCGTCATTGCTGGCTCCCCGGCGGCCAGGCCAGATGGCTGCACCGCGTTCTCGAATCGTGCAGGAGCGGCAAGCGCCGAGGCGTGGTTGCAGGACGCCTCTTGCCTGCAGCGAGCCGGATCGACGAGGCACGGAGAACGAACTCGCAGAACGGCCCGGGCGACGCTGAAGGCGCTCAGATTGGGATCCGGCGGTCCAGCCGCGTCACCATCGCCTCATGAACGCCCGGGGAAGGCTATTCCCAGTTCACCTGGGCGAGCTTCCTGGGGTAGCGTCTAACGAGGCCGGTGACCACTCCCCATGAACAAGACCCTCGATTGCCGCGCCAAGCAGTGCCCGATGCCGATCGTGGAGCTCTCGATCGCGGTGCGTGACATGCAGACCGGGGACTCCATCGTTGTCGAGGCCACAGACCCTGCCTTCGAGCTCGACGTCCGTGCATGGGCGGAGATGACGGGCCATTCTCTGGAGGCGCTCGAGATCGGCGAGGTCTTCAGGGCCACGATCATGGTGCGCTGAGATGTCGACGACAGAAGAACCGACCGGCACCCTCGCCGCGGGCGATGGGAGGGCCGCGGGCAAGAAGCTGACCCTGATCGCGCACAGCGGCGATCTCGACAAGCTCCTGACCACCATGTCCCTGGCTTGTACGGCCGCGGCCATGGGCACGCGCGTGCATGTCTTCTTCACGTTCTGGGGCGTGATGGCCCTGCGCAAGCGCAGGTCGTTCCGGGGCAAGTCCGCACTGCATCGGATGCTCAACGCGTTGCTCCCGTCTCGCGCGCGCCGGCTGCCGCTTTCGCGCAAGAACATGGCGGGCGTCGGGCCCGTCTTCTTCCGCCACCTGATGCAGAAGAAGAACGTCTCCAACGTCGACGATCTCGTGGTCGTGGCGAAGGACTGCGGCGTCCACCTCATCGCCTGCGCGATGTCGATGGACGTGATGGGGATCCACCCCGACGAACTCGTCGACGGCATCGAGATAGGCGGGGCCGTGGCCTGCGTTGGAGACCTGCTGACCTCGGACTCCAGTTTCCTCGTCTGATGGTCGAGCCGAGGCCGCGTTCGCTGCACCTGCGTGTCGCCCGTGGCGGCGCGGAGAGCCCCAGCGTGGTCGTCTTCGCCCGGTTCACGACGCTCGAGCATCGCCAGACAGCCGCCACCGCGGCGATCGTGATCTGATCCTGCCCATGCGACCGGACACCGAGCAAGAGCAGCTGCGGGAGAGGATCAAGCGGCTGGAGGCGGCTCTCTCTGCGCTCAGGCTGCAGAGCCGGAAGGTCGCGGAGGCGAACGCGCGCGCCGCGCTGGACGCGGCCGATCGCCAGCTGGTACTCGAGAGGCAAGGAGCGGAGCTGAAAGCGGCGCTGGAGACGGCCCGCATCGCGGTGCGTCGCAAGGACGAGTTCATCGCCAAGGTGAGCCACGAGCTGCGAACGCCGCTGAACGCGGTGCTCGGCATGAGCGAGCTCCTCGCCGACACCGAACTCACGAGCCTTCAGCTCGAGCTCGTTCGCACGACCAGCGCCGCCGGCCGCTCCCTCCGCGAGCTGATCGACGATCTGCTCGACTTCTCCAGGATCGACGCGACCCAGGCCAGGATCGAGTGCGCTCCCGTCGACTGCTGGGAGATCTGTGAGGAGGCCTCAGCGCTGCTGCGGTTCCAGGCCGCCGAGAAGGGGATCTCCCTGGATCTTCGGGTCGAGAGCAGGGCTCCGCGCTTCGTGAGTGGCAACGCGACTCGCCTCCGGCAGATCCTCGTCAACCTCCTCGGCAACGCCGTGAAGTTCACCATGTCGGGCGGGGTGAACCTGCGCCTCAGCGGCGAGGGAGACCATGCTCGCTTCGAGGTCACCGACACCGGCCCGGGAATCCGGAGGGAGGATCTCGAGCGGATCTTCGAACCGTTCGAGCAGGTGGACAACTCGGCTTCGCGCTCCTACGGCGGCGCCGGGCTGGGCCTGGCGATCAGCAGCGGTCTCGCAGCCGCGATGGGCGGGCGGCTGGAGGCGGACTCCACGCCGGGCGCGGGCAGCACCTTCGTCCTGCAGATGCCGATCGTGCAGGATCCGGCGGCGGCGGCCGCTCGCACGCCCGCCTTCGATCGCTCGATCCTGATCACGGTCGACCCCGCGCTGCGGGAGCTCCACGCGGAACACGCCAGCTCCGTTGGCGTCACAGCGCTCGCGTTCGAGGACCCCGAGGGGCTTCTCGCGGAGGTCGGCGACGGAGGCTCGCGAGACCTGGTGCTCGTGGACCTGTGCTCGCTCGACGCGGGCGTGGGGGGAGAGATCATCGAGGAGCTGCGGTCGGAGGCCCCCGAGGTTCGCATCACGCGGATCCTCCCCGGCAGCCTCGAGCGCGACGATCTCGGTCAGGGGCTCGCGGCTCTGCGGCAGCCGATTCGCGTCACCCGTCTCGAGCGGCTTCTCCGGGAAGGGCGGCTCGATCGACGCGCGAAGCCGAGGAGTGGGGCTCCCTCCGAACCCGCAAGTTTCGGGGGTGTTCGGGTGATGCTCGTCGATGACAACAGGATCAACCAGCGCGTCGCGGAACGCATGCTGGAGAAGACCGGGTGTTCGATCGAGACCTACGGCAGCGGGGAGGAGGCGATCGCAGCCTTCGAGAGGTCGCGTCCAGACATCGTCCTGATGGACTGCCAGATGCCTGGCATCGACGGCTACGAAGCGACCCGGCGCCTCCGCGGCCTCGAGCAGGAGGGCCGGCGCACGCCGATCATCGCCCTCACGGCCCACGCCAGCAACGCAGATCGCGCCCGCTGCATCGAGGCGGGGATGGACGACCACATCGCGAAGCCGATCGGCTCCGAAGAGATCGCTGCCATGCTGGCGCGATGGTCCGCGCGGCCCGGGGGCGGTCGGGTGAGCTGAGGTCGCGGGCCACCGGGCTGAGCGCTCCAGTGGTCACTTCGACACCGACCGGTGTCCTCCGTGGAGGATCCAGGGGCGGCCCTGAAGGCTCTTCGTGCATGGCATGGGCTTTGCCCCTGGCCGGTGGACGCGGCGATCCAGCGCCTCGACCCTCGGCCTGACCCCGCCCTGCTCGCCCATGCACTCCTCCGCGCTCATCGCCACGTCCGTTGCGATCCCACTCCTGGCCCTCCAGCGGGGCCTCCTCTCCGATCCCGGGTTCGAGGGAGGAGGGCTCGGGTGGCACGGTGCAGCAGTCACGGCCGCGCAGCGGCACGCCGCTCCCGAGGGGCGCCACCTGGCGCTGCAGGGAGGTGGCCTGCCGGCGACGACGCAGTGCACCGATCACGTGCTGGCCGCGGGGGAGGTCGTCACGCTCAGGGCGCTGGTGCGCAGCGCGAACGCTCCAGGCGTCGAGACCGACACCCGCGCCCGGCTCCAGCTGCGCGCGGCCGACGGTGCGGTTCTCGCCGAGGTGACGAAGGACGTGGACGCTCCCGACCTCCGGGGCTCGGCGGCCGCCGCGCCCAGCGACGACGGCGTCAACGTCTGGATCGACGGCGGTCATCGCATGCACTTCGCCGACGCTCCTGCGTGGCAGCCCGTCTCCGCCGATCCGATCCTCGATCCGTGGACGCTCGGGAGCAGCGCCGGCTTCGACTTCGACATGGCGCTGGGCGCGATCATCACGCCCCAGGGTCTCCGCGCGCTCTACCAGACCTATTACGAGGACTCCGGGCCGCTCGTCTCCGCGATCTCCCTGCGTCGGCCCCTGCCGGGGTCCTCCGCGCCGGACTACGCCTGGGACCTCTCCTCCGACGTCACGGTCCTGGAGAACGAGGGCTCGGAGTTCCCCTGGGTGATCGATGCGCACCTCTTCCAGGATCCGGACGACGGCCGGCTGTGGATGTCGTGGGGTGGTCACGTCGCCTGGGTCACGGAGCTGGACCCGGCCACGGGACGTGTCCTCGGGAACCCGGCGAGCCCGCTCGTCTCGACCCACGCTCCCGGAACGCACACCAAGGTTCTCTGCTGGCCGGAGAGCGCGGCGCTGGGCGGTGATCCTGCGCAGCCGCCGGGCTGGTGCGGGGACGCGGACTCGACCTGCTACATGGAGGGCGCGGCCCTCTACAAGCACGCTGGATGGTGGTACGTCTTCGGGACCTACGGCAATCTCGAGGCCGACTACACGATCCGCATGGGGCGCTCGCGCTCGCCGCGCGGTCCCTTCGTCGACAAGGACGGGGCCGGCCTCACGCGGTACGACGCAGGTCTCGGCCGGTACGGCGCGAGCATGTTCCTCGCAGGAGAGGGGCTTCACACGGTTCCCGGCCATCCCCACCTGTGGCGGGAGGGTGATCGGCACTTCCTCGGTTACGACCGGCGGCGCCAGCCCGCGGACGATCAGGACCGCATGGCCGTACGCGAGGTGCGATTCGTCGACGGGTGGCCCACGGTCTGGGAGCGGCTCGAGGTCGTGCTTCGCGTGGACGACGTCTCCGGTGCAGCAGGGCGAACCCTCGCCGCCGGTCTTCTGAACGTCGGCAGCCCTGGATCAGTGGCGGGCTTCGATCGAGTCGAACTGACCGTGGAGAGAGACTGCGGAGACGTCCGACCGGTTTGCCAGGGCGAGCCGAACTCGGCCGCGGCGGGCGGCGCTCGCCTCGGACTCGTGGGCCTCCCGAGCATCGCCGCGGATGATCTGCGCATCGCCGTCTCGGACGGACCCGGCGGTCGCAGCGGCCTGCTCGTCGCCGGCGGCGAGGCGGGTACTGCCCTCGTCGGGGACGGGGTCCTCTGCATCCGGCAGCCCGTGGCCCGGGTCGTCCCCGCTGCGCTCGATGCGGGAGGGGGAGCGACGTTCCGGGTCCCGCTGGGCAGCGGGCCGCTGGCGGGGGCGCTGCGAGCGGGAGACCGCGCGCTCTTCCAGTTCTGGTTCAGGGACAGCTCGCCCGGCGGCTCCAACCTGTCGGAGGCGATCGACCTCACCCTCTGTCCCTGAGGGCGGCAGCGAGCGGCTGGCGGAGCGTCTCCATCACCCCAGCGTATCCCCGGCCTCCCGTCGAGCTCGGGCACCGTGGAAGGGCACAGTCGACCTGCCGCCGCTCCCGCGGCCGGAGTCACGGCCGAGCTCGCGGCGTCGCACCCCGGGTGACGAGCGCGCCGCGTCCAGAGGGCGCGTACGGCGGGCCGTCGTCCCCCGACGAGTGGGGTCGGTCGCCTGCGCAAGTAGACTGCGGGGGCCTTGCGCTACGCCTTGCTCTACAACCCGATCGCCGGACGCGGCCGCGCGGCGAGCGCCGCGTCGGAGGCGATGGCTCTGCTCGAGGGCGCCGGGCACGAGGTGCTCGAGGGGCGGTCGGAGCGCGCCGGGCACATCGAGGAGATGAGCGCGGAGCTCGCCGGGAAGGTCGACCGGCTCCTGGCCCTCGGGGGTGACGGGTCCCTCAGGGAGGCGGCGGCGGGGCTCCTGGCCTCCGGGCAGGCCGGCCGCGTCGCGCTCGGGGTGCTTCCCCTCGGCACCGGGAACGTCGTGGCCAGGGAGGCCGGTCTCCCCCTGGATCCGGTGGAGGCGGCGCGGGTCCTCGACCGCGCCGAGGAGTGGCGCATCGACGTGGGCTGGGCGAGAGCGGAGGGGGGGCGCGAGGAGGAACTCTTCCTGGCGATGGCCGGGTTCGGCTACGACGCCGCGGTCGCCGAGCGAGTCGATCGCGCGCGCTCGGGGGCTGGCAGCTTCGGTGCCAGCTGGTACCGGCGCAGCGCCGACACGCTCTACGGCTGCGTCGCGGCCTCGGAGATGGTGCGGCTGCGGCCTGCCCGCTTCGCGGTCGAGGTCGACGGCGCCCAGGTGTCGCGCAGCGCGACGGCTCTGGTCGTGTCGAACGTTCGTACCTATGCGAAGGGGATGGAGTTGGTGCCTGGCGCTGCGGCGGACGATGGCAACTTCGGATACCAGCTGCGTGAGCGCAGCGCGCCCTGGGCGACGGCTGCGTCCCTCGTCGCGGCGCAGCTCCGCCGCACGCCGCCGCGCTGGGCGGCCCGGCTCGGCGAGGCACGATGCGTGACCGTCCGGGCGCAGGGAGGTGCGTCCTTCCCGTGGCAGCTCGACGGGGATCCGATGGAGCGTATGTCCTCGGTCGAGCTTCGACTGGAGCCGGGCGCGCTGCGGCTCCTGCGGGCGAACGGCGCCGCGTGCCGGGCTACGCGCTGAGCGGGCGCGCCGCTCCGAGATCGGGGAGGAAGAGCGACGCCCGACACTCCTGGAGGGAGCACCGGGCGACGCAGAAGCAATCCTCTGCCGCGGTGAGGGCCTGCCGACCTCACTCGCGACGCCTTGCTCTACGGAGACGTGCGGCCCGGGTAACGGAGCGAACCGCCGAACTCTCCGGAATCGTGGAGCGGAATCGATGTCGCAATCGAGGCGTCGCCGCCTCCGCGTCGCGGAGCGCCCTAGGTCTGCGCGGCGGCGGACTCCGGGAGATGGCAGGCGCAGCGCGCGCCGAGGACGGGCTCCTCGCGCGCGCACCGGTCCTCGGCCACCTTCGTGCGCTCGACGCAGCGTGGGTGGAAGCGGCAGCCGCTGGGCGGGTCGAGGGGGCTGGGCACGTCACCCTGGAGCACGATGCGCTCTCGCGTACGCTCGATCTTCGGATCGGGGTGCGGCACCGCTGAGAGGAGCGCGCGGGTGTAGGGGTGCTGCGGGTTCTCGAAGAGCTCGTCGCGCTCCGCGATCTCGACGATCTTGCCCAGGTACATCACGGCGATGCGGTCGCAGATGTGACGCACCACCGCGAGGTCGTGGGCGATGAAGAGATAGGACAGGCCGAAGCGCTCCTGGAGCTCCTCGAGCAGGTTGACCACCTGGGCCTGGATCGACACGTCGAGCGCGCTGACGGGTTCGTCGCAGATGATCAGGTCGGGTTCCATGGCAAGCGCCCGGGCGACGCCGATCCGCTGGCGCTGGCCGCCCGAGAACTCATGCGGGAAGCGGTGGATGTGCCGCGGGTTCAGGCCCACGGCGTCCAGGAGCTGCATCGCGTGAAGGCGGCGCTGCCGCGGCTTCGCCATGTAGTGGATCTTGAGCGGCTCCGCGAGGATGGACGCGACGGTCTGGCGGGGATCCAGGGATGCGTAGGGATCCTGGAAGATCATCTGGATCTTCCGCCGGTACGGGGCGCGCTCCCTGCGGGAGAGGCCGCTGATCTCGATGCCCTCGTACGCGACCGTGCCGGCGGTCGGCTCGTACAGACCGACGACGGTTCGCGCGCAGGTGGACTTGCCGCACCCCGACTCGCCCACGAGACCGAGGGTCTCGCCGGGGTGGACGTCGAAGCTGACGCCGTCCACGGCGCGGAGCATCTGCGCGGGGCGGCCGAAGAAGCCCTTCGAGCCGACGGGGAAGTGCTTGTGCAGGTCGCGGACCTGGAGGAGAGGAGTGGTCATCGGGCTTCGCCTCCTTGCGCAGGGACGTCCCCGAGGCTCGCGTGCTCGAAGCAGGCCGTGCTGCGGGCGGATGCGCCCGAGCCGATGACGTGGAGCGGGGGGACCTCCGTCGCGCATCGGTCGACGGCGTGGCCGCAGCGGGGCCGGAACGCGCACCCGCCCGGGAGCGCGGCGAGGTCGGGCGGCGAGCCTGGGATGGAGTCGAGGGCGGCGCTGGTGTCGCCGGTGAGGCGCGGTACCGAGCCGAGCAGCCCCGTGGTGTAGGGGTGGCGCGGCGACTCGAAGAGCGCGTCGGCCGAGGCCGTCTCGACCAGCTTCCCCGCGTACATGACGTTGACACGGTCGCTCATCCCGGCGACGACGCCGAGGTCGTGGGTGACCAGGATGATCGCCGTGCCGTGGCTCTCCTGGAGCGACTTCATCAGCTCGAGGATCTGGGCCTGGATCGTGACGTCGAGGGCGGTCGTCGGTTCGTCCGCGAGCAGGACCTTGGGGCTGCAGAGCAGGCCCATGGCGATCATCACGCGCTGGCGCATGCCGCCGGAGAGCTCGTGGGGGTACTGATCCAGCCGCCTCTCCGGCTCGGGGATCCCGACGTCGTCGAGCCCCTTCGCCGCGCGACGGCGGGCCTCTCGGCGGGTGACGCGCTCGTGGACCTCGAGGACCTCGGTGAGCTGGCGGCCGATGGTCAGGAGCGGGTTCAAGGAGGTCATCGGATCCTGGAAGATCATCGACACCTCGTTCCCGCGGACGCGGCGCAGCTCCTCGTCCGACATCCCGAGGAGTGAGCGGCCCTCGAGGGTCAGCGCGTCGGCCTCGACGACCCCAGGGGGCTGGGGGATGAGCCCCATCAGCGAGAGGTTCGTGACGGACTTGCCCGATCCGGACTCGCCGACGAGGCCGAGGGTCTCGCCCTCCTCGAGGGAGAAGCTGACCCCGTCCACGGCGCGCACGACGCCGTGGTGGGTCTCGAAGCGAACGCGGAGGTTCTCGACGTCGAGGAGTGCCATCAGCTCTTCCCCCGCATCTTCGGGTCCAGGGCGTCGCGCAAGCCGTCGCCGAGGACGTTGAGCGCGAGCAGCGTGCTGCCCATGGCGAGGGCGGGGAAGACCACGAGCCACCAGTAGCTCTTGATCGGGTTGATGACCTGAGTGCCGTCCACCGCGAGCAGGCCCCAGGAGACCTTCGGTGGCTCGACGCCGAGGCCCAGGAAGCTCAGGAAGGCCTCGAAGAGCATGATCGCGGGGATCGTGAGGGTCAGGTACACGATGACGATCGAGAGCACGTTGGGGACGACGTGAGTCAGCAGGATCCGCAGGGTCGACGCGCCCATGACGCGGGCCGCCTCGATGAACTCGGTGTTCTTCAGCGAGAGCACCTGTCCGCGGACCACGCGCGCCATCGTGAGCCAGTAGATGGCGCCGATGACGAGGAAGAAGATGAGCTCGCGGTCGATCTCGAGGTCGGGCCGCGCCTCGGCGAGCCCCTGGACCATCGTGATCAGGAAGATGACGACGAAGATGAAGGGGATCGAGTAGAGGATGTCGACGATCCGCATCATCAGGTTGTCGACGCGTCCTCCGACGAATCCGCTGAACGCGCCGTAGAGCACGCCGATGAGCAGCGAGCAGGCCGAGGCGATCAGCGCCACGAGGATCGAGGTGCGGCTGCCCCAGACGATCCTGCTCATGAGATCGCGGCCCTTGGAGTCGGTGCCCATCCAGTTGCCGGTCTGCCAGGAGCCGAAGATCGCGATGCGTGCCTCGATGAGCATGTCGTCGAAGTCGCCCACGAGACCGGTGAAGGGCCAGTAGCCGTCCTCGTAGCCGGCGCCCTCCAGGCGAACCCCGTCGATGGGTAACACGGCGAGGGAGGCGGCGGCGCGGCGGCCGAGGTCCGCGTGCTCGATGCCCTCGGAGAAGCTCGTGCGCGTCGATTGCTCGCCCGAGCGGGCGGCGTCGGTCAGGCCGGGCCCCTCGGACACGATGCGGCCGCCGACGAGGATCACGCCGACGGGGTGCTCGAGCCGGTGGCGCAGCTTCGCCTCCACGAGCCAGGCCGCGCGTCCCTCGACGGGCGTGGCGCGCGAGAGCAGCACGCGCAGACGCTTGCCGCGGACGTCTGCCTGCGCCGCGGAGACCAGCGCCGGATCGAAGCTCGCCCCCTCGGTGTCGAAGAGCGAGAGGCTGAGGACGGAGAAGGCTTCGCGGTCCTCGGAGGCGGCGACGTCCCAGGCGGTCACGGTGCCCGTCTCGCAGATCTCCTTGTAGTCCACGCGGGGGACGTCGTCGCGCAGCAACGGGACCGAGAGGTAGCCCTCGAGGCCGCCGCTCTCGGCGGCGTAGGACTCGACGACCGGGGCGCGGCCCGTGAGGGTCGCGGCCCAGGAGGCGGCGCGCTCCAGGGCCGCCTCGTCGGTCGCGCCGACGACCAGCGTGCTGCGATGGCGCCAGCCGTTGTTCCAGAAGTTGCGCGTCGCCTCCGTCGCGGCGGTGCCCTTCGCCGAGGGCTTGGGCAGGGGTGCCGGCTCCGCCCAGGGCCACTCGGGCGGCGCGGCGTCGTCGCGCAGCGACAGGGCCTTGGGGGAGGGGAGTGGCAGCAGCGGCGCGAGCACCGACGTGCCGCCGAACAACACCAGGAACCACATCGCGAACGACGCGGTGCGGTTCTGACGTAGGCGACGCCGCGCGTCGGTCCACAGGCTCTCGCCCTTGAACTTGCGGGCCTCCTTCTCGAGTCGGCTCGCCTCGGCCTCGTCCAGGGCCCAGCGGGAGTTGCCGTTGATGTCCGTCGGGGCCATCACTCGTCCTCCAGATCGATGCGAGGGTCGAGCAGCGTGTAGGCCACGTCCACCACGGTGTTCAGGACGTACACGAGCACGGTGAAGAGGATCGTGACGCCCATCGCGAGGGTGTAGTCGCGGTTCGTGGCGGCGTTGATGAAATGCGAGCCGGTCCCGGGGATGAAGAAGATCCGCTCGATGACGAGGCTTCCCGTGAGGATGCCCGCGGTCGCGGGGCCCAGGTACGACACCACAGGCAGGAGCCCGCCCTTCAGGGCGTGGCGCATGACCACGGTCCGCGAGCTGAGCCCCTTGGCGTGAGCGGTGCGGATGTAGTCCGCGCTCAGGGTCTCGAGCATTCCCGTACGCGTCAGACGCGCGATGTAGGCGGCGAAGACGAGGCCGAGGCAGAAGCCGGGCAGGAGCATGTGCCTGATCGTGCCCCAGCCCGCCACGGGGAGCAGGGGGAGCATGAAGACGAGCACGATCACCAGGAAGCTGGCGATCACGAAGTTCGGCAGGGCGATGCCCGCCGTCGCTGCGAGTCGGAGGGACAGATCGATGCCCGAGCCCGGCCGCAGCGCCGAGGCGATGCCGGCGCTGACCCCGAGGGCGATCGCGAACATCATCGACAGGACGCCGAGCAGCATCGAGATCGGCAGGCTCTGGGCGAGGATGTCGTTGACCGTGAAGTCCTTGTAGCGGAAGGACGGGCCGAAGTCCCCGGCGAGCACTCCGCCGAAGACCGTCGCCGGCTCGCCGTCCGCGAGCTCGCTCCGCCAGAGGATGAGTCCGCCGTCCCCGGAGGCGAGCAGCGCGCGCTCCTCATCGAGGTTGAACGGGCCGACGTAGTGCGCGAACTGGCGCCAGAGCGGCCAGTCCAGGTGGTACTTCTTCTGGATGTTGGCCTCGATCTGGGCGTCGAGCTTTCGCTCGCCATCGAAGGGGCCGCCCGGGACGTTCTTCATCAAGAAGAACGACACGCTCATGACCACGAGGAGGGTGATCGCCAGCCAGATCAGCCGGCGGAACAGGAAGCGCAGCATCAGTCGCCCTCCGTCGTCCGCGCGATCTTGCGTTCACCGGCCTTGGAGTCGGTCCGCGAGCGCGGGTCGGCCGGGGGGTAGAGCCCCTTCGGCGGGCCCGATGTCTTCACCTCACCGAAGTTCTCTGCGGGGTACTTCGCGCGCTTGGCGGCGAGCTCCTCGTCGTTCATCCAGTACCAGAACTTGGGGAAGTGCTCGTCCTTGACGTTGGGGAAGTACCCCCCCAGGCGCGGGCTGTACGTCGTCTGAGTGACGTAGTAGTAGATCGGGAGGATCGGCAGCTCGTCCATGAGCACCGCCTCGGCCTCGCTCATCAGCTCGAAGCGCCTCACGGGGTCTGCCTCGAGGTTCGCCGCGTTCACGAGCGCGTCGTAGCGCGGATCGCCCCAGCCCGTCTTGTTGTTGTCACCGCCGGTGACGAACAGGTCCACGAAAGTGTTCGGGTCGGCGTAGTCCCCGATCCACGCCGAGCGGGAGACGTCGTAGCCGAGGTTCGACTGGGTGTCGAGGTAGACCTTCCACTCCTGGTTCGCCAGCTTCGCGCGGATACCGAGGTGCTTGGCCCACCCGTCAGCGATGACCTCGGCGATGTCGCGGTGAGCGTCCGAGGTGTTGTAGTGGATCTCGATGGTGGGGAACTCCTTCCCGCCCGGACCGTAGCCCGCCTCCTCGATCAGGCGCCTCGCCTCGGCGAGATCCTCCTCGAAGGTCGCGTTGCGCGGCATGCTCGCGCCGCCGTAGCCGCTGATGCCCGGAGGGACCAGCGTGTAGGCCGGGACCTGGCCCGCCTTGGTGATGGTCTCGACGATGTCCTCGCGCGGGATCGTCAGGGCGAGCGCGCGGCGGACCCGCTTGTCGTCCATCGGCGCCCGCGTGACGTTGACCCGGTAGAAGTAGGTCCCGAGGTAGGGGATGGGGTCGAAGTCCTCGCGGCTGCGCAGCTCCTGGATGACGTTGGCGGGCGGCACGTCGATCCAGTGGCACTCGCCGGTCAGGTAGAGGTTGAGCGAGGTCGTGTACGACTCGGCCGCGAGCATGTCGACGGTCTCGAAGGCGACGCTGTCCGCGTCCCAGTAGCGCGGGTTCTTCACGAAGCGGATGCGGTCGTTCACCCGCCGGAACTTCACCGTGTAGGGGCCGTTGCAGACGATGTTCTCGGGGCGCAGCCATTCCTTCTCCCAGGTGTCGGGGAAGCGCGCCTGCATGTCCTCGATGGCGCGGCGGCACACCGGGAACATCGGGTAGAAGGCCATCAGCTCGAGGAAGAACGGGCAGGGCGCCTCGAGCTGGAAGCGCAGGGTCCAGCGGTCGAGCCGCTCGATCCCGACGGTGTCGAAGGAGTTCCGCGGCCGGCCGTCCTCGACCTCGGTGGTGAAGGCCTTCGCGCCCGTCACGTACCAGAGCATGTACGCGTACTCCGCGGCGGTCCGGGGGTCGAGGAAGCGCTCGAAGGACCACATGAAGTCGTCCGCGTCGACCGTGTCCCCGTTGGACCACAGGGCGTTCTGTCGCAGATGGAACGTGTACGTGAGGCGGTCCTGGGACACTTCCCATCGCTCCGCCATGCCCGGGAGCGGCTCCAGAGTCTCGGGATGGGACACGAGCAGGCCCTCGTAGACCATCCGGATCGCGCGCCCCTCGGGGACGCCCGTGACGGTCGCCGGATCGAGGGTCTGGACCTCGGTGCCGTTGTTGAAGACGAAGTCGGCGGGTTCGAGGCGGGCGCCTCGCGTGGCGTACACCGCGGCGCCGAGGACCGCCCCGAGCAGGAGCACGGGGAGGGACTGGCGCAGGACTCGTTGGAGGGCCATGGGCTCGTCGGCCGGGGAGGGGGATGGAGGGGGTGGGCGGCCTCGCCGGGACTGCGAGTTCGCTCCGTCGCGCCCGCCGAGTGTACGGATCACCGCCCTCTCCCCCGATGGCCCGAGGGCATGCCCTTACTCGACTTCAACCGCGAGGGGGCCCGGCGAGCCGGAGCGCAACCGGTGAGGCGCTCCCCAGTAGACTCGGCGCCCCGCGGCGCTCGCTCCGCGACCCATCCCAGGCGCACTCACGGAATCCATGATCCAGACCCTGCCCCTCTCCCGTTCCCGCGCCGTGCGCGCGGGCGCCCTCGCCCTCGGCCTCCTGACGCCCCTCGCCGTCGCTGGCGGAGAGGGCGCCACCGGCGACGACGACAAGAGCCCGGTCCGGGCCGCGGTCCTGGACGAGTTCCATCCCGACAAGGGCGACGGGGCCAAGCCGCTCTACGGCGGCCGGGCGATCATCCACATCCCCTCCCTCCCCGAGAGCACCAACTACGCCGTGGAGAACTCCGCCTACACGCGGAACTTCCTCTACGAGTGCCACGAGATGCTCCTCCTCCAGGACTGGTGGACCACGGAGTACGTGCCCTGCACGGCCAGGAAGTTCGTGGTCGAGGACCTCGTCATCCTCCAGGCCGACGCGCCGAAGGTCGCGGGCGAGATCGAGGCGACCGTCGTGCGCCGTGACGGCGGTGAAGGAGCCCGCGTCGTCCGCGCGGTCTACGGCGACGCGACGGAGGGCGAGTCGGGCGTCAGCCTCAGGCCGCGCTCCAAGGGGAGCGCTCTCGAGGAGGCGGTCACGATCCCCGCGTCCTCCGTCGAGCGGGTCGAGCGCGGCTCGGTCTTCACCTTCGAGCTGCGCGACGACGTCGTCTGGCACACGTCCCAGATCCACGATCCGAAGACCCACCCGAAGGTGGCGGGGCAGACCCTCGACGCGCGCGACGTCCACTTCTCGTGGAGCATTTATCAGAACGCCGGCGTCGACTGCGACGAGAAGCGCTTCCAGTTCGTCAAGTTCCCGACCTGTGAGGTCGTCGACGACCTCACGGTCCGCTTCTTCAGCGACAAGCAGGACGCCTTCGCGCTCGGGGGGCTGGGCACGAGCCTGACGCTGCTGCCCTCGCACATCTACGACCTCGCCGACCCGGACAACCCCGACCACGACGAGAACGCGTCGGCGGCGAAGCAGGCCGAGCACATCAACGACAATCCCCACAACAAGCTGTGGGTGGGCCTCGGGCCGTACCAGATCGTCGACTGGAACCAGCAGTGGGTCGACGCGAAGCGCTTCGTGGACGAGAAGGGGCAGCCTGCCTACTTCGATCTTTCGCGCGCGGGCTACTTCGACGGGATTCGCTGGCGCTACATCCAGGACGACCAGGGCTCGATGAACGCGCTGCTGAACGGCGAACTCGACTACTTCGGCCGGGTCAAGTCCGAGGACTACTTCGAGGGCCAGACCCTGACGGAGACCTTCACGAAGACCTTCTTCAAGGGGCACTTCTACACGGGCTTCTACGGCTACACGGGCTGGAACCTCTACGACCCCGCGCTCAAGGACATCGCGGTGCGCAAGGCGATCTGCCACGCCTTCGACTTCGACTCGTACCTGACCAACCAGTACAACGGCCTCGCCTACCGCGTGACCGGACCGGTCCCGTACATCTCCCCGGCCTACAACCACGACGTCGAGCCGCTCGAGTACGACCCCGACCTGGCGCTCGAGATCCTCGAGGACGCTGGCTGGTACGACCGGGACGACGACGGCATCGCGGACAAGGACGGGGTGAAGCTCGAGATCGAGTTCCTCTACCCCGGCGGCAACGACGCATCGAAGATCTTCGGCCGCGCTCTCCAGGAGGCGGTGGCGGATCTCGGCATCAAGATCAACCTGGAGACCATGGAGTGGGCGACCTTCCTCGAGCGCATCAAGACCCGCGAGTTCCAGGGCTGCAACCTGGCCTGGATCCCCGAGCTCGAGTCCGATCCCGAGCAGCTGTGGGGCTCCAAGTGGGGCGAGTACGAGCGCAAGTCGAGCAACAACTCCGGGCTCCAGGACGACGAGGTCGACGCGCTCATCGCCCGGATCCAGACGGAGGTCGACCGCGACAAGCGCTTCGCCATCTGGAAGGAGTTCCACGCCAAGATCTACGAGCTGCAGCCCTATCTCTTCATGTACAACGTCCCGCGCAAGTACGCGGCCAACCTGAAGATCCGTGGCATCAAGCACACGCCGATCGACCCCGGCTACGTGCTGCGCGACTGGTACTACGTGGACCCGAGCGTCCCGGGTACGCGCCCCGCTCTGAAGAAATGATGGCCCCGCGCGGGGGGCGCGGCGCGGATGACCTGCTCCGCCCCGCCCGCCCCTGCGCCGACCCCTTCCCTCCGCCCGCGCGCTCCGTGCCCGCGCCCCAGCGGCGGCCGCTGACCTCCTCGTCGGCGTCCGCCGGGTCCCCCCCCTGCCCCACGTGCTGGCCTTCATCCTCAGACGCCTGCTGCTCATGGTCCCGACGACGCTCGGGATCGCACTGGTCATCTTCTCGCTCTACCACCTCGCACCGGGCGATCCGGCGCTCATCGCGGTGGGGGACCAGTCGAACGCGAGCATGGGCGCGGGCGGCGACGACGAGTCCCGCTACGACAAGTTCCGCCGCGACAACGGCCTCGATCGCAACTTCATCGTCCAGTTCCTCGACTACGTCGGCCCGTTCAACCTGAACGCCGACGGCCACCCGTGGTTCTCGTCCCCGCGCACCGAGCGCAAGGTGGAGATGGTCGAGGTCCCGGGGAGCGGCGGCGCCGGTGCGGAGCAACGCGAGGTCGCCGAGGGCCGGCCCGTCGCGATCGAGCATCTCTACGTCACGACCGAGGAGGAGCGCGACCAGCTCGACACCTGGGTCGGCAAGGTCCAGACCGCGTCCCTCGACGCCGCGGTCCGCGACGGAGCCCAGGCTGAGCTGATCGCCTTCGCGCGATCCTCCGAAGCGGCCGCCGAGAAGGCGCTCGCGAGGGTCTTCCAGTGCCTCTTCGAGCAGCGCCTCGCGGGCCCGGCGGAGGTGGAGGTCATCGGCCGACTCGACGCCGTCCTCTCCGAGGTGACGGGGCACTCTCTCGAGCTCGAGCCCGCGCTGGTCGAGCGCGACGGCGAGCGTCATCGCATGAAGCGCTGGTTCGCGTGGTACTACACCGAGGGCGGCGCGAGCCGGACGCAGAACACCGGCGAGAAGCCCTACGACGGCCTCCTCCACTTCCTCGACCTCGGCAAGGAGTACGAGAGCAAGGTGAGCGTCTCCGAGGAGATCGGCCGTCGCCTGAAGGTCACCGTGCCGCTGGCGCTGGTCTCCACGCTGCTCGCCTATCTGCTGGCCCTTCCGCTCGGCATCTTCTCCGTGCGCCGCCAGGGGACGGCGGTCGACGGCGGGCTGACCTTCGGGCTGTTCGTCCTCTACTCGGTTCCGACGTTCTGGGCCGGCCTCATGCTCGTGCTCATCTTCGGCGCCACCGGCTTCAGCATCCTCCCCGTCGTCGGGCTGTACTCCAAGGACTTCGAGACCTACTCGGCGGCCGGGAAGGTCTGGGACGTGGTGCTGCACTGCATCCTGCCCGTCGTCACGCTGACCTACGGCAGCCTCGCGTACCTCTCGCGCCAGATGCGAGCGGGCATGCTGGAGGTCATCCGGCAGGACTACATCCGCACCGCGAAGGCCAAGGGACTCTCGGACGACACCGTCGTCTACAAACACGCCCTGCGGAACTCGATGATCCCTGTGCTGACGCTGCTGGCGTCGATCCTGCCGATCCTCGTCGGCGGCGCGCTCATCGTGGAGTACATCTTCGACATCCCCGGGATGGGCAAGTACGCCTACGAGGGGCTCCTGCGCCGTGACTTCAACGTGATCATGGCGACGACCCTCTTCGTGGGGATCATGACCCAGTTCGGCATCCTGCTGAGCGACATCGCCTACTCGCTCGTGGACCCGAGGATCCGTCTCTCCTGATGGCCGGTTCCAGGATGCCCAAGCTCGACTTCAGCCGCCTCGAGTCCGCGGAGCAGCCGGAGTTCGGCTCCCAGTACTCGAAGGACTACTGGGACATCGTCTTCGAGCAGCTCGGCAAGCGCGCCCTCTTCAAGGTGGGGGTGGTGGTCCTGACGCTCCTGTACGGCGTCGCGGCCTTCGCGCCGCTGATCGCCAACGACAGGCCCTACTACGTCGACTCGGTCGACATCGGCGGGTTCAAGAAGGCGACGCGCGTGCGCCCGATGGTCAGCGAGGCTCTGAAGGTGGTCGAGATGAGCGACGAGGCCTACGCCGCCTCGATCGAGGACTCGACCGGCGTTTCGCCCCCCGACAGGGTCTCCAAGGCGCGCACCGAGCTCGCGGCGGCGGAGCTGCGCGTGGCGACGATGCGCTCGATGATCACGCCGGAGCAGGGCGAGCCGCTCGACGTGTACCTTGCGGCCTTCCGCGGGGGGATCGAAGCGCTCGAGTCGGGCGATGACGAGGAGGCCGCGCGCCTGCTCGGGGAGGCGAAGACCGCGGCCCGCGCGATCGGCAAGGACCTCAAGCCCATGGATCCCAGGCGGCCGGACCGCGGCGGGATCGAGCTGATCGCCACCCGCAAGTTCCCGCTGCTCGAGTCGATCGCGGCCTGGGAGATCCTGCTCATGGCGCTCTGGACGGTCTGGGCGCTGTGGCCGGTCTGGAACCGGCTCGTCAACGGCGTCCTGCTCGGGGGCGATCGCGACCGGATCCGGAGGGCGCGGCGCGTGAAGCTCGTCGGCTGCCTCGCGCTGGCGGGCCTCGTCGCCGGCGGGTGGTACGCCCGCTTCGGCCCCGTCGAGGACTTCGGCACGGTCGACTACAAGGCGGGGATCACCTCCGGCTCGATCGCGCTCCTCGCCGCGGGCGAGACGAGCGCTTCGCTCGTGACGCCCGAGGGCGCGGAGGAGAGCGCGGAGGACGCGAGCGCGGGCCTGGCCGGATGGGCTCCGATCCCCTACGGCTACGCCGAGCTGCACGAGGACGAGAAGTTCCGCCCGCCCACCTGGCGCCGCGCCGCCGAGCGCGACCCCGAGACCGGCCGCCCCGTGCACCTCGAGAGCTACGAGGACGACGTGACCGGCGTCACGGCGGAGTCGAAGCCGGTGGAGATCCGGGCCGCGGAGCTGCCGCTGAACCATCCCTGGCGCCACGCGCTCGGGACCGACGAGAGCGGTCGGGACGTGCTCACGCGCATGGTCTGGGGCGCTCGCACGAGCCTCTCCGTGGGAATCCTCTCGGCGCTGCTGCTGACGATCATCGGAGTCGTGATCGGCTCCATCGCAGGCTTCTTCGGCGGGCTCGTGGACGACGTGATCATGCGCGGCATCGAGATCCTCCAGTCGATCCCCGCGCTGTTCCTGATCCTCCTCGCCCTCGCCTTCACGCCGCCCGGGACGATCCCGCCGATGTTCGCCATCGTGATCGTGATCGCCGTCGTGCGCTGGACGGGCGTCGCGCGCCTGGTGCGCGGCGAGTTCATGCGCCTGCGCGACCAGGAGTTCGTGATCGCCTCGCGCGCCCTCGGCTTCAGCTCGCGGCGCACGATCTTCCGGCACGTCCTGCCCAACGCCATGTCGCCGGTCCTCGTGGCGGCTGCGTTCTCGGTCGCCGCTGGCATCCTGACGGAGTCGGCGGTGTCCTTCCTCGGCCTCGGGATCAAGGAGCCCGACGCCTCCTGGGGCGGCGTGGTGAACGAGTCGCGCAACCCGCAGAACTGGTGGATCCAGGTCTTCCCCGGCCTCGCGATCTTCATCACGGTGACCTGCTACAACCTCGTCGGCGACGCGATCCGCGACGCCATGGACCCCAAGATGAAGGTGTGAGGCGGACGATGACTTCTCCGAACCGCGCCCCCTCGGGGCTCCCCGAGTCTCCCTCCTCCCCTTGCGGTGGTGATCGATGAGTGATCAGGGTGAGTGGCTGCTCGAGATCGAGGGCCTGAAGACGTACTTCCACACCGACGAGGGCGTGGCCAAGGCCGTGGACGGCGTGTCCTACGCGATCCGCCCGGGCGAGACCCTCGGCGTGGTGGGGGAGTCGGGTTCGGGGAAGAGCGTGACCGCGCTCTCGATCCTCCAGCTCCTGCCGATGCCTCCGGGCCGCTTCGAGGGCGGGTCCATCCGCTTCCGCGGCGAGGAGCTCATCGGCGCGGAGGAGGCGCGGCTGCGCGAGATCCGCGGCAACGACATCGCGATGATCTTCCAGGAGCCGATGACGGCGCTGAACCCGGTGTTCACCGTGGGGAACCAGATCGGCGAGACGGTCAAGCTGCACCAGGGCCTCGACGACGAGGCGTCGCGCGCGCGGGCCATCGAGATGCTCACGAAGGTCGGGATCCCCGCGCCGGAGAAGCGCGTGGACGAGTACCCGCACCAGCTGTCCGGTGGCATGCGCCAGCGCGTGATGATCGCCATGGCGATGGCCTGTGACCCCGCACTCCTGATCGCTGACGAGCCGACCACGGCCCTCGACGTCACGATCCAGGCGCAGATCCTCGATCTCATCAAGGAGCTGCAGGAGGAGGCGGAGATGAGCGTCCTGCTCATCACCCACGACCTCGGGGTCGTCGCGGAGACGGCCCACCACGTGGCGGTGATGTACGGCGGCCGCGTGGTGGAGTTCGGGCGCGCGAAGGAGATCTTCGAGGCGCCCCAGCACCCCTACACCGTCGGACTGCTCCAGTCCCTGCCGGATCTCGCGGTGCCGGGCGAGCGGCTCGTCACCATCCCGGGGATCGTCCCCAGCGCCACGCGGTTCCCCTCGGGGTGCCGCTTCCGGACCCGATGCCCCCTGGCGACCGACGCCTGCGCCGCGGAGGTCCCGGCGCTCGTGCCGGTCGAGGAGGGCGCGGAGCACACGGTGGCCTGCCACCACGTCGATCAGGTGAGGGCCTCGGTATGACCGACCTGCAGATGGAGGCGCGCCCCGCGCCGGCGCCGTCGAGCGCTCCGCTCCTGGAGGTCTCCGGCCTCGAGAAGCATTTCCCCGTGCGCAAGGGCGTGTTCCAGCGCAAGGTCGGCTCCGTGAAGGCCGTCGACGGGCTCGACTTCACCGTCGGCCGCGGCGAGACGCTGTCCCTCGTGGGCGAGTCGGGCTGCGGCAAGACGACGGCCGGGCGGTCGGTCCTGCGCCTCATCGAGCCCACGGGCGGGCGGGCGATCTACCGCCCAGACGGCGGCGCCGAGGTCGACCTGTTCTCCCTCGGGACGAACGAGATGCGCCGCTACCGGCGCGATCTCCAGATCATCTTCCAGGACCCCTACGCGTCCCTCAACCCGCGCATCACGGTCGGCAACTCCATCGGGGAGGCGCTGCGCGTGCACGGGCTGGCGTCTGGGGCGGCGCTGCGCGAGCGAGTCGCCGAACTGCTCACCAAGGTCGGGCTGCGCCCCGACGTGGCGAACCGATTCCCGCACGAGTTCTCCGGTGGTCAGCGTCAGCGCGTCGGCATCGCGCGGGCACTCGCCCTCGAGCCCAAGCTCATCGTCTGCGACGAGGCGGTCAGCGCTCTCGACGTGTCGATCCAGGCGCAGGTCATCAACCTGCTCAAGGACCTGCAGGAGGAGCTCGGCGTCTCCTACGTCTTCATCGCGCACGACCTCTCGGTCGTCCGCTACATCTCCGATCGCGTCGCGGTCATGTACCTGGGGCGGATCGTGGAGATGGGGTCGGTGGAGGACGTCTTCGAACGGCCGCGCCATCCCTACACCCAGGCTCTGCTGTCCGCGATCCCACGGGCGAACCCCGCCGAGCGCGGGGAGCGGATCCACCTGAGCGGTGACGTGCCGTCCCCGATCAACCCGCCGAAGGGGTGCCACTTCCACACGCGCTGCCGGGTGGCCCAGGCCGGGCTCTGCGACGTCGATTACCCCGAGGCGCGACCGATGGGGCCCGCGGGACACTCCGCAGCCTGCCACCTCGCCGAGGCGGACAGCTGAGCCCGGGCCCTCTGGGGGCCCCGAAGAAGACAGGAGACAGCTGCGACCGCTGGACGCTCCCCCGCGAACCCCGGGGGCATGAGCCGCCAGCGCAGCACCCTGAGCCCCACCTCCGGCGACTCCGCCAGGGGCGAGGCCCTCGCCGTGCGCGCGGTGGATCTGCTCCGGAACTCGGTCTTCCGGGGTCCCACGACGGCGGCGTCGAGGCCGCGGAGCGAGATCAACCTCCAGTGGATGATCCACCTCCGCTGGGCGGCGATCGCCGGGCAGCTGATCACCGTGCTGGTGGTGCGCTTCGTGCTCGAGGTGGAGATCCACCTCGCTGCCCTGCTCGGGGTGATCGGGCTCGAGTTCGGCACCAACGCGTACCTGCTGCTGCTGCTGCGAAAGCTCGCCACGCAGCGGCACTCGGGGATCGAGGGGACCTTCACCGGGGCGGCGGCCACCCGGCGACTGCGCGCGCTGCAACTCGGCGTCACCCTCCTCGACACGATCCTCCTCGCCACCCTGCTCGAGCTGAGCGGCGGTGTGACCAACCCCTTCTGCGCCTTCCTGATCATCCACGTGGCCCTCGGCGCGGTGCTCCTCCCGCTCCGTCACTCCCTCGTGGCAGCGGGCGGGGTGGCCGTGGCCCTCGTGCTCCTGAAGCTCGTACGCACGGACGTGCCCGAGCTCACCTCGAGCGTGCACCTGCGCGAGTGGGGGACCGTGGTCGCGGTCTCCTTGACCTCGCTGCTCTCCGTGATCTTCGTCTCTCGCGTGAACAGCGCGCTGGTCCAGCGCTCCGAGCTCCTGGAGCAGGAACGGGAGCGTCGTGAGCGACGGCGGCACCTCGAGGCCCTCGGTACCTTGGCTGCGGGCGCGGCCCACGAACTCGGGACGCCGCTGTCCACGATCGCCATCATCGCGAAGGAGCTCGAGCGCAGGCTCGAGCGCGAGGGCGCCAACGAGGAGGACCTCGCGGACGCGCGGCTGATCCGCGACGAGGTCGCGCGCTGTCGAAGGATCCTGGGGCGGATGTCCACGGAGGCGGGCGATGGCCCCGGCGAGGAGATCGTGGGGACCTCGCTGCCCGACCTCGGCCGCCAGGTGCTCGGCGAGATGGCGGGCGCGTCCGCGGTGGTCCTCACGGTCGAGGGCGGGGACGAGCCCGTGGACCTGCCCCGCGAGGGCCTGGCGACGTCCGTCCGCGCGCTGGTCCAGAACGCGCTCGACGCCTCGCCGCCCGGTGTGAAGGTCGATCTGCGCCTTCTGCGGACCGACGAGGCGCTCACGATCAGCGTGATCGACGAGGGGGAGGGGATGGACTCCCAGCAGATCGAGCGCGCGCTCGAGCCCTTCTTCACGACCAAGGAGGTCGGCCGGGGCATGGGCCTCGGTCTCTACCTCGCGAGCTCGTTCATCGAGAGCCTCGGCGGCGAGCTGATCATCGAGTCCTCCCGGGGACGCGGGTCGACCGTGAGCATCCGGATCCCGCTCGGGCGGGGCGGCGTGGGGACATGGGCGCCGGCGAGACTCACGGAGGAACCGAACTGGCTTCCAGACAAACCCCTGGGCCCCATACCCGAGGTCCGCGATCTCTGATCGGGACGCGCTCCTGTGGCAGGGTGTCACATGTGGGGCCGATCTGGGGCGCAACTTCGAGGCTTGTGGCGGCTTTTCGCCCGAACGCGGATCCCGGCGGGCGCATCGGGCGAACTCCCTGGCGAAGGAGGCATATCGCCGTGACAAATACTGATCCGAACACCACCACCACCATTTCCTCGCAGCTTGAGGCTCGCTCCATGCTGCTGATCGATGACGACGAGACTTTCCGCGAGCGTCTCGGCCGCGCCCTGCGCGACCGCGGCTTCGAGGTCCGTACCGCCGCGTCGGTCGACGAGGCCGTCTCGCTCGCCGAGGACGATTCTCCCGAATACGCCGTCGTCGACCTCCGCATGCCTGGCAAGGGAGGCATGGAGATGCTCCGCGAACTGAAGCGGGTCGACGCAGGAACCCGCTCCGTCGTGTTGACCGGCTACGGCAGCATCGCCACGGCTGTCGAGGCGGTTCGCCTCGGCGCGGTCAACTTCATCCCCAAGCCCGCTGACGCGGACGACGTCGTCGCGGCCTTCGAGAAGTACGAGCGGGGCGACCCCGCCGAGGGCCCGGTCGTCACGTCGGCCTACCGGGCGCCCACGCTCGCTCGCATGGAATGGGAGCACATCCAGCGGGTCCTCTCTGACTGCGGCGGCAACATCTCCGAGTCCGCCCGTCGTCTCGGGATCCACCGACGCTCGCTGCAGCGCAAGCTCCAGCGCCACGCCCCGCAGGAGCGCGGCCGGAGCTGAGAAACGGTCTCACTCGAAGGAGTGGCTGGGAAGTGTTGTTCCCACGAGCCAATCACCGCGCAGGGCGGGGAGTTACGACAGACTCCTCGCCCTGCTCTCATGGAATCGCGCTCCTGTGGCTGTAGGGAGGCGCGACAAGGTGCGCACCGGGTGACGCTCAGCCCGTGTCGGCGATCGGTCGATCCCTCGGGTGTGAGCAGGAGAGAGCCCGCGATCACCCCGCGATTCTTCGCAATTGCGGCGATGTAGCACGTTCCTTCACCGCCCCAGGATCACTATCCTCTCCGCCGCTGAACAGCGTTCTCCCGCAGGAGTCCCTCCGCCCGCCGGGCGGCATCCTCGCGAGACGCGTATCGAGCACGCGCACGGGTCCTCCCCGCGCGCACAACCCGGCCCGCGAGACGGCTCCCGCCCTCTCGCGTTGCGATCCTCCGATCCCCGTCCCTTCCCAGGTCTCCGGGCAACCCCCATTGGACGCGCGCAGTCGGCAAGCGCCGGCGCATCGCGAACAACCGGTTGTCCCCAGTGAAGTCAGACGGGCTCGGCCACGCGCCCATGAGCAGCTTCCACTTCCCCCGCTGGACGAACCACTTCAGGCTCCTGATCCCCGCCGGAGCCATCGGCGGCGTCCTGTACGCGGTCGTCTTCGTCTGGGTCGGCTTCTCGCCGAAGACCATCGCCGCCGGCTACGCGCCGGAGCAGCCCATCCCGTTCAGCCACGCGCTGCATGCCGGTGAGCTCAAGCTCGACTGCCGCTACTGCCACAACACGGTGGAGGAGGCGAGCCACGCGGCGATCCCTCCGACGGCGACGTGCATGAACTGCCACGACAACATCAAGCCGGACAGCCCGAAGCTGAAGCCGCTGCGTGACTCGTGGACGACGGGCGACCCGGTGGAGTGGGTGCGCGTGCACGACCTGCCGGACTACGCCTACTTCAACCACGCGGCCCACGTGCGCCGCGGCGTGTCCTGCGTGTCCTGCCACGGGCGCATCGACCAGATGGAAGTGGTCGCCCAGCAGGAGCCGCTGTCCATGGGCTGGTGCCTCGAGTGTCACCGCAACCCGGACCCGCACCTGCGCCCGCTCGACCAGATCACCAACCTCGCCTGGACGCCGCCCGAGGGCGACGACTCGTGGAAGGACGAGCTGTTCTACGGCTACGACGAGATCCACCCGCAGGAGTCCTGCAGCACCTGCCACCGCTGACTCGCCGACCTCTTCCCGGACCACCCGCACACCTTTCGTTCCACCCCCCCGCGCGCCGCATCCCAGGCTGCGCGAAACGATGAGCGACATCCTCGACGACGCGACCTCCGCCCCCTCCGGCGACGACGCGCGCTCCCCGAAGCCCCGGATCTGGCAGTCCCTGTCGGAGTTCGAAGGCAAGCTCCCGGCCCAGGGCGATGCGCCCTCCGACGAGGTCGCGAACTTCGTCGGCCGCGAGTTCCCGACGGACGACTTCGACCAGCTCGACTCCGTCGATCGCCGCCGCTTCTTCCAGATCCTCGGCGCCTCCGCGGCGCTGGCGGGCGCCTCGAGCTGCCGCTGGGAGAAGGAGACGATCCTCCCGTACACCAAGCGGCCCGAGGAGACGATCCCCGGGAAGCCCAAGCACTACGCCTCCGTCCTCGACATGGCCGGCGCTGCGCGCCCGGTCATGGTCACGAGCTACGACGGCCGCCCGGTGAAGGTCGAGCCGAACACCAACGTCGGCGCTGGCACGGACGTGTACAGCCAGGCCGAGGTGCTCAGCTTCTACGACCCCGACCGCAGCCGCGGCGTCGCCCGCAAGGGCGAGGGCGGCATGGTCAAGTCGAGCTGGGACGACGCCGCTGCGACGCTCTCGGCCAAGGTCGCCGAGGGCGGTGTCGCCGTCCTCGCGAGCACCAACAGCTCGCCGACCCTCGCGCGTCTCGGCGCGGAGATGATGGGCGCCGGCGTGCGCTGGGTCTGGTGGTCGCCAGTCACTCGTGACAACTCGCAGGAGGGCGCCGCGCTCGCCTTCGGCCGTCCGCTCCGCGCGCGCTACGACCTGGCCGAGGCCGACGTCGTCATCACGCTCGACTGCGACTTCCAGCGGAACCACCCCGACGCCGTGCGCCTCGCGAGCCACTTCGCGAAGCGACGCATGCCGGAGGAGGGGAACATGTCCCGCCTCTACACGGTCGAGAGCCGGTTCACCTCGACCGGCGTCACTGCGGACCACCGCCTGCCGGTGCGCAGCGCCGACGTCGGCGCGGTCCTCGAGATGATCGCCGGCGGTAGCGGCGGCGCGCTCGACGGCGACGCCAAGGCAAAGGCCTTCGTCGCGGCGGTCCAGGCGGACATCGCCGCGGCCGGCAAGAAGGTCGCGATCATCGTCGGCGAGTCCCAGGCTCCTGAGGTGCACGCCAAGGCCCTCGCGCTCCACCAGAGCGTCGGGTCCCTGGGCACGACCCTCCACATGATCGAAGAGCCCCTCGCGGGCGCGACGACCAACGGCCTCGCTTCGCTGGTCGCCGACGTGAACTCGGGCGCGGTCAAGACGCTCCTGATGCTCGGCGGCAACCCGGTCTACGACGCCCCGGCGGACCTCGACTTCGCCGGCGCGCTCGGCAAGGTGACGAGCGCCCACCTCTCGCTCTACAGGGACGAGACCTCGGTGGCGGCCGACTGGCACCTGCCGATGGCGCACTGGCTCGAGTGCTGGGGCGACGCCCGCTCCTGGGACGGCACGCACCACATCGCCCAGCCGCTCATCAAGCCGCTCCACGGCGGGAAGAGCTCGATCGAGCTGTGCGCGATGCTCCTGGGCCGTGAGGGCGATGGGCGCGCCGAGGTGCGCGCCACCTTCGACGCCCTGGGTCTTCCCGGGAGCGCCGAGGCGCGCTTCCGTCAGGCTGTCCACGACGGCGTCGCCGAGGGCACGACCTTTCAGCCGGCCAGCGTCGCCGCCTCGGCGAGCCTCCCGGCCATCCCGGCCGCGGCTGCGGGGACGGAGGTCACCTTCTTCCCCTGCCCCAAGGTCTTCGACGGCCGCTTTGCCAACAACGGTTGGCTCCAGGAGCTCCCGGACTTCACCACGAAGATGACCTGGGACAACGCGGCGCTGATCGGCGTCGCCACGGCCAAGGCCATGAAGGTCTCAACCGGGGACATGGTCAAGATCACCTGCGGTGACCGCTCGGTGGAGGCGGCTGCCTACGTCGCCCCGGGCCAGGCCGAGGACTCGATCTCGATCGCCCTGGGCTACGGCCGCAAGCAGGCGGGCGTGGTCGCCGGCTCCGCGAAGTGGAGCGTCGACGCCGCTGGCTTCGACGCCTACCCGCTGCGGGCCACCGGCGAGATGGAGACGGCGGCCGCTACGGTCACCAAGGCCAGCGGCAGCTACAAGTTCGCGACGACGCAGGAGCATCACCTGATCGACGAGATCGGGATGAAGGGCCGTCGGGAGCGCCTCTACAAGCTGGCCATGGAGGGCACCGAGGAGCAGTGGAAGGAAGACGAGCACTTCGTCTCGCACGTCTATCACGTGCCCAAGCTCGAGAGCCTCTTCGACCAGAAGAAGTACGACGGCACACACCAGTGGGGGATGACGATCGATCTCTCCACCTGCAACGGCTGCAACGCCTGCGTCATCGCCTGCCAGTCGGAGAACAACATCCCGATCGTCGGCAAGGAGCAGGTCAGCCGCGGCCGTGAGATGCACTGGATGCGGATCGACCTCTATTACCAGGGCGACGCCGAGGACGCGTCGACGATGGACGCAGTCAATCAACCGGTCAACTGCCTGCAGTGCGAGAATGCGCCCTGCGAGCAGGTCTGCCCGGTCGCAGCGACGGTGCACAGCGAGGAGGGGACCAACGACATGGTCTACAACCGCTGCATCGGCACCCGCTACTGCGGCAACAACTGCCCGGTGAAGGTCCGGCGCTTCAACTACTTCCACTACACGAAGTACATGGACGAGCCGGAGCACAAGCTTCTGCAGCTCGGCCAGAACCCCAACGTCACGGTCCGTAGCCGCGGCGTGATGGAGAAGTGCACGTACTGCATGCAGCGCATCAGCGAGGCGCGCATCACGGCGCGCAACGAGGGCCGCAAGATCCGCGACGGTGAGGTCATCACCGCGTGCCAGGCCTCCTGCCCGACCGAGGCGATCCACTTCGGCGACCTCACCGACCCCGAGTCGAAGGTCTCCAAGAAGCAGGCGCTCGGCCGCGACTACTCGATGCTCGCCGAGCTCAACATCAGGCCGCGCACCCAGTACCTGGCGCGGATCTCGAATCCCAACCCCGCCCTCGCCGAGGCGATGCCCCAGGGCGTCAAGGGCCGCGACGACTACGATCCGCACCTGTACGAGCCGCATCACGCGGGCGGACACGGCGGGCACGGAGACGGCCACGGTCACGGCGACGACCACTCCGGCGACCACGGCGACAGCCACGGGGAGGGCCACTAGTCATGACGACCTCTGATCCCAACTCCGCCATTCAACTCGGGGAGGACCCGCGCCACAGGCCGCTCCTCGTCGAGGGCACCGGCGAGGACTTCGGCTCGGTCACCCAGGCGGTGGCCGGCATCAGCGAGCAGCCGGTCCAGCAGACCAACAAGGCCTGGGTCGCCGCCTTCATGGTGTCGCTCACGCTCCTGGCGATGCTGGGGGCGATGTTGTTCCACCTGATCACGACGGGCGTCGGGGTCTGGGGCAACAACAACCCGGTCTACTGGGGCTGGCCCATCGTGAACTTCGTGTTCTGGGTCGGCATCGGTCACGCGGGAACGCTCATCTCGGCGATCCTCTTCCTGACCCGTCAGAACTGGCGGACCGGCGTGAACCGGGCGGCCGAGGCCATGACGATCTTCGCGGTCGTCTGCGCGGGCATGTTCCCGGGCGTGCACATCGGCCGGGTGTGGGTGGCCTACTGGCTCTTCCCGCTGCCGAACCAGATGGAGATGTGGCCGAACTTCCGCAGCCCCCTGCTGTGGGACGTGTTCGCGGTCTCGACCTACGCTTCGGTGTCGCTGGTCTTCTGGTACATGGGCATGATCCCGGACCTCGCGACGCTGCGGGACCGGGCCAGCAACAACATCCGCAAGATCGCCTACGGCATCGCGGCGATCGGCTGGACGGGCTCCTCCCGCCATTGGCACCGCTACGAGCGGGCCTACCTGCTGCTCGCAGCCCTCGCGACGCCCCTGGTGCTCTCCGTGCACTCGGTCGTTTCGTTCGACTTCGCCGTGTCGCAGCTGCCCGGCTGGCACACCACGATCTTCCCGCCCTACTTCGTCGCGGGCGCGATCTTCAGCGGCTTCGCCATGGTGCTCACGCTCATGGTGCCGGCCCGCCAGTTCTTCGGGCTCAAGCACATCATCACGATGAACCACATCGACGTGATGTGCCGCATCCTGATGGCGACCGGACTGCTCGTCGGCTACGCGTACTCGATCGAGTTCTTCATCGCGTGGTACGGCGGCGTCCAGTACGAGAGCTTCGCCTTCGTCAACCGGGCCTTCGGCAACTACTGGTGGGCGTATTGGATCATGGTCTCGTGCAACGTCATCTTCCCCCAGATCTTCTGGAGCAAGAAGATGCGCCGGAACCTGTGGGTGGTGATGCTCGTTTCGATCACGACCAACATCGGCATGTGGTTCGAGCGCTTCGTGATCACGGTCACCTCGCTCAGCCGTGACTTCCTGCCGTCGAGCTGGGGCTACTTCAGCCCGACCTGGGTGGACATGTGCATGTTCCTGGGCAGCTTCGGTCTGTTCTTCACGCTGTTCCTCCTCTTCCTGCGCTTCCTGCCCACCGTCGCCATGGCGGAGATCAAGTCGATCATGCCGCAGGCTCACGGGGAGACGAGCAACTCCATCCATGGACAGGGGGATCAGGACCACGCCCCCGCCGGCGGCGCGAACCCTGCTCCCGCCGATCGCCAGCCTTCCTGAGCCCTCCTCGAACAGACAAGTCCAATGTCCGACTCCAACGAGAAGCTCCACGGCATCGTCGCCTACTTCGCCGACACCGATGGGCTCATGGCGGCCGCCCGCAAGGTGCGTGACGCAGGCTACAAGCGCTGGGACAGCTACACGCCGTTCCCGGTCCACGGCATCGACGATGCCATGGGCATCAAGCCGACGATCCTCCCCTGGATCGTGCTGGTGATGGGCCTGACCGGCCTCAGCCTGGGCATCCTGCTTCAGTGGTACACGAACGCGTTCGACTACGTGTTCCTGATCAGCGGCAAGCCCAACTGGAGCCTCCCGGCGAACATCCCGGTGGCGTTCGAGATGGTCATCGCGTTCAGCGCGTTCACCACCTTCCTCGGGATGCTGGCGCTCAACAAGCTCCCGCACCTGTCGAACCCGCTTCACAAGCTCGAGCGCTTCCGCCGCATCACGGACGACCGCTTCGCGATCGTCGTCGAGGCCGCGGACAAGAACTTCGACGCAGGCCGCGTCCGTGCGCTGCTCGGCGCCGCGAGCGCGGAACTCGTCGAGGACTGCCCCGCCGACACCTCGCGCGCCGCGCTGCCCCTCTGGTTCCACGGCGTCGCCGCGATCGCGACCTGCCTGACCTTCATCCCGCTGGCCGTCGCCTTCAAGGGCCGCTTCGCCACCTCGGAGAAGCCGCGCTACCACGTGTGGCCGGACATGGACTGGCAGCGCAAGCGCAAGACCCAGACCGAGTGGGAGATGTTCCCCGACGGGCGCGCCATGCGCCTTCCGGTCGAGGGCACCATCGCCCAGGGTGAGCTCCGCGACGACTTCGAGCTGTACTTCGGCGTCGACCAGGACAGCTCCGTCCCGGACCGTGTCTCCTACGACGCCGGGTCCATGGGCCCGGGCGCGGAGGGCCGTCCGGCCTGGCTCGCCGGGTTCCCGACCGCGATGGTCGTGGACGAGGCGCTGCTCGAGCGCGGTCAACAGCGCTACAACATCTACTGCTCCGTGTGCCACGGTCAGCAGGGCAACGGGCTCGGCTCCGTGGCGCTGCGCGCGAAGGCGCTCGATGCGCAGAAGTGGGGCTGGGTCGATCCCAAGTCCCTCGTGGCCGCCAACGCAAAGGGCTACGCCAACGGCGAGCTCTTCCACATCATCAGCCAGGGCGTCAGCACGATGAAGGGCTACGGCTCGCAGATCGTGCCGCGGGACCGCTGGGCGATCGTCGCCTACGTCCGCGCGCTCCAGAAGACGCAGGGCATCGACCGCCGCGACCTGGACGCGCTCGGGGTGGACCCGGCCGACCTGAAGCCGGCCCCGACCATCGACGAGATGCGCGTGTCCTCCACGGACTCCGCGCGCTGAGCCGACGCCGCAGACGCATTCGACCCCGAAGCACACCACCCAAGACATCCCCGTGCACGGTTCCGTCCAAATCCCTCAGCGCGATCAGGTGATCGCGCGCGATCTCTCCAAGCCCGCGGCCACCGGCCTCGTGGTGGGGGTGATCGGCATCGCAGCGACCGCTGGCCTCGGCTACGGCGCGGGCGACCATTTTCGTCACTTCGGGCATTCGATGCTCGTGGCGACGATGTTCTTCCTGTCGATCTGCCTCGGCGCGCTCTTCTTCACGCTGCTCCAGCACGTGACGAGCGCCGGCTGGTCGGTGGTGGTCCGCCGTGTCGCGGAGTCCATGACCGGCGCGCTGATGTTCCTGTTCCCGATCGTGCTGCTCCTCATCGGGGTGCCTGCGCTGATGAAGAACGGGTTCCTCTACGACTGGATGGCCACCGACTCCGAATGGGTCCAGAACAACACGTTCATCCAGGCGAAGAAGGCGTATCTGGACGGTCCCTTCCTCTTCGTTCGGATCCTGATCTACTTCGCGGTCTGGATCGGCGTCGCCCGCTTCTTCACCAGCCACTCCCGGGCCCAGGACGATGACCAGGACCCCGGTCACACGCTGAAGATGCAGCGCGCCGCCGGTATCTGCATCATCCTCTTCGGCCTCGCGACGACCTTCGCGGCCTTCGACTTCCTCATGTCGCTGAACGCCGAGTGGTTCAGCACCATGTACGGGGTCTACTTCTTCGCGGGCGCCTTCTGGTCGTCCCTCGCGACCCTCGCCCTCTCGACCATGTGGCTCGAGAAGCGCGGTGAGCTCAAGGGCGTGGTGACGTCCGAGCACTACCACGACATCGGCAAGCTGATGTTCGCGTTCACCTTCTTCTGGAGCTACGTGGCCTTCAGCCAGTTCATGCTCTACTGGTACGCGGACATCCCGGAGGAGACCCACTGGTTCAACTACCGGATCTGGGGTGACTGGACGGGCTTCTCGATGCTCCTGCTCGTGGGCCACTTCGCGATCCCGATGCTCGGGCTCCTCTCGCGCCACGTGAAGCGCAACCGCAAGGTTCTTGCCTTCTGGTGCTTCTACGTCCTGACGTTCCACTTCGTCGACCTGTACTGGAACGTCATGCCGGAGCTCGCCAACGGCCTGCCCGGTGGGGACCCCGCCCACGCCGGCGTCCCGTTCAGCGCCATGGATCTGACCGCGATGCTCGGCGTCGCCGGGATCTTCCTCTTCGGCTTCCTCAAGACCCTGGACGGCAAGCCGGCCCTCGCCATCGGCGACCCGCGCCTGCCCGAGTCCATGGCCTTCCAGAACATCTGAAGCCTTCCCGATGAGCACCAACGACACCAACGCGCACTCGGACCGCGAGATCGAGGAGGACGTGATGAACATCCCGTTCATCGCGTGGCTCGGCACGATCTCGACCATCCTGATCGTGGTCACCGTCCTCGTCCTGACCGGCGTCTACTACCTGACGCAGCGTCAGGAGAACGCCCTCCGATGGGAGCAGGCGGACGCCAGGGTCAGCGACCTCGAGGCCCAGCGCGCCATCGACGAGATGGTGGTCGACGGCGTGTACGAGCTGCCCTCCACCGGCAGCGAGGTCAGCCAGGACCGTCCCAAGGTGAGCGCCCCCGTCTCCGTCGGCATGACCAAGGTCGTCGAGGAGTTCGGGAAGTGATTCCCCGCGGCCATTTGGCGCTGCGCCCGATCGCGCAGTCGTCCGAGGCCGCCCCAGAGCCCACGATTCAGCGAAGACCCATCCGATGACCCTCGGCTCCCGCAGCTCGACCCCCCCCGCCACCCATGGCCTCCTCGGCCTCGGGTTGGTGCTCGCGTGCGCCTCGAGCGCCGCGGCGCAGGGCGAGCGGCGCTTCGACGAGCTCGAGGGCGTCGAGATCGAGCAGCACCTGGAGGCGGAGCTCCCGCTGATGGCGCTGTTCGAGGACGAGGAAGGAACGGCGCTCGAGCTGGGCGAGCTGTTCGGTGACCTTCCGGTCATCTTGACGCTCAACTACGTGGACTGCCCTCAGCTCTGCAGTATGCAGTTGAGCCAGCTCGCGGAGGCGATGGCCAAGATCGATCTCTCCCTCGGGGTCGACTATCGCGTCGTCACGATCAGCATCGAGCCCAAGGACACCCCGGCGCGGCTCGCGGAGATGCGCGACCGCTACGTGGGAGACTTCCTCGATCTCTCGAGGGACGGCGCGATCGAGCGAGACGCCTCCGCTGCGACGGCAGGATGGTCCGTCCTGCGCGGCACCCGCGAGGACATCGACCGCGTCGCGGAGACGGTCGGCTTCGGCTACCGCGAGCTGCCCGTGAAGGGCGGCAAGACGGACTACGCACACCAGGCGACGAACATCCTCTGCTCACCCGGCGGAGTCGTCTCTCGCTACCTGCCCGGCGTCAGCGCCGCGTTTTCGGACACCCTGCGTCTCTCCCTGATCGACGCGGGGGAGGGGAAGATCGGCTCGCTCTTCGAGAACGCCTTCCTCTACTGCTTCATCTACGACTCGAGCACGGGTCAATACACACCCGCGGTCTGGCGCCTCCTCAGGGCGGCGGCCGCACTGACCGTCATCGCGGTCGCCTCTGGAATCTTCTTCATGAAGCGTGGTGATGCGCAGCGGGAGCCCTCGGAGGGCGGACCCGCGGCCGACGCGAATGAAGGGGAGCAAAGATCATGAAGTTCGGAGCACTCACCCTCTCCCTGATCCTCGCCGCCGGCATCGTCGGTGGCGTGACCCTCGCCCAGGACGGCGGCGCCGACGGCGCCGCGGAGCCCACGGCTACCGAGGCCGCGGCGCCCGCGCCCTCCGCACCGGCCGTCGACGTCGACGTCCGCATCGCGGAGTTCAACGCGAAGGCTCGGGCCAAGGCCGAGAAGGCCGGCGAGTCCTACGCCGACCGTGAATTCTCGACCGAGGAGCGCGGCTGGATCAACGCCGGCGCCGCGGCCAAGCGGGCCGCGAGCGTCGAGGCGATGATCGCGGAGTACAACGCCGGCCTCGAGACGGCGCGCGCCTTCTCCGACGAGGAGAAGCTCTGGATCGCCATGGAGCTCGACCCGGCCGAGGTCGAGAGCGTCTACGAGGGCTACACCGCGATCCCGACGCCCAGCCCGAACATCGTCAAGTACATGGAGGCCGGTGAGCTCCAGAAGCCGATCAAGTCGGACCCGCAATATGGGACCCCGCCAGCCGCCCAGAACACGGGACCGCTGGCCCAGGAGCTCGACCCCGCGCTGCGCCCGAGCATCTGGGTCCCCGTCGCCGCGTCGGAGACGGCCGAGGAAGTGGACGCGATGTTCAACTTCATCATGTACATCAACTACTTCTTCGCCGCGCTCATCGCGGTGTTGATGGTGGTGTTCTGCGTGAAGTACCGCCGCCGGCCCGGCGTGCGGGCGGACCAGTCGATCACCCACAACACGCCCCTCGAGATCTTCTGGAGCGTGGTGCCGACGATCCTCGTCGCGATCATGTTCTGGGGCGGTTACAAGACCTTCCTCGACATGCGCACGTCCCCGCCGGACGCGATGCAGATCTACGTGAAGGCGCGCCAGTGGGGCTGGGACTTCACCTACACGAACGGCGTCGAGACCGCGGGCGAGTTCCACGTCCCCGCCAACACCCCGATCGAGATGGTGATGACGTCCAACGACGTCCTCCACTCCTTCCACCTCCCGGCCTTCCGCCAGAAGTCGGACGTCCTGCCGAACCGCTACACCAAGGTGTGGTTCGACTCGGGCGAGCCGCGGACCTACCGCGTCTACTGCAGCGAGTACTGCGGCACGGCTCACAGCAACATGTACGCGAAGCTCGTCGTCGAGCCGCGCGAGGACTACGAGGCCTGGCTGAAGAAGGAGGGCAACTGGATGGTCGGCCCCGATGGGGAGTTCAAGGAGCCCCTCGAGATCGGCCAACTCACCTACGTGCGTCGCGGTTGCAACGCCTGCCACTCCATCGATGGCAAGCACGGCACGGGCCCGACCTTCGCGGGACTGTGGGGGATCGAGCGCCGCTTCGACGCCGCCGGCGACGACAAGCGCATCGCGGACGAGGACTACATCCGTCAGTCCATCACTCAGCCGCACAGCCAGCTCGTCTATCCCTACGGCAAGAACATGTCGATCTACGATCCGATGCTGCCCGAGCCGCAGATCATCGGAATGATCGAGTACATCAAGTCGCTCGCCGACGAGCCGCGTGACGCGGACGCCTGGTAAGCCGATTCACTGAACCATCCGCGACCGGGCGCAGCCCGGCCGCGGCACTTCGCGGACCGGGCGCGCGGGACCAGCCCGGACCCACACCTCAACTCACCCTCCACTCCGCTGGCCGGCATCCTCCGGCCCCGGAGCCGACAAGAGAGCCATGACTCAAGTCGACGTCCCGGTCGTCGCGCCGGACCGCCCGGTCCAGCACCTCGACCACAATTACATCAACCACTCCAAGGGGATCCTCTCCTGGCTGCTGACGCTCGATCACAAGCGGATCGGGCTGATGTACCTGGCGGGCATCTCCGCGTCGTTCTTCCTCGGAGGCCTCTTCGCGATGGCCATCCGACTCGAGCTGTTCGCCCCTGGCATGCAGTTCATGAGCGCGGAGCAGTACAACCAGGTCTTCACGCTCCACGGCGCGGTGATGGTGTTCCTGTTCATCATCCCCGGGATCCCGGCGGCCCTCGGCAACGTGGTCCTGCCGCTGATGCTGGGGGCGAAAGACGTGGCCTTCCCACGCCTGAACCTCGGGAGCTTCTACCTGTGGATCTCCGGCGCCGGCTTCTTCGTGTACACCCTCTTCACCAAGGGCCTCGACACGGGCTGGACCTTCTACACCCCGTACTCGACCACAGGGAACAACACCGCGGTCATCTCAGCGACCTTCGGCGTGTTCCTCCTGGGGTTCAGCTCGATCTTCACGGGGCTGAACTTCCTGGTCACGATCCACAAGATGCGGCCGCCGGGGATGACCTGGCACAAGCTACCGCTGTTCCTGTGGGGGATGTACGGCACGGCGATCATGCAGATCCTGGCCACCCCGGTGCTCGGCATCACGCTGCTGCTGCTCATCATGGAGAGCACGCTCGGCATCGGCATCTTCGACCCGAACAAGGGCGGTGACCCGGTCCTGTACCAGCACTTCTTCTGGTTCTACAGCCACCCGGCGGTCTACATCATGATCCTGCCGGCGATGGCGGTCATCTCCGAGGTGATCGCGGCCTTCAGCCGCAAGCACATCTTCGGCTACAAGATGATCGCGTACTCGTCGGTCTCGATCGCACTGCTGTCGTTCCTCGTGTGGGGCCACCACATGTTCGTCAGCTCCGAGTCGACCCTGGCGACCCTGATCTTCTCGGCGATCACGTTCACCATCGCGATCCCGTCGGCGATCAAGGTCTTCAACTGGCTCGCGACCCTCTACAAGGGCTCGGTGGCGCTCAACACCCCGATGCTCTACGCCCTCGAGTTCATCTGGCTGTTCACCATCGGCGGCCTGACCGGACTCTTCCTGGCGGTGCTCTCCACCGACGTCTCGCTGCACGACACCTACTTCGTCGTCGCGCACTTCCACTACGTCATGGTGGGCGGAACCCTCTTCGCCTTCTTCGCCGGCCTCCACTATTGGTGGCCGAAGATGACGGGCAAGATGTACTCGGAGACCTCGTCGCGCCTCGGCTCGATCGTCGCCTTCATCGGCTTCAACCTGGCCTTCTTCCCGCAGTTCATCATGGGCTCGCGGGGCATGCCGCGCCGTTACGCCGACTACAAGCCGGACTTCGAGCTCTTCCATCAACTGTCCTCCGTGGGCACCGCGGTCCTGGGCGTCGGCCTGGCGATCGTCGCCTACTCGCTGATCCGCTCGCTCTTCTCCGGCAAGAAGGCCCCGGCCAACCCGTGGGGCAGCGCCACGATCGAGTGGGAGTGCCCTTCGCCGCCGCCGCACCACAACTTCGACCACCCGCCCGCCGCGACGGATCCGTACGACATGGAGCGCGTCGAGTGGAACGAAGAGGTCGGTGGCTACGTGCCGGTCCAGGGCTACCGCCCGGTCGTGCACCACTGATCCCCATGGGGCGGGGCCAGTGAACCGCTGGCCCCGCTCGCGACTCCCTCCCGGAACACCCCCGCACACCGCTGCGCCCCGAAGCGCCGCTGTCCACCAGACTCGAACCGCGCGGCAAGCACGCTGCGCCGGAACGAACCCCTCCCTCTCATGTCAGACCACGGTCACGGCGACAAGCCCTTCCTCGCGCATCACTTCGAGGACGAGGACCACCAGTTCGACTCAGGAAAGCTCGGCATCTGGGCCTTCCTGGTCACCGAGGTGCTGTTCTTCTCCGGGCTCTTCTGCGCCTACGCGATCTACCGCTCGATGCACCCCGACGTGTTCCAGTACGCCGCCCAGGCGCTGGACACCAAGCTCGGTGCGATCAACACGAGCGTCCTGATCCTCTCCAGCCTCACCGCCGCCTGGGCCGTGCGCAACGCGCAACTCGGCCAGAAGAAGGCGCTCTGCCTGAACCTCGCGATCACGATCGCGTGCGCCTTCGGGTTCATGGGGATCAAGTACCTCGAGTACAGCCACAAGATCCACCTGGGCATCATCCCGGGCAACACGACCGAGCAGTACCTCGACGGCGCCTTCGGCGAGCCCAAGGCCGAGCAGGTGGCCTTCGTCGTTCCCCAGGAAGGGGATGGCGAGGAGCAGCACGCCGCCGATGGCGAGCATGCGGATGACGCGGCGCACGCAGAGGGCAACGACCACGGCCACGCCACGGCCCAGTGGGAGGACGACTCGGTCAACGGCATCCAGAAGCAGAAGCTCGCGATCTTCTTCGGCATCTACTACTGCATGACGGGCCTGCACGGGATCCACGTGCTGCTGGGCATCGTCGTGCTGGGTTGGCTGCTGACGCGCGCGATGCGCGGCCACTTCACGCCGACCTACTACGGCCCGATCGACTTCGCGGCCCTGTACTGGCACCTGGTGGACCTCATCTGGATCTACCTCTTCCCGCTCCTCTACCTGATCAACTGAGGAGGCCCGAACGATGACTGCCACCGACCACGCCGCTCACGGCGACCACCACGAGGGCCATCACGCCCTCCCGCTCTGGATGCTCGTGGGGACCTGGGGCGCGCTGATGGGGCTCACGCTCCTCACCGTCTTCTCCGCCCAGTTCGATCTCGGAGCCTTCGACCTGCCGATCGCCATGGGTATCGCGACGGTCAAGGCGATGCTGGTGCTCCTGATCTTCATGCACCTCGGCTTCGACAAGGGCTTCCACTCGCTGCTGATCTTCGGCTCGCTGCTGTTCGTGTTCCTGTTCATCAGCTTCGCGCTGATGGACCGCGGCCAGTACCAGGGCGACATCACGGTGAAGGACTCCGAGAAGCTCCTCTCCGACTGACGGTTCCCCTGCGGACACTCGTTGGCACGAGCGGCCCGCGGCCGGCCCTCAGAAGGGCCGCTCTGTTTCGGCCTCGGTGGTGGCCGCTCCGCTTCCGTGGCCCATGGGGCTCTCTTCCAGAGGGTCCTTCCCGTCCCAGGATCGTGCTGCGGCGGGATGCCCCTCTCCGCCGAGCATCACGCGCCGCGCTCCGTGCGAACACCCCAATGGAGCGTTTGCAGTCGCCTCCCCGACCAGCCATGACCTTCGCGACCCCGGGCCCCGTCGATCCAAAGAGCCGTCAGTACCGCTACGCCAAGGGCGAAGAGGCCGCTGATCCGTCGGGCGCCGCGCGGATCACCCCTTCGAGCGATCCTGCGGAGAGCCGAGCGTCCGAGGCGGAGATCCTGGGCTTCGGGATGAAGCTCTTCCTGGCGTCGCTGACGATGGTCTTCATGGGCTGCTTCGTGGCCTACGTGATCATCTGGTTCCGGAACCGGGTCGGATGGGAGAGCGCCGTGGACACCGGCGAGCTGGTGGGCCTCGCCGGCGCCACCGTCCTGCTGGTCGCGGCGGACCTCGCCGCGGCTCGCGCCCTCAAGCGGGCCCCTGACCGCGCCCGGGCGAAGCGCCTCACGAAGCTCACGATCGCCTTCGCGGTGGTGTACCTGGGCGTCCAGAGCCTCTCCTGGCTCCCGATCCTCGAGCGCGTGGACCGCCGCACCGGCGGGGACCTCCGCATGGAGGAGGTCCTGTTCCTGATGCTCACCTTCGCCCACGCGGTCCACGTCCTCGGCGGCGTGGTCGCCAACGGCATCGTCCTCGGGAAGGCGGACAGCGACGGCGGGCCTCGCCGGAACACCCTCCGCATGCTCTACCAGTACTGGCGCTTCCTCACGGTCGTCTGGGTGGGCGTCCTCGGGCTCCTGATCGCCCTCTGAGCGCACCGCCAGCCCGGTCTCTGCGCGAGCAGGAGGGTCGTCCCTCTGCGCCGCGCTGGCGCCGAGAAACAGGTCAGACCCGGCCGCGACCCCGAGGCCGGTCGGCGAGCGAGGGGTTCCCGAACGTTGGATGGCTGGCGGGTCGGGTGAGGTCACCCGACCCGGGAGCCGACCACTCAGGGGGTGAAGGTCACCGCGATCGCGTTGGCCCCGGCCCCGCAGCTCCCTGTGTCGCGATAGAGCAGCTGCACGAACCACGTCTGACCCGCCTTGATCCCGCCGGGCAGGGGGAATTGAGGGGAGCTCGAGAGCGCCACGAGGCCAGGGCCCAAGGAGATATCGCCCGTCGCACCGGTGTTGAAGATCGGCGGAACGCGAAAGAACCCGAACGGCGGGCTGCCCACGCAGAGGACACCATCGTTGAAGCTCGCGCGGTTCGATGAGGTGGAGATCACGAAGAGCGCGGAGGTCTTCCGGGGCAGATCGGTCGCGAGGAGCCGCAGGTCGTCGACGGGGACGCTCATCGTGCCGAGGGGGAGCAGCCGCGCGCCGCAGCCGGTGCTGTTGGCGCAGCCTCCGAGCGGGTTCTCGTTGGCGCAGGAACAGTCTCCCTGATCCGCGCGACAGTCGACCGAGATATTCGCGGGCTGCAGTTCGGCGCAGTAGAGCGCATCGCCGCCGTCGGCGAAGTTGAGCCGTACGGTGAAGTCGACGCCATCGGCAGCGTAACCCGCCTCGTCCAGGTCCCAGTCGGTCACGATCCCTCCGTCGATGATGTCCCCGAGCCCGACGACCCGCACGAACGTCCCGTCGATCCAGGCCCAGATCGTGCTCGTGGTCCCGGACTCGAAGTCCTCGAAGATCACGATCATGGTCCCGTTCACGACCGTGATCGACAGGTCGCTGACGCCCCCGTCGAAGAAGCCGCCTGTGGGGCGTGCGACCGTCTCGTCGGCGATCGCGACCAGCGAGACGCGGCCCTGGCCGAAGTCCGCCAGCAGGCCCAACGTGCCGTCGGTGTCCTCCGCCACGATGCAGAGACGCCCGTCGCGGACCACCGGTTCGAACACTCGATGGATCGTCGCGGGAGGGCCAGCGAAGGGGCTCGGTTCGCCCCGTTCGGCGAAGACGCTCAGCGTGTTGGTGCTGAGATCCTTGACGAAGCGGCTGTCGCGAAAACTCGATCCGTCGTCGCCGGTGAAGAGCACCAGGTCTCCGCTCAGCCCGAAATCACTGATGTCGGCGAACGGCACTGACGTGTTCGGGACCAGGGTGGAGGTGCCCACGATGGTGGACACCGGACCGCTACCGTCCGCGCTGTCGACGTCTCCGGCGCTGCGAGAGCGCCGCCTCTCCCAGGGGGGTCAGAGAGGCACGCCGAAGCGGTCCTTGAGGATCTGCGCGAGCTCACCGAAGTCGTTCACGATGAACTCCGGATTGGCTGCCTCGACGTCCTGATCGGGTTTGGCGCTGCGCTTGATCCACGCGGTGTGCATGCCGATGGAGCGCGGCGGCCCGACGTCGTGGGCGAGGTTGTCCCCGACGTAGAGAACCTCGCTGGGGAGCAGCCCCATGGAGGTGAGGGCGTGCTGGTAGAGCTTGGGGTTCGGCTTGGCGATCCCGACCTGCTCCGAGATGAAGATGTCCCGGGGGCCGAGCAGGTCGACGATTCCAAGGCGGACGAGCTTCTCGCACTGCTTGGTCGTCATCCCGTGGGTGACGATGCCCGTGCGCATACGCGCAGCTCGCAGGGACTCCAGGAAGGGGCGCACGTCCTCGAAGGCGCAGAGGTGCTCGAACTTCGTGTCGTGGTACGCGGTCATGCCGGCGGCCACGATCAGGGCAGGATTCACGTCGCGCCGCTGGTGGGGCGGGAGGCGGTCCAGGAGCTTGTCGAAGTGCTGGCCGTAGTTGGATCCGAACTCGCGGATGACCTCCTGGAGCTCGGTGAGCACGCTCTCGGCGGGGGCCTCGATGCCCATCGCGACCATTGCGTCCACGGCCTTCTCGCGCGCATGGCGCGCGAACTCGGTGGTCGAGAAGAGCGTGTCATCGACGTCGAAGAGGATCGCTTTCATCGCGTGCCGGGGCAGGGTCTCCGGGGGAGGGGGGGGCTCGGAGGCGCGGGGGGAGAGGGCGCCGCCTCCGGGATGATAGGCGCGCCGCGCGGCGATCGGAAACAGCCACCAAAGAGCGCGCCGCGCGGCCCCCGATCCGGGACCCGCGCGGCGCGGTGGGAGAGCGGGGGCCTCGCGGTGAGGCCGGGCCCGATCAGTAGCCCGACTCGAGCTCGTTGCGGACCTTCTCCCGGCCGTCGGTGATCGTCGCCTTGACGAGGATCATCAGCGACTCGCGCTCGTCGTTGTAGCCCTCGGACTTGAAGAGGAAGCCGAGGAGCGGCACGCGGCCGATCCACGGGACTTCCGCTCGGCGCTCGACGTTGCGGATGCGGGAGAGGCCGCCGAGGAGCAGCGAGCCACCGTCCGGCAGGAAGGCGCTCGTGTTGACGCTCTGGACCTCCAGCTCGGGGAGCTGGAACTCGACCGGGGCGGTGTTACCGCCGAGGGTGGTCGAGAAGCTGCGGAGGCTCACGATGCGAGCGACCGTCGGCTGGATCTCGAGGCGCAGCCACTTGCGGTTGTCGAGGATGGTCGGGCGCACGTCGAGGACGATGCCCTCGCTGAGCACGTTGACCGTCGGGTCGGCGACCGCCTGGAACTGGGCGACCTCGACGTCGAAGTCCTGGATGTAGGCCCGCTGGTTGATGACCGTGACGTAGGCGCGCTGACTGTCGTGCACGCTCAGCATCTGGTTCTGGACCACCTGGCTCTGCTCGCTCTTCTCGACGGCGCGCAGGATCGAGCTGACCTCGGCGTCGTCCAGGAAGGTGAGCTGGAAGCTCAGGCCACCGATGGTGGAGAGGGAGTTGCCCAGGCTGCTCTCGAAGAGGTTCTGAGTCGTCGCGCTGAAGGCGCCGTCCAGGCCGTCGTCGAAGAAGAAGCCGGAGCTCGGCGCACCGGCGGCGTTGGTGCCGCTGGTGCCGGAGCCGCCGTTGTCGAGGCCGAGCGACGCCATGTCCTCGAGTCCGTTCGTCACGTCCTCGAGCACGCGGTTGTCGAGGCCACGGAAGTCGTTGCCGATCTCCTGGATGAAGTTGTCGGTGACGCTCAGGAACTTCGACTCGATGAGCACGAGCGCCGAGTTGAACTGGCGCAGGTCCTCGAGGAAGGCCTGGATCTCCTCCTGGACCTCCGCCGTCTGGCGGACGATCAGGTTCCCCTCACCGGGGTCGATGCTGACGCCCTCGCGGTCCCAGCTGGCGGGCGCGATGGTGTCGCGGATGAGGTTCGAGAGGTCCTCGATGTCGATGATCTGGACCGCCTCGCCGATGGTGCCGTACTGGCCAGCGCCGTCCTCGTCCTCGAGCTCCTCGAGGAGACGAATGCGGTTGATGCGCGGGCCGATGAAGTCCGTCAGACCGAAGATCAGGTCCTTCACGTCGTGGACCTTCACCACCGGCTGGCCGAGGGCCTTCTCCTTGGTGGTGATGTAGATCGCGTCGTACTTCACCGTCCAGGTGATCTCGGCGTCTTCACCACCGGCGATGGCAACGATGCGGTTGAGGGCCTGCTCGACGGTCAAGGCGTTCTCGAAGTTGATCGTGAACGTAGCGCCGGACTCCTCGAGGACGTAGTTCTCCGCCGCCGGATCCGTGATGATCGGCAGGTTCGTGTAGTCCTCGACGTACTGGATGACCTGGCTGAGGGACTCCTCCTCCTCGATCTTGGGAAGGAGGACCTGGGTGGTCGCCACCTGCTCACGGAGCATCACCTCGCGGGGCGAGCTGGCCGTGGCGGCGCTGAAGAGACGTCCCTTGCGCAGGTTCGTCTTGGCGGCCCACACGTCCGGGTCGACGAGCGTGATCACGTCCGTGTAGGGGACGAGCTGCCGCTCGAGGTCCTCGCGCCAGCGCTTGAACTGCTCGTTCTTGCTCTCGAGGTACTCAGCCTGGACCTGCTGACGGCCGGCGCGGAAGGCCGCTGCGCGGATCTCCTCGGCCTGGCCGTTGCCCGGGTCGCGGCGCTGGACCTTGCGGGAGAGATCCTCCGCGAGGCGGTAGTCGCCGAATTCGAAGGCCTCGGTGGCCTCCTTGAGCAGGTTGATGACGATCGCTTCCTGGCGATCGGCCTCGGCGGACTCGCGGGCGGAGAGGGCCTCGAAGGCCTCACGGCGCTTCTCGTCGCGGGCCATCTCCTCGGCGCGCTCGCGGTCGGCGACCGACTGCTCGAGCAGCGTGCGGACCTCGGCGTCGATGCCGTCCCACTCGATGTCGAAGCCGTTGACCTCGATGTTCGTCTTGGCGATCGACAGGTCGCCGATGGCGCTGTCGTAGTCACCGCGGGCGAGGGCGAGCTTCGCGTCGTTGAGGTCGCGCTTCACGCTCAGGCGGATCTGCTCGAGCTTGATGCCGATCTCGCTGGTGCGGTCCATCATGCCAGCGCCGACGATCCCCTCGGGGCGCCCGAGGAGCGCGAGGAGTTCGCTGCGAAGCTGCTTGGCCTGGAGGTTCTCCGGGTTGATCGAGACGGCGCGGTCGACCTGGACCAGCGCCTCCTCGAGCTTCAGCCCGGCCTTCAGCTCGTTGGCGCGCGCCAGGGCCGCTTCGAAGAGAAGGCGTTCCTTCTGCTCCTTCAGCGAGAGCAGCTCGGCGTCCTGGGCGAGCTGATCGTCCTGGCGCAGGCTGGGCGCACCAGCGCGCTCGATGACGGGCGCCGGCGCGAGGGCCTTGCCGTTCGCGGTCTCCTGGACAGTCTCGCCGTCAGTTGCGAGGGCGTCGCTGGTGTGGCTGGCGGCGCATCCGACAAGGGCGGACGTCGCGAAGCTGCCGGTCACCAGCAGGAGAGACACGTGGAGTGCGGGACCTGCGATCCTCATGCGGGAAAGTCTCGACTTCGAAAAGCAGTAGGGGGGAGCGGCGCCGCGGAGGAGTCGGCGCCGGAGCCACGAGTACCGCCTGGGGCGGGGGCGACTACCGACGAATTCCGATGCCTTCGAACGGGCTGCGGGGATGGGGGAGCGTGCCGCGGAGCGGTGCCCGACGCCGAGACGACGGGGCCTCCAGATGCCCGGGGGGAGGGCAGGACTGGGTCGCGGAGCGGGGCACGAGAGTAAGGAAGCCCTGATCCTGCGTCAAAGCCGGCGAGGTCCAGAAGGGCAGATTTGACGGACGGATCTCGGAGGCCTCCGGGGGGCTTCATCGGGATCCGCCCGCGCCCGGCTTCGAGGCGATCGATCGCCCGCTCTACCCGTCGAATCGGGGCTCCCTGAGAAGGGCCGGCGAGGCTGCACCTCGGGATCCCTGCCACACCGGCTCGTCGGCCCCTCGGCCCATGCGATGGCTCGGAAACCGCCCCCGCCGCTGCGGCGTTGCAGAGGGACCTCGAGCGGAGCGCAGCCTCTCGGCCGCGCGCTCCGGTCATGCCCCTTCGCGAGCTCGATCACGGGACGAGATCCGGAGGCCTGAACAGGCGCTTCGTCGACCGGCACCCCTCTCGCGGCCCCGGGGCCGGCCTCGGGCCGCGGGGCGCTCCGGGAGCGGTCCCCTCCGAGGGGAGGGCCGTCGATTCGCTGCAGGTGACGGCGCTCGAACAGCGCTGATGCGTTCGGGCATGGCGCCGGCTCGCGGGGGCCCTCGTCGGCCTCGCGCGACCCTTGGGGGCGGAAGAGGGCCTCCGCCCTCGCGCGCGCTCCAGGGGGCCGTCGGGGCCCCTCCGGGGCTGCGCCCGAGCGGGGGCCCATGATCCCGACTCCGGGCCTGGAAGCCCTGAAGGGCCAGCGCCGGGCGCCTCCGGACCGCTGGTCTCGCGGCGCGGTGTCGGGCCAGAGCCGTCCCCGGGACCGCCCTCGCCGCCTGGGCCCCCGAGTCCCTTCTCCCCGCCACCATCGTCGGCGTCGAGGTGCTCTGCGGCGAGGTCCCTGGAGGCCTCCGCTGGCGAGCTGCCCGTCGGGCCCCTCTTCGCCGCGGCGCGGTCGACGTCGGCCGGGTCCCGGCGTCGGCGCTGCTCGACGGCCAGGAACGGGGACGGGCGGCACTCCCGCTGGGAGAGGGCCGCCCGTCCACGAGGGGAGCTCGGAGCGCCGACGATCAGTCCTCGTAGGAGCCCTTGAAGGTGATGTCGGTGTAGCCAGCGTCGATCGCCGCGTCGAGGATGACGACGACGTCCTTCTGGGTGACGTCGGTCCTGGCGTCCACGGTCGCCTTGATCTCGGGGTCCCCCTCCTTGAACTTCTTCAGGCGACGGACGACCTCGTTGAGGTCCTCGGTCTTCTTGCCGCCGACCGTGTACTGGACGCGGCGTGTGCTGTCGTAGAAGAAGCGGAGGCCGGCCTGGGCGTGGGCCTCGGTGTAGGGGACGTTGGACTTCGACTTGTAGTCGTAGCGCACCTTGTTCCCCGGGCGGAGGACGTCGAGACGGATGTCCACCTTCTCGACGGGCGGAGCCTCGGTCGCCTGGACGCCGACGTCCTTGGGGAGGTAGGCGCCGAGCTTGCCCTCGAGGATTTTGAACTTGAGGGTGCACATGAAGAAGATGAGGAGCAGGAAGGTGACGTCGATCATCGGCGTCATCTCGAGCTCGCACTTCTCGTTGGCGACATCTTGAAGAGCTTTGTTGGCCATGTGTGGTCTCCGCGATCAGCAGCGCGAGGCGCGGCTCACTGGTTCTCCTCGGGGGTCGAGACGGCGAGCTCGAGCTTCCAGATCTGGATGGTGGGCTGCGCGCACACCTCCATGGCCTGCTGGAGGAACTTGAAGGGGGTCGTCATGTCCGCCCGGAGGAGGAGCGGCTGGTCCGGGGGGGAGCCCGGCGGCACCTTGCCGTCCTTGCGGTCCTTCTCCTTCATGCGGTCCGCGAAGTCCTTCAGGAGGACCTTCAGGTCGTCGTACTTGTTCTTCCCCGTGTTGAGCTCGGGGTCGTAGTACGTCTTCTTCTTGTAGATGATCTCGCCGTCGTAGATGACGTTGAGGATCGGGCGCCACTCGTTCGGATCCGGCGTGTCCGGCTTCGCGTGAGCGGCGACGGGTAGATCGACGTCCTCGAGGTCCTGCTGGGTCAGGTCGGTGATCACCATGAAGAAGATGATCAGCAAGAACACGACGTCGATCATCGGCGTCATGTCCATGTCCATGTCGGTCTGGGCGTCGTTCTTGGCGAGGTTCATCTGTACGTCGCGTGGCGTCGGTCGTTCGGGCGGGCTCTCTCGAAGGCCGGGGATGGCCGCTGGGGAGCGCTCGGTTCGCGCTGGCGTCGATCGGGCGGTTTGATGCCCGATGAGGCGGATTGCGCGACCGGTGGGTGAGCCGGGGAGGGCTCGCGGGGCGGTTCGCGCGTGGTGCGCGAGCCGGATGCTCGGCGGCCTGACGCCGATCAGGGGCGAGATGGCTCAGGCGGCCGGGCGGAAGCGCTCGAAGAGGTCTTCCACGATGGCGCCGGTCTCGATGACCGTCTTGATGAGGCGGTTGCGGAGGAACGCGAAGGACGCGGTCACCGGGATGGCGACGATCAGACCGAGCATGGTCGTGAGCAGCGCCTGGGAGATACCGGCCGCGAGGTCGGCGGGGTTGGCCTGACCCTGGGAGGAGGCGATCTCGTTGAACGCCTTGACCATGCCCATCACCGTGCCGAGCAGACCCATCATCGGGGCCACGTTGGCGATCAGGGAGAGCCAGCCGATCTTCTGGTGGAGCTTGATCGACTCCTCGTCACCCATCTCCTCGATGGACTTCTCCATGGCCTCGAACTGGTGGCCGATCTTGGCGATGCCGGCGCCGCAGACGCGGGTGAAGAAGCTGGGCTCGTCCTCGCAGAGCTCCATGGCCTCCTGGAACTTCTCCTCCTCGAAGAGCGCCTGGATCTCGTCGATGAGCTCGGGCGGGGCCAGCTTGTCGCGCTTGAGCGAGACGATGTTCTCGATGATCAGCGCGAGGGCGACGATCGAGAGCAGCATGATCGCGATACCGACGATACCGGCCTGCTTGAAGACGTCGCCGGCGCTGGTGGTCTGCGCGAGAGAAGGGGAGGCGGTCGCAAGGAACGCCAGGCCGGAGAGGACGAGTTTCGACTTCATGGGATGGAGGTCGGCCCGCGGGGGCCTCGAAAGGAGGAGCTGTGGGGGGAGCTGGTCTTCGGGCGCCGCCGTGCCGGTCGCAGGTCCAGGGGACCGGGCGGCCGCGGGGCGGGGCCGTGTTCGGGGGTGTTTCGGAGGGGAAGTCCTCGCTCGCGAGGTCTCCCGGGGCGCCCTGTTCCCAGGACGGCAGCGCAGATCATCACCGAAGAGCGCCCTGGCATCCAGGGTGCGCCCAAAAGCGATTCTGGCGGGGCTACCGGACGGCGGGCGGTCGACTACACATTCGTGTGCCCGAACGCCCTGCCAGTCGGGCGATCGGTGGGCCCGGGTGGCGCCACCGATCAGCCCTTCCGGCGTCAGAAGGTGGCGAGGGTGGCGCGGGCGGTCGCGGCGGCGGGAGTCGCCCCGTAGCTGGCGACGACCCGGTCCAGGGCCGCCTTGGCGGCGGTCCGGCCCTTGTCGCCGAGCCCCAGCTCCGCCTGGGCCAGGGCCAGGAGCGCCATGGCGCGGCGGTCCGCGTTGGAGTGATCGAGGCCCGAGACCCAGCCGAGCTCCTTGATCGCCGCCTGGTTCTCACCGAGGCCGACGAGGCACTGGCCGAGTGCGAGGCGCGCAGCGGCGCGGCCGGCCGGGGTCTCCATCTTGTCCACAGCGCGCTCCAGGGCGCCGCGCGCGCCGGCGAAGTCCTCACGCGCGATCCGCGAGTAGGACTCACCGAGGCTGGCCTCCTCGGCGCCGGCCGCGGCCCGGGTCGCGTCGGCCGTGTCGCCGGCAGCGATCTCGCGGAACGCGCTCTCCGCGGCGGTGAACAGCTCGCGCGCGGTTCCGGTGTCCTTTGCCGCGATGGCGGCGTGTCCGGCGGAGAGGGCCGCCTCGGCGACCATGAGGGTGGGGTAGCCGTCCGTACCGCCCTTGCCGGCATCGTGCAGAGCGCGATACCCGTCACGGGCGGCCTCCGCGTCACCGCTCAGCCACGCCGCGCGGGCCTTGAGGGCGCGCACCGTGGGGAGGTGACGGTTCTCGGCGAACTCGGCGAGGAAGCGATCGGCCTCGGCCACCGCGTCGGCGAAACGCGCGGGCTGGGTCGCGCCCCAGGAGATCAAGGACTGGACCGAGGCCATCCGGGCGGCGGCCTTGACCGGACCACGAGCGTTCGAGGAGTCGGCGGCGGACTGGTAGCTCTTGACCGCGTTCCCCCAGTCCGCGCGACGGGCGAACTTCTTCCCGTCCTCGAACTCGGTGGGGACGTCGCCCCAGACCACCTGGATGACCTCAAGGGAGCCGTAGCCCTTCGAATCACCGTCGCGCAGGGTGATCTCGATCTTGTCGAGGCCGTCCCTGGTGACGGAGCCCTGGATCGCCTGGGTCTTCCCGGTGCGCGGGTTCAGGCGATACACGACGTCGGCCTTCTGGGCCGCGGCGGTGGGCGCCGCGGCGAGCGCGACTGCGCCGGAGAGGAGGAGGCTCCCGAGGGCGCCGCGACGCGGGGTGATGATGGAGGTCGTCATGGTGGGGGTCGTGTGCTGGACGCGTGTCGCGGGGGCCATCAGCGGGTCTTGCCGTAGAGCCAGCGGAAGCGAGAGGCGAGGACGCCGTTGCCCGCGCGGCGCTTCAGGCGCTCGCTCTCCGAGTCCTCGATCGCCACGTCCACCTGGGTGAACTGGGTGTCGCCCTCGGCGAAGGTCACGATGTTGTCGACGATCGCCTTCGCGAAGGGCTTCTTGCGGTCGTCTCGCTGGCCCCACACGTAGTAGGCGTAGGCCGAGGTGAACTTGGCCTCGTACCACTCGCCGCTCCACTTGTCGAGCTGCTTGACCAGGCTGTCGAGGCGCTTGGTCACGTAGTCGAACTGCTCGTCCGTACCGCCGGCGCCGGGGGTCTGCTTGACCTGCGTGCCGCTGCCGACGACGGCGCCGATCATGGCGGTCGCCGTCAGGACCACGGGGCGGGTGGTCTTGAGGATGGCACCGTCACCGAAGACGTAGGGCTCGAGCAGCGCCTTCGCCTCGGCGGGCTCGCCCAGCTCGAGGAGCACCTCGGCCAGGTTCACGACGCCGAACTTCGCGACGCGCTCGCCGTACTTCGCATCGTCCTTGAACTTGGCGATGACGCGCTCGAAGCCGGTCCGGGCCTGGGCCCAGTCCTCGAGCTCCATCCAGAGGTTGGCCTCGGCGTTGAGGTTGCCGTAGCTCGGATCGGCGCTGATCTCGTTCGCGACCTCGAGCGCCTCGGCCATGTTGCGCGTGACCCCGGCGATGGCGTCCGCGTCTCGATCGGAGGCCTCGAGCAGCGCTTTGCGCTGGGTGTCATAGGTCCGGTAGAGGTCGATCGCGGCGGCGGCCGTGAAGCGGCTCTCCTTGTAGTTCGCGGTGAGGCGCGCGACGGTCTCGCTCGCCTTGTCGACCTGGCCGGTCTTCGCGTAGGCGTCCACGAGCATCGCCTCGATCACGGGGACGAGCTTCGCCTGGCCGCTGAACTCGCTGTGGAAGTCCTGGATGCGGGCGATGACCTGGGCGTAGCGCGCGGTGCTGCCGTCCTTCGCGAAGGTGCGATCCGCGGCCTTCTTGAGCACGTTGGCGATGTAGTAGATCGAGCGGCCGACGCCCTTCTCGCGGGAGTCCTTCAGGCTCGGGCTCTGGGGCTCGTTGGCCGGGTCCTTGGAGAACTCGTCGACGTACTTGGTCCAGTGGCGGACGGCGTCGCTGACCTTGCCCGACTTGAGGAGCGCCTCGCCGATCAGGACCTGCGCGGCGTCGTAGGGGGACTGGCCGGGCTCGATCTGGCCGAGCTTCTCCAGCGCCCCGTCGTAGTCCTCGCGGTCGAGGGCCTTCTTGCCCTGGTTGAAGGTGATGACGTCGACGTTCTCACCCGCCGAGTTCTCGACGATGAGGTTGTCCGCCTGGGCGAGGAGTCGCTGCACCGCGGCGTCGCCGTCGATGCCGAGCTCCCGCGCGTAGGTGTTGATCGACGCCTTCATGCCCCGCGCGTTGCGCAGGTTCCACTCGGGGTCGCTCCAGTTCTCGACGCCCTCCAGGTAGGCCATGCCGGCCTCCCACATGCGCCCCTGGGCTCGCAGGCACGCGCCGATCCCGGCGTACACCTCGGCGCCGAAGGCGCGGCGGTCGGCCTCCTCCATGGTGTCCATCCGCTGGAGGACCCCGTAGTAGCCGTCGAGCGCCGCGTCGTACTCCTCGGCGAGACGCTTGGCCTTGGCGGCCTCGAGGAGCTGGTTCGCCGAGATCTCGATGTCGGGGCGAGTGTTGATCGCCTCGAGCAGGCGGCCGGCCTTGATCTTGGTCGCGGGGACCGGGGTCTCCTCGGCGACCTGGTTCACGAGCTGGAGGGCGAACTCCACGGCGCCGCGCTGATCGCGGCGTCGCTTGACCTCCTTCTTCATGTCCGCCTCGGTGGCGTAGTGCTTCGCCTCACCCGCGCCGAGATCGCCACCGATGAAGCCGCCGGTCTCGACCAGCGTCTCGGCGACCTCGAGGAGGGCCGCGTGACCGAGGATCGAGAGGTCGAAGCCCTCCTCGCGGTAGAGGTTGTAGAGGAACAGCCCGTACTTCAGCGCCTGCTCGTAGTCGCCGACCGCGCGGGAGGAGCGCTGGACGCCGGGCACGCCGAGCTCGACGTAGTTGAAGCGCTTCTCACGGATGTCGCGGGGCACCTCTGACCAGGAGAGCATGCTCTCGCGCTCGTCCGGGTCGATGGGGAGGACCTGGTCGATCATCCCCATGAAGTACTCGGCCGCGTCGGCGTGGTTGCCCTGGGCCTCCTCGACGGTGCCGAGCCCCACGTTGGCGCGCAGGTCGAACTCCGTGCCGAAGCCCGCGTCGAGGCTGAGATCCTCGTAGGCGGTGATGGCGCCCTCGCTGAAGTTGATGTCCCCGTCGAGCGTCTTGGCCATCTCCGCGTAGAGATCACCCTTGCTGAGCATCAGGGTCCAGCGCGTGAAGTCCTGTTCGGAGTTGCGCTCCGAGATGTCGGAGAGCTCCTCGATGAGGGTCTCGGTCCGCGCGATGGCGTCCTCGATGAGCTCGGTCTTCCGCGATCGAAGCGTCTCGGCCTCCTCACCGGCGGTCTCCTCGAGGGCCGCGTCGATGCTCGCCGCGTAGTCCTCGGAGAGGGAGACGAGGCTCGCTTCGGCGTCACCGCGGTTGGCCGCGTCGGGGTTCGAGTCGATGTAGTCGTTGAGCGCTTCGTAGCCCTGCTCGAACATGGCGTTGGCAGCCATCGGGTCGTCGAGCTGTTTGGCGCCGATCGCGAAGAGCTCGCAGCGCACCAGCTCGATCTGCTCCGCCATGCGCTCGCTCGGGCGCTGCTTCGCGACGTCCGCGAGGACTCCCTGGGCGAGATCGACGAAGGCCCAGTCACGGGCCAGTCCGCGGGCGAAGGCGATCTCGGCCTCGATGGCGGACTCGCTCGACTGTGCCCAGGCGCCGGGGGCCCAGGCAGCGGATAGGGCGAGGATGGTCGACAGGGAGGCGCGACGTCGGAGGGTCATGGTCGTGCGGCTCTTCGGGTTCGGTTCGATGGATGGCAAGGCGCGCGCAGGGTGCGGCGCGCCGTGCTGTTCGGTCGGGCGGTGGAGGGGCTCGTCGGGCGGGCGCCCTTCCGATGCGTCCGTAGCGTCAACGCTGTCGTCGGTGACCGGTTCGCCCCGTATCGGGGTCGATTTCCGGCTCCTGGCGGCCCGTCGTTGCGCGAAACGCGGCGCAGAGTTTACACGCGGACGCATCATCGGGCACGCCTCCGCTGGCGGCGCTGTCGCGAGCGGAGCTCCTGGAGCGGCCGCCCGGTGGCGCTTCGCCGCGGCGCCGCCCGGTCCAGGCGTCGAGCGGCGGCGCGGCGGAGGGCTCGTGGATCTCCCGAGCCCGGGACAGGGGCGAGCGGCCCGGGATCGGTCGACGAGGGGAGGTGGGCTGCGCACGCGCTCGGGATGTGAACCGTTCGCGAGGCGGCCATCCGCCCGCGCACCCGGTGCGCCCGAGCGAAGAGCGCGGCGCCCTGGGCTCCCGTGCTCCTCCGTCAACGACGGCGGCCCCCGCGATCCTGGTGGCTCGCGGGGGCCGCGGCGAAGGGAGGCTCGCTCCCGGAGCGATCAGAGATCGCGGCCGAGCTCGGCGGCCGAGGGCACGTTCTCGTAGGGGATCACGATGTCGGCCGTCAGCAGGATGAGGAGCTTGCGGTTCGAGATGAAGTTGCCCTTCCGCTCGAAGAAGAAGTTCAGCAGCGGGATCTTGTTGAGGATCGGAACGCCGCTGCGCAGGTCCTGCTTGGTCGACTCCTTGAGGCCGCCGAGGAGGACGGTGCTGCCGTCCGGGATCGGGATCGAGGTGCGCACGCGCTGGATCTCGACCTCGGGCAGCTGGATCGTCACGGAGTTCTGCGTGCCGAGCGTGGTGGGCTGCTCGAAGATCGGACGCTTGAGCTGGGCGATGGTCGGGCGCAGCTCGAGCGTGATGAAGCGGCGATCGGCCGACACCACCGGGCGGACGTCGAGGATGACGCCGTCCTGGATGACCTTGATGATCGGGTCGGCGATCGACGCGGCCTGCGCGATCTGGACGTCGAAGTCCTGGACGTAGGCGACCTGGTTCAGGACCGCGAGGTTGGCGCGGGCGCCGTTGTTGACGGTCAGGCGCGGGGTCGTGACCGTCTCGATGCGCTCCGACTTGCTCACGGCGCGCAGGATCATCTGCAGCTGCAGGTCGTTGAGGAACGCCCACTGGAAGGAGAGGCCGCCGGAGGCCTTGAACGAGTCAGAGCCGAGCTGGCTGTCGTACAGGTCCTCGATCCGAGCGCGGTAGTTGCCATCAGCGCCGTCGTCGAAGAACGCGCCGATGTCGCTGGTGCGGCCGATGACGTCGCCGAACTCGCTCGAGCCGTCGCCGAAGTCGTTGAACTCGAAGCCGTTGGGGCCGAGGCCGGGGAGGCCGAGGCCGCGGAAGTCCACGCCGATGTCCTCGAGGAAGTTGTCCTCGACGCGCATGAACTGCGTCTCGATGTCCACGAGAATGCCCGTCGACTCCCGGAGGTCGTCGAGGAGCTGGACGATCTCGCGCTGGACCTCGGGGGTCTGGCGCACCACGAGGGTGCCGCGCTCGGTGACGCGGATCGAGTTGTTCGGATCCTCGTCCCAGGAGTTCGGCGCGACCGCGGCCTGGATCAGCTCCTCGAGCTGGCCGGACTCGATGACGTTCGCGGCGCGCTCCGGGAGATCCTCGTCGACGGGGTCGAGGCCCGATGAGGGCTCGACGTTGATGTCGGGGGCGACGAAGTCCTGGATCGGCGTGACGAGGTCGGCGACGGAGTAGGTCGCGTTGACCTGGCCGCCGGTCTTCTCGTCATCGGTGATGAGGAGGACGACGCCGTTGTCGACCTTCCAGGAGAGGCCCTCGATGTTGTCGGTGATGAGGTCGAGGACCGTCTTCACGCTGCGCTCGTCGGAGAGGCTGTAGGACACGGTGTCCTCGATGTCCGACGCGGCGAGGGCGCTGAGCTGGAAGTTGACCTTGGTCTGGGCCGACAGGTAGTCGATGACGCTCTGCAGCTCGGCCTCCTCGAAGTCCACCGGGACGGTGGTGCTCGAGAGGGCCTTCATGACCTGCTCGGCGACCGGGTCGGCGGCCGACTCGATCTGGAGGTCCGAGAGACTCTTGCGCCCCTCGGCGATCTTCCAGCGGTCCTTGTCGAACTTCAGCGTGTCGATCTGGGGGACGTCCTGCGTCTGCAGGTCGTCGAACGTGCGCAGCCACTCCTCCCGGTAGTCGCGACGGATGCGCTCGGAGGACTTCGCGTGACCGGCCTCGCGGGCCACCTCGACCATGCGGGTGGCGAGCTCGTTGCCCGGGTCGCGCTCGAGGATCAGGCCGGCCTGGTAGGCGGCCTCGTCGTAGCGCTCGGCGCGGAAGGCGGCGTCGGCGTTCTTGTAGTACTGCTCCAGCTTCGAGAAGAGCTGGTTCTTGGCGTCGAGCTCACGGCGCTCGATCTCGGCCGCGGCCTCGGCGCGCTTGCGCTCGAGCTCGAGGGCCGCGTTCTCGTCGCGGAGCTTGATCGCCTCGTCGAGGCGCGCGGTCACGACGCGCTCGTCGAGGGAGCCGTTCGCGATCAGCGGGTTGTACTCGAGGATCGTCTGCGCCTGGCGGTAGGCGAGGACCGCGCCGTCGAAGTCGCCGTCCTTCAGGGCCACGTCGCCGCTGGACAGGAAGTCCTGGGCGCGCATCCGGACCATCTGCTCCTTGATGCGCAGCGCGGCCACGTCGTCGCCGAAGCGGACGCCGGCGCCCGAGAGCGGGTCGCCGAGCAGGGCCTCGGCGCGGCGGAAGCCCTCGCGGGCCGCCTGGTTCGCGGGGTCCAGGTCGAGCGCGTCGGAGAACTGGCCGATGGCGCCCTTCAGGTCGCCGCGGTCCAGCGCCTCCTGGGCGAGTTCGGTGTACTTCTGCGACAGCGTGCGCATGCGCTGATCGCGGATCGCGATCGCTTCGGCGCCATCGATCTCCTCGACGACCTCCTCGGTGGTCTCGTCGTCCTGAGTCCGCACGTTGGCGGCCAGGGCGAAGACCGCCGTTCGGGCCGCAGAGAGGCGTTCGAGGACCTCTTCGCCAGGGTCCGTGGCTCCGCGTTCCACGCGGCGCGGAGATCCGTCCTCGGCGGGCGCGGGGGTCGTGGCGACCCCGGACGTGAAGAGGCCTTCGCGCTCGGTGTTCAGATCCTGACCGTTGTCGGCCTGGGGAGTGGTCGCCTGGCAAGCGGCCAGGGCGAAGGCCGCGAACGGCACGACGGAAAGACGGGTCCGCATGGGTCGGAAATGACGCGTCACGGTCTTCGGGGGAGGGGTCAAACGCACGTCGCCCCGACACCGGTTCCGAGGTCCCTCTGGGGGTGGAGCCGGCGGTGCGGGGGGGCGCAGGTCGCTGGGGGATTGGGGGGATCTCCGGTGACGCCAGCGGCGTCGAGCAGCCCGCGGAGGGCCGCCCGGAGGGCACGAGAAGGTACGGTCCGGAGGGGAGGGGGTCAACGATCGCGACCCCTGGGTTGGCGCGGCCTAGACCGCGCCGGTCGAACGGTTACCGACCGCGCCCGACCGAGTCCCCGGAGACGCCCGGCGAGATGGGCATGTCGGGAGGTCGACGTGGCCCCTGCGGCCGTCCGGGTGACCCCTCAGCGCTGCTCACGCCGGGGGATCGTGACGCCGGCCTCCGCCATGGCGAGTTGGATGTCCTCCCAGGCCTTCTTCTTGTCGTGGGGCGATCGGAGCAGGTAGGCGGGGTGGTAGGTGGGGACGATCTTGCGCCCGTCCTTGTCGTGGACCCGCGCCCGGAGCCGCCCCAGCGGCGCGTCGACCCCGAGCAGGTGCCCCGCCGCGTGGCGCCCGAGCGGTACGATCACCTTAGGGTCCACCAGCTCGATCTGGCGGTCCAGGAAGGAGGTGCAGAGCTCCTTCTCGCCCGGAAGAGGGTCCCTGTTGCCGGGCGGACGGCACTTGAGGACGTTGGCGATGGTCACGTCGGCCCTGGCGAGGCCCATGCCCTTGGTGATGATGTCCGTGAGCAGCTGACCTGCACGACCGACGAAGGGGATCCCCTGGCGATCCTCGTCCGCCCCTGGAGCCTCGCCCACGAACATGATCCCGCTGGTGCCGATCCCGTCCATGAACACGGTCCGCTGACGGCTCTCGCACAGGGCGCAGGCCTTGCACGTGGCCACGCTGGCTTCGAGGGCGCCGAGATCGCCGGCGGCCGACGCCGCCTCGGCAGGCGTGGGGCCCTCGGGGGTGAACCCGGTCGGCGTGGCGGTCAGGGGGCTCTCAGGGCGCCCTGCGGCGGGCCTGGTCGCCTCCTCGCGACCCGGTTTGGCCTGATAAGCGGGGCGCTTCGGGTCGACAGCCGTAGCTCGAGCAGGCGCGGCTGCCGTGCGCTCGGGCCGTTCCGGTCGCGACCTCGCCTCCGCGCCCCAGGCAGGGGGCGGCCCGGGATCCTCCATGCGGCGCGCGCCGAGGGCGAGGCGCCTCCGGAGCGTGTGCGTCAGCGCGAGGGCCAGGGACGCGACCTCGCCGCTCCCTCCCTCGGGGCCTCGCTCCTCGCTCACGGTCGGGCCTCCTCGCGCACGGGCACGCCTCTCAGGCGGACGGATTCGGCCCCGTCACGGCCCCTCTCCACCTCGGCGTGGAGGGTCACGTCGATCGCCGCGGGGACGACGCCGTCGATGTCCTCGGGGGCGACGGAGACCCGCTGGTAGCGCCCGGAGAGGCCCGCGAAGCCCTCGAGCACGACCCGATCGCGGGCGCCCTCGAGGCTGCGCCGGAAGTCCTGGTCCCAGCCGGCAGCGGCCTCGGAGAGCGCAGCGCGGCGGGCCCGCGCGGCCCGGGGATCCACCGCTCCGCCCATCCCATGGGCCGCGGTGCCGGGCCGCGCGGAGAACGGGAAGACGTGGACCTTCGTGAATCCCGCCGCCTCGGCCGTGGCCAGGGTCTCCGCGAACTGCGCGTCGGTCTCGCCCGGGAACCCCACCAGGATGTCCGCGGTGAACGCCGGGCGGTCCAGCCGGGCCCTGATCCGGTCGCAGGACTCGAGGTACTCCGCGACCGTGTACCAGCGATTCATGGCCTTCAGGACCGGGTCCGAGCCCGACTGCATGGGCATGTGGAGGTGCGGAGCGATGCGGTCGGGCCGATCGGCCATCAGGGCGACCATCTCGTCCGTGACCTCGGTCGCCTCGATGGAGGAGACCCGCAGGCGCCATTCGATGGGGCGGCCGTCCTCGCCGAGCGGGGCGACCGCGATCAGGCGGGCCAGGAGGGACGCGATGTCGCTACCGATGTCGAGGCCCCAGTGCCCGATGTGGATCCCGCAGAGGACCACCTCGACGTGCCCCGCGATGACGAGGCGCTCGACCTCCGCCGCCAGCTCCTCGGCGGGCCGGCTCCGGCTCCTCCCGCGGACCTTGGGGATGATGCAGAACGCGCAGGCCTTGTCGCAGCCGTCCTGGATCTTGAGGAAGGCCCGTTTGTGGCCCGCGAAGGCCGTGATTCCGGCGGGGATGCCGAGCTCCTCGGGACCGACCTCGTGACCGATCTGTCGCAGGAAATTGAGCGGCGCTTTGGCCTCGCCGTTGCCGAGGACCCACTGGACGCCCGGGAGTTCCGCCAGCACATCGGGTTCGGACTCGGCCAGGCATCCGGTGATCGCGATCCTCGCATCGGGGGTCTCTCGGTGGATCCTGCGGACCAGCTGGCGCGCCTTCCGTCCCGCCTCCGCCGTCACCGTGCAGGTGTTCACGACCACCAGCTCCGCCCCCGGACCGGTCACCTCGGAGGCCCCGCGCCGTGCGAGGGCCTCGCGCAGCACCTGCGTGTCGTACTGGTTCGCCTTGCAGCCGAAGGTGACGAAACGAACGGTTCCGGCATCCACGTCGGCGCCGGGTGTCTCGCGGAGGGCCTCCATGGGCGCGAGGATAGCGCTTCGGCGCCGGGGCCGCGTCCGCAGCCGGCCGGAGCATGGGGCCGCTGCGCAGCCGATCCGCGCATCGAATCGAGCGAGGTCCGAACGCATCCGCACGGCGGACCGCGGATAAGCTCCTCCGCGATGCCCGAGCACCACGACAGATCCCGGCGCCCCGCGCGGGGCCTGCTCCTCGCCGCGATCGCGCTCACGGCGGCGGCCTGCGGCGGCGAGGGCGGGCCTTCCGACGACGGGTCCGCGGGAAGCGTAGCGGCGGCGTCCTCGCGTTCGCGCCGCGACATGCGTCCCGAGGCCGTGGAGGCCCGGCGCCTGCTCGACATGGGCCGGGCGGCCCTTGCGCGCCCCCTCGTCGAGAGCCTCGTCGACCAGCTGCCCATCGAGGGGCCGCTCCTGCGCGCGCGGCTCGCCGTGCTCGAGGGAGAGGGCGCCGCGTGGCTCGCCGACGTCGAGGCGGTCCGCGCCGCCGACCCGGCCGACCCGCGCTCCTATGCGACGGCGGCCGAGCTCTACGCGGCCCTCGATCGGCGCATCGCAGCCAAGGAGGAGATCGAGCGCGGGATCGCCGCCGTGGGGGGGCTGACCCCCGAGCTCCAGCGCGCCGCGGGCGTGCTCGCGATCGTGACGCCGGGACGGACCAAGGCGGGCCTCGCGATGCTCGAGGAGGCCGAGCGCCTCGACCCCGGGCTTCCTTTCCTCGGCCGGGCCCTCGGGCAGGCTCACCTGCTGGCCGCGAAGCACGCGTTCGCGGACGGGACGCCGGAGCTCGCGCTGGAGCGGATCGAGCGCTCCCTCGCCTACGACCCCGAGGACTTCGACGCGCGGCGCATGAAGGGCGAGTATCTCATGGCTCTCAAGCGCTTCGACGAGGGCCTCGAGCTGCTCGAGGAGCTCCTCGCCCAGGGCATGCCGATCGGCGTCGAGCTCGGCAACTACCACTGGACCGCCGGCACGTACCACAACGTCGTGGGCGACGACCTGGCGGCGCGGCGCCACTTCCTGCGGGCGCGCGAGCTCGGCGAGCCGAAGGTGGAGCAGCGATCCGCCAAGCGCTTCCTCGACCAGGAGGCACAGAAGGCCTACGAGCGTTCCCTCGCGCGGCTCGAGGCCGGCGACGAGGACGGCTGCAAGGCGGCGCTGATCGAGGCCATCGGCCTGCACAAGAGCGAGGCCTCGGCGCGGCGCTTCTATGCGACGCGCATCGCGGCCCTCGCGGAGGCCCGGCTGGAGGGCGACGACCTCGAGGGCGCGACGCCCCTCGTCAAGCTCGCGGTGCACGTGGACCGCGATGCACCGGCGACCACGGTCGTGGTCGCGACCCTCTACTTCGAGAGAGCTCTCGAGGCCCTGGGCCGCGACGACGCCGAGACCGCGCTGGCCTTCGCCACGCAGGCCGCGACGGCCGGCAGCGAGGATCCGTTCATGTGGCACTTCCTCGGCGAACTGCAGTACGCCGCGCGCGACTTCGGCGCGGCGACCGGCTCCCTCGATCGTGCCCTGACCCTCTCACGGGCGGCGGGGGAGGAGCTGCCTCTCGACGGTCAGCTGAAGCTCGCCGACAGCATGGTGATGATGGGCCGCGAGGAGGATGCGAAGGTGCTCCTGATGCGCGCGATCGCGACCGCGGAGGTGCAGCCCGAAGTGGACGCGGCCGCCATCGAGAAGGCTCGCGAACTGCTGCGAACGCTCTGACCTCGTCACGCGCGGGAACGACAGCGGCCCGGGTCTCGCGTGGAGGCCCGGGCCGCTGTCGCTCATGGAGCGCTGCTCAGTCGAAGCGGAAGCGGATCGCGTTGCGGTCGATGTAGGGATCGAGCTCCTTCGCGATGGCCTTGTTCAGCGCGCCCTCCTCCTTGTCCTTCTTGCGGTCCTCGAGGAGCTCGCCGAGCTCCCAGCGGAACACGGCCGTCAGGGGGGCCTTCTTCACGGCGGCGCGGAGGTGCCTGATGCCCTCGGAGCTGTCCTTCTTCTCCATCAGGCGCCAGTACTCGTAGTGGGCGCTGGCGGGTGCGCCGTCGAAGTTCTCCGACAGGGCCTTCTTGTAGAGATCGCGGGCCTTGTCGCGTTCGCCGAGGTTCTTCGCGGTCTTCGCCTCCCAGATGAGGGCGTTCTCGCCGTCGAAGTCGAGCTCCTCGTCGATGTACTCGTACCACTCCTTCTCGAGCTCGCGGAGGGCGTCGCGGTCCGGGATCTTCATGCACTCCATGAAGTACCGCAGGACCTCCTCGCCGCTGACGGTCTTCAGGTTGAAGCCGCCTCGCTCACGCTTGACCTTCTTGTCGCTGGCGAGGCCGAGGAAGAACTTGCGGAAGTTCTTACGGCGCGACTTGTCCTGCATGAGCATGTGGACGAACGACCAGCCCCACGTGTAGTCCTCGAAGCCGCGGGTCGTGATCATCTTCTCGAGCTCGATCTTCTCGCCCTCGGCCATCTGGCTCTTGATGGTGGCGAGACGCCCGTTGTGAATGAGCCCGACCTCGAGCTTGCCCGACGCCTCGTCGAAGCGCGCGCCGCCGTAGTACTCGCAGAGCGACTCGCCCGGCCAGTGAGGGTACTTGAACTGCTCGTCGATGAGCTTGTGCAGGTAGTGGCCGAGCTCGTGGAAGACGACCTGCTCGGTGAAGTCGGGATCCAGGCGGTCGTAGAAGGCATTCAGGTCGTAGTCGCCGAGGAACATGAAGTAGGCGAGGGCGCCTGCGCCCGCGCCGGCGACCTGCTGGTACTCCGAGGCGTCGTTGTAGAAGTTGATCGACAGCTTCGGCTTGCGCTTGTTGCGCTTGATACCCCAGTCCTTCTTGAAGATGTCGTAGTACGCGTCGGACGAGTCCATGAAGCGCCGGGTCACCCGCTGCGGCGTGGTGTGGAACCAGCGGAAGTGCTTGGTCTCGGTCTCGTACTTGTTGCGCCACTCCTGGTGGGCGAGGTCCTCCTCCGCCTGCTCCAGGCGGTCCTCGAGGTCCTTCTCGATGGCGCGCTGGGCGTTCTTCTTCTTGATCCAGCGGCCGTTGAACGGGACGAAGCCCTTCTCGTACTTCTCGCGCTCCTCGTCGGTCTGCGGGGTGAAGGTGACCTCCTGGCCCTCCTTCAGCACGATCTCGACGAGGGCGTTGTCGACCTCGATCTTGCCGGCCTCGAGGGTGACCTCGACGTGGTCGGTCTTCTGGTCGAGGCGAAACTCGGTGAAGATCCGGCCGTCCTTCATGATGAGGATCGACCGCCCCTCGTCATCGGGGGCAGCGGCGTTCGGCCCGGCGGGCCGGGGGAGTGCGGTGGCGCTTGCGAGCGCAATCGTTCCGATCGCGAGGGCGTTGAGCATATCTCGGTGGGCTTTCGCGTTGGTTCGAGGCTGTGAGGTGAGGTGCGAGGCGGGGCCGGTGGGGAGACGCGTGCGAGGGCGCGAGAGCCGGCCCCGGGGAATCAGAAGGCCTTGCGGAAGTGAGCGTTCAGATCCTCCCAGTCGCTGTCGGAGAATTCGCCGAAGGTCAGGTCGAAGGTCCGCTGCAGCAGCTCCTTCTCCATCTTCTCGAAGATCTGACGACGAAGGGCCGCGTACTCGCGCTCGCCGTCGCCCTTGCTCGCCTGCCGGCGCGCGGCGTCGAGCTTGCGCTTCTGCTCCTTCTCGATCTCCTTGACCACCCTCTGCATGTTGCGGAGGTAGTCCTCGAGCAGGCCGTCGGCGAGCTTGTGGCGCTTGATCTCGGGGGAGGAGAGGTAGTTGATCAGCAGCCAGCCCTCGAAGTGGGGCTTCGAGTCGCCCTGCTGGAGCTCGTTCATCTCCTTCTCGGTCATCTTGAAGAGGTCCTTCAGGTCGACCGTGTTTCCGCTGCGTGCGAGGCCCTTGCCGTAGACGATCAGATCCACGTCGAAGCGCCAGTCGGGCTTGCGCGAGTCGTGGCGCGAGTTGCTGATGAGGCGCTCGAGGCCGGAATCGATCCACTGGGGGAGGGCGGTTTTCAGATCGAAGTTCCGCTCCTGCATCCAGTAGTCGTAGATCTGGTTGTTGAGTCGGTTCACCGACGCGCCGCTCCACCCGTCGGAGTCCCAGCGCGTCACGAGCTCCTCGCCGACGTAGAGGTAGCCACCCCCGTTGCCGACGTTGATCCCCGCGAGGTACGCAAAGTACTCGGCGTCGTCGCGGCAGATGCGGATGATCGGCTTGCGCAGGTAGGTGCCGCCGCCGAGGAACCCGAAGTTCTCGTCCATCCAGTCGAGGAGGTTGTTGGCGTGCTTCTGGACGCGGTTCGCGAACTTCTTGTCGGCGCTGTACACCGTGAGGACGCGGCCCGAGAGCTTGTGATTCCAGTCGTCCGGGAGCTTGTTGATCGCCTTCTCGTGGATGACCTTCTCCGACTTCACCGCGGCGGACCGAGCCTCACGCTTGTCCTCCACGTCGACGGCGGCGGGGCCGATACGGAATCGGGACTCCAGCCCGCTGTTGATCCGCAGCGGGGCGTCCTTCTCGATGAGCTCGAAGGTGCTGCGCAGGGGCTTGACCATCTTGTTCACCGTCTCCCAGTGGTTGGTCACGGCGATGACGTGGACGACGTAGTCGACGTCCTCGGTCTTGTAGATCCAGGCGTCGATCGTGAGAGGCGCGCGGGAGAGCTTGTCGGAGCGATAGGTGCGCTTCTCGACCGGCACCCCGTTGATCTCGGTCGTCACCGGATCCTCGGCGAGGAAGAAACCGCCCTGGCCCTGGAACGTCCGCTTGAGCAGGTCGTCGTAGTCCCGGTACGGGTTGGAGATCTTGATGACCTGCTCCTCGCCCTTCTCGTCCTTGCTGACCTCGGTGCCCTCGTTCATGACCGAGTGGGGCATCGCGATGACCATGAACTCCGGGTAGTGGTTCGCGGTGAAGCCGGTCTCCGTGTCCGTGTAGGTGAACTGCTGCGTGCAGACGTACTTCGCTGCGAGCCACTCCTCGCGGACGCGCACTGCGATGTTCTTGAACTTCGCCGGCTGCTTGAACTTGAAGCCGTAGCGGGTGTCCTGGTGGTAGCCCTTGGGCGCCTTCTTCTTCTTCTGAAGGGTGGCGATGGGGCCGGGAGTCGGGGACGCGGCGCTGACGGCCGGGAGAAGGGCCAGGGCGGCCGCGGTTGTCAGGATCAGAGTGCGCATGGAGTGGTCCGGTGCGAGGCCTTCCGGCGTGGGGTGCGAGGGCCCTACGGGCAGGAGGAGCTTCGGGTGAGCGGCGAGCGGTGGGGGCGGGCGCGTCTGCTTCCGGGAGGGAGCTGGGGGCGTTCGAGGCGCGGTGTCGTGATGACCCGGGGGGGTCTTGGGGATTCCGGGGGCTTCGGAGAGCTCGAAGGCCGGGCTCCCGGGCCAGCGCCATCTTAGATGCGGCCGAACGTACTCGATCGCTTCGGTTTCTCCTTGTTTGCGCAGCGCGGTTGCCGGACCTACGCCCCACCGCCGGAATTCCTCGACCGATTTTCCGATTCCGTTCGAGGGCGCTCGAGAAGCCTCCTCGTGGGTGCGATCAAGGCCTTGAACCGGCACCCCGCGGCTCGCTAACGTCCTAGCGGCGGGAATCCGCCACGCCATGGCAAGACGAAGAGTGACCATGCTGGAGGCCTTCGAGGCCTCGGCCAGGGAGGCGCGGCAGCGCGAAATCTCCGAGCAGCGACGGCACGCCGCCGAGCGGCGTGGGGTCGTCGGGTCACTGCTGTCGCCCTTCCGCAGCGGCGAGGAGCTCGATGACGCCGACGAAGAGGCCCCCGACGCGACTGCTGACCCCGTGAAGCCTTCTCTGGGCGCCGGAGCCGTCCCGATCGATCGCCGGCCTCCGGGCGGTTCCAGCTGGGAGGGGCCCCTCATCGCGCCCGAGCAGGACAGCTCCGACGAAGCCGACGACGACCCGCCGTCGGAGCCTGAGGTCGCGAGCGCCGAGGTCGCGGCGGACGCGGCGCAGGAGCCGGCCTCGGGTCGCGCGCCTGCGTCTGGCGAGCCCGGCGAGTTCGCCCTGCCGATGTCGGGCTGGTCGTTCGCGGCCTTGGTCGCCATCGCGCTGGCCGCGGTCTTCGCGGTCGGGCTGAGGCTCGGTGGGGCCCTGGGCGGGACCCCGCGGGACGCGGAGCTAGCCTCAGACGGCGCTCGGGTCGCCGGGTTCTCCGGCGACCTGGAGATGCGACGTGCGGCCGCGCCCGCGGTCGTCGGCCCATCGGTATCGCCCGAGGCCACCGATGGGGACGCCCCGACAGAGCCGGCGGCCGCCCGGGAACCAGTGCACGCCGTCGAGGAGGACCTCACTCCTGCCCAGAGCAGGTTCCTCGACCCCGCGATGCGCTTCACGGTGATGGCGATCACCTACGACGACTCGCCCGACAACCGGGAGCTGGCCAAGAGGGCCTCCCAGACGCTCGCCGGCGAGGGATTGCCCGCCCTGCCCCCTTGGGGATACGAGGACAGAGTCTTCGTCTTCGTGGGCGCCGCCGCGACGAGGAGCGAACTGAAGGAAGTGCTGCACAAAGTCCGGGCGGTCCGCAATCGCAGGACCGGCGCCGCTGAATTCAGCAGCGCGTACGTGGTCAACATCGACGACTACGAGGAACAGGAAGACATCCGCTGACGCCCCCTGAGAGGGCCTCGAGCGGGGCAGGAGGGGGGCGATCGCCGCGAATTTGAGCGGCGCAGGCTGGCGACAGGGGGGGCGCGGCCCTACCCTCCTCGCCCTTCGGAAATCCCGAACCCGACCCACATCATGTCGATCCATCCCAGCCTCCGCGGTGTCAACACCCTCGTCGGTGAGCGCAGCGTCTTCACTCGTAAGGAGCGCCTGCTCAAGCTCATCGAGGACGGCCGCATGACCGAGGACGACTCGGTCTACGGCCTCCCGAAGGTCCGCACCAAGTTCAAGATCAAGACGAAGAAGTCCAAGAAGAAGAAGGACGAGGAGTGATCCTTCTTCTCCCGGCGCTCGCGAGACCGCGTCCGCCGGGGGACTGATTCGCCCGGGAATGCCCCGCTCGTCCCCGCTGCCCGCGCGAAGCCGGCAGCTGGGAGACGCGAGCGGGGCTCATGCGTGTCCCGCGCTCCCCGCGCACGGACTCCTTCCGCACCTACCGCGACCCCATGAGCACCACCTCCGCGCGCGTCGCCGCTCCGGTCATGGAGGTCTTCGCCTCGTTCCAGGGCGAGGGCCTCTACGTGGGGGAGGCTCAGGTCTTCCTCAGGCTGGCGGGCTGCCCGCTGCGCTGCGCGTGGTGCGACACTCCGGGATCCTGGGACATCGGCGAGGGGCGCGCCGCGATGGTGCGCAGGGATGGCGAGCCCCTCGCGCGCGAGGAGCGCTGGGCTTCGCCCTTCCAGGCCGCCCTCTGGGTCGCGTCCGTGGAGCCCGGTGAGCCGCGAACGGTCAGCGTCACCGGCGGAGAGCCGCTGCTCTGGCCGGAGTTCATTCAGGCCCTGCGCCCGATGATCCAGCCGCGGCGGCTGCACCTCGAGACCGCGGGCGCTCACCCCGAGGCGCTCGCTCGCGTGCTCGAGCACGTCGATCACGTGAGCCTCGACCTGAAGCTCCCCGCCGACATGGGGGAGACGGCGGAGATCTCGCTCCCCGAGCCGTCCGGTGATGAAGAGCGCGCGGCGCCCATCGACGAGAGCGCTCCCCGGGACGCCGAGGAGTGGCGCCTGGCCCGCCGGCGCTGCCTCGACCTCGTGAGCGACGTGGACGCCTGCGCGAAGGTCGTCGTCCAGGCGGGCCGCGACCCGCGCGACTACGACGAGCTCTTCGAGGACCTCGCACGCAGGGCGCCGAAGGTGCCGCTGTTCGTCGCCCCGGCGACACCCATGGCCGGCTGTGAAGCCCCCGATCCGGACGCCCTCGTCGAGGTCGTCGAGCGCGCGCGCGAGCTCGACCTCGACGTGCGCGTCCTCCCCCAGATGCACAGGGCGATGGGAATCGCCTGAGAGAGTCCGATGAGCGATCAAGACTCCGTCGAGACGGGCGCCGGGACGCGCGCCCACCCCCAGCCCCCGATGCCCCGCGTCGCCCTCGTGGGCCGTCCGAACGTGGGCAAGTCCACGCTGCTCAATCGCCTCTGCGGAAGCCGCGTCGCGATCGTCGAGCCCACGGCGGGCGTGACCCGCGACCGGATCTCGGTCCCCGCCCGGCTCATGGTCGCCGAGGGAGAGCGCTGGGTCGAGGTGATCGACACCGGCGGCCTCGGCATCGTCGATCGCGACGACCTCGGCCCGCACGTCGAGGCCCAGGTGGACGTGGCGCTGCGGGGCGCGGACATGGTGCTGTTCCTCGTGGACGTCCGGGACGGGCTCACGCCGCCGGACAAGCAGGTGGCGGCGCTGCTGCGCGGCGCCGACGTCCCCGTGCAGCTCGTCGTCAACAAGGCCGAGGGAGGCGAGTTCGAGTGGCAGGCGGAGGAGTTTCGCGCCCTCGGCGTGGGGGGCGAGCCGGTCGTCATCAGCGCCCAGAACGGTGAAGGCATGGTCGACCTGCGTGAACGGGTCGTGGAGTTCCTGCCGGGTGCGCCGACCGAGAAGCCGGGGGAGACGCCGCGGATGAAGATCGCGGTCGTCGGCCGGCGGAACGCCGGCAAGTCCACCCTCGTCAATCACCTCGCGGGAGAGGAGCGCATGATCGTCTCGGAGATCGAGGGCACCACGCGCGATGCCGTGGACGTGGTCTTCGAGCGCGATGGCGAGACCTTCGTGGTCATCGACACGGCGGGCGTGCGCAAGCGCTCGAAGATGGAGGACGCGATCGAGTTCTTCTCGGACGCGCGCAGCATGAAGACAATTCGGCGCGCGGACGTCGTCGTCCTGCTCTTCGACGTCACGCGGAAGATGTCCGCCATCGAGAAGAACCTCGCTCGCTACGCCATCGATCGCTACAAGCCGCTGATCCTGGCGGCGAACAAGTGGGACCTCGCCGAGGGCCAGGAGCCGGAGAAGTTCCGCGAATACCTGGACGCCCAGCTGCCCGGATTGTCCTTCTGCCCGATCGTCTTCCTCTCCGCGAAGGAGGGGCTACGCACCGACGAGTTGATCGAGGTCGCGAACGACCTATTCGAGCAGGGCCAGCAGCGCGTGCCGACCGGGGACCTGAACCGCGTGCTCGAGCGCGCTCTGGAGGCTCGTCAGCCGAGCGCGAAGGGCTACCGGATCCGCGTCCGGTACGCGACGCAGGCCGAGGTCCAGCCGCCCACCTTCGTGCTCTTCGTCAACGACAAGAAGCACGTCGGCAAGGACTGGCTACGCTATCTTCAGAATCGCTTCCGCGAGGAGCTGCCGTTCCACGAGGTGCCCATGCGCTTCGTGCTCAAGGACAAGAAGGCCGAAGAAGAGGAGGTCTCGAAGCGATGATCCACGCCGCCAAGCCCGCGCCCTTGCGTGCCGCCCTGCTGCTCGTGGCCGCGGCCGCGTCGTTGCTCGGGACGACCTCCTGCGAAGCGTCGAGGACGTTGCACCCTCGGTCCGAGGTGATCCAGGCCGACAACGAGCGAGTGCTCTGGAACGCGCTGCAGCTCGCGATCGTCAACGAGGAGTTCATGGTCAGCGGCGTGGGGGCCGACCCGGTCGCGCGCAGGGTCACCAGCGGCTGGAAGGTCGACGAGGTCCCCTTCGGCCGCATGCGGGGTGCTGAGAACTACCGCGCGCGCGTCATCGCCTCCTACGGCCACTTCGACCCGCGGTCCACGCGCCAACCCGAGGGCCTCGTGGTGCCCGATCGGCTGGACCCGGAGCTGGAGACGTTCGTGGTCACCCTGCGCGTCGAGAAGGAGCACAACAAGTCCATCCGACCCGGCATCGCGCGCTATGCCGATTGGGTACCTGCGGACGACGATCCCGCGTGGGCCGAGCGTCTGTTGCTCCAGCTCCGCAGCCGGCTGGGCACGACCGAGTTCAGGCTGAGCGAGGACGAGAAGAGCGGCCCGCCACACCAGCTGGACATCGATTGACCTGCGGCGATCGGCCATGGTGCTCCAGATCGAGAGCGATCCTGTCTCGCACTGACACAGCAAGATTACTCCAAGAGGCTTCTAGAGCATTGTTTACAGCGCCTTAAGCATCCGGGCGCCCCCTCTCGTCGATATTGTAGCCGTGCGTGTGATCTACAGCGACGAGCGAAATCGAGGCTTGAGCGGGTGGGAGGTTGATCGAACCACCGACCTCGCGGTCGAAGGGGCTCGTCGTTGGATCGGGGTCCGAGGCACGGCTGCGGCCACCGAAGACCGGGACGTCGCGATGGTGGAGCTCTCCGACCGGCCCTCCGCCCGGAACATCACCGAACTCACGGACCTCGCGCGCCGATCGCCGGTGGTCCTCCGCCTCTGGGAGGCGGTCCGTCGTCCCTGGGCGCCCGAAGAGCAGGAAGATCATCTGCGTCTCGCGCTCTCGGTGGCCCACCTCGCGATGGTCGAGGATCGTGGCCATCTGGTGCGGCTCGCGAGCCGCGTTGACGTGGATCCCTGGAAGCTGGCGCTCTGCGAGGCGGATTACGGGCTCCTGAAGCCCGTCGGCGACGGCGTGGTCGATCTTCGCGTGGGGATCGACCGCGGCGAGCTCTCCGGCGCGCGGGTGGTCGTGGCCAGCAGCCCGTCCGCGGGTTTCGCCGAAGCTGTTCTGCGGAGCGGGCGCGGCCTGGTCGCGGTGGGCGCCGAGCGGCCGCTTCCCTCCTGCTCCGGCGCGCGAGTCCACCTCCTGGACGGCGACGCGAGCGCCTCTGACGTGGGCGCGGCCGTTGAGCGCGCGGCGCGTGCTTCGCGGACGACGAAAGCCCGTCAGGCCGAGGGGCCCCCCCGGCCTCCCGGCTGGTGGGAGCGGATCAAGGTCGCCCGGGCGGCTTTGGAACCGCAGCACGGCTGATCTCGGAGCTTGCTCCTGGAGAGGTGTGGGTCGCCCTGCGCCCTGCGTGGCGGGTATTCTCCGGCGCAGGCGCGCCTCCCCGGTCCTACGACCCGGCCCCCTCCCCGTGAACCCGTCTCAATCCCAGACCACCACTCCCCATGAGGGAGGCGGCGACGCCGACGCGGCGCGCGAACGCGAAGTCCTCGTGCTGCGTACGGCCGACTCCGCGCACGGCGGGATCACCCTCATCGGTGAGGGCCCCGGGCGCCTCGGCTTCGAGGGCGAGGCCCTCGGCCGCTCCCACGGCCTGATCGAGGGCATCGGTGAGCTGCTCGACGAGCGCCGCCCGGCACTCCTCGTCCTCGAGCCGCTCGGCGAGGACGACGACGCACGGGCGGGGACCATGGCCGCGGCGGCCGCCGCCAGCGTGAGAGATCTCGACGTTCAGATGGGGGAGGCCGGTGAGCCGATGCCCGCAGCGGAGGCGTGGGCCGCGCTTCGCGAGGACGCGCGCGCGCGCTCCGGAGAGGACGCCCGCACGGTCACCGCTGTGATCTCCGCGTGGAACAAGTTGGAGGATGTGCGCGCCAACCTGCTCGGGATCCGGGCGCAGGTACGGCCCTTCGACGACGTCGTGGTGGTGGACAACTGCTCGAACGACGGCACCCCGCAGATGATTCGCCGGGACTTCCCCGAGGTGCGACTCGTGGTCATGCCCAACAGCGCGTACGGCGCCTGCGAGACCTTCAACGTCGGCTTCTCCACGGCGCTGACCGAATACGTCGCCATCCTCGACGACGACGTCGTGCTGACGCCCTGGTGGCTCGAGCGATCCCTCGCGCGGATGGCGGCGGAGCCCGAGACGACCGCGGTGGTCTCGACCAAAGTCGTGGAGCCCGGCATGCCGGAGAGCTTCCGGGAAAGCGAGGCCATCAACCGCGAGCGCTACATGAGCACGTTCCGCGGCTGCGCGAGCCTCGCGCGGAAGAAGGCGCTCGACGAGGCCGGCGGGTACGACGAGCGGCTGTTCATCTACGGGAACGAGCGCGACCTGACCTGCCGCCTCCTGAACCTCGGGTACCGCGTGCTCCAGTTCCCCGGCGCCGAGACCTTCCACCGCACGCCCTTCGGCGTGCAGATGGGCAAGCGCAGCCTCTACTTCCACGCGCGGAACGCATTCCTCGGGATGCTCAAGTACGCGCCGCTGAAGGATCTCGTGCGGCTCCCGTTCCTCGTGATCTTCAAGGTCCTCCTGCGTGGCGGCGACAGGGAGGCCCACGGCGAGGTGGCAGACGCCGTCGGCACGATCGGCATCGGCAAGGCGATCCGCACCACGCCCGGCTCATGGTGGATCCTCGCGAAGGCGGCCGCCAGCGTGCTCTACAACGTCCCGTACTGCCTCAAGCACCGCCAGGCGGTCGAGGCCCCCGACTTCGAGCTCCCGCTGAAGTGAACGACGCACAGGAGCAGGCCGGAGCGGCGCGGGACCTCGGGCCCATCAGCGCCGTCGTCGTCAACTACAACGGCGAGGCGTACCTGGAGGCTTGCCTGCGCTCGCTCCAGGCGCAGACAGTCCCGCTGGACGAGATCGTCGTCGTCGAGAATGCGAGCACCGACGGCTCGCTCAACGTCCTGAACACGCAATTCCGGGACGTGGAGCTCGTGCGCATGACGTCCAACGTGGGGCCGTGCATCGCGCGCAACGTCGGCATGCGCGCCGCGCAGTACCGCTTCATCCTGCTGGTGGACAACGACGTGGTGCTCGAGCCGAACGTCGTCGAGCGCCTGCGAGACGAGCTGGCGCGGCGGCCCGATGCGGTGATGGCCCAGCCCCGCAGCGTGTTCAAGTCCGACCCCGGGCGCATCCACTACGACGGCGGGAAGCTGCACTACGCGGGCCTCATCAGCCTTTACCACTTCGGCGAGGTCGACCGCCGCGAGCAGATCCCGCCGGTGGAGGAGATCGACGTGGCGATCTCGCTCTGCCTGCTCCTCGACAAGAAGGAGATCATCGAGGCAGGCGGCTTCGACGAGGCCTTCTTCATCCTCTTCGAGGATCTGGACCTGTCCCATCGGCTGCGGCTCGCCGGCCACACGATCCTCAAGGTGAACGACGCCCTCGCCCTCCATGACGATGGGACGGCCGGGATCAGCTTCCGCGAGGAGAAGGCCGACTATCCCGCGCGCAGGGTGTTCTTCCACTCCCGGAACCGCTGGCTCTACATGACCAAGTGCTTCCGGCTGTGGACCCTGCTGGTGGCGCTGCCCGGCATTCTCGTCTACGAGGCAGCTTGGCTGCTGTTCGCCCTGAAGGAGGGCAACGCCGGGGCGTGGCTCAAGGGCAAGTACGCTTTCCTTCGTGCCTTCCGCGAAGCGCGCCGCAAGCGTCGCTGGGTCCAGCGCCGCCGTAAGATCGGGGACCGGGCCCTCCTCGTCGGGGGGCCTCTGACCCTCAGCCCGAACCTCGCGTCCTCCCGCGGGCTCGGCGCGCGCCTGCTGGATGGCGTGCTCCGCGCCTGGTGGGGGCTCTGCCGCTGGTTCGTGGTCTGACCCCTCCCGCGGCCCGGCCGCAGACACCGCCATGGTCAGGTTCCTCGCCTTCGCCCTGCTCTTCGTCATCACGGTCATCGTCGCGATGGCCTTCGTCGTCCCGAAGTTCTTCCTCTCGAGCGCCTACGCCTCGGAGCGCTCGACCGTGATCGCCGCGTCGCCCGCCGAGATCCATGCGGTGGTGAGCGACCTGACGACGTGGAAGGAGTGGACGATCTGGAACGACGAGATCGACCCGACCGTGGAGTACACCTACCTCGGCGAGCCGGGGCAGGCGGGCCAGTCCATGACCTGGGTCGGTGATGAACTCGGCGAGGGCACGATGACGATCCAGAGCGTCTCCGAGGAGCGCGTCACATACACCCTCGAGTTCGCGGGTATGGCGCCGGCGAACGTCGAATTCGAGCTCGCGGCGGAGGGCGACGGGACGGCCGTCCGCTGGGCCATGTCCGGCGAGATGGAGGGGCCGCTGCCCATGCGCTGGTTCGCCCTCCTCATGGACACCCTCAACGGGCCCGCGTTCGAACAGGGACTCGCCAACCTGAAGGCGCGTCTCGAAGGCGAGCCGGAGGGCGGGGACGCCTGAGCCCGGCGCCGCGGCCGCTGGAGCCGCGGCCGCGCGGGCGAGCGAGCCATGCACGTGCTGCTCGTGACCCATCGCTACCCGCCGGACGGAACGGCGGGCGCGGAGACCTACGCCGCGACCCTCGCGGGCCACTTCGAGCGCCGCGGCGTCGAGGTCTCCGTCCTGACGGCGGTCAAGGACATCGCGCGCCGGCACCTCTCGGTGCACCGACGGATCGAGGGGCGGACACCGGTGGTGGAGGTCGTCAACAATCTCTTCGCCACCGACTTCCGCACCACCTGGGACGAGCCCCTCGTGGACGCGATCGCGGGGGAGCTCCTCGACGAGCTGCGGCCGGACGTGGTCCACGTCCACCACCTGCTGTACCTCTCGGTCGGGATCCTCCGGGCCTGCCGCGAGCGCGAGATCCCCGTGCTGATGGTGCTGCACGACTTCTGGCTGGGCTGCGCGCGCTTCGGCCAGCTCCTGCACGCCGACGGCGCGCGGTGTGACGCCGTCGACCCCGCGCGGTGCGGCACCTGCCTGCCGTCGTTCCCCTGGCGTCAATCGGACGCTGCGCGCCGCGTCGGGCGCGGAGTCGCGGCGCTGAAGAGCGTGACGGGCCTCGATCTTTCCGGACCGCTCTCGCGGCGGCACAGGAAGAGCGCGGGTGGCGTGGCCGGGGTGGCATCGCCGCCCCCGGCGGAGGCCGAGGCCTTCGCCGCCCTCGCCGAAGACCGCCTCGAGGAGATCGTCCGCGCGGTGAACGACGCGCGACCCCGGATCCTGCTCCCCGCGCGATTCCAGGCGAAGTGGTTCGAGGCCCACGGCGTCGCGGAGGAGTTGCTCGTGCACCAGCCCACGGGGCTCGACTGGGACGAGGCCCAGGCCGAGCCGCGCGTGGACCGCGAGCCGGGCGAGGCCCTGCGCGTGCTCATGCTCGGGACCCTCGTTCCGCACAAGGGCGCCCACGTCCTCGTGGACGCGTGGGGGCGGATCGACGAGGAGCGGCGCGGCCGCGCCCGCCTGCGGATCCACGGGCCCGCGGACAGCCGTCCCGCCTACGTCGAGGAGCTCCGGCGCGCGGCGGGGCGGGTCGGCGTGACCATCGGGGAACGCCTCGATCGGCGCGGCGTCGCGCAGGCCCTCGCGGCCAGCGATCTGCTCGTCGTCCCGAGCCTCTGGCTGGAGGTGCGTCCCCTGGTGATGATGGAAGCCCACGCAGCGGGGGTCCGCATCCTCTGCAGTGACCTCGGCGGCATGGCGGAGGTCATCGCCGACGGAGCGGCAGGCTCGACGTTCCCGGCGGGGGACGCGGACGCCCTCGCCCGGGCCCTCGAGGCGGAGATCGACCGCGCCGCGGAGGCCCTGCCGCCGCGTCCGGAGCCCACGGCCGCCTTCCCGCGCTGGGACGCCGTGGCGGACGCCTTCCTGCGCCACAGCGCAGAACTCGCTGCGGAGGGCCCCGCGGTGGATCCGCCCGGCCCGCGTTCGTAGGCTCCTCCCATGGCGACCACCTGGTCCATCTCCCGCCGAACGGGCACCTGCGCTGCCTCCGGGCGCGCCTTCGAGGACGGCGAGCGCCACGTCTCCCTGCTGCGCGTGGCCGAGGGCGTCCTCGAGCGCGTCGATCTCTCGATGGAGGCCTGGCGCGAGGAGCAGGAGCGGATCGCCGCGGAGGGAGGGGACGAGCCCCTGCTCTTCTGGACGACCCGTCACGCGGCCGAAGCCAGGAAGACCTTCCAGCTCGACCTCGACAGCCTGGACCGTCTCTTCCTCCAGCTGGAGGGCCGGCCCGAGCGCGAGGTGCGCGAGCTGCGCTACGTGCTCTGCCTGCTCCTCATGCGCAAGCGACGGGTGAAGGTCGAGCGGGTGGTACGCAAGGACGGCGAGGAGTCGTTCCTCGTCAAGCGCCCGCGGGACGACCAGCGGTACACCGTCTACGTCTACGACTTCGAGCCCGAGCAGCTCGACGCCCTGCGCGCGCAGCTCCAGGCGGTCTTCGACGGCGCCGAGGGCCCCCACGGCGTCCGCCTCGTGGGGGAGGAGGACGAACTCTCCACCGAGGAGCCGTCCACGGAGAGCGCGGACGAAGCTCACGAGGCCGCGGGCGAGGCCGA
>CBFIJG010000004.1:0-114897 GCA_965662915.1 Planctomycetota bacterium | reverse complement strand
GGGTTCCTGAGCGAGAGAGGCGGAGAGCCCGCGCGAGAGGTCGATCTCGGCCGCGGGGAGCTCGAGCGCGCGCCGCTGCCGGATCGCGTGGTCCTGCGCACGCCCCACGCGTTGCCCCTGAACCGCGCACGAGGGATCCTCTCGCTCCCGGCGATCGGCGAAGCCCGAGGTCCTGCGCGGCTGCTGGTCCTGCGGAGCGCGACCTGCGCCACGTGCGAGGCTCAGGTTCCGGCCTTCGTCGATGAACTCCGGGCCGGCGATCCCGTGACGGTCTCCGTCGTCACCCTCGAGGACGAGGACCCCGATCGCGTCGGGGACTTCGCCCGGGCGCTGGTGGAGTCCGTCCTCGGACCGGGCGCCGAGCTCGCTTTGCCCGTCAGCCTGCTCCTCGACCAGGACGGCAACGTCCAGGCGCTCCAGCTCGGTGCGCTCCGGCGCGACCGGTTGCTCGACGACGCACGCCAGCTCGTGAGCGCCCCGGGCCCGGCCGCCGAGCGGAACGCCTTCGTCGACGGGGACGGTGATCTAGAGCGCGGCCCGCGCTGGTTCCACGCCGCCCCTCGCTCCTACACGCGTCTTGCCCGGCTCCTGCGGGAGAACGGGCTGGACGCGGACGCCGACGTCTACACCCAGGCTGGCCGCTGACCCGACGCGGGCATCCCACGACTGGCGTTCCCCGTCAGCTCCCCTCACCATGACACCCATGAAAGCTCTTCACCTCGCGGCCGCCTGCGGCCTCTCGCTGACGCCTGCCTGGGCCCAGTCCGTGGACTGGGCGGAGTTCACGCGCGACGACTCGCGTATCTCCGCCGCGAACGCAGTCGGTGTCGGCGACGTCCAGGAGAAGGACTACGCCACCGGCGACTTCGATCGTGACGGCTGGATCGATCTCATCTGCGTCCGGAAGCAGCCGTTCACCACGACCGGCCGTTTCCGGAACGTGCTGTTCATGAACCGGGGCGGCGTCCTCACGGACGAGAGCGCGATCCACGCGGCGACCACGGACGTGCCGGGCGACAACGGGTTTCTGACGCCGACGAACGACCGGGACGTCGCGGTGGGGGACTTCGACGGGGACGGCTGGCTCGACTTCGTGACCGCGACCACGTTCTCCCCCGGCCAGCCCAAGGCGATCTCCCACCCGCGGATCTACATGAACCTCGGGGAGGTCGGCGGCGTCTGGCAGGGCTTCGTTCACCAGGAGGCGCGGATCCCTGACTGGGGGACCTATCCGAACATGTGCGGTGTCGCGGTGGGGGACGTGACGGGCGACGGTTTCCCGGACATCTACTTCTCCCACTACGAGCAGCAGGCCCAGGTGGACCTCAACGACCGTCTGCTGATCAACGACGGGACGGGCTTCTTCACGGACGAGAGCTCCGCCCGCATGACCTCGTCGATGCGCGGGTCCTCCTTCGGCACCTCGGCGGTCATCGACGACATGAACGGGGACGGGGTCCAGGACGTCATCTCCGTGTCCGGGTCCGGGCAGACCGGCGGTCTGACGCGCGCGTCGATCGCGTACAACAACCCGAACAACGAGGGCTTCTTCAACACCCTCCAGGTGCCCTACAGCGGTGCGCCGTACCACACGGCCACCGGGGATCTCAACGCCGATGGTCGTCAGGACATGATCCTGAGCGACGACCAGGAGGACCGTTACCTCCTGAACGAGGGCAACGACGTCTTCGGCCGCGTCGACTGGGGACCCGCGCGGGTCTTCAACACCGACGACGGGTTCGGCAGCAACAACTACATCGTCGACCTCAACGGCGACGACTTCGCGGAGGCGATCATCTGCGACGTGGACGTCGACCTCGGCGGGTGTGACCGCCGGCTGCACATCTACCACAACCGCGGTGGCACGGTCGGCGGGGTGGTCAGCCTTGTCGAGGAGCGCTCGGGCAGCACCTTCGGCGCCCGCGGACTTCCGGCCCTCCGAGGCACCCACGACGTGGCGATCTTCGACATCGACAACGACGGCGACCGCGACATGGTCGTGGGCCGCTGCTCCGGAACCCGGGTCTACCTCAACGAGCGCAACGCGCTCGGCGTCGATTACTGCGAGGCGTCGATCAACTCCACGGGCCTCTCCGCGCGACTCCGCGTGGAGGGCAGCCCCTTCGCGGCGAGCAACGACGTGACCCTGCGAGCGGACCGCCTCCCGCCCGGGCAGTTCGGGATCTTCCTCGTGAGCCCGGATCGTGGATTCGTGGCCAACCCCGGGAACAGCTCCGGCGACCTCTGCCTGGGTGCGCCGCTCGGCCGCTTCCTGGGCCCCGGTCAGATCGTCGCCGCTTCTCCCGCCGGCGAGTTCTCGATCGCGATCGATCTCACGGCGCTGCCGATCGGGTCGTCCCCGGTCATGGCCGAGGCCGGTGACACGTTCAGCTTCACCGCCTGGTACCGGGACAGCTTCATCGGGATCCCGACCAGCAACTTCACGAGCGCGACGAGCGTCACCTTCCGCTGAGGGCAGGCCCCATCGGGCCGTTCCCCTGACGCGGCGCCCCCGCGTCGACCCCTTCCAGGTCGGCGCGGGGGCGCTGCTCGTTCTCGTCCAAACCTCTCAGGAGCCTTCCGCGCGGCGGCCGACCTCGGCCTGGAGCGTCTCGATGAGCGCGTCTCGCCGCTCGAAGAGGCGGTATCCCTCGTCGCTCCGCAGATACCCGCGCGCTTCGGGATGCCGTTCGAGGAGGGTCTCCTCCCCGAGCTCGTCCCGCAGCCGCTCGAGCCGCGCACGCTTGTCGAGCAGCGCCTTCGTCATGATCGGCATGACCATGGAGTAGTCCGCCGGCATCGACTCGGTCGTGCGCTTGTACGCGTCCTTGTCGACCTTCCCCCAGGTGACCGCCTCCGCTGGCGGGCAGGACGAGAGGGAGCCGTCCGTGACCGGCGCGGTCGTGATCTGAATGTCGTAGAGATATCCGCCGATCTCCTCGAAGCCGAGGATCTGGCTTAGGGCAGGCTCGGGCTGGAGGTTGAAGTTCTTCGGCACGCCGCCGCCCAGCACGAGGGCGCCCAGGGACGCGGGCCTGCCCTCGGCCTTGGCCGCGTCGGCGTCCTGTCCCCACACGTGGTAGGCGCAGCTCTCGAAGACCTCGAGGTGCAGGTCGACGTCCAGGCGGTGCTCTCCCCGGCCGGCGCGCGCCAGGGCCCAGAGCTTCATGGAGTTCAGGAAGACGGAGCCATCGGAGGGAGCGCCGACGAAGACCGGGATGGCCTTTCGACGGCAGAGGGCGAGGAGACCCTCGGGCGCGCCCGTGCGCGACTCCTGCTCCGCGTAGGCGCGGCCGAGCAGGTTGCGGAGCTCGGTCCCCGACATGGAGCGCTGGAACTCGGGGCGGGCGAGGATACGGCAGAGGAATTCGTCCTGCCCGAGCAGGACGTCCTCGTCGAAGCCGACGTCGGTGATCCGGATGATGCGATCGTCCCGCAGAGCACCGTCGTCCCCGAAGATCGGGACCTCGTGGATCGGGTGCTCCGCCGCGTCGTCCAGGGAGCGGTGCCCGTCGTGGTAGCAGACCGCGTCCGTCGTCGAGAGGAGGCAGAACCAGCCCGTGTCGAGGAGCGGGTTCAGCCAGGCGATGTGCTGACCGGAGGCCGTGACGGGGCCCGCGACCGCGAGGGTCATCGGCACGCCCTCGCCGATCGCGCGGTCGAGGAGGTCCCAGACGCGGCGCATGTAGCCGCCTCCGAAGCTCGGGAAGGCGCCCTCGAGGACGTGGTCGAGGTGGCGGAGCTCGGTGACCGGGCGGTGGGCCAGGGGCTGGCCCTGGCGGCAGGGGGGGGCCTCGTCGGACATGAGGCGGAGTGTAGCTCCGCCCGCCCGCTCAGGACCCCTGGTGCCGCCTCGTGACCTCGATCATCCGCTCGAGCGCGGCGCGGGCCTGGGCGACGAGCTCGCCTCGCTCGTCGTCACGCAGCCGATCGCGGGCACCGCTCACCTCGTCGACGGAGTCCCCGGCGAGGACGCGATTGATCGCCGGAGCCTTGCCCTGCCGGAGCAGGTCGAGCATCCCGGCGAGGTGGGGCGGGTCGTTCCGGCTCATGGTCGCGCAGCCGCAGCCGGCGGCCAGCGATCCGGGGATCTCGGCCAGGTGGACGATGTCGATCCCGCGCCTGGCTCCTTCGACGCGGGCGTTGCGAACGAAGTGTCCTTCGGTCCCGATCGCGAGGCGATCGCCAGGCTTCGCTGCGAGGACCGCGTCCCACAGGTAGTTCGTGCTGCCCGAACCGTCGGCGGCGCGCACGGTCTCCAGAGGGGACTCGGGATGCACGAGGACGCGGCGGCCCTCGCCGCGCCAGTGCTCGACCATCTCGGGGGTGAACACCGTGTGCACGCCGCAGTACGAACCCCACAGGATCATCTCGGCGGCGTCGAGAGCCTCCAGGCCGCCGTCGACGTCGGCGAGGGTGTAGTTGGCGCCGTGCGTCTGGGGATTCGGGAGGGCAAGGAGCCTCGACTGGTCCATGCCCAACCGGTCGGCCACGTTGCGCCCGAGGTGCTGATCAGGGACGAAGAAGAGCTTCTTCCCCTGCGCCCTGGCCCACTCGACGACGTGGTGGGCGTTCGAGCTGGTGCAGACGGCGCCGCCCGTGCGGCCCGCGAGCGCCTTCAGGCGCCCGCTGGTGTTCATGTAGGCGATGCAGAGCAGGTCGTCGCCGTAGCGCTCGAGCAGCTGGTCGGCGATCGGCTCGACGAGATGGTCCTTGGCGAGCATCTCCATCGTGCAGCCCGCCTTGGGGTTGGTGATCCAGACCTCCTGATGGGGGTGACTGAGGATCGCCACCGTCTCGGCCATGAAGTGGACCGCGGACTCCACGATGATCCGCTTCTCCGGATTCTCCAGGGCCTGGAGCGCGAGGACGTAGCTGTCGGAGACGGCGCCCTCGTATCGCTCGACGAGCTTCACGATCTCGCCGCCCATGTAGAAGTGCGCGAGGAGGAGGAGCTCGTCCCCGAAGTGATCGAGCGCCGGGAGCGTGTAGCGGTCGAGCCAGGGGAGGACCGTCTCCGGATTGCGATCCGGAAGGGCGAGGTACTCCTCCGCGTACGGCTTGAACTCCTCCTGGTACCAGTCCAGCGGGAGGTCCGTCTGGCAGATCGGGATCCCGGTCTCCAGGGTGAGGCCGGTCGAGCGAATGGTGGCGTCGGTCATGGGGCAGGGCGCCTGGCAGGCGCGGGGCGGCATTGTCGTCCGTCACGGCGCCTGATTGGGGGTGAACCCACGGTATGAAAGTCCCGCGGCGCCCGCGGACCCACCGCGCGTTTCGTTCGGAGGTGGCGGGGGCGTACCCTGGCGACGACGGCCCGTCCCTGAGGTCCTGCGCCGCAGCCATGCTCCACGACGACGAACCAGACGCCTCCGCCGCCCCGCGCTCGACCCCCCTGCTCGCCGCGGGCCTCGCCTGGGTCGCGCCGCTGCTCCTCGCTCCTGGCTGCGCCTCGGGAGGCGGTGCCGGGGCCGCCGGTGAGGAGCAGGCTCCGCTCGCCGCGGTCGACTTCACGGACCTGCCCGTCGTCGCCGTCGACGCCCGCTCGGTCACCTTCGCCCCTGGTTCGTACCTGCGCGCCGCAGGGACCGCGTCACCGGTGATGGAGATCGCCGGCATGGACGGGGTCACGCTCGACTTCACCGGCGTCGAGGTGCGCGGACAGGCGATCGACGCGGACCTCGACGCGGCGAGAGGGGTCTGCGTGAGGCTCCGCGACTGCCGGGACGTGACGCTGCGCGGCGGGGTCTTCGGCGGCTACAAGGTCTGCGTCGCGCTCTCGGGCTGCGAGGGCGTCCGCGTCGAGGGCGCGCGCTTCGATCGCTGGTACGGCCAGCGGCTGCGTTCGACCGCGGTCGCCGAGGACCAGGACGACTGGCTCTGGCCGCACCTCAACGACGAGGGGGAGTGGGACGCGCGCTACGGCGGTGCGATCTCGGCGACGGACTGCCGGGACCTGGACATCGTGGGCTGCCGCGGACGCAAGGGCCAGAACGGCATCCTGCTCACGCGCGTCACGGGGAGCCGGGTTCACGACAACGACTTCTCGTTCCTCTCCGGGTGGGGCCTCGGCATGTACCGCGCGAGCGAGAACGTGGTGGCTCACAACGTCTTCGACTACTGCGTCCGCGGCCACAGCCACGAGGTCTACTGGCGCGGGCAGGACTCCGCCGGGATCCTCATGTTCGAGAGCTGCTGCCGGAACCTGGTCGCGCGCAACAGCGCGACGCACTCGGGCGACGGCGTGTTCCTGTACGCGGGCCACGATCTCGTGCAGCGCGGGCTCGCCGAGGCGACCGGTTCGGACGAGAACGTCTTCCTCGAGAACGACCTGCGCTACTCGGTGGCGAACTCCCTCGAGGCGACCTTCAGCCGCGGGAACGTCGTCATCGGCAACGACCTCTCGGGCTCGCACCAGCACGGCGTCTGGGGCGGGTACTCCTCGGACATGGTCATCGTCGGGAACCAGATCAGGGACACGATCGGCGGCGCGATCTCGATCGAACACGGCCAGAACTGCCTGATCGCCGACAACGTCATCGCAACCAGCGAGATCGGCTTCGAGGCGTACTGGGACGAGGATCCGGGCCTCGTCCAGGGACCCTACGGCCGCCTGCGCTCCACGGATTCGCGCGGTCACCGGGTGCTGGAGAACCGCTTCGAGGACAACGTTCTCGACCTCGTGATCCGCGGGACGTCCGACATCGTCTTCCACGGCAACTCCTGGGCGCCTGGTTCGAGGAGGCCCTACTTCGAGGATCTCGGCGCGGAGTCGGACGAGACCGTCGACCAGGCGACCGTCGCGCGGTGGCTGGACGGCCTCGACGGCTCCTTCCCCTCGGGCAACATCAGCGCGTCGACCCTGACGCCGTGGACCGGCCGTGCTCCGGAGCAGCTCGATGCCTGGCGCAGCTTCGACGTCGGCGAACTCCCCGGCGGCCAGGCGGTCCGCGCGGAGGATCGCGGCGCGGCGCGGGGCGGCCTCGAGACGATCGTCATGGGGGAGTGGGGGCCATGGGACCTGCGCTCGAACGAGCCGCGGCCGGCCCGAAGCCGCCCTGGTGGGCTGCTCGACGGCGCGGGCTGGACCGCGAGGTGGTTCCTCTGGGACGAGGCGACGAGCGATCCACGGGTCGACGAGGCCGCGTGGCGCGCGCGAGCCACCGCCCCGGTGCTGACCCGGCGCGTCACGAGCTTCGTGAATCCATGGGGGAGCGACGAGGTCCGGCGCGCGGTGGGGAACGACCACTTCGGCCTCCTCGCACACGCGGAGGTCGAGGTCCCGACCGCGGGGCCCCATCGCCTCAGGGTCACCTCGGACGACGGTGTCCGCGTCCTCGTGAACGGTCGGATCGTCATCGAGCGATGGGACCACCACGCGTCGATGCGGGACGAAGTGGTGGTGGAGCTGGAGGCGGGCGTCGTCCCCGTGAAGGTGGAGTACTTCCAGATCACGGGCGGGGCCGCGCTGCTCCTCGAACTCGAGCCCGAGGACTGAATCCGACGCCGGCCTAGAGGCGGAAGACCTGGCCCCACTTGGTGCCGCGCATCTCACGGAAGTCCCTGTCGCGGCCGAGCTCCTGGAGCTCCCGCAGCGTGAGCGGTGAGTCCTTCAGGTACTCGGCTGCTTCGCGATACTTCTTCATGCGGGCGAGCGACTTCGCGATGCCCACCTGCTCGCGGCCCTCGTCGCTCCGCAGCCGCTGAGCCTTGCTCGCCTTCATGGCGGAGCGCCAGTCCTTGACCGCGGCGCTCCAGTCGCCGATCGCGTGGTTGAGCTCGGCGCGATTGCGGTAGGCGATCGCCACCATCCGGCCGCCCGCAGCGATCTGCTCCTCGAAGGGCTCGAGCAGCTCGCGCTTGGCGCTGCGGTCCTTGTTGCGGGCGAGGAGCAGAAGCGCCGCGCGTCGCAGGTCCGACGAGCTCGCGTCCCCGTAGTCCTTCTCGAGCTTCCGCTTCGCGGCGGTCGGCATGTCCGCGTCCGTGATGCGGACCAGGTCGAAGACGCCGATCCGATCCTCGGCGGAGAGGCCCGGTCGGAGCCCGAGGTCGATGAAGGCCTCGGCGAGATCCTCCTGTTCCAGGAGCGCGTCGCGGCGCCCGAGGAAGCCGATGATCGGCGCCGCCAGACCGGCAGCCGCGTTCGAACGCAGGAGCTCGGTGACCTGTCCGACGACGGCGTCGGTCGGCCCGAACTCGAGGGCGCCGATGGCCAGTCGCTGACGGTCGGGGTTCCCGCTCGCGATCTCCTCGGAGAGGAAGGCGGTCGAGCCCGGCTGGCCGAGGGCGGCGATCGTGCGGTAGCAGGACACGAGGACCGCCGTCCGGATGGACTCCTCACCTTCCTCGCCGGTGGACTTCTCGGCGCTGCGGACGATGGCCACGACCGAGGGGAGCACCCGTCGGGGCTCGGGGGTCGTGCGGAGCGCGAACAGGGCGCCGCGGCGCGCCGCGGTGGTGCCGGTGGCGGCCTCTTCGAGCAGGGCGCCCGTGACACCGATCGAAGGGCGCTCGTGGAGCACCTCGGCGGCGATCTGCGCTCGAAGCCGGGGGCCGTTCTCGGTGGACGCGCCCGGGTCGAGGTAGGGCACGACGAGGGGGAGTGCCGCCGCGCCGAGCTGCATCAGCTTCTGCTTGGCGGCGTTCGTCCTCGACGTCGCCCGACGCGCCACGGAGGCGTCGAGGCCGTCCATGATCTCCGCCACCACCGGCTGCAGCTCTGCCTCCGCGCGGGCACGGGCGCGGCGGGCCTCGTCGAGGAGTTCCTCGAGGCTGCGCGTCGGCGCGCCGCCGTCTTGCTGAGCGGCCGTTGAGGGCGCAGCGAGCGCGGCGGGGCAGGCGAGGCCGACGAGGAGGAAGCTGGGGATGCCCATGGTGTCACCAAGAGAATACAGGCGGGAGAGGTCTCGTCGCGTGGCCCTTGCCGGCGCCCGGCAAGAGCTGCGTGAGGCCTGCGCGGCTCAGTCGCGGCCAGCTCCTCGGTCCCAGCCCGAGCCGCGGCCTCCCCAGCCGGTCGCACGCGGGCCGAATCCCTGGATGGGGTCCCCGTACAGCGTAGGGCCGGCGACCTCGAGGGTGCCGTCCTCGGCGACGGGCGCCGGGGCCACGTGGAGCACCTCCCCGTCCGCCTCCGGACCGGAGCTGTCTGCCCCATCGCAGTAGATGCGTAGGAGCTCGTCGAGGTTGCGGAAGACCCAGGAGTTCATGGCGGAGGCGCGCTCGACCTCGATCGTAGGCCGAGAGGACGCTCAACCCAACGCTTCGGCAGGCGCGCCCCCGCCCCTGACCCCCGTTCGGATAGTCTCCCGCGCCGGTGATCCCCCGGGCGGACGGTCGATCATGGCCGCCCGTGGGGGCCAGAGCCCCAGCCCGACCGGTCCCCGGGCGCTCCACGCCGACCCGCTCCGTCGCCATGACCTCCCACGAGACCAGCCCCGACCCCGCGCGCCACGCCCACGGCGCGCCGCGCCTCGACGCCCCCGGGCTCTCCGGGCGGGCCGCGGACGTGATCGTCGTCGGCGGCGGGCACGCCGGCGTCGAGGCGACCCTCGCCGCCGCGCGCCTGGGCGCGCACGTGGTGATGGTCACCTTCGACGCCGACAAGGTCGGGGAGATGAGCTGCAACCCGGCGATCGGGGGACTGGGCAAGGGGCAGATCGTTCGCGAGATCGACGCCCTCGGCGGCGCGATGGGCCGGATCGCCGACGAGACCGGGATCCAGTTCCGGATGCTCAACACGGCCAAGGGCGCCGCGGTCCGCGCGCCACGATGCCAGTCCGACCGGCACCTCTACCGCGAAGCCGCCACGCGCGCGGTGCTCGCCCAGTCCGGCGTCGAGCTGGTCGAGGGCGGTGCCTCCGGGCTGCTCTTCGACGAGAGCGCGGGCGGTCTGTGCGTGGTGGGCGTCCGGCTCGAGGACGGGCGCGAGCTGCGCGCGCCGGCGACCATCCTGACGACCGGGACCTTCCTGCGCGCCGTGATGCACACCGGTGAGGCGCAGGCGTCCGGCGGGCGGATCGGCGAGCGCAGCGCGGACGGGCTCTCCGGCGATGTCGAGCGGCTCGGCCTGCGGCTCGGTCGCCTGAAGACGGGCACGCCGCCGCGGCTCGACGGCAGGAGCGTGGACCTGGGCGCCATGGAGGCGCAGCCGGGCGACGCGCGGCCCTCGCCCTTCTCGTACCTGACCGACCGCGCGCGCTTCCCGCTCCAGCGTCAGGTGCCCTGCCACATCACCTACACGACGCCGGCGACCCACGGGATCATCGCGGACAACGTCCACCGCGCGCCGATGTACAGCGGGCGCATCGAGGGCGTCGGCCCGCGCTACTGCCCGTCCATCGAGGACAAGATCATGCGCTTCCCCGATCGGGAGCGGCATCAGGTCTTCGTCGAGCCGGAGGGCCTCGAGACGGACGTCCTCTACATCAACGGCATCTCGACCTCGCTGCCCGCGGAGATCCAGGAGGCCTTCGTGGCGACGGTCCCCGGGCTCGAGAACGCGCGCTTCCTGCGCCACGGCTACGCCGTGGAGTACGACTTCGTCCAGCCGAGTCAGCTCTCGGACACGCTCGCCCTGCGCTCGGTCCCGGGGCTGTTCCTCGCCGGGCAGATCAACGGGACCTCGGGCTACGAGGAGGCTGGCGGGCAGGGACTGATCGCAGGGGCGAACGCTGCGCTCTGGGTCCAGGACCGCGCGCCCTTCGTCCTGCGCCGCCACGAGGCGTACATGGGGGTGATGGTCGACGACCTGATCATCACGAACCCCAGCGAGCCCTACCGGATGTTCTCGAGCCGGGCCGAGTACCGCCTCCTCCTGCGCCAGGACAACGCCGATCGTCGCCTCGTGCGGCGCGCGGCCGAGGTCGGGCTCGTGGACGCCGCACGCCTCGACGCGATCGACGAGAAGGAAGGAGCCATCGCGGACGCGCGGCGTCTTCTCGAGACGACGCGGGCGCAGCCCGAGAACAAGAGCCTCGTCGACCTGCTCCGCCGCCCCGACGCCTCCTTCGACGGCGTGGTCGAGCGAGCCCCGTCCGAGGTCCGCGCAGCGCTCGAAGCCGCGAGCGGCGAGGTGCGCGAGGCCGTCGAGATCGACGTCAAGTACGAGGGCTACATCGAGCGCCAGCGCGCGGAGGTCGAGCGACTCGCGCGTCAGGAGTCCTCGGAGATCCCCGCCGACCTCGACTACGCGGGGATCGAGGGGCTCAGCACGGAGGCGCGCGAGAAGCTCGCACGTCTCGCTCCGCGCACCCTCGGCGCGGCCTCCCGGATCGAGGGCGTGCGGCCTAGCGACCTCGCGCTGGTGGGGCTGGAGCTCCGCAAGCGCGCGGGCGCGATCGGCTGAGACGCGGGGAGCCCTAGCGAGCCTCGACGCCCGGCGGCGTGTACAGCTCGACGGCGGCCGCCTCCATCTGGAACACGCCGTAGGCGTACCCCAGCTCGTCCTCGACGCGGCCGACCTCGAAGTCCCCGCGCACGACGACGGGCCGGTAGAGGTGGTACTTCGTGGAGCCGCCGTCCTTCATCTTCACGTTGACCCACTCGTCGGGGCGCGGCGATCCACCGAAGCAGCAGGCCGCGAGGTCCTTCACGAGCATGAACTCGAGGACCTCGTCGCTCGATCGAGGCTTCATCTCGATCGCGAGCATGTAGCCGATGACGGCCTTGTCCTCTCCCGCCTGCGCGCGGACGCGCTCGGGGAACTCGAACTCCCCGGCCTCCTCGGACTCGGGGCGGAAGAGGTAGTCGAGGAGACCGTCGAGCGGGACGCCGACGAGGCTGAGATCCGCGAAGGTCACCAGCCCCTCGATCGATCCCTTCGCGCCCTGGCCCGGGTCCTGCCGCAGCCCCATGACCATGCGGGGGTCGAGGGTGGCTGCGAGCTCGGGATCCAGCTCGAGGAGGCCGCCGGCGGCTCCGGCGGGCGCGTCGGCGGGCCGGGCCGCGGAGGCCTCCGAGGGCTCCATGAACGAGGTCCCCTGGGGCGCCGCAGCGGATCCGGCCTCCGGCGGGGACGCCGGCGGGCTCTCCCCACGAGTCCTGACCGTGCTCTCGCCGTCCATGACCGAGGGGCCCGCGCCGTTGCAGGCCGCCGCGAGGAGCACGGCCGCCAGGGCAGCCGCGGTGGAGGGGGCTGGGTCGAGGATGCGCATGGGGAGATTCTGGGCGACCGGCGCGCCGCTTGGAACCGCCGAGCCGCCTCTCGCGGGTCGGATCGCTCATCCCCGGCCTCCTGAAGCCTCTCCCGACGGGTCGGACCCGGGGTGCTCCGCGCCGAAGGATCCCCGCCTGTCTTCGTCCGCGTCGTTCCTCGCCGGACGGGGACCGCGCGGCGCCGGGCCGTGACCGCCGGACCCTCACGAAGCTGGCGGAGTGCTCTGGGCACTCCGCGCCGCCGCGGTTATGAACTGGGTCATGGCACCTCTGCGCGTCCTCGTCGTCGGCTGCGGAAACATGGGTCGGTCCCATGCCCGCGCCTATCACCACCTCGACGGCTACGAGCTCGTCGGCCTCGTCGCCCGTCGTCCCGCGACCCGTGAGTCACTGTCGGAGGAACTCGGTGGCGTCGCGACGTTCGGCGACTTCGAGGCGGCCTACGCCGAGACGAAGCCGGACGTGGTCTCGATCAACACCTATCCCGACACCCACGCCGCCATCGCACGCGTGGCGCTGGCAGGGGGGAGCCACGTGTTCTGCGAGAAGCCCCTCGCCGAGACGGTGGAGGAGGCGCAGGAGATCGCCGACCTCGCCCGGCAGCACGGCCGCAAGATGGTGATCGGCTACATCCTGCGGGTGCACCCCGCGTGGCAGAAGTTCATCGAGGTCGCGCAGACACTCGGCAAGCCGCTGGTGATGCGCATGAACCTCAACCAGCAGAGCCGCGGGAAGGACTGGACCACGCACAAGGCGCTGATGGACTCCATGTCGCCGATCGTCGACTGCGGCGTGCACTACGTCGACGTGATGTGCCAGATGACGCGGAGCAAGCCCGTGCGCGTCTCGGCGATCCAGGCGCGGCTGTCCGACGAGTTGAAGCCAGGGATGGTCAACTACGGCCAGCTCCAGGTCGCCTTCGAGGACGGCTCGGTCGGCTGGTACGAGGCCGGCTGGGGGCCGATGATGAGCGAGACCGCTTACTTCGTGAAGGACGTCGTGGGGCCCAAGGGGTGCGTCTCGATCACCGAGCGCGACGGCGAGCGCAAGGAGGGCAGCGCGGACGTGGACTCACACACCGCGACCAACTCCCTCAAGGTCCATTGGCAGGAGCGCGACGAGGACGACGAGTTCACGCGCCCGGACGAGTGGATCGACACCACGGACGAGCCCGACCACGACGGACTGTGCCTGCGCGAGCAGGAGTTCCTCCTCGACGCGATCCAGAACGACGTCGACCTGACCGACCACATCGACGACGCGGTCAACAGCCTCCGCATCGTGCTCGCAGCCGATCAGTCGGCCCGCGAGGGACGCACGATCGACCTCTGAGACGCGAGTCGGCGGTGGCCGGGGATGCGTTCCGAGCGGAACGGGCAGCTCCCGGCGAAGTCAGTCACCGCGACGCGATACGAGCACGATCGGGCGTGCAATCGACCGACGGCGAGACGGCGCTCTAGCTGAGGCTCGCCATGCAGTCCGGCATCACTGCTTCGTGCGAGGTCGTCTAGTCGACCAGCTTGATGGCCAACCCCACGCACAGCATCAGGAGCAGCAGCACGCTGAGAGCCGTGTTGACCCCTTGCCGCCGGCCGTTGCGTACTTGTTCCTCGGTCAGCTGATCGATGCGCTTCCAGAGCTCGGCGCAGTTGGGGCACTCGGTGGTGGATCGGTCGTCCAGAGCTCCCGCGTGATGTGCACGCAGGGTCGGGTTGAGCTGGGAGTGGCTCGCAAGCGGCGACAGCACAGCGAGCACGATTCAGGAACGCCGGAATCTTCGCGTGTGGAACCGCCGCATTCGAAGGAACCGGCTCGCGAGCGACGGCGGGGCCAGAGCAGCTCCCGCCGATGGCCTGGCGCCCCGCGAGGGGCCCATGCCGGCTCTCCAACTTCCCTCGGGGAACGGTCGCCGCGGGAGGACGACGGCCTATCGGGAACGCGCAGGGCCGCCCCGAGAGGCGGCCCAGCGTTCACCGCGGCCGGGGTCCGGCCGCGCACGGGGACCGTTGGTCAGTCCGCGGAGATCACGACGTCGTCGATGTACGCGTGCTCGTTGTTCCGGTTCGCGGTGAGCAGGAACCGGACCCGCAGGTTCGGGTTGTCGTCCGCGCCGGCGCCCAGCTGGTACGACCGCGTGCCCCAGCCGCCGCTGTGGGTCTCGACGGTTTGCCAGCCGCTGCCGCCGTTCCACTGCACGGTAAGTCGCTCACCGTTGTCGAGGCGGCGCGTCCGGCGGGCGTAGCTCAGCGTCACGCCCGTGCGTCCGGCGGTGCTGACCGCGATCTCGATCGAGGCCGTGCGACGGAGGCGGGCCCCGTAGGTGCCCGTGTAATCCGCGGCGGTGCTCACGTTGGTGCGGCCGCTCGTGGTCCAGCCGCCCGTGCTGAAGGTTCCGCTCTCGAACCCGTCGGAGAAGATGTCTCCGCCGCTCGGCGCCGTGACGGTGATGTAGTTCGTCAGGGTCTGCGAGTCGGAGCCGTCGGCGTTCGTGACGGTCAGGGTCACCGTGTAGCTGCCCGCGGTCGTGTAGGTGTGATCGGGGTTCCGGGCCGACGAGGAGCCGCCGTCGCCGAAGTTCCAGGACCACGAGGTCGGATCCCCGGTCGACTGGTCGGTGAAGCTCACGAGGAGCGGCGCCGTGCCCGAGGTCGGGGTTCCGACGAAGTCGGCCACCGGCGGCTCGGGGACGTCGGGGTTCACGACGACGTAGTCGGTCCGGGTGAGCGAGTCCGATCCGTCGGCGTTCGTGACCGTCAGGCTGACGCTGTAGGTGCCGGCGACCGTGTAGGTGTGGCTCGGGTTCTGGCTGCTGGAGCCGTTGCCGTCACCGAAGCTCCAGTTCCAGGAGCTCGGGCCGTTCTGGGAGGAGTCGCTGAAGCTGACTGTGAGCGGGACGGTGCCGGTGGTGGGCGCGCCGCTGAAGCCCGCGACGGGCGGAGTCGGGCCGCCGCCGCCGAGGAGGCTCAGGGAGCCGAGGCTGTCGAGCCGGCCGTAGCCGTAGGTGTTGTCGACGCCGCTGGAGCCGAGGTCCGTGGCGCCCTGCTTCATGATCGCTTCGACCTCGTCGGCGGTCAGGCTCGGGTCGGCGGACCAGATGAGCCCCGCGAGGCCCGCGGCGATCGGGCAGGCGAAGCTGGTGCCGGTCGCGTACACGTAGGAGGAGTTCGAGGTGCTCGAGGTGGTGGCGACGGAGTCGCCCGGAGCCATGAAGTCCACGAACTGGCCGTAGGCGGAGAAGGACGCGCGCGATTCGTTCTCGGAGGTCGCCCCGACGACGAGCAGGTCGTCGTTGTCGCGGTTGCCGAAGGTCAGGTTGCGGCTGTCGTTGCCCGCGGCCCAGAAGAGCAGGCCGCCGAGGGACCTGACGTAGCTCGCGGTGGTCAGGTTCGAGCTCGTGTCGGCGCCCGAGTAGCTCACGCTGGCGATGTTGTCGCCCGCCTCGATCGAGGTCCGTGCGGCGTGCTGCAGCGTGCTCAGCGAAGCGCTTCCGCCCGACGAGTTGGACACGCGCATCATGCGGTGACTCAGGTTCCACCCGATGCCGGTGAGGCCGATGCTGTTGTTGCCGTTGGCCGCGGTGCAGCCGGTGCACTGCGTGCCGTGGGGGTGGACCGGCCCGATGTTGCCGCCCTGGCTCTCCCACTGGCGGTCCACGGCGTTGTAACCCTCGAGGCGGTGGAGCTGCAGGTCGGCGTGGGTCGTGAGGACGCCGGTGTCGCAGATGCCGATGGAGATCGTGGGGCTCCCGGTCTCCAGGTCCCAGGCGTCGCAGGAGCGCATGGCGGTGTGCTGCCACGAGAACCCGAGGTACTGGTCGTTCGAGCACTCGATCGGGTAGAGCAGCCAGTCGGGCTCGACGTACTGGAACGCGCCGGTGGCCATGAGGTTGGCGGCAAGGGTCGTCTCGGTCACGCCCGCCGGGACCTCGAAGACGTACTCGTCGGTCTGCGCGACGTAGCTGTCGACCTGGTACCGGGTCATCTGGAGCCGCGCGGTGGCGAGGCTCTCACCGATGGCTTCGGAGGAGAGCCCCTGCGCCGCGAGATCGACCGCCTGACGCGGGCGGGCGATCATGCGGCCGGTGAACTCGCGCTGGCCAGGGATCTCGACGAACTCGGGTGCGGCGCGATCCGCGGCTTGCTGCGTGGGGGCCTGGGCATGCGCCAGACCGGCCAGGGCAATAGCGAAGAGGCCAAGAGTGCTTCGTGTGCTCATGGAGAAGATTGCTTTCGGGAAAGGAACGAACTCGAACGGACCTTCGAGCCAGCGAGCAGGTTCAAACGTTCCATGCAATCTTCAGGGCGACGAGCGAAGCGAGCGCTCGGGTTCGCTCGCGGACGCTCGCCACGTGGTCTCCAGCGTGGCGGTGATTTCCCGCGTTCGAGGGAGTCTGCGGTCGTGGAACCTCGTGCAAGGGCTCCTCAGTGCGGGCGGATTGCGATGTGGACTTCGCTCCTCGTAGATCGAAGTTGCTTTTTCCACGCCTGCGAAAGCGGTCACCGAAAAAAACGGCGCGACGACCATTTTCTCCGGCCGTCGCGCCGCTCGGCGACGGATCGCGAACTCCTCGATCGAAGGTTGCTGGCGATCGAGTCCGTCCTTCGACGCAGCCACCGGCCGAGCCGCGACCGCGCGCTACTGGAACGTCACGCGGGTCGGGAGCGCGAGGTTCGAGGTCGCTCCGCCGCCCACGATGTCGCGGTGCCAGGCCTGGAAGTTCCAGCTCTCGCCGGGGAGGACAGGGACCGTTCCCGTGCCGAGGGGGATGGCGCCGAGATCGATCGGAACCGCGGCTGCGCCCGACGCGTCAGCCTGGAAGATCTGCCCGGGCGCGCCGAATCGGCCGATGCTTCCACCGAGGCAGAGGATCCCGTCGCCGACGGGGAGGCTTCCCGCGATCCGGCTGACCGCGAAGATCCCGAACTGGCCCGGAGGCAGATCCCGGACCGTGAGGGTCACGTCGTCGTTCGCAGCGACGATCGACCCCGTGGCGCCGGTGGCGCCCGTGGCGCCCGTACTGTTGGGGTTGGCCGTGCAGTAGGGCGAACCGAGCTCGCCGTCCGTCTCGAGGGCGACGTTGTCGATCCGGACGTCGAAGATCGCGTTGGAGAAGAAGAAGCCCGGGACGGCGCCCGTGATCCACAGCTCGTCGACGCTCGCGAGGACGCTCGTGAAGGTGCTCCCCGGCGGCAGGATCGGCTCGAAGGTGTTCGGATCCTCGTCCCCGAAGCCGATCCAGCCCGCGGGCAGGGACGTCACGCCGGTGTCATCGATGGTGACGGCGAGGCCGGTCCAGTCCGGCTGCGCGGACTCGGAGAGGACGGCCAGCTCGAAGAACACGCCGGCCGGTCCGCTCGGGCCTGCGGCGTCGCGATCCACGAGCGCGATCCCCAGGGAGCGCTCGAGCGGCAGGTTGGTGAACGGCGAGCGGAGCGCGTCGACGCGCACGTCCACGCGCAGCGTGACCCGCGGGAACTGCGTGTAGTCCCCGAGGAAGGCCGCGTTGGCGGGCTGTCCGGGCGCGCCCGTGGTGAGGGACGGGAACCACGTCGAGAGCAGGATGTGGGCGTTCCCGTCGGGGTTCCCGCCGGCCGCCTCGAAGAAGAAGTTGCCTGTGAAGTCGCCGTTCGAGCCGCCGTCGAAGCCGACGCTGACCGAGGTCTGGGAGGCGGCGCTCGCGATGAGCGTCACGGTGCATGAAGTGAAGAGCGCGCAGCGGCGGAGTGTCATGTGGCGGCTGGTGAGCATCCTCTCCGGATGCGTGGGGAAGGAGTCGCTCGAGACGGCGAGCCGGAGCTGATCAGCCAGAGTCGGGCCGGTCGGCGCGGCCGAGCCAGCGCTCCAGTGCCGTCCAGACGCCGAGCCGATCCATCGGCGTGTTCAGCCATCCGGTCGTGATGCAGTATGCCCGGTCGAACGGTCGGCGATGGTGACGCGCATGGCGCTCGGAGCTGAGGATCAGCCCGCGCTCCTGGAGCCAGCGTGCAGCCCTCGGCGGGCGGGGCATGTGCGCCCAGCGGTGAATCAGATTGGTGCACACCGAGCCCGTCATCGAGCTCAGCAGCAGTCCTCCGCAGAACATGAGGGGCAGGGAGTCCGGGCGGAGCCAGTGGTGGGCGAGGGCGATGGGGGGGAGTGCGAGGATCGCGGTGTTCCCGACGAGTTCCACCAACCCGTGCTCGACCATCTCGCGGGGCGCCACGTGGTGCCGCCGGAAGGGCGCGATGAAGTTCGGGCCGACGTAGGGCGTGGTCTCGTCGAAGAACCGATCTCCGACCCAGTGCGCCAGCCCCGAGAGGAGATCGGCCAGGAGGAAGCCCGCCACGAGCCCGCTCGCGAGGAGGGCCACCGAGGCCGATCCCTCGACGGCGCCCAGGAGTCTCGCCCCGAAGAACGCCGCGTAGCCGACGAAGGCGGCGGTGGCCACTGTCTCCATCGTACGGTGGCTCAGGAGCCTCTTCGCGCGTTCATCCACGCGCGGATGGTAGTCCACGCCCTGTGGTGCTCCCAGGTGGAAACGGACGGCCGGGGGGCAGGCTCGGGGCACGGCTGGCCTACCATCGGGAGCGATGAGTTCGACGGTGACGCACAGGGCGCGAATGCGGTTCGGTGGGGGCCGGATCAGCGGAGCGTTCTCGATCGCCTTCGGTTCGCTGGCAATAGGAGGAGTGCTCTGCTTCCTCTTCCCCGAGCAACTCACCACGCCAGAGTTCCGTGCGCAGTACGACGTCGAGGTCATGCGACGGCTGCTCGAGGCCTCGATGCTCTTCGCGGGCGCCTGCGCGCTCCGGAGCCTCTCCAAGAACCCGCGCAAACTCGCGGGCCTCACCGGAGGCGGCCTCACGCTGCTGGCGCTGGCCCTCGGTGGCGCTCAGGTGGAGGTCGGCGAGGTCGGGCCCACTCCGGTCTACCTGAGCCTCGACTATCTCGTCCTCTCCCTCCTCGCGATGGCCCTGGTCTTCGTCCCGCTGGAGCTGTTCCTCCCGAAGCGCGCCGAGCAGACCAAGTTCCACGCCGAGTGGAAGACCGACCTCGTCTACTTCATCGTCGCCCACCTGCTCGTTCAGGCCGTCGCAGCCGTGACCCAGCGTCCGGTCTGGGCGCTGTTCGGGAGCGTAGAGCTCGAGCGAATCCAGGGCGCGGTCGGTCTGGCGCCCTTCCCGGTCCAGGTCTTCGCGGCGCTGCTGATCGCGGACCTCTTCCAGTACGCCACGCACCGGGCCTTCCACCGAGTGCCGTATCTGTGGCGCTTCCACGCGGTCCATCACAGCACCCGGACGATGGACTGGCTCGCCGGCTCGCGGCTGCACGTCGTCGACGTGATCGTCACCCGGATGCTGGTCTACCTCCCGCTCTACGCCCTCGGCTTCGAGCAGTCCGTCCTGCTCGCCTACGTCTCCGTCGTGTCCTTCCAGGCGGTGCTCAATCACACGAACACGCGGATCCCCTTCGGCGTACTCGAGCTGCTGTTCGTGACGCCGCGAATCCACCACTGGCACCACTCCACGCTGAAGGAAGCGCACGACAAGAACTTCGCAGTGCACTTCCCGTGGATCGATCGCCTCTTCGGCAGCTATCACGCGCCCGTCGGAACGTGGCCCGAGGCCGTCGGGCTCGATGACGCCAGGTTCCCGACGGGCTACCTCAGGCAGCTGGTGTACCCGTTCTCGCACGACCCCGAGTCCGAGAACCCCGGCGGCGAGATTTCGACTCGCTGAGGTGCTCCGAGACCGTGCGGCCCGCCCTGCGCTGGCTGCGTCGTCCGCGGCCAGTTCGTTCCTCCTTCGGGGGTGGATCCGGCGCTCCACGGTGCAGTCCACCGCGCGAGTCGTGGGTGACGTCCGGCTCCAGGTCGGATGGGCCCCTCACCTGACCAAGGCCCGGGTCTCCCTGCGCGGTTGGACTGGCGCCGGGCGCCCACTCCTCGGGGGGGCGACCGGCGGTGAGGGCTCAGCGCTTGCGGGGCGTCTTCACCGGGTCGGCCGGGCGCGTGGGGAGGCTCCTGGGCGCGCGTCGGATCGCCTCCAGGACCTGGGCGACGCCACGCTCCAGCTGGGGGTCGCGGCCGGCGATGACGGATGCGGGGTCGTTCTCCACCTCGATGTCCGGGGGGACGCCGATGCCCTCGATGATGTACTCACCGTTCGCGTCGTTCGTGGCGGACCGGGGGACGAAGACCGCGCCACCGTCCACGAGCCCGATGTTGCCGCCGCCGACGACTCCGCCCCAGGTGCGCTTGCCGATGAGGGGGCCGAGGCCGGCCTCACGGAAGTAGTTGGGGAAGATGTCGCCGTCGGACGCGGAGGTCTCGGAGATCAGGCAGGCCATGTGGCCGTTGAAGGCCGCCCCCGGATACGTCGAGGGCAGCTCGGTCGTACGGCCGAAACGGGTCCCGAGCACGGTGCGTCCCAGGCGCTCGATGATCATCGAGGAGACGTTGCCCCCGCCGTTGGAGCGCACGTCCACGATGAGGCCCTCCTTCCGGATCTGCGGGTAGTACCACTTGATGAACTCCGCGATGCCGTCGGCGCCCATGTTGGGTATGTGGAGGTACCCGACGCGTCCGCCAGAGAGTTCGGTCACGCGCGCGTGGTTCTCCGTGACCCAGCCGAGGTAGACGAGGTTCGCCTCCGAGGCGACCGGCCGGTACTCGACCTCACGGGCTCCTTCGAAGGTGGGCTCGTCGCCGACCGTGAGCGTGACCGACCCGGTGAGGTTCTGCAGCAGGCGGTAGGGGTTGTCGCCACCGACGAGCTCCTGGCCGTCGATGGCGAGGACGTACGCGCCGGGTCGCACGATGGAGCCGACCTCCGTCAGGGGCGAGCGGTACTTCGGCTCCTCGTTGTGGCCTGCGAAGACCGACGCGATCCGGTAGCGATCCGACGCCGCTTCGAGTTCGAAGCGGGCGCCCGGGAGCCCGACGACGGGCCGCTCCGGGATCTCGAAGTCGCCGCCCGAGACGTAGGTATGGCCTGCGTTGAGCTCGCCGATCATCTCCGAGATGACGTAGTTGAGGTCCGAGCGATGGGCGACGTGGGGGAGGAGCGCCCCGTACCAGGCGCGGAGCTCCTCCCAGTCGTAGCCGTGCATGTTCGGCACGTAGAAATAGTCGCGGAACAGACGCCACGTCTCGGCGAACACCGCGCGCCACTCGGCCTCGGGGTCGAGGTCCATGACGAGGCCGTCGGTGGAGACGGCCTCGCCCGCGCGGCCGCCCGCGGCGTCGTGGAGTTCGAAGGCGCCGCCCTTCGCCACCAGCATCTTCTCGAGGTCGGCGGAGAGCGCGTAGCCTCCGACGCCGCTGGCGACCTCCGTGGCTTCGCGGTCGGCGAGGGAGAAACGGTGCAGGACCGTCGGGCCGCCACTCCCCCCGTAGACGAAGGGGCCGGAGGTCGTGTAGAGCAGGTGCCCGTGGATGGCGCTCAGGCCGCCGTAGTTGTCCGGCGCGACCGGGAACGCCATGACGCGCTCCCCGAGTCCGTCGAAGTCGATCACCAGGGCGGGGTCCTCGGCCTCGGCTCCCTCGTCGGAGCCCTCGGCCGGAGCGTCGTCGTCCTCACCGCGAACGGCGACCGCGTCGTCCTCGGCCGGGAAGAGGGGCGCGACGTCCTCGCGCAGGGCGAGGGCGAAGATGCGCGCCCTGCGGTTGCCCGCGTAGTCCCACTCGAGGTCGGAGATCTGCGGCGCGTAGTGGCGGTCCGACAGATAGAAGAGGTAGTCACCGTCGGGTCCCCAGGACGGGGACCAGGCGGAGGCGAGATCGGAGGTCACCTGGCGCAGCTCGCCCGAAGCCGCGCTCCAGACGTGGATGCGCTGGACCTGGGCCTCGTTGCGCGAGCTGAAGGCGAGGTGCGCCCCGTCCGGGGACCAGTCGGCGTCGCCGATGCCCCACCAGGGATCGTCGAGCACGAGCGTCTCGGCGGCGCCCTCCACGTCGACCACGCTCAGGCGGCCGAGGTAGTCCGTGAAGGCGATGCGGGAGCCGTCGGGCGACCAGAGCATGCCGGTCATGCGCGCCGCGTGCCCCTTCGTGAGCTGGCGCGCGGGCGCGTCGGCCCCGTGGCCCACGAGCCAGATCTCGTCCTCGCCCGACGCGTCGGAGACGTAGGCGACCACGTCTCCGTTCGGGGACCACGCGGCGATCCGGTCGTGCGCCCCCGAGGAGCGCGTGAGGTTGCGCGTGCGGCCCTTCTCGATCGGTGCCGAGAAGACCTCGCCGCGCGCCACGAAGAGCGCGCGCTCGCCGGCGGGGGAGAGGCCGAAGCCGCGGATGGACCCGGCGACGGACACGCGCCGCTCGCGCTTCCAGAGGCCGTCGTCGGGGACCTGGATCGAGATCGCCTCGTCGGCGCCAGTGGCGAGGTCGAGGACGCGTAGCCCGCCGTTCAACTCGTACACCACCCGCGAGACGTGATCGGTGGCAGGCCACCGGACGTCCCAGGGATCGTGGCGGGTGAGCTGTCGCACCTCCCCGGTCGCGGGGTTCGCGCTGTAGAGGTTCAGGCGGTCGTCGCGGTCCGAGGAGAAGACCACCCCGTCGCCGATCCACATCGGGTCCCGCTCGGTGCGCGCGGAGTGGGCGAGCGGGGTGTGCGTGGAGGTCTCGGGGTCGAAGAGGTAGAGGTTCTGCGCCCAGCCTCCCTCGTAGCGCTTCCAGTGGCGGAAGTCGCGGAACAGGGGGGAGTACACCACCTGCTTCCCATCGGGGGAGAGGTCGCCGGAGCCCGCGTTCGGCATCGGGAGCGCCGTGGCCAGGCCGCCGCTGACCCGGACGGCGTAGAGCCGGCCCTGCGCGCCGCCGCCGGCGTCACGCAGCGAGCGGAAGAGCACCGCGCTTCCGTCGGGGACCCAGCCCTGGACCTGGTTGTCGAAGCCCCACCGCGGCGGGAGCGGGCCGCGCGCGGGATACCAGGTCAGGCGCCGCGGCTCGCCGCCGTCCGCGGGCATGACGTAGACCTGCTCGTCGCCGTCGTACTGGCCGGTGAACGCGATCCACTCGCCGTCGGGGGAGAAGCGGGGGAAGACCTCGCGCCCGGGGTGAGCCGTGAGGCGGGTTGCCGTGCCGCCCGCCGCGGGCGCACGCCACAGGTCTCCGCCGTAGCAGAAGACCACGCGGTCGCCGTGGATGTCCGGGAAGCGGAGGAGCCGGGTCTCGCTCTCCTGCGCCGCTGCGGCGGCCGAGGAGAGGCAGAGGGCGAGGAGCAGGGAGGCTGTGTGCATGGGGGAGAGCGTCGGTCTTCGGTCGCCAGCCGCCGCGCGGCGGCTGTGAGCCCGAGTCTATGCATCGTCCCAGCGGCTCCTCCGCTCCCGACGGTTCGCGCAGGTGAGATCTGTGTCAGCGCGCTCCGCGGGATCACAGGCCGAGTGGTGTCGGCGGGCACGCCGACGACTTTTTCCGCCGGAGCGCCGCCACGCGGCCCGCCGGGCGATCATCTTCTCCGGCCCGTCCCCTTCTCCGCCTGCTCACGAGGGGTGCGAACTCCAGCCGGCTCCGCTTCTTCCCCCGGCCTCGACCCGCCCGCGAACACCATGCGCACAGCTCTTCTCATCAGCCTCCTCGCCCCCCTCGCCGCCGCCCCCGACACACTCGACGTCCACGTCGAGAGCGGGACGAAGATCACCAAGACCTTCACGAGCGCGCTCCTGCTCGAGCTCGACGACTTCAGCCTCGAGGTCAACGGCGAGGCGCAGGACGACGCGCCGGCGCCCGAGGTGACCATCGAGGACAACGAGGAGGTCGTCTTCGTGGACGAGTACGTCACGGTCGACGGGGGGCGCGCCCGCGAGATCGTCAGGACCTTCGAGACGCTCGAGGACTCGAGCAGCCAGACCGTCGTCGGACCCGACGGCGAGGAGATGGCCGAATCCAGCGAGGGCGAGAGCGAGCTGGAGGGGGTGTCAGTCCGCTTCGCGTTCGACGCCGACGAGGAGGAGTGGACCACCTCCTTCGCGGACGAGGACGACGACCTCGACGAGGTGCTGCTCGAGGACCTCGACCACGACGCGGACTACGCCTACTTGCTTCCGCCTGCGGACGAGGTCGCGGAGCTCGAGGCGGGCGATACCTGGGAGCTCGAGGCGATCGTGTTCGACCGGATCTCCAGCCCGTCCGGCGACCTCAAGATCAACAGCGAGGACGCGGACGAGGAGACCGACGACGAGTTCTCGGAGCAGTTCAGGGACAACATCGGCGGCTCGATCGAGGCGACGCTCGATCGCATCGAGGACGGTCGCGCGTACATCTCCCTCGAGGGTGAGGTCGAGACCGAGATCGCGATGGATCAGGAGCTGCCCGAGGGCGCGCCCGAGGACGCGGAGATCAGCCAGGAGCTGCGGTTCGCCTTCGAGTGCGAGGGCGAGCTCGTGTGGGACCTCGAGCGCGGCGTCGCCGTGTCCCTCGAGTTCGGTGGCTCGGCAGCGCTGACCATCGTGAACGACCAGCGCGTCGGCGAGCAGTTCTCGGTCCTCATCACTCAGGAGTTCGCGGGGACCTTCGAGTCCACCGCGAGCTTCGAGTGAGCCGGCCGGGCGGCGGCGCGCCCGGCGCTCCGCCGCCTACCAGTACTTCTCCATGTGGAGCTGGCCCGGCTCGCGCTTGCGGTGCCGCTTGAAGTCCAGCTCCTGCAGGGCCTGCTGCACCTCGACGACCATCGAAGGGTTGCCGCAGAGGAAGACCTGGCAGCGCGCCGGATCCAGCGCGGCGCCCGTGAGCGCCTCGTAAGCCTCGGGCGTCAGGTGCTGCTGGACCCGGCCGGTCAGCCCGCTCCAGTCCTCGTCGTCGCGCTTGCGCGTGATCGTCGGGAAGAAGCGGAAGTGCGAGCCCTCCGCCTCGAGGGCGCGGAACTCGTCGAGGTAGCCGAGGTCCTCGCTGTTGCGGTCGCTGTAGAAGAGGAGCACGCGGCCGAAGCGCTCGCGCGTCGACGGGTCCAGGATCATCGGGCGGTAGGGAGCGACCCCCGTGCCGGTGCCCACGAGGACGAGGTCCTCGGCGTCCTGCGCCCCGTCGAGGGTGAAGTGCCCCGCGATGCGCTCCTCCAGGTAGATCGCGTCCCCCGGCCGCAGCTGGAAGAGCGACGGCGTGAGCTCTCCGCCGTCCACGCGCCGCACGAAGAAGTCGAGGTGGTCCTCCCCGGGGGTCGAGGCGACGGAGTAGGCGCGGCGCACGGCGGTTCCGTTGTCAGCGTCCCAGCCCTCGCCCTCCGGCAGGGCGAGGTTGGCGAACTGCCCGGGCTTGAAGGTGGGGAGGTCCCAGCCGACCGGGCGGACGCTGAAAGTGGCGAGGCCGTCCGTCCAGTCGGTCCGGGCGATGACTTCGGCGTTGGGGCCGTGGATCCTCATGCTGCGGTGGGGGGGGGAGCTCCACGGAACGGAGCCCCTGGAGAGTCCAGGAGTCCTGCGGTGGTGTGGCGCGTCCCTCTCGTTCGAGTGTGGTCGCCACACCCGACGACGCAAGGGGGACGCCGCGCCTTTCGCCGCCGTCGCGCGCGAGCGAACCGGAGCGACATGGCGGTCGGTCGTGGTCGTTTGGATTCACGATGGGCCAACGAGGAGGCCCATCTGGCCCCACCTGCGACGCATGGGCCCGTGAATCGAGGGGGCGCTTGCTCCGCGCATCCCCTGCTCCTACCTTCCCGGCATGCCGTTGAGCGCGCTTCAGGGGCCGGGCCCGGCCCCGGGGCCTTCCTTCTTCGGGGGAGCGGATTGGTCCTCCCTCGGGATGGTCTCCTGCATCGTGGGCGCTTTCCTGATCGCGAACTCGACCCTGTTCGAGCACCCGCGCTCCCTCGTCGGGCGCCACTTCGGGCGGGCCACGGGCCGGCTCCAGTCGGTGCGCGAGTACGTCTACAACCGCGTCCAGACGACCCTTGGCTTCGCGTTCCTCCTGGCGGGATTCGGCTTCCAGCTCATCGGCCGGTTCCGGGAGGCGCCCGTGGGTGAGGCGCCGCTCTCCATGGCGTGGGTCGGCGTGATCGTCGCCGCGGCGATCGCGCTGCTGTTCAGCGGATGGTGGTGGTCGGTCTGGGCCTTCCGCCGCTACGTGCGCGAGTACTTCACGGCGAACCCGCGGGACTTCCGCGCCGAGCCCGGCGTGGCCCGTGAGATCGGCGACCTCTTCGGGATCGAGTCCGGGGACGACGACACTGTCGAGGACTACGTGGCGCGGCTCATCCGGGAGACCGGGCTGCCCCAGCCCGGCCGCCGCGCCGGCGCCCCCGAGGCCGCCGCTCGCCCGGCGAACCTCGGCGCACTCGGCGGGCTTCGCTCGCTGCCCGAGGACTTCGACCTCGACCCGGCCGAGGAGGCCAGCTGATCCCGTCTCCGGCGCACCTCGCCGGACCCATTCCGGGCCCGCTCCCGGGTCGACGTGAGAACGGGTCACGTCGAGCGCGCCCGATGCGGTGTCACCTCCGGGCGGGGCGCGCGTCTGTTGGCCCGTGACGAGGAGGCGGCGCGCACTCACGAGGCACGGAGCATCCGCGGCTCTTCGCTCGATCGAGAGGTCCGGGCGCGCGCTCGCCGCCGACGTGATGGACGCGATCTGGCCGCGCGTCTGCTGGGTCTGTGGTTCCCCGGCGGCGCCCGGAACGGCCCCGCTCGCCTGCGACGAGCACGACCTGAGCCCGGCGATGGCGTCGATGCGGAGCGGTCCGCGGTGTGCCCGCTGCGCGGGGCGGCTGCCGCCCGGGATCCGCGACGGCCTCACCTGCGCCGCCTGTCGGCTCCAGGGCGGCGCGCCCTCGCGCGCGATCTGCGCCATCGACTACCGGGTCTCCGGGGCGGCGGACTGGCTGCTGCGCTTCAAGCACGGCTCCCGGGGGGACCTCGCGATTCCTCTGGCCGGGGTCCTCGCGGCCGCCTACCGGCAGGAGGCCGATCGGAGCGCCGATCGCATGCTCGTCCCCGTCCCGCTCCATCCAGCGAGACGTCTGGAGCGCGGCCACGACCAGGCGGCTCTGCTCGCGTCCGAGCTGGAGGCGCTCGGAGTCGGCCGCCACGCGCCGCTCCTTCGCCGGACCCGGCACACGCCGGCTCAGGGGGCGCCCGGAGCGCCCTCCCGGGCGGCCAACGTTCGTGCGGCCTTCGCCGTCCGCCGGCCGAGAGGGCTGGCGCGGGGGACCTCGATCTGGATCGTGGACGATGTCCTGACGACCGGCGCGACAGTGGCGGCCTGCGCCCTCGCCCTGCGGCGAGCGGGCGCGCACGAGGTCGGGGTGCTCGCAGTGGCGCGCGCGGGCGACCTGCCGAGTACCCTCACGACGCGATGACCGAGTCCAACACGCTCCTCGTCGAGCCCTTCGGGGGCATGGCCGGCGACATGTTCCTGGCCGCCCTGCTCGACCTCGACGATCCCCGGTTCCGGATCGACGACCTCCAGCGATTCGCCGAGGCCGTCGTGCCCGGCGAGGCGACCCTCGGCGCCGAGCGGGTCTGGCGGCGCTCCCTGTCCGGCCTGCACCTCGAGGTGCGGACGCCGGAGACATCGTCCCCGCCCCACCGGGGCCTCGCCGAACTCTCGGCGATGGTCGAGCGCTCCCCGCTCGGGGAGCGCGCACGGGCCATGACCATCGGCGTGCTCCGGCGAATCGCCGTGGCGGAGGGGCTCGTCCACGACTGCTCGCCCGAGGAGGTGCACTTCCACGAGGTCGGGGCGGTCGACACGCTGATCGACGTCGGCGGCGCGGCGCTCGCGCTCGAGCGGCTTGGCGTGGAGCGCGCCCTGGTGGGGCCGCCGCTCCTGGGCTCGGGGACGGTTCACTGCGCCCACGGGACGATGCCCGTGCCCGCGCCGGCGACGGCCGAGCTGCTGCGCGGCCGGAGCTCCGTCATCGGGGACCCCGGGGCGCCGATGGGGGAGCGCTGCACGCCCACCGGCGCTGCTCTGCTCGTCGCGCTGCTCGAGGAGCTCGGCGGCGGTCGCGACGACTTCGGCGCCGACGCGGCGGGCTTCCGTCCCTCGTCGATCGGCTACGGCGCGGGCGGCCGCGACCCCGATGCCGGTCCGCCGAACCTCCTCCGCGTCCAGCTCGGGGCACGGGGCGCAGGTTCGGCGTCCGTCGCCTCCGAGGTGGACGAGCTGCGGGTCAATCTCGACGACATGACGCCCGAGGAGATCGGCGCTCTCGTCCAGGCGCTGCGAAGCGCGGGCGCCCTCGAGGTCTGGACCGGCGCCGTGTCGATGAAGAAGGATCGTCCGGGTGTCCTCCTGGCGCTGCTCTGCCGCGAAGAGCAGCGTGAGGAGCTCGTGCGCGTTCTCTTCGAGCGCTCCAGCACCTTCGGCGTGCGCTGGTCCCCGGTGACGCGCCTCGAGTCGGGCCGACGCTTCGCGACGATCGAGCTCGACGGGGTCCCGGTCAGGATCAAGGTGCGCGTGCGGCCGGACTACGCCGGGCGTAGCCCTGACGGGCCGGGCGATCTGTTCGTCGAACACGACGATCTCGTGCGCCTCGCGGAGGCCACCGGCGCTCCGCTCCGCGTCGCGCGCTCTCGTGCCCTCGCCGAGGCGCGCGAGGTGCTCGGGGATCTCTGAGGCGCGCCGGCGAGACCCGCCGGGGTCAGCGGGGCTGAAGCTCGATGACGCCGCGCTCCTCGAGCGCGATGTCGCGGACGTAACGGTTCTGCTCGTCGACCAGGATCTGCTTCGGGGTCCCCGCCTCCTCGCCGATGCCGAAGGCCATCAGGATCACCTGGTCGCCCTTCTTCACGAGGTGAGCGGCGGCGCCGTTGATGCAGATGACACCGGAGCCGGCGGGGCCGGGGATCGCGTAGGTCTCCAGGCGCGCGCCGTTGGTGTTGTCGACGATCAGGACCTTCTCGTAGGGCGCGATGTCGACGCGCTCCATGAGCTCCGAATCGAGGGTCACCGACCCCATGTAGTCGAGGTCGGCCTCGGTGACCGTGGCGCGGTGGATCTTGGCGCGGAGGAACTGTCGCATGGCTGTGTTCGCCCGGGCAGGCCGGGCGATCGCGGCAGGAGAGTAGACGCACCGGGGCGGACCTTCCAGCGGGCGGGGGGGGCCAAGGGGCCTCGGGCGCCCGCCCGGTGCCCGGGCCGGGAGGGTCCAGCCGGAGCCGGAGACGGCGCGTCGTCGCTCGATCGGGCCCGGCGGCCCCCCGTTGGCGGGGCTCCTGGGCCCGATTCGCGTCCGACGCTCCGGCGCGGGGCCGCGCACGGAGGGGTGTCCGACTTCCGGTCGCGGGAGCGCTGGAACCGCCCCCTCCCGATTCCCTAGAGTCCGGGTCTCGGACGCTGCTTCGGCGTTCGTGCACGCCGAGTCCGGGGGCCGCCGCATCGCGCTCCCGGGCACCGCATGAGGGGAACCATGATGATTCAACGACCTTTGACCGCGCTCGCAGGCGCGGCTCTGCTCTGCGCGGCGCCGGCCGCGGCCGCTCACTCCCATCCCGCCGCCCCCGCGGCCCAGGAGACAGCCATCGAGGGCGCCGTCTACATGAAGACGACGGGCTCGACGGTCCTCCGCAACTTCCAGGACCAGAACGGTGCCATGCTCGCGACGCTCCCCGAAGGGACGCTCGTGCGCGCCTTCCGGACCAGCGAGGGGCAGCCCGTGTTCCGTGAGGTGGAGGTCGCCGGGGGCTTCCCCGTGTGGGTGTTCGGCGAGTTCCTCCAGCCGACGGACGCCGATGGCGTGCTGCTCGTGACCGGGAACCGCGTGAACATGCGGCCGTTCCCGGAGACCAGTCCCAACTCCATGGCGCTGCGCACCAAGCTCAGCGCCGGTCAGCGGGTGAAGATGCTCGAGCGCAAGGGCTCGTCGGCGTCGTTCCGGGAGGACTGGATCCGCGTGCAGGCTCCCTCGAACGCGAAGGCATGGGTCGCCGCGTCGTCGCTGGCGGCCTACGACGGTTCCGACGCGCCAATCATCTGGGCCGAGAAGAATCCTCCCCTGCCGAAGGCGCCGAAGACCCGCGCGACCACGGCCATGGCCACGCCCGCGAAGGCGACGAAGACCCCGACTCCGGGCTCAGCAGCGGCCCCCGCGGGGCTGCTCGCCAGGCTCGTCGAGGCCGACCGCGCCTTCGCCGCGGCGGAGGCGATGCGCTCGCCGACCACCGAGGCGTGGCGCGGCGTCGTCCAGGCCTTCAAGGCCATCGCGGACGAGGCGCCCACCTCCAGCGCGACGCACAAGAAGGCCGAGCGCCGGCTGCAGGAGGCGCAGCTCCGGATGGAGTTCACCGCGCTCCGCGAGGACCTCAACGCGGCCGCCGAGGCGAACGACGCGGAGATCCGCCGGATCGACGAGTTCCTCGACGAGCGTCAGCGCCGGAAGACCGCGCGCTGGGGCCGGTTCGAGGAGCGGGGGTGGCTCGAATCCCGCAACGTCGGCGGCGTGAAGCGGTGGTACATGACCTTCGGCGGCGAGACGGTCGCCGAGGTGCGCTGCCTCTCCGGCCGCTACGACCTCGATGTCTTCGAGCGCTTCGAGATCGGGATCATCGGTCGCGAGCTCCAGCCAGTCGTGCGCGCCACCGCGACGACCATGGCCGAGGCGCGCGTCGTGGACATCTCGCGTATCGAGGTCCTGTCGGGCACCTCGCGCCGCTGAGCGCGTCACGGCAGCGCTCCGCGCAGCCTCACCGCGGCCCGGGCCGGAATCGCTGATTCCCGCCCGGGCCGCGGGCGTTTAGGGTCTCGCCGTGAAGACGCTCCTCCAACGCCTGCTTGCGCCGCTCCGGGCGCTCTTCGGCGGCCTCACGCGCACCGGCTCCTCGGGGTACCTGTGCGATCGCTGCAAGTGGGACTACGGCGACGCCTGCAAGCGTCCTGAACGCCCGAACGCCCGCGTCTGTCCGGATTTCAAGGCGCGCTGACGACGCCCCGGATCACCCGTCGAACTCGTCCGGCGAGAGGCGCCGCTCGAGCCGGGGGACCCACTCGTCGCGCAGCGCCGCGAGCCGGCCGGCGGGGATCGCCTCGCGGATCATCCGCATCAGCTCGTGGAACAGGTGCAGGTTGTGGAGCGACAGGTAGGTCGCGCCGAGCATCTCGTTCGAGAGGCACAGGTGGCGGAGCACGCCGATCGGGACGTCCGAAACGTGCGGAGCGCGGAACACGTCGTCGAGCGGGGCGTCGCAGTCCTTCCACCCCGCGTTCCGCAGGTTGATGCGGCCGCGTGATGTCCAGACCTGGTGCGTTCGGCCGTGGCGCGTCGGCGTCACGCAGTCGAACAGGTCGACCCCTGCAGCGACTGCGTCGAAGAAGTCCCGCGGCGTCCCGACCCCCATGAGGTAGCGGGGCCGGTCCGCCGGGAGCGCGGGCGCCGCGGCCTCGACGGCGACGCGCATCGACTCGCGGTCCTCGCCGACGCTCACTCCGCCGATGGCGTTCCCCACGAAACCGTGGGAGGCGACCGCGTCGACGGAGGCGCGCCGCAGGTCCTCGAAGGCGCCGCCCTGGACGATACCGAAGAGGGCCTGGCCGGTCCCCTCGACGCCGCCGTCGGCGGCGAACCGCGCGGCGCAGCGTTCGAGCCAGCGATGCGTCCGCTCCGTCGCCTCCTGCACCTGCCCGCGATCCCTGGGATCGGCGGGGCAGTGATCGAAGGCCATGAACACGTCGGGACCGAGCGCGCGCTGGATCTCGATCGCACGCTCGGGAGTGATGCGGATCAGGTCGCCGTCGATGATCGACTTGAACGTGACGCCGCCGTCGTCGAGCGTGCTGATGTCCGCCATGCTGAAGACCTGATAGCCGCCCGAGTCGGTGAGGATCGGGCCGTCCCAGTTCATGAACCGGTGCAGGCCGCCGAGTTTCGCGACGGTCTCCTCCCCGGGGCGCAGGTGCAGGTGCAGCGTGTTGGCGAGGATCATCGTCGAGCCGACCTCGCCGACGTCCCGGGGAAGGACCCCCTTGATCGAGCCGCGGGTGCCGACGGGCATGAAGGCGGGCGTCGTGACGTCCCCGTGGGGAGTCGTGAACACGCCCGTCCGAGCGCGGCGCGCGCCCTCGTCCCCGGGCGTCGTCCCCGTGACGCGGAAGCCGAAGGGGCCGTTGGAACTCTGGATCGATTCAGTCACGTGCCGTGGGCAGTCGCTCGAGTCGCGTGCCGGGGTAGTAGTGGCGCAGGATCCGGGCAGCGCTCCATCCTTCGCGGGCGAGGTCGCGCAGCGCCTCCTGGCAGAGTCCGACCCCGTGGCCGCGGCCGCGGCCCTGGACGGTCAGTCCCTCCGAGCCGATCGAGCGGCCGGGGCGCGGCAGGGTGGTGACGATCGCCGAGCCCTTGAGGACGTCGTATCCGATCGCCGCGCGGAGGTCGTCGAAGGGCTCGACCCGGAGCGCGCCGTCGGGGCCTGCGACGTGCACCTCGAGCCAGCGCCCCGCGCGATCGACCCGCGCAGGGGCGAGAAGGGTGATCGGACCGCCGAGGCCCAGGGCCTCGCCCGCGCGCCCGAGGTCCCCTGGCTCGAGGCGGGCGATCCACCCCAGGGGGTGGGCCTCGTCAGGGGCGCCGGTGGCCTGCTCGGCCGCGGCGCGCGTGGCGCACGGACGGCATCGCACCCCGGTGGGGCCGGCGGCTCCCAGGGCGCGCACCTCGTGGGCGAAGACGTCCGCGAAGTTCGCGGTGTGGCGACCGCAGGAGGCGTGATAGCGCGCCTCCTCCAGGCCGTCTCCCCGCAGGAGGACGAGTCCGCGCGTGGCCCGGACAGCCGCCTCGAGGCGCTGGCGAGCGCGCGCTGCCCGGGCGGAGTCCGCGCCCTCGTAGGCGCCACGGTAGGCCTGGTCGAGGACGCCGTCGGTGAGCACGAGATCCTCGCCCGCAGCGCGTCGAGCGCGCAGACCCTGGACCGCGAACGTCCGAGCGGCGATCGCCTGGGCTTCGAGCTCCGCGGGTTCTGCGGACCAGATGGGCAGCTCCGCGGCGACGACCGCCGCGACGTAGTCCTCCAGGTCGATCTCGATGATCGTGCGGAGCCCGCGGCGCCGCCCGTGCGTCACGCGGGCGTCGCCGCGATGCAGGGTCCCTCGGATCCTGACCGGCCCACGCACGACGACCTCCGTGCGGGGAGCGCCGCCGTCGAGACGGACGGCTCCATCGGCGACGGCGATGTGTCTGGGAGTCCCCGTGGCGTCGACGATCGAGGCCACGGCAGCGCCCGCCAGGGACGAGAGTTCGACCGCCACGCGCGCGGGCAGCGCGAGGCGCGCCTCGGTCGGAACGGTCGTTCGCAGGGTCGGCGGGCCGGGGCGGGCCGGGGAGAGAGCGCCGCGCGTGCCGCGTGTCGATCCCTGGCCCGTGCACGCGATCGCGAGCAGGAGCATCGTGGATGCAGCGACCCTCCGAATGCGCCCGGTGCCGCCTGGAACGGCCGGCTTCGGAGTGGCCCGGCTCATGCGTCGAAGAGGGGCGCGGTCCCGGCTCCGTCCTCGAGCGCGCGCCCGTCCCGCCCGACGGCCTCGAGCCCCGCAGCGGTCACGACGCGGCCGCGCGGGGTCTTCTGCACGTAGCCGCATCGCAAGAGGTGCGGCTCGAAGACGTCCTCGATGGTGTCCTCGGTCTCGCCAACGACCGCTGCGATGGTCTTGAGCGCTGCCGGGCGCGGCGCGTGGTCGGCGAGGCAATGGAGGATGCGGCGATCCATGTCCTCGAGGCCGCGCTCGTCGACGCCCATCTGCGCGAGAGCCTTGCCGGCGAGGGCGGTGTCGATGTGGCTCGCGCCCTCCATCTGCGCCCAGTCGCGGGCGCGCTTCAGGAAGCGGCCGGCGATGCGCGGTGTGCCGCGGCTCCGCTCTGCGAGCAGGCGCGCGCCCTCGGGATCCAGGCCAACGCCGAGGATGCGCGCCGCGCGGTCGAGGATGCGCTCGAGATCCGTCGAGGGGTACGGAGAGAGGCGCTGGACGAGCCCGAAGCGGCTGCGGAAAGGACCGGTGAGCAGACCCTCACGTGTGGTCGCTCCGACGAGGGTGAACGGCTCGACGAAGATCGGGAGCACGCGGGCGTGGGGGCCCGAGTCGAGGGTCATCTCGACCCTGAAGTCCTCCATCGCGGTGTAGAGGTACTCCTCGACGCCGATCGGGATCCGGTGGATCTCGTCGATGAAGAAGACGTCGCCCCGTTTGAGGCTGGTCAGCAGCCCGAGGAGGTCCTTCGGCTTGTCCAGGGCCGGGCCGCTGGTGGAGTGGAGCTCGCTCCCGAGCTCCTCGGCCACGATGCGGGCCAGGCTGGTCTTGCCGAGACCCGGCGGACCGCAGAACAGCAGGTGGTCGGGGGGCTCACCCCGGCCCTTGGCCGCGCCGAGATGGGTGCGCAGGTTCTCGACGACCCCGTCCTGTCCCACGAACTCGTCGAGGCTGGAGGGCCGCAGGCCGATCTCGGTGACCCTCTCGGGTCCGTCCTCCTGGGCCGCCTCTGCGCCCTCGAGGGCGCGCGGGTCGAAGACGTGATCCGCCCCGCGGCGGTCCGCTCCCCCTGCGGATGCGTCGCTCATCATGACGAGGATAGCGAGCGGTGGGGGTGGATCCTCCCTCCGGGTCGGCGCTTCGGGGTGCGCCGGGGCAGCATTTCGCCGCCGGGGGAGAGTGCCCCCGCTGGACGGCGTCCTCGGAAGCACCGGAGCGTGCGGGATCGCTCGGATCGCCATTCCTGCCCGAGGACCGAGGGGCGCGCCCGCACACCTCGCGCTGGTGAGGCGCGGTTGGAAGCCAGCCTTCTCACGGGGCGGGGGAGATCTAAGTCCATTGCAAATGGAAGGTTGGGAGTGTTCGATCTGCGGGGCAACGAGGGGCGCGGCCGCCTGCTCCGCCTCGGCACGGCACTTGTGGCATGTCGGGCGAGGATCGTCGCCTGGCACGCTGCCCGGAGACCCCTGGGCCCGCCCTGCGGGTCGGCATCGGACTCCCGCAAGGGAAGTCCCCATCGCCGACCGTCGCTTGGAAAGTGTCTCGGATGGCTCCGGTCCGTATATTGGCGCCGCCTTCTCGGTCGATTCGCGTCGACCGGGCGAGGGCCGTCGGTAGAGACGATCCCCCCAGCCACCTGCGCACCGTCCGGGTCCGAGCGCGCACGCTCGCCCTCGTACGGTCCGCCAAGAGCGATCCGCCTGGAACGTTCCCAAGACCCCCCCTCGACGTTCTTCATGCACGAAGATCCGATGAACGCCCGTTCCCTCCGAACGCACTCCTCCCCGCTGCCGGCGCTCACCCTGGCAGCCTGCGGCGCACTCCTCGCCTCCTGCGGTGGGGAGTCAGGCCCGGGCAAGGGCTCCGAGTCGATCCTGCGCCTGAACGAGGTCGGCAACGGCTTCGGTCAGCTCCTCCCGCACCGCGTCGCGGAGCTCGACAGCGGCGGGAACCCGACCGGGCAGATCCTCTCCATCCGGTCGCTGGAGGACATCACAGACAACGTGGTGCGCGGCAACCCGATCCTCCCCTCGGACACGTTCCGCGAGGGAGCGATCGAGCCGGACGGTCAGCCGGGCAACCATTTCCTCTTCGCGAACTTCACGCAGCCGCTGGACCCGCTCACGGTGCTCAACCCGAGCCCGACCGGGGCGCCCCTCGCCGGGGCCGTGTCGATCACGACGATCAATCCGTTCAACGGTGCGACGCTCTCCGCGCGAGGGCGCGCGTTCATCGGCGGCCGCACGATCGCCGGTGAGCCGGTCGGCGATCCGCCGCGGCTCAATCTCCAGCGCTGGGTCGAGATCGACCCCGACACGGGATTCCTCAGGGTCGCCGACGGGGCGCCGCCCCAGGCGGCCGGCTTCCCCGGCGTCGGCAAGTTCGTACCGAACGCCGCCCAGTTGATCTCGCCGAACACCGTCATCTTCGTCGCGGACACGGACAACGACCTGACGACGCCCGAGGCCTTCCCGAGCGGCGTCCAGGTCCGCCTGCGCGTGACCACCGCGCTGCTCTCGACCGCCGGCGAGGCCCTCGAGAACGCGGTCCTCGCGTCCTCCACGGTCGGGATCGACGACCTCCCGCCGGAGGTGGTCACGACGCCGCCGCCCAACTCGGCGCCGCAGATCTCGCCGGGCAACGGGGACACCGACGTGCCCCCGACCACGGACGTGCGGATCGAGTTCACCGAGCCGGTCCAGCCCTACTCCGTCGGCGTCGTCGGCGGCCAGGGTCAGCCCTCGATCTCGTCGGCGCTGACGATCCGCTTCGGCCCGTCCACGTCCGTGACGAACATGCCGTTCACGGCGCTGCCCATCAGTCCGTTCGACCTGTCGACCTACGTGCTGACCCCGGGGTTCCCGTTCCCCGGGCGCGGTCCGAACATCCTCCAGTGCGGCACGTTCTTCCGCGTGGACGTCGACCTGGCGACCCAGCAGGTCGAGGACCTCGCACAGACGGTCCCGGACCCCAACAACCCGACCGTCACCTCCGGCAACCTCAACGCCGACGCGGCGACCACCTTTTTCGAGACGGGTGAGGGCCCGGGCGTGGTCAACGCGCCCGTGATGCCCGACGTGATCTACGCCGCCCGCGGCGGTGCGCGTCCCGGCCTCTCGGTGGTCGACCTCAACGGCTACGGTCAGTCGACGGGCAACCCGATCACGACGTTCCCGTCCCCGCTCGAGGGCGAGTCGCGCTTCCCGTTCGACCCGAACGTGACGCTGAACCCGGCGGTGCGCCCGGCGCTCGTCCCCGGGGACTGCACGGTCGACGGCGGCTCCGCCGGCGTCTTCACCCTGACCCGGGACAGCGGCCTCGACAACCTCGTGCTCAGCACTCCGCTCGTCAGCTCGGTGACCGACCTCCACGCCGGCCACGCCCTCGACGGCACGATTCGCAACGCGCCCCCGCCCTTCGGCTGCCAGGCCAGCGGCGGCTACATCTGCGCCTCGGACGGTCTGAAGCTGATCTCCGCGGTCGTCGGCAACCAGCCGAACACCGTGGCGCCCGCTCTGCAGAACCAGTTCGGCGCGCTGAACCCGGGCTACGAGAACATCATCTCCTGGGCTCCCCACCCCAACCCGCCCAAGCTCACCTTCCCGCCGGCCTGCGTCTCGCCTTTCCTGGGCGGCGATGAGCCGACGACGGTGGACGTGGCGACGACCAACCTGCTGGTGACGGGCAACCCGTTCCCGATCCCGGATCAGGGCATCCCGCCGAACGGTCTGCTCACCATCGAGCAGAACATGTTCTTCATCGGCCCCTCGGTCGGTCAGACCCAGCTCGCCGGTTGCTCGAACTACCAGATCCGCCAGCAGCTCGGCCACTACCTCTACATCGCCGACCGCCCGCGGAACGAGATCGTCGTGGTCAACTCGAACCGGATGACGGTCATCGAGCGCATCGCGATCCCGGACCCGACTTCGCTGGCGATGGCGCCCAACCTCGACGTCCTGGCCGTCTCGAACCAGCTCGCGGACACGGTGACCTTCGTGGACATCAACCCGCAGTCGGCTCAGTTCCACCAGATCATCGAGACGGTGCAGGTGGGCAACTCGCCCCGGGGTCTGGCCTTCGAGCCGACCAACGAGGACGTGATCGTCTGCAACGAGCTCTCGAACTCGATCTCGATCATCGGCGCCGCGGACCTCAAGGTGCGGCGCGAGATCACCTCGCAGCTGAACCGTCCGTTCGAGCTGTCCGTCACGGCGCGGATGCTGACGTTCTCGTTCCTCCGGGGCGTGTACTACGGCTACATCCTGAACCGCACCGGCAACGTCGCGCTCTTCGAGTCCGGCCCCAACGGCGTCAATGGATGGGGCTTCGACGACGTCGTCGGCATCATCTCGTTCGAGTTCCTCGCGCCCAAGACGATCCAGCTCGACCCGATCAACCTCGACGGCTCGGTCTACATCGTGCACGAGGGGCCGATCGATCCCGTCGACGGCCGTCCCGGTAGCCTCGGTGATGGAGCGATCTCGCGACTTCGGATCGAGAGCGCCCTGACCGGTCAGATCCCGCTGGGCGGCAACATCGGCGGCAACGCGAACCTGCGCGACCTGCAGTTCAGCGTGCCGCTCTCGCTGGGCCAGTCCGCTGGACAGCTGTCCGGGCTCCCGATCGACATCGCCTTCGACAACCAGCGGAACCTCGGCGGCCTTCCGTCGACGAACACCAACACGTTCGCCGCGGGCTCTCCGCTGCCGGCCAACGGCAAGCTGGTCTATCGCAACGGCAACCTCAACACCTCCGAGCCGCAGTTCCTGCTGGCCTCGGTCCCGAACCCGGTCGGGGGCAGCGGCGTCATCGACGTGCTGGCGCTCGGCCAGTCCGGCGCCCGTCTCTTCGACACCGACCCCTACGCCGAGGGTGTTCAGTCGATCCCGGTGCCCCTCGTGACGATCCTGTCGGACTACTTCCGCCAGTGATCTGCCGGGTGTCTCGGCCCACGGGTCGAGGCGCCTTCGCGATCATCTCAGCTGCGCCCCCGTGCGAAGGCACGGGGGCGCAGCGTTGTTCTCCAGCGCCGCGTCCTCGCGCTCAGCTGCCCCCGCCGTGCCCGATCCCAAAGCCGTCCGTTCCATGTTCGCCGGCATCGCCGGCCGCTACGACCTCGCCAACAGAGTCCTCTCGGGCGGCGTGGACCGGCGCTGGCGCAAGCGCGTGGTGCAGCGCGCGGGCGGGGACCTGAGCGGGAAGCGAGTGCTCGACGTCGCCTGTGGGACGGGAGACCTCGCCGCCGCGCTCGAGCGCGCGGGCGGCGACGTCATCGGTGTCGACTTCACCCTGCCGATGCTCGAGCGCGCACCGTCGAAGGCGAAGCGCACTCTCTGGGTCCAGGGGGACGCCCTCGCGCTGCCCGTTGCGGAGAAGAGCATCGACGTCGCGACGATCGCTTTCGGTCTGCGGAACGTGGAGGACCGGCGGCGGAGCTTCCGTGAGATGCTGAGGGTCCTGCGGCCGGGCGGGCGGCTGCTCATCCTCGAGTTCGGTATGCCCGACCAGGACGCCTTCGGGAGGTTGTATCGCTCCTACCTGACCCACCTCTTGCCGCGAATCGGCGGAGCGCTCAGCGGAGACCGCGCGGCCTACACCTATCTCGACGACACCGTGCAGGGTTGGCCCGACGCGGAGACCCTTCGCGGTGAGATGGCCGAGGACGGGTTCGTCCACTGCGAGGTGGAGCAGCTCTGGCGTGGCATCGCGTGCCTGCACGTGGGTGAGAGGCCCCGCTGATCCCGCCTTGCAGCACCACGACGAGGCCGACGACGAGTTGCTCGAGGACGAGTGGCCGGACGAGGAATGGGAGGACGAAGACGAGGGCGAGCTCGAGGAGGACGAGCCCGCGCCGGCCGAGCTGACGCGCACCCTGCGGTTCGGCCTCTTCGCGATGGCGCCCCTCCTCGTGACCTACGAGCTGGCGCTGTCCCTCGGTGATGGGGCTCACCGCGCCGTGTCGGAGTCCTTGCTGACGCTTCCCTTCGCGGCGATCGCTGGCGGGGACGCCGCTCTCGCGCGGCGCGTGGTCGTGGGGCTCGCGCTCGTGGTGGCCCTTCACGACTCGTTGCGCCACGTGGAGGCGGCCGGGCGGCGGGCCGTCCGCGTGGCGGTGGAGGGTGCGCTGGCCGCGCTCCTGCTCATCCCGCTGCTGGACCTGATCGCGCGTCGCGTCCCGGTCTCTGCTCCGCACGGGGCGGAGCTGGGAGTCGCTGACGCAGCCGCTGCGATGGGCGGGGCCGCCTACGACGAACTCCTGTTCCGGATCCTCCTTCTCTCGGCTGCGTTCGTGGGACTCAGGGCGCTGCTCGGGGTCGCTGGCGTGCGTGGTCGCCTGGCCTCGGTGCTCGGTGCGGCCGGGGCGGCCCTGGTCGCTGCCGCCGCGCAGGCGGCGACACCGCTCGAGCCGGTCGCCGCGTTCGTCGGTGCGGCTGGAGAGTCCTTCGACGCGAGCGTCTTCGCGTGGCGTGTGGTCGCGGGGGTCTATCTGGCCGCGCTGCTCCTGATGCGTGGCGTGGGTGTGGCCGCGTGGGCCCACGCGCTTCATCATCTGGTCACTCTCCTCCGACCATGACCGAGTCCACACGACCGCTCCGCTTCTTCGTCGGGATCACCGGCGGAAGCGGCCACATCTACGCCGAGCGTTTGATCGCCGAGCTGCTTCTCGCCGGGTGCCACGTGGATCTCTCCGCCACGGAGGCCGGCTGCAAGGTGCTGCGACACGAGCGCGGGATCGACGCCGGCGTTCGGGGAGAGCTCCTCGAGGGCGCGCTCTCGGGTTGGCTGGCGCCGCTCGGCGTCACCGAGGAGCTCCTCGCACGGGCGCGCGTCTTCGCATCCGATGCGGTGGAGGCCCCGGCCGCGTCGGGCACCTCGCTCACGGGCGGGGTCGTCGTCGCGCCGTGCAGCATGGGGACACTGGCTCGCGTGACGGCCGGGTTCAGCTCGAACCTCGTGGAGCGTGCCGCGGACGTCGCGCTGAAGGAGGGGCGCCGCCTGCTGCTCATGCCGCGCGAGACGCCGTTGTCCGAGATCCACCTGGAGAACATGCTCCGCGCGGTGCGCCTCGGCGCGATCCTCCTCCCCTGCATGCCCGGCTTCTACCACGGTCCGAGCACGATCGACGACCTCGTGAAGCACGTCGTGGGCAAGGCGCTCGATCGCCTCGGCGTCGAGCAGGACGTCGGCGCGCGATGGCAGGGTTTCGAGGAGCCGGACGGCGATCCCGGGACGGCCATGCCCGGGTCGGGGGACGGACGTGACTGACGCTCCGGCCGGCAAGGCGGTCTTGACCCTGCGGCTGGTGAAGTTCAGCCACTCGATCTTCGCGCTCCCCTTCGCGCTGATGGGGGCATGGCTCGCGGCCGGTGGGCCGCCGGGTGCATCGACGCTCGTGCTCATCGTGGTCGCAGCCGTGGCCGCGCGGACCGCCGCCATGGCCTTCAACCGCTACATCGACAGGGACATCGATGCGAGCAACCCGCGCACGAGCGGCCGCGAGATCCCGAGCGGTCAGCTCTCGCCCGCCTTCGCCGCGGGGCTCACGGCGGTCTCCAGCGCCGTGTTCGTCGGCGTCGCCTTCGCGCTGAATCCCCTCGCCGGGAAGCTCTCCCCGTTCGTCCTCTCGGTGCTGCTCGGGTACAGCCTCGTGAAGCGCTTCAGCGCGCTGGTGCACCTGGTCCTCGGCGTCGCGCTCGGGCTGGCGCCCCTCGGCGCGTGGATCGCGGTTCGCGGCTCCTTCGATGGAGACCTGACGGCCATCCTGCTGCTCTTCGTCACCGTCTGGACCTGGGTCGCTGGTTTCGACCTGATCTACTCCTGCCAGGACGCCGATTTCGACGCCGCCAGGGGCCTCCACTCCATCCCGGCCCGCATCGGGATCGCCGGGGCCCTCCGGGTCTCCAGGGCGTTGCACGCGCTCTCGGTGGCGGCCCTGGTGGGAGTCGCGCTCGTGGGGGGGCTCGGCTGGGTCTTCTGGGGCGCGGTGGGTGTGGCCGCGCTGCTCCTCGCGTGGGAGCAGAGCATCGTGCGCGCCGACGACCTGAGCCGCGTGGACGTGGCCTTCTTCACCCTGAACGGCTGGGTCGGCGTCGCCCTCTTCCTCGGGCTCGCCCTGGACATGGCGCTCCTGGGTACGGCCCAGGTCGCCTGAGGCTTCGCTGGACCTACAATGGGTCCCGTGGCGACCCGCAAGAAGAAGTCGGCCCGCAAGGCCCGCGATCCCTTCCCCGAGGACGCGCTGACCGACCTCGCCAGGCGGCTCCGGGACGGCCCGCTCCCGATCGTCGTGCTGCGGGGGGAGGAGCGCTACTTCAGGGATCGTGGCGTCAAGCTCGCGCTCGAGGCGGCTCGTGCGGCCGGCATGGAGATCTGTCGCCACGACGCCCTCGACCCCGAGTACGACGCGTCCCGGCTCCTGGACGACCTGGCGACGGGCGCGCTCTTCCAGTCAGCGCGCTGCGTGGTGCTGCACGGCGCGGACAAGGTCGTCGTCGAACGCGCCAAGCATCATTCCGCGCCGGTCCGCAGCGCCATGCTCGCCCGTCTGACGAGCGGAGCGGAGGGCATGCTCGTGCTCAGCGCGGAGAAGTTGCGCGCGGACCATCCGCTCGCGAAGGAGGCGAAGGAGCGGGGCCTGGTGGTCGGATGTCGGCGCCTCTACGACTCACCGCCCGCCTGGGACCCCGACCCCCGCAAGGCGGAGCTGGTCCAGTGGTGCGCCGCCCGCGCCAAGGTCATGGACGTGCCCCTCGACCTCGCCGAGGCGGCGTACGTCGTCGCGGCGACGGGCAACGACCTCGACGCGCTCGAGGATCAGCTCGCCCGGCTCGTTGGCCGCGGCCGCGAGGGCATCGCGGAGCTCGTGGCGTGGGACGCCTCCGCGTCGCCGTGGGAGGTCGCGGAGCAGCTCGTGTGCGGGGACCTGAAGCGGGCGGTCGTCGGCATCGAGACGCTCTTCAACGGGGGAGCGAGCCAGCGCGACGGCTCGCGGACCATCGACACGCCGGCCATCGTGGCCCAGCTCTCGACCGCGATCTCCTCGAAGCTCCGGGAGGCGGCGCGGGCCGCTGACGCCGTGCTCGCGGGCGATAGCCCCGCGCGCGCCCAGGCGGCCGCAGGGGTCAAGGGACCGCCGGCCGCCCAGGCCGCGTTCCGCCGCCGCATGTCGTGTCGGCCGCCCGAGCAGTGGCGCTCGATGGTCGAGCAGCTCGGCGATCTGGAGCGGCGCTCGCGCTCGAGCGTCCGGGTCGACGCCACCGACTTCGTCCACCTTGCAATGGCCTGGCGGCCCCGGGGTAACATCCGACGATGACCGGCCCCGCCTCCACGGACGCATCCGGGGGACCGCGCATCGCGGTCCTCTCGGAGGTCGTTCGCAATCAGATCGCCGCCGGTGAGGTGATCGAGCGCCCCGCCTCGGTGCTGCGCGAGCTCCTCGACAACGCCGTCGACGCGGGCTCCACCCGCGTCACGGTCGACCTCGAGGAGGGAGGAATGCGCCTCGTGCGGGTCAGCGACGACGGCATCGGGATGGAACCCACCGACCTCGAGCTCGCCTTCCAGGCCCACGCCACGAGCAAGCTGCGCACGCCCGAGGACCTCGATCACATCGCAAGCCTCGGCTTCCGCGGGGAGGCGCTGGCCTCGATGGCGTCGGTCGCGCGCTGCCGTATCCTGTCGCGTCCGCGGGGCGCCGAGATGGGCGCGGAGATCACGGAGGAGGGCGGCCGTCGAGGCGCAGTGACTCCCGCGGGCGCTCCGGAGGGCACAGTGGTGGAGGTCCGTGACCTCTTCTACAACACGCCGGCGCGGCGCCGTTTCCTCAAGCGCGAGCAGACCGAGCTCGCGCGTTGCATGGACATCGTCCAGCGCGTCGCCCTCGCCCATCCGGCCGACGAGTCGGGCGCGGGGGGGATCGGCTTCACTGTCAACCACGGTGGCCGGCGCGCCTTCGACGTCGAACCGGGGATGGACCTGGCCGCCCGCGTGCGGCGGACCTTCGGCACCGAGCTCGCGGACACCCTCGAGCCCGTCGAGGGGGACAACGGCTCGGCGCGCATCTTCGGCTTCGTGGCTCCGCCGCGCTTCGCGCGCCGGGACACGCGCCGCCAGATGTGGTTCCTCAACGGGCGTCCTTTGAAGGACAAGGTCCTGACCCGCGTCCTGAAGGACGCATATCGCGGCGTGCTGGTCCACGGCCTGCAGCCGGTGGCGTTCCTGCACCTGTGGCTCGACCCGGAGACGGTCGACGTGAACGTGCACCCCGCGAAGACCGAGGTGCGGCTGCGCGATGAACGCTCGCTCTTCGGTTTCCTGGTGCACACCATTCGCGAGTCGGTCATGCGCACCGACATGGCGACCCCGGGCGAGTCGATGCTCGACTCCCTGCGCCGCCGAGAGCAGCGCGAGACTCTGCCCGACCCCGGGCCGATGGGCGGCCAGGGCCCCATCCAGAACGCGTGGATCCCGCGCGGCGGGGCGCCCTCGGCCCCCTGGGGATCGACGCCCGCGCGCCCGACCGCGGAGGGCGGAGGAGACGGCTTCGTCGTGCAGGACGTCCCGCCTTCCGCGGCCTCGTCTCCGACCGACGCAGCCGCCGCGCCGTCCGGCGAGGACGCTGGCTGGCACGAGGTCGACGATCTGCGCGGTCCCTACCTGCAGGTGGCGAAGACCTATCTCGTCCGCGCTCTCCCCGACGGCTTCGAGATCATCGACCAGCACGCGCTCCACGAGCGACTGACCTTCGAGGAGCTCCGCCGCGAGGTCGGCGAAGGCAAGGTCGAGATCCAGCGGCTCCTGACGCCCGAACTCGTGGAGCTCGGCCGCGCCGATCTCGCGCTCGTCGCCGAACACTCCGAGGCGCTGAGGCGCATCGGGATCGAGGTGGAGCCCTTCGGAGAGACCACCGCGGCGGTGCACGGGATCCCGGCCCGAATCAAGCGACCGGACCCCGAGGCGATCGTACGAGACGTCGTCGCGGTGATCGCGCGCACGGGCAAGGCGCCCGACGCGGAGGACGTGCTCGAGGAGGTGCTCCACCGCGCGTCCTGTCGGTCCTCGATCATGGCGGGGGATCGGCTCGATCAGTCGTCCATCCGCGCGCTGCTCGAGAGGGCGCGCGCCGCGGGGACGGATCAGACGTGTCCTCACGCACGTCCGACCCGCGTCAAGTTCACCCTCGCCGACCTGGAGAAGGCGTTCCATCGCACCTGAGCGCCGTCTCGGCGCTTCAGACGCCTTTTTTCGTCCCCTACGGCGCGCGACCGCGCGCCACCTGACCCGAATCGCCCTCCATGAAGGCGCCCACCAAGGAGATGCAGCAGGTCGCGTCCCCCGACGACGTCCTCTCGATGCTGCTCGAAGGCAACGAGCGCTTCGTCAACGGCGAGCGCCGCGAGCGCGACCTGATGGAGCAGGTCCACGCGACCGAGGGAGGCCAGAGCCCCTACGCCGCGATCCTCAGCTGCATCGACAGCAGGGTCACGGTCGAGTACGTCTTCGACCAGCCGATCGGCGCGCTCTTCAGCGCGCGCCTCGCCGGGAACGTGGTCAACGAGGATGTCCTCGGGAGCCTCGAGTACAGCTGCAAGGTCGCTGGCTCGAAGCTGGTCCTCGTGCTCGGTCACACCCGCTGCGGGGCGGTGATGGGCGCCTGCGACGGCGTCCGCTTCGGCAACCTCGGTGTGATTCTGGCCCGGATCGCTCCGGCGGTCGACGCGGCGATGCCCGAGGCCCCGGCGGAGGAGCGCAACTCCTCCAACGCGGACTTCGTGGGCCAGGTGGTCGTCGGCAACGTTCGCCTCGGCGTGGAGTCCATTCGCCAGCACAGCGACGTCCTCCGACAGCTCGAGGAAGAGGGCGCCATCAAGATCCGCGGCGGCGTCTACGACATCTCCACCGGCAAGGTCGCGATCCTCGAGGACTGATCGCTCCGCGCGCCGGCGGGCTCAGTCCGCCGGCGCGAAGTCCGCCGGCGTGAGGGCTGCGTCGAGGGCGCACCCGTCGAGGGTGAAGAAGTCGGCCCGCGGCGTGGGATCGAATCCCAGGCCGCGACGTGCCTTCGCCTCGCGCGCGGTCTCGTAGACGAGGAACTTGCCGGGGAAGCGCGAGTCAGCCTGCTCCGGGCCGAGTTCGAACCAGTCGGTCGTCTGAACGAGGGTCGTGCCGGGGACCTGAAGCGCGGCATCCGCCGTGGGGGCGACGACGACCAGCTGGGGCCGGTGCGTCTTCGGGTGGAGGCCGAAGACGACGCGCTTGACCTGCTTCTCGCTGGCGAGGCGCTCACGCCGCGTCGCACCCTCCTGGACGAGCCTGAAGTCGGGAGTCGACAGCTCGAGCCACACCAGCTCGCTGCTGAGAGCGCGAAGCGTCCTCACGCGACCCTCGCGCCGCCCGTCGAGGTCGTTCGGTGGGAGCTGGATCCCGGCGTCGCCGAAGAACTGGAGCCACCCGGTGGCGAGGTCGCTGCCCGGCGCGACCGTGCGCTCCGCGAGCGCCACCATGCGGCAACTCTCGGGCTCGATCAGGCGCGCGAAGTCGTAGGAGATGGCCGCGTAGGAGTCGACCTCCTGGCGATCCTCCTTGTAGTCGCGCTGGGTGAGCTTGATCCAGCCGTCGGTGACGCCGCTGCCCCGGTACTTGCGGAACCAGTAGCCGAGCTTGTCGCCCTCACCGAGCCCGCGCATCTGGATGCTCCGGGTCGCGCCGTCGTCCTCGAGGACGGCGCCGCTGACGAGGCCCGGGCCAACCTCCAGGTACTGGAGCCTCACGCGGCCCTCCTGGATTCCTTCGCCCTCGCGGCGGAACCTCGTGCTGAACTGCAGGTCGAACGCGCGTGGCTTCGGTTCACGAGCTCCGCGATCGGGGGCGCCCACCGCGCCGATCATCTGCTCCCACAGGAGCCGCGCCGCGTCGGAGGTCCCCGCGGGCACGCGCCCGCGCGCTGCCGGCTGCCCGTCGCTCGCGAGGAGCACGTCGGAGGTCTCCTCGATCGCTCCGGCCGAGATCCTGGGCGCCGGCGCACCCTCCTGGGAGGCGAGCGCCTCGAGGGAAGCGCTCAGCGAGCAGCAGAGGACGGCGGCGATGGGCAGAATGGCGAGGCGGTCGGGCGCGGGCATGCCCAAGAATGTGGGCTCCCGCGCCGTGGACTTCCAGAGCGGATGATCCCCGGAGGCCGCGGGCGAGCTCACGTCATGGCCACGAGTCCCCAGATCAACGATCCCGAGAGCCCTCTGGACCGCGTTCAGCTCCGCTTCCTCGTGGGGCCCACGGGGAGCGGGAAGTCGGGCCTCGGCGTGGAGCTGGCCCGCAGGGCGGCGGGCCGCGGGGCGCGCGTGGAGATCATCGCGCTCGACTCCATGACGGTGTACAGGGGCCTCGACATCGGGACCGCCAAGCCGGCTGCGTCGGAGCGCGGTGGGATCCCGCACCACCTCGTCGACGTGGCCGATCCCGCGGATCGATTCGACCTGCAGGCCTACGTGACCCTCGTCGAGGAGACCCTCACGGCGATGGAGGAGCGAGGAGCCGCTCCGCTCTTCGTCGGCGGAACGGGGCTGTATCTCGCGGCGCTGGTCCGCGGGCTCTTCCAGGGGCCGCCCATCGATCGGGCGCTCCGCGAGCGTCTCGAGGCCGAGGCCGCGTGCGGGGGACTGGAGCAGCAGCGCGAGCGGCTCAGGGCAGTCGACCCGGAGGCCTTCGAGAGGATCCACGCGGGGGACTCGCGGCGCACCATTCGCGCTCTCGAGGTCCACGAGCAGACAGGCGTACCCCTCTCCGAGCATCAGCGACAGTGGTCCGCTCAGCGAGGGGGAGACAAGGGCGCGCGTGAGATCCGCTCGCGCATCGCGGGGCTCGAGCTGCCGACCGAGGTTCTCGACATGCGGATCCGTGAGCGGACCTCGCAGATGCTGGGTGCGGGGTGGCCCGAGGAGGCGATGGCGCTCGCGGATGCAGGCGCGCTCGGGCCGTCCGCGGGGCAGGCCCTCGGCTACTCGACCGCGGCGGCTCTGGGGCGAGGCGAGATCGAGCGCGACGCGGCTCTCGACGAGATCGCGCTCCGGACGCGCCAGTTCGCGCGGCGGCAGCGCACCTGGTTCCGCAAGTTCGACGCGGCGCGGATCGATCCGCGGGAGCCCGGAGTTCTCGAGACGCTCGAGAGCGCGCTCGAGCTGGCGTGAACGAGCGAGGCGCGCGCCCGCAGTGCGGACGCGCGCCTCGCGCTGCTCGCGGATGCGAGCGAAGATCAGGAGCGCCTGATCAGCGCGCGTTCTCGGTCATCTCGAAGGCGCGGAGCTCGCCCTCCTCGCCGTAGAGCGAGGGGGGGAGGCCGGTGGACTTGCCTTCGATCTCCTGGACCGAGTCGGCGAAGCCCTGGAAGAACTCCTCGGGGCCGCCCGGCTCGAGCGTTCCGAGGATCGAGTCCACGGGGATCGGGATCGGGACGCCGGTCATGGCCCAGCCGATGAGGAATCCCTCGACGTGAATGTAGTTCACGGGGTTGGGCAGGATGCTGTTCACCGGACGCGGTCCGTACAGGGACTCCTGCGGCGCCTGGTTCGGGTTCATCGGGTTGTGGTTGAACAGGTACCGACGCAGGGTCAGCGAGATCGACTTCTTGCGGTCCCAGGCGAAGTCCTTGTACGAGGTCTCGCGGGACGCGTCGTAGCCCAGGATGGAGCGAGCCACGCGCGGCGGGACGGAGTCGAAGGTCCAGTGGTCGTCGATCTTCTCGCCGCTGAGCGAGTTGCAGGACGGACCGATCGCCGCGGAGGCGAGGAGCGCGAGGGTGGAGACGGCGCGCAACGCGCGACCGGTCGAGCTCGACTTCGTCATCGGTGGGGGATTTGCCCGCGGGGGGCGTCGTGGATTCTCGGGGCCCCGGTCATGAGCCGCGGGCCGGAGTTCGCCCCGGGGGGCCCGGCCGTCATGGCGGCGGACCAGGTCCAGAGCGGGGAGCACGCGACCCGGGGAGTGGCCGGGGGGCTGGGGGGATCGACCCGGGGCGAAGCCGCCGGGGGGGGGAGTATCATGGGGACGGGCGCCGATGTCCAGCGGCCTCGCCGTCCCTGCTCTAACCCCGAGGGTCCGCCGGTCACCGCGGAACCGCCGGAACCCGGATCGCCGGGCGGCTCGGGACTGCTGGCAGGGCCAGCCGAGGCGCCACGCCTGCGGTCCCCTCCTCCCCCTCATGACCGGCCGACCCGACCCCCAAGGAGCCTCCGGGAGCGTTCCCGCCCGGCGCACGGACCCTCTGCGGGCTGCGGTCTTCGGCGGCTCCTTCGATCCGATCCACGTGGGGCACACCGGGATCGCGGAGCGGGCGACGGAGGCATTCCAGCTGGAGCGGGTGCTCTGGATCCCGGCTCGCCGGCCGCCTCACAAGCCCGATCGGGTCCTCGCCGAGGACCACATGCGACTGGCGATGACCCTCCTCGCCACGGCCCACCGCCCGCGCTGGACGGTCCTCGACCTCGAGCTGAGCCGGCCTGGCGCGTCCTACACCTACGACACCCTGCTCGAGATCCCCGAGCACCTTGCGCGCTACACGAGCCCGCGCTCGGAGGGGGGCTTCGCGGACCGCCGCCGCGAGCTGGAGCTGTTCCTCATCATCGGCAGCGACAACCTCCCGGGACTGCCGGGATGGAGGAACGCGGAGGACGTGCTGCGCATCGCTCGTCCGATCGTGGTGCTGCGCGAGGGAACCCGTGAGGCTCACCTCGCCGGCGTGCGCGGCCGGATGTCCGCGGAGGCCCTCGAACGAATCGAGGCCGGGTTCCTCGAACTCCCGCCGCTTCCTCAGAGTTCCACGGCGATCCGTGAGGCGCTCTCGCGAGGGGAGATGCCAGACGGAGCCCTCTCTCCCGAGGTGGAGGACTTCATCCGCGCCAAGGGGCTGTACGGCTTCCCGGCGGCTCCCGCCGGCGGCTTCCCCTCACGCGGCGACGCGCTCGCGGGCGACGGGTCGGCCGACCGGGCCCCCGACGGAGAGGTCGACCCTTGACCGGTGCCGTGCTCTGGGCGGCCCTCTTCGGCGCCATGGCCACGGCGCTGTTGGCCGCTGCGGCGCGGGGGCTCGGATGGATCGACCGGCGGGACGGACTCGAGGACCGCAAGCCGCGCGAGCAGCCTGTCCCCGTCGTGGGAGGCGGTGCGATCCTCGCGGCAGCGGCCCTCGCGGGGTGGCTCACCCGGGGCGACGGTGGGCTCGGTCAGCTCCCCTGGACCGCCCTCGTTGGCGCGTTCCTCCTCGGCTTCGCGGACGACGTGCTGCCGGGAGGCCTGAGGGCGAGGCACAAGCTGTGCGGCCAGCTCGTGGTGGGGCTTCTGCTCGCTTCGGAGCCTGGCGCGCTGATCGGGGACGTGGGGCTCCTCGAAGCCGTTGGACTCGGCCTCCTCGCCGTCGTGTCGATGAACGCGATCAACACCTGGGATCACGCGGATGGATTGAGCGGCGGGCTCTCCGCCGTCGCGCTCGCGACCGGCGCACCCGGCCTCGCCGCGGCCGTCGCGGGCTACCTTCCCTTCAACACGTTCCTGCGGCAGCCTCCGGCTGGCGCGGGGCCAGGTGAGGGCGCCCGGACGACCGGCGCGCCGCGCGCCATGCTCGGGGACGCGGGATCCCACTTGCTGGGAGTCGCGCTGGTCGCGGTCCCTGGAGCGGCCTGGTTCCTGGTCCTTCCTCTCCTCGACCTGGCGCGGGTGGCCTGTGCCAGGATCCGGCGCGGCCAGCCGTTCTGGGTGGGGGACCGGACGCATCTCGGTCACAGGTTGGAGGCGCAGGGCTTCCATCCGGTGACAGGGGCGGCCGTCGCCGTGCTCGCGGCCTCGGCGCCGCTGGGAGCGGTCCTGTTCCCGACGAGGCCCATCGCCCCGGCCCTGGCGCTGCTGGCCAGCGGCGGGCTGTACATCGGCCTGATCGCTTCGACGGACCGGGGGCCTCGGCGGCGCGCGCGGGCCTGACCGGCGCGCTCGCCGATTCGCGGCCACCGGTGGCGCGAGGGCTCCGGCGGCTCTCGCATCGCCGCCAGGAGAGGGGCCGAGATCGGCGGCTCCTCGATCATCAGCGCGGGCCCTCCGCCGCGGTGTTGCCGCGGTGCGGGGAGGAGCCGATACTGTTCGGCCGCACGCGGGGCCGGAGCCGCGGCCTTTCCGCGCACGAATCCGGCCGCCCCCCCCTCCGCGGACGACGCGCGTCTTGTCGTACCCCCTCACCGCCATCATCAGCGATCTCCACGGGAATCGCTCCGCCCTGGAGGTCTGCCTGGCGGACTCCGCCGCGCGCGGCGTCCTCCGGTACGTCTGTCTCGGCGACGTGGTGGGTTACGGCGCCGAACCGCGGGCCTGCCTGGACGCGGTGATGACGCGCTGCGTGGCCGCGCCGACCGAGCCGGGGCCGGAGGGCGAGCCGCTGCTCCCCGGGCTCTGCCTGAAGGGGAACCACGAGGAGGCGCTGCTCTTCACCGCCGAGGACTTCAACCCGAAGGCGCGCGCTGCGATCGAGTGGACGCGGGAGGAGATCGGACGCGACCCGTCGCGCGCGGATGCGTACTGGGACTTCCTCGGCGAGCTCGACGCGCTCGAGCGCGATGAGGTCGCGATGTTCGCGCACGGCTCGCCCCGCGATCCGGTCCGCGAGTACGTGGTTCCGCGAGACATCAAGGACCGGCGCAAGATGGACGGGCTGTTCGCAGCCATGGACCGCGACGTGTGCTTCATCGGGCACAGCCACGTGCCCTCGGTCCTCTTCGCCGACGGCTCGTACTTCGTGCCGCGCGGCGAGGCCAGCGAGCACGGACCCTACGACCTCGGCCTCGACTCCTCACGCGCGATCGTCAACGTCGGCTCCGTCGGCCAGCCCCGGGATCAGGACCCGCGGCTGTCCTACGTGCTCTTCGACGGGAGCGCGGTCACGTTCGTCCGACTCAAGTACGACCACTTGGCGGCTGCGACCGCCATTCGACAGGTCCCCGACCTGCCGGACTTTCTGGCGGACCGCCTCGCCGCGGGCCGCTGAACATGATCCCCACCGAATTCATGGGACCGGAGAAGCGCCTACCTCTCGCACTCTTCACGTGCTTCGTCGTCATCTTCGGCCTGCAGCTGTTCAACGCGCCGGCCCAGGTGTCCGACGAGGACCGCGCGGCCCTCGAGCAGCAGCTCGCAGGTGAGGAGAGCCCCGCTCCCGTATCGGCCGCATCGGAGGCGTCCGAGGAGGACGCGCCAGAACAGCCCGCCGTCGACATCTGGGACGAATGGCTGACCTTCGGCACGCCGGGAGAGCCGGGGTACATGCAGGTCCACTTCGACAGCTACGGGGGCAGCGTGTCGGAGATCCGTCTGGGCAACTACTTCACGCGCGTCGGCTTCGACGAGACCGAGAAGGCGGATCGCGAGAACTGGGTCCGCCTGGTACGCGGGGTCAAGAAGAGCTCCTCTCGCGCATTCACGACGCTGATGGTGCTTCCCGGGGTGGAGACGGCCAAACGCATGGCCTCTGATCCATCGCAGGTCCACTGGCGCCATGAGGCGCTGGAGGAGGGCGAAGGCGTGCGTTTCGTCCACGAGGACGCGCGCGGGATCGTTCTCACGAAGACGATTCGCGCGGTGTCGGGGACCTACGACCTCGACGTGGAGCTGGCCGTGTCGTCGACGGATCCGGACCTCGAGGGGAAGACCCTCAAGTTCAGTCTCGTGGCCGCGGTCGGCATGCAGGCGGCGACCTCCGACGCGGCCTACACCGAGCCCCAGGCGGTGGCGGCCTACGTCGACGGCGATCCGAAGACCTCGGGCGTCGATCTCGACGGCATCCCCGCCCGCGAGACCTTGAAGTCCGCTAGCGATCGGCCGATCGGCTACTTCGGCTGCCAGAACAAGTACTTCGCGATGCTCATGCGCCCCGCTGACGAGTTCAGCGAGCGCGCGCTCCGTGAGTCGTCGAAGGTCGCGGTCCAGGACTACGAGTGGGCCCGGGAACCCGCGAATCAAGCGGCCCGGGAGGAACGCTTCCGCGACATGCTCGTGGAGGGCACGATCGCCTTCAAGGTGCCCGCGAACGGCGAGGCGAGCGCCCGTCGCTACGAGCTCTTCGCCGGTCCGAAGGACGCGTCGCTCTTCGTCGGCGGCGACGCGGTCTTCCAGACGCTCCTGCGCGAGGACCTCGGATTCTTCGACGGCATCGCCTCCGTCATCCTCGGATTCCTGCGCTTCCTCCACGGGATCGTCGGCAACTGGGGCTGGGCGATCATCCTGCTCACGCTCACCGTGCGGATGCTGCTCTTCCCGCTCCAGCGGAAGATGCAGACCTCCATGGCGCGGCACGCGACGAAGATGCGGCGGGTCCAGCCCAAGATCGACGCGATCAAGGAGAAGTACGCGAAGGACCCCCAGAAGCTCCGCCAGGAACAGGCGCGGATCTTCCAGGAGGAGGGGGCGATGCCGCCCATCGGCGGGTGCCTCCCGATCTTCCTGCAGATCCCGATCTTCTTCGGCCTGTTCAGCGCCCTCCGAGTCGCGTTCGATCTCCGCCACCAGCCGTTCATGGGCTGGATCCAGGACCTGTCGCAGCCGGATCGCCTGATCACCTTCGCCGACAGCTACCCCTTCGTGGGAGACGCGTTCAACCTGCTCCCGCTGCTGATGGTCGTCCTCTGGGTCGGCCAGCAGAAGGTCATGCCGAAGCCGGCGACCATGAACGAGCAGCAGGCGCAGATGCAGAAGATCATGATGTGGATGCCGATCATGTTCGGCTTCTTCCTCTACAACTACGCCTCGGGTCTCTCGCTCTACATGATCACGACGTCGGCCTTCGGCATCGTCGAATCGACCGTGATCCGGCGCGTCTGGCCGATCGACGAGACGGAGCAGCCCAAGAAGAAGGGCCGCTTCATGGCGCGCCTGGAGGACCTGCAGAAGCAGGCCGTCGCGATGCAGGAGCAGAAGCAGAAGGCCCGCGGCCAGCAGGGCAAGGGCGGCGGCAAGAAGCGGCGCTGAGGCGCTGATCCGACGTGGCTCGCGCCTCCGCGCTCGACACGATCGCCGCTCTGGCCTCGCCGGGCGGGGCGGGGGAGCGAGCGGTCGTCCGCGTCTCCGGCGCCCGAGCGGCCGGGGTGGTGGAGGCGACGTGCGCGGTGGCGGGCGCACCGCTCCGGCCGACGACTCGCGGGGCGCAGGAGGTGGAGTTCCGTGATGGGGAGGGGGCGCAGCCCGCGCTCCTGCTCTGGATGCCCGGGCCCCGCTCCTTCACCGCGGAGGACGTGGCCGAGCTGCACCTCGTCGGGCACCCGGGGCTCGTGGACCTCGCCTTGCGGCGCGTGCTCGACGCGGGTGTAAGGCTCGCCGAGCCCGGGGAGTTCACGCGCCGCGCCTTCGAGAACGGCCGGATCGACCTGACCCAGGCGGAGGGCGTGGCGGCTCTCGTCTCCGCGCGCACGGACGCGGAGCGTCGCGCGGCGCTCGCGCTGCTGGAGGGGGGGCTCGGCGAGCGCCTCGGCGAGATTCGCGACGGTCTCGAGGCGGTGCGGGCCCTCGCCGAGGCGAGCCTCGACTTCGACGAGGCCGACACCGGACACGTCCCCACGGAGGACCTCGCGCGTCGGACCGCGGCCGTGCTCGACGCCCTCGAGGATGCACTCCGCTGGGAGCGCCAGCGGAGCCGCGGCGCCGAGGACCTCGTCGTGTGTCTCGCGGGCGCGCCGAACGCGGGGAAGAGCACTCTCTTCAACCGGCTCGCCGGGGGGCAGCTCCGCGCGGCGACCGGCCCTGCGCTCGTGAGCGACGTGGCCGGGACGACGCGCGACCCCGCGCGGGGCCGGTGGGCTCTTCAGCAGGGCTCCGAGCTCGGCGTGGAGCTCGTCGACACCGCGGGTCTGTTCACCGGCGGCGCGGCCCCGACGGCTCTGGACGCGCGTGCGGTGGCCCGGGCGCGCTCGGAGCTCGATGCCGCGGACCTCGTGCTCGTCGTCGCCGACGCGAGCGAGGCGGGCGAGCAGGCGGCGGCCATCGTGCGCGAGGTGGGGCCACGTGGGCTCCTCGTATGGAACAAGATCGATCTGGCAGGAGCGGCCTCCGTGCCGCCCGAGGCGCTGCTCGAGGCAGCGGCCGGCGGGCGCGGGTGGGTCGCCATCAGCGCGGATGCGGGTCGGGGGCTCGGTGAGCTCGCTCGCGTGTGCGCTGCGGCGCTCGATGCGAACGCGACCGGCGCCGTCGTGGCCGCAAGGGCCGGGCTGGCCGCGCGCCACGTCGAGGCTCTTCGGTCAGCAGAGGCCTCGAGCCGCGCTGCCGCCGATGGGCTCGCGCTGCACGCTCCGCTGGACCTCGTGGCCCAGGAACTCCGGGAGGCGACCGACGCTCTCGACGGGATCTCCGGGCGGACGACACCCGAGGATCTCCTGAGCCGGATCTTCGCCCGCTTCTGCCTCGGCAAGTGATCGGCCCAGAACGGGCCCGTGTCCCCACCCGGGATGGGCCCGAAGCTGTTTATTCGTAGTGGTTTATATCTTTCTTACCGCGCGCTGTGGGAGCAAGGGAGGGGTGGTTTGACACGCCGTGCGGCGCTTGCTGCACTAGGGTCTCCCCTGGCTCGTAGCGACGCTGTTCCGCGGCTGGCTCCAGGCCCCCTCACGCCCTTGAAGTGCCCCCGCTGCGAAGCTGACGACGACCGCGTCGTGGACTCCCGGACCACATCGGACGGCGCCGTCATCCGGCGCCGCCGCGAGTGCCTGGAGTGCTTCATGCGCTTCACGACCTACGAGCGGTTCGAGGAGAGCCCGCTCCGCGTGATCAAGAAGAGCGGGGACCGCGTTCGCTTCGATCGGGAGCGGATCCACCACGGGATGCTCCGCGCGTGCGAGAAGCTCCCCGTGGCGATGGCCGACATCGAAGAGGCCGTCCAGCGCATCGAGACTCGCTGCCAGGGCGAGTACGACCGCGAGGTCCCGAGCTCGGTCATCGGGTCCCTCGTCATGGAGGAGCTGAAGCGCCTCCACCAGGTCGCCTACGTGCGGTTCGCCAGCGTCTATCGGGAGTTCAAGGACGTCGGGCAGTTCATGAGCGAGCTGGAGACGATGCTCGACGAGGACGTCGCGCGGGCCGATGAGCAGTGACCACCTGTTCGGCGGCCCCTTCGCGGCGGGCCGCGCGGACGGTGCGGAGTCGAGCGCGCGGCGGGCGGGCGACGAGCCACTCGTCGTCGATCCGTCTCCCGGCCGGCTGATCGACTCGGGCCTCGCCGTCGAGGCGCCCTCGGGGAGGAGGGTCCCCTTCGACCCGGCGCGCCTCGCCGCGAGCGTCGAGCGCGCGCGCGTCGCGGGCGGCAGCGCCGACCGCCAGGACCTCGCTCAGGAGGTCGCCGACGTGGTCCGCATGACCCTGCGCGCGCGAGCTGGCGCGGACGGCGGCCGGGTGATCGGCCCGAAGCGACTCGGCGAGCTCGTCGAGCGCGTGCTCGTCGAGCTTGGAGCTGTGGACACGGCCCGGAGCTACATCGTCACCCGGGACCGCCGGAGCCGCTCGGAGGCTGCCCGCGCCGGCGAGGGCGAAGAGGAGAGCTCGGGGCTGCCGCTGGTGCGCGGCGCGTCGGGGCCGACGCCGTTCCGCGCCCGCCGTATCGTTGGCGCGCTCGTCGAGGAGGCGGGACTCCTTCCGGACGAGGCCGAGCAAGTCGCGGAACGCGTGGTCGAGACCCTCCGCTCGAGCTCTCTCCGGTCCGTGGGAACGGGACTCGTGCGGGAGCTCGTGAGCAACGAACTGCTCTCGCTCGGCCTCGAGGACGCACTCCGGCGCCACGAGGCCATCGGCGTTCCCCGGCACGATCTCGCGCGCGCCTTCGAAGCAACCCGTGCCAGCGCGCCTGCGGCCGCCCTCGCGCGTCCCTGGCGCTGCGACGGTGCGCACGGCTTCGAGCGCGCGGTCTCGGGGGCGATCCTCGAGCGCTGGGCGCTCGCAGACGAGATCAGTGCGCCCTTCGCGGACGCGCACCTGACCGGCGACCTCCACCTCATCGGGATCGATGCGCCGCATCGGACTCTTCTGCGCTCGGTGCCGGCGTCCCTGCTCCTCGAGCGCGGCGCGGCCGAGGCGGGATCGGGTGACGCGCTGCCCTCGCGTCTCGCAGCGGTCGCCGCGGAGACCGAGGTGGGCGTGATCGTGGAGGGGCTCGAGGCGCATGTCGATCAGCCCGGCGGCGCGTTTGCGCTCCTTCGTGGTGTGGCTGCCGCAGCCGCTGGTGCGGGGGTTCCCGTCGACCTCGCGCTCGCCGCCGTTCAGGCGGACGCTGGAGCGTGCGCAGCTCTGCTCGCCGCGCTCGCGGAGCCGCGGCTCCGTGCCCTCGAGGGCGCGCCGCGGGTCTTCGCCGATCCGGGCACGCTGCTGGCGATGCTTCGAAAGCTGCCCGTGCAAGAGGCCGAGGCGGCTGCGGATCGGGCGGAGAGCCTGCTCCGCGACGGTGCGCTCGTGCCCGCGTGGTGCGACGTCGAGGGCGCGCGCTGGGCGGGGCCCGGTCTCGTCCGCCGCACGGGCGGAGCCCCTGTTTCGCTCGCCCTGGACGGAGCCGTCGCGCTCAACCTGCCGCGGATCGCCCGACGCGCGGGGCCTTGGCGGGAGGAGGAGTTCCTCGGTCGTCTGCACGGCCTCGTCGAGACCGCGCTCGGAGCGCTCGCCGAGCGAGTCGCCTTCCTCGGCCGCTGCCGGCGCACGCAGGGGGAGATCCTCTGCGACCGGCCCGCGGGGGCGCTCGTGCCGGTCGGCCTGTACGAGGCGCTCCGGATCCTCGGCGATGGCCTCGCGAGGGCCGAGCTGGGCGCCAGGGTGCTCGGGTTCCTCTCGGATGCGGCGGCCCGCGGTGGCGCCGAGCACGGGATCGACGTGAGGACGACCTTCGCCCTCGGCGGGGGCGCGGCGATCCGCTTCGCCAGCAGCGACGCGGCGCTGGGCGGGACGCGCCAGCCGCGTCTGTTCGGGGACCTGCCGCTCCCGGAGGAGGATCACGGGGCTCCCTACCGGCTCGGGACCGGGGACCTGGCCGGGGCCGACGGGCGAGTCGGAGCCAGGGCGGAGGCTCTCGCCGGGCTCCTGAGGGCCACCTCCGCGGGGGAACTCATCGCGTCTCCGGACGACCTCGCCGGTCGGGGGCAGAGGGCGGCACCTCGCCGGGCGGCGCAGCGCGCGGCGGACGCAGGGCCTTCATCCGGCCCGGATTCCGCGGTCGACGGCCGCGATCTGCTCCTGGCGTCGCTCCTGGCGGATCGGCCGGGAATGGCAGCCTGGAGCCGATTCGAGACACTTCGACAGTCCCGGGATGGGCGCCCATCGGGGGGACCAGAAACCACACTCTTTTGACGGGCCCGGCGATTTGCCACGTTCATCGCTCACCGCCGCCAGCCCTACGCTCGATTCCATGCGCCTCAAACGCCTCGAACTCTTCGGCTTCAAGTCTTTCGCCGACCGGACGGTCATGGACTTCGGCCGGAACACCCTGACCGGCATCGTCGGACCGAACGGGTGCGGGAAGAGCAACGTGGTCGACGCTGTTCGCTGGGTGCTCGGGGAGACGCGGCCCACGTCGATGCGCGGCTCGGGGATGACGGACGTCATCTTCAAGGGCTCCGCGAGCCGACCCGCCATGGGGACCGCCGAGGTCACGATGGTCCTGGACAACCAGGACATGACCACGGGAGAGCCCACCCTCGCGGATCGGGGCCCCGAGGTGGCGATCACCCGACGGCTCTACGCGAGCGGCGAGGGCGAGTACCTCATCGACGGAGCGCGGGTGCGCCTGAGGGACGTCAAGGACCTGCTCTTCGACACCGGCATGGGCAGCCGGGGCTACTCGGTCCTCGAGCAGGGCCGGATCGATGCCGTCCTGTCGGCGAACCCGACCCAGCGGCGAGCCATCTTCGAAGAGGCCGCCGGCATCTCGCGTTACCGCCAGCGCCGCCACGAGACCGAGCTGCGTCTGAAGCGCTGCGAGCAGGACGTCGCGCGCCTCGAGGACGTGATGGGAGAGCTGCGCAGCCGCGTCCGCTCCCTGAAGATCCAGGCCGGGAAGGCCGAGAAGTTCGTCGTGGCCAAGGCCGAGTGGACCGAGGGCCGGACGCGTCTGCTCTCCCACCGCTTCGTCGAGTACGAGCGCACCCTCTCGGAGCTCAAGCCGCGGATCGACGAGGTCGAAGGCGGCCTCGATGGCCTGCGCGAGCGGCGCGCCGAGTGCGAGCGCGCCATCGAGGCCCGGGAGGAGGAGCGGCGCGAGGTCGTCTCGCAGCTCGAGTCCGTCGGTGACGAGGCGTCTCGGATCTCCGGTGACCTGCGGGCCCTCGAGGAGCGCAAGGCGCAGCTCGCCATGCGGATCGCTTCCTGGGCGGCGAGTGCCGCGGAGGAGAGCGAGCGCGCGACTCTGCTGGAGAGCCAGCTCGGTGAGCGTGAGGGCGAGCTCGAGGGGCTTCGCGCCGAGGTCGAGGCGCTCGGGGAGCGCGCCTCCGCCGCCGAGGAGCGGGCCGGTGGACTCGAGACCCAGGCCCGGGAGCTCGGTCGGACGTACAAGGAGCTGCGGAGCGAGGTCCAGGCGCAGAACGATCGCGTTCTCGAGCGACTCCACGAGCGGACCGCCGCCGAGAACCGCGCCGTGCACCTCGCCGAGGCGCTGCCGCCGGCGAAGGAGCGGCTGGAGCGAGTGACTCAGCGCGTGCGCGGCGCCGAGGAAGCCCTCGCCAGCGTGGCCGAGCAGCGCACGGGGCTCGAGTCCGCACACGCATTGGCCGTCGCAGCTGTCGAGGCCGCCGACGCGGCGCACGTCGCCGCCGGCGAGGCCCTCGAGGCGGAGGCGTCGAAGCTCTCCGAGCTGCGGGAGGAGCGCGCAGACGCCGACGTCGAGCGCGCGGGGCACCGCAGCCGCGTGGAGGCCCTCCTCGACCGGGATCGCGAGCTCGAGGATCTGTCGGGTGGAGCGCGCCGTGTGCTCGAAGCCTGTGCCAGCGGGGAGGGGCCGTGCCGCGAGGACGAGCTGCTCGGCCTGGTCGCGGATCACCTCGGCGCCGACGTCCGCCTCGCGCGGGCCATCGACGCCGTCCTCGGGGAGCGCGCCCAGGCCCTCGTGGCCAGGGACGCCCACGTGGCTCGACGCGTCGTCGACTGGTGCGCCAGCGAGGAGGTCGGGCAGGTGGCCGTCGTGATTCCCCCGGGCATCGGTTCCCCCGACTGCCCGCCGCCGTCGGACTACGCCCTCTTCGCGCGCTTCGGCGCCGGCGTCGAGGGTCGCCTCGGCGAGCTGATCCACTGCGAGGAGGGGATGCGCGCGCTCGTGCACACCCTCTTCTGCGACGTCGTCGTGGTGTCGACCCTCGACATCGCCCTGGACCTGGTCGGCCGGGAGCCCGGCTGGCGGTTCGTGACCCCGCGCGGGGAGCTCGTGGACGCAGCGGGCCTCGTCGGTGGGCACCGCGAGGTGACGCAGGGCTTCGTGGGCCGGCGCTCGAGCGCCGCGGACCTCGAGGCGAAGATCGCGCGCCTCGATCGGCGTATCGATGAGCTCGACGCCGGCATCCAGCGCTCGACCGAGCAGGTGGCCGCGCTGACGGCCGCTCTGGACGAACGCGCGGGCGAGCGTGATGCCGCTCGCGCCGAGCGCGCGGACGCGGACGGCCTCCTGGCCGCTGCTGCAGCGCGGGCGACCGACCTGGAGACCTCGCTCAGGACGCACACCGACGAGGGCGCGCAGGCGGCCTCCGACGTGAAGGCGGTCGAAGCGGAGATCGAGGAGGTCGAGCGTGCCAAGGCCGCCGCCGCCGACGCCTTCGACGCGGAGAACGACCGCCTCGAGCAGATGGAGAAGAGCCGACGCGCCCTCGAGGGAGAGCGCGAGACGCTCCAGCGAGAGGAGAGTCGCGCGCAGGTGGAGCTCAGCTCCGCGAAGGCCGAGTTGGGCGGGCTCGAGCAGCGCATCTCGAGCAACGAGCGTCTCCTGGTGGAGACTCGCGCCGAGATCGAGCGGTCCCGGACGCGGTCGACCACCTACGAGACCAGCGCCGAGGACGGCCGCGGTGAGGTCATCTCGATCGAGGCCCAGGCGGGGGGCCTCGGGGAGGCCAAGGCGTCCCTCGAGACGAAGCTCGGCGAGCTGCGGGAGCAGGAGCGCAGCGGGGCCGAGCGCATCTCCGAGACGCGCAAGGCGGCCGAGGCCGTCCAGGCGGAGCTCGATCGCGAGGCGGAGACCCTGGGCAAGCTTCGGCTCGACGCGCAGCGAGCCGGCCTCGGCCGTGACGAGGTCTCGGGCCGCGCGCTCGAGGAGCTCGAGCTCGACGGTGATGGCATGCGGCGCGCGTTCGACGCCGACGAGGACGGGCCGCTCGACTCCGAGGCCCTGGCCGAGCTCGACGCCACCGTGGCCCGGGTGAAGAGCCAGCTGGATCGACTCGGTCCGGTGAACGTCGAGGCGGTTCACGAACTCGAGGAGGTCGGCGGACGTCTCGAGCACCTCGAGACACAGGCGGGCGATCTCGCCGAGGCGCGCAAGACCCTGCTCGACACGATCCGCACGATCGACGAGGAGAGCCGGCGGCTCTTCGTCGAGACCTTCGAAGAGGTCCGCGAGAACTTCCAGCGCAACTTCCGCCTCCTCTTCGGAGGCGGCAAGGCCGACATCCGGCTCGAAGAGGGCGAGGACGTCCTCGACGCCGGCGTGGAGATCGTCGCGCGCCCGCCGGGTCGCGAGCTGCTCAAGATCGGGCTCCTGTCGGGCGGCCAGCGGACGATGACGGCGCTCGCGCTGCTCTTCTCCGTGTTCGAGGCCCGACCGAGCCCCTTCTGCGTGCTCGACGAGGTGGACGCGGCCCTCGACGACGCCAACGTCGATCGCTTCCTCGGCATGCTCGACGGGTTCCGAAAGACGACCCAGTTCATCGTCGTGACCCACAACAAGGGGACCATGGCCGCCTCGCAGGCGCTCTACGGCGTGACGATGCAGGTGAAGGGCGTGAGCCGCTTCGTGTCGGTCGAGCTCGACGAGATCGACGACTTCGCGCCCGAGGCGACGGGCGGGAAGAAAGCCGACCGCTCGGAGTTCGACGCCGAGGGAGCGCCAGCGGACCCGGGTGCGATCGACGAGACCGGGGAGCCGATCAAGGAGATCCAGGCGCAGGCGCCACCCGCGCACCCCGAGGCCGAGGACGCCGAGAGCAGCGCCGTCGTCCCCTCCTGAGGGGCTTCGCGGCACGGCAGGCCAGCAGTCCCCTTTCGAGACTCGCCAGGCGTCGGGCGAGGAGGTGACGGCAGTCGTTCAAGGCTCGTTGCCTGGACGCCCGATCCGGACTACGTGCGGCACTGGCTTCTCATCCCAGCCGCAGTCGTTCTGTCGGCTGTGGGCGTCGTCGGGCGTGGTCCGCTCGATGCGAGCAAGCGCTTCGACGACGGGCGTCGCTTCCGCGCGCCCTTCGAGGGCCACTACCACGGCGCGGCCGAGATCGATCGACTGCTCGCCGACTGGGCTGCCGCCGACCCCGAGCACGTCAGGATCGATCGGATCGGAGGCGGACCGGATCCAGGAATCCCGGCCCTCGTCGTCGGAGCCCCCGCGCCCGGGAGGGCGGAGACGACCACCGTCCTCTTGGCCGGGGCGCCCGACGGGCGCAGCGCGGTCGGCGCAGAGGCCGTGCTTCGCGCGACCCACGGCCTGCTCGAACGACTCGATCGGCTGCCGCCAGGCGTGCGACTCCTCGTGGTGCCCAGCGTCGCGCCTGGCGTCGTCGATCGGGTGGCCTCCGGCGCGCGTCCGGACGGGCGGTTCCACGCGCCCCTCGACGAGGACGGCGACGGACTCGTCGACGAGGATGGCCCCGATGATCTCGACGGCGACGGTCAAGTCCTCGATCTGCTGATCCGTGACGCGGACGGCCCCTGGTGCATCGCCGAAGACGGACGAACGCTCCTGCGGGCTGGGCCCGAGGACGCGCCGCGGTATCGACGCCGCCGCGAGGGTCGGGACGACGACGGGGATGGTGCGTTCAACGAGGACGGCGTGGCGGGGATCGACGTCGCGCGTCATTTCCCGGTGGGGTGGGCGGGCCCGGGCGCGCTCGAGGGAGCGCGGCCGCTGTCCGTGTCCGGTGCGCGGGGGCTCGCGCTCTGGATCGCCGCCCGGCGACCGAGCATCGCGCTGCTCTTCGGCGGCGATCATGGGGGGGTCCATGTGCACCCCGGGAGCGATCCGGACGTCCGTGGTCGAGCCCTGGCGCAGCGCATGGGCGCGGACCTCGCGCGCTTCACGGGCCGCCGCGACGTGCAAGGCACCGTGGGGCCGTCCCGCGAGGGCGCGATGGGGGACTGGCTGGCCCGGGTCCTCGGGACGACGACCGTCGAGATCGCACCCTGGGGGCCTGGCGTCATTGGACGTGATGGCCGGCCTCTCGGGCCGGTGAACCCCGAAGCGAATCTCTCGGTCGGCGCCGGCCAGCGAATGGCTTTCGCTCCATCTTCCCTGGCGGCCGAGACCGCCTGGGGGCGCTGGCTCGACGACGTGCGCGGTGGCGTGGGATTCGTCGACTGGCATCCCGTCGACCTCGGCGGAGGGCTGACGGGGCTCGTCGGCGGCTGGGAGGCCCGCTCACGCTGGAATCCGCCCGAGGAGGAGATCGGCGCCGCGCTGGTGGGGCTCGACCGACTCGTGGAGGAGTTCGTCGCAGGGCTCCCGCGTCTCGACATCGCCGTCCTCGAGGCCGAACGCGAGGGCCGCCTCGTGCGGCTCAGTGTGGAGGTCGTGAACCGCGGGCAGCACTCCACGAGCCTGCTCGGGGGCGTCGGCGTCGAAGCGGAGGGCGCGGGCGACCTGGAGCTCTCGATTCGCGCGGGCTCCGACATGGTTCTCATCGCGGGGAGCGCGAGGGTGAAGATCGCCGGGGGCCTCGGCCCGAACGGTGCGTCACGGCGCGTGACCTGGCTGCTCCACGTCGACGAGGGCGCGACGCTCCAGGTCGAGGCCACCGGGCACCACGGGCTGCTGGTGACGCGCGAGGTGAGGCCGTGAGACCGCGTGGACCCGTCCGGAGCTCCGAGCGATTCGCTGGATTCGCCGTCGCGATCGTCGCCAGCCTGGTCCTCCTCTGGGGGACTCGCTGCGGACGCGTCGAGGCGGGCGACGTCGGCGGCGGTCTCGAGCGCTGGGCCGCTCGGGTGGCCGCGTCCTCGGGCCTGCCCGCGCGAGCCGCGCGCGAGTTCGGCGGCGTCGTGACCCTCCGAATCGGCGCGAAGACGGGGCCAGTGGCGGCGGTCCTGGTCGACGCGGATCGAGCCGTGGGGGGAGAGAGCAGCGTCGAGCAACTCGCGGCGCGAGCCGCTCGTGCCGGGCTCGACCCGCGAAGCGCGGCCATCCTCGTGGTCGTGATCCCGACCATGGATCGCCCCGGCGAACGAGGGGAGAGCACGCTCGCCGCGCGCAACTTCCCCTGGCGCTGGGACGAGGCTCAGCGCTCGTACGGCGCGAGCGCCGGGGTGATCCCCTGCGAACTGCCCTGGGTCGCCGGGACGACTGATGCGTTGCTCGCGAGTCCTGACATCGTCGGCGTGGTCGACGCGCGGGACCTCGGCCCTGCGGGCGCGGCGAGGATTCCAGCAGGACCTGGCACTCTGCAGGGCCTGGTGGAGGGCCGGATCGGAGTTCGGTACGTGCTGGACAGGAGCGCCGCGACAGCGCTCCGGCTCGCGGTCGACCTGCCTCGCCTGCGGATCCACGGCGAGGTCTGGCGCCGGATCGGTCATCGCACCTGGCTCGTCGATTTCGCGGTGGACGGCGGTGAAGCCACGGAGACGGCCAGCGCCCTTCACACACGGGCACGCGCCACGGACGTGGCGCTCGGCCTGCGCGCAGCAGATGCGCGCGCCCGGGTCGCCGCCTTCGCCACCGCGGGGGGCCCGGATGGTGCGCTGGAGATCGTCCCTCTGCGCCGCGGCCGGACGCGTCTCGTCGCACTCACGGCAGGGGCGAGTCGCCGCTGCAGGGCCGTCCTCGTGATGCCGGAAGGGGCGCCCGGGGTGCCTTCCCTGAACGTCGAGGCCAGCTCGAGCAGCCACGTGGGCACCGTTCTCACGTTGGCACCTCCGGCCCCTGCGGGCCCCGTATCCGATCAGGGCGCGCCCGCTGGTGGAGCGTCCGGGGGATCGGACGCGGGATCCTCGAAGTGATTCAGGAGGGGGGCGTGGCCCGGTCGATGATTGGTCTCGGGCCGGTGACCGCGTTCGATCGTGGGCATCTCTCCGGCTCCAGGAGGACCGTGATACGCGCCGATCGTCCGTCCTCCTCGTCCCCGACCGGGCCCCGGCGCACTGCGGTGAAGACCCGCCAGACCCCATGAGCCACGTCCCCGAAGAGGCCGCCCGGCACCACGAACTGTCCTTCGACGACCCCGCGGATCAGCGCGCGAGCTCTCCCACCGACGCTGGCATCGGCGAGATCTGCCGGGCTGCGGCCGAAGAGGAGGCGCGGCGAGCCCCTGAATGGGAAGGGAAGCTGCACGACTACCTCGAGCTCGTGGATCGGCGGCCGGCGCTGGCGCGGAACGCGTGGCAGCGCATGGCGGACATGATCGAGTCCCACGGGGTCACGCGCCCGGAGCGGCCGGGCGAGGTACCGCGCTGGGGGATCTTCGACGACCCGCTCGGCGCGGCGGCAGCCGGTCTCGAGGGGGGAGCTGCGGGGCCCGACGCGATCTTCGGGCTGGACCAGTCGCTTCACGATCTCGTGATGACCATCCGTGCAGGGGCGCGCGGACTCGGTCCCGAGCGCCGGATCGTTCTGCTCCACGGGCCCGTAGGCTCGGCGAAGAGCACGATCGCGCGGATCCTGAAACGCGGGCTCGAGCACTACACGCGGACCGAAGAAGGTGCGATCTACACCTTCGACTGGCACGTGGACGGCGAGGTCATCCCCTCACCGATGAACCAGGACCCGCTCCTGCTCGTACCTGAGTCGGCGCGACCGCGGGTTCAGTCGCGCCTGCGGGAGACCGCGCCGCGCGAGGACGAGATCTCCATCCAGGGCGAGCTGGATCCGGTCTCGCGCTTCTGGTTGTCGAAGCTGAGGGCGCGTCACGAGGGCTCGTGGGAGCGCGCGATCGAGCACGTCCGTGTGCGGCGCTTCACCTTCTCCGAGTCGCGCCGCGTGGGCATCGGGACCTTCCAGCCCAAGGACGAGAAGAACCAGGACAGCACGGAGCTGACGGGCGATCTGAACTACCGCAAGATCGCCGAGTACGGCTCGGACAGCGATCCGCGCGCCTTCAACTTCGACGGTGAGTTCAACGTCGCGAACCGTGGGATGCTCGAGTTCATCGAGGTGCTCAAGCTCGACGTGGCGTTCCTCTACGACCTCCTCGGGGCGACGCAGGAGCACTCGATCAAGCCAAAGAAGTTCCAGGCGACGCACATCGACGAGGTGATCATCGGCCACACCAACGAGCCCGAGTTCCGCCGCCTGCAGAACAACGAGCTCATGGAGGCCTTCAGGGACCGCACGATTCGAATCGACGTGCCCTACAACGTTCGGGTCTCGGACGAGGCTGAGATCCACCGTCGCCGCTTCGGCCGGAGGAGCACGCCCGGGCGCCGGTTGGCGCCCCATTCGCTGGAGGTCGCCTCCCTCTGGGCCGTCCTCACGCGCCTCGAGGACCCGAAGCACCCGAGCCTCTCGCTGGAGCAGAAGGCGGCGCTGTACGACGGCGACGAGGTCCAGGGCTTCACGGCCGAGGAGGTCGAGGAGCTGCGCGCCGCGGCGCCCCGCGAGGGGCTTGACGGGATCAGCCCCCGCTACGTCCAGGATCGGATCGCGACCTGCCTCGTGGCGGACCAGCGTGTCATCGGCCCGCGGGACGTGCTCGACGCGATCGAGAGGGGCCTGGGAGCTCATTCGATGGTCGCGAGCGAGGAGCAGCGGGCGCGGTACCGGGGGCTCGTCGCCGTCGTGCGGGAGGTCTACGACGGGATCATCAGGGAGGAGGTCGAGGCGGCCATCGCCGCCGACGAGGAAGCTCTCGACCGCCTCTGCGCCAAGTACCTGGACAACGTCCGGGCCTACACGACGCGCGAGCGCGTCGCGGGCGTCGACGGCGTGATGCGCGACCCCGATGAGCGCCTGATGCGGAGCGTCGAGGAGAAGACCCAGATCCCCGACGCCCGCAAGGACGACTTCCGGCACGAGTTGATGAACTACATCGGCGCCGTGCACCTCGAGGGAGGTCAGTTCGACTATCGGCGCAACAAGCGCCTGCGCCGCGCCCTCGAGCTCAAGCTCTTCGAGGACCAGCGGGATTCCATCCAGCTGACGAGCCTCGTGTCCTCGGTCGTCGACCGGGACACGGCGGAGAAGATCAAGGTGATCCGCGACAGGCTCTGCAGACGATTCGGCTACGACGAGGCCTCGGCCGACGTCGTGCTCCGCGACGTCGCCGGGCTCTTCGCGCGCGCGGCGGCCCAGCCGGTCGAGGCCGGTGACGTGGAAGGCCAGGACGGCGAGGCCGCTGCCTGAGCGGGGGTCCCTGATGGCCCGCGAGATCTACCGCATGGAGCGCGACCGCGCGCGCTTCAAGGACGTGGTGCGCGGCCGGATCCGCCGTGATCTACGGCGCTATCTGTCGTCCTCGGAGCTCGTCGGCAAGCAGGGCGACCAGGTCGTCTCGATCCCGATCCCCTCCATCGAGCTCCCGCGATTCCGCTTCGGCAGCTCGGAAAGAGGGGTCGGCCAGGGGGGCGGGGACGAGGGAGAGCCTGTCGAGGGCCAGGCCGGCGAGGAGGGCCATGGAGGCGAGGCCGGCGAGCAGGCCGGGGAGCACGTCCTCGAAGCTGATGTCGAGCTCGATGAGCTCGCCGCGATGCTGGGCGAGGAGCTCGAGCTGCCGCTGATCGAACCCCGGGGGAAGGACGAACTCCTGGGGGAGGGCGGTCGCTGGAGCGGGATCCGGAGCCAGGGCCCCCAGTCACTGAGGCACTTCCGGCGTACCTACCGCCGAGCGCTCGCGCGGACGATCGCGTCGGGCGCCTTCGATCCGGACCATCCGATCGTCACGCCCATCCGCGACGACGAACGATTCCGGGCGCGACGGCCCGCACCGAAGCCGGAGTCCTCGGCCGTGGTCTTCCACATGATGGACGTTTCGGGCTCCATGGGACGGGAGCAGAAGGACATCGTGCGCATCGAGGCGTTCTGGATCGACACCTGGCTGCGTAGCCAGTACGAGTCGCTGGAGGTGGTCTACATCGTCCACGACGCGACGGCGAAGGTCGTCGACAAGGACACCTTCTTTCACCTGCGAGAATCCGGCGGTACGAAGATCTCCTCGGCGTACGAACTGCTGCTCGACCTCGTGCAGACGCGCTTTCGCGCCGACGACTACAACATCTACCCCTTCCATTACTCGGACGGGGACAACTGGAGCGCCCGCGACACCGATCGTTGCGTGACCCTGCTCCGGGAGGAACTCCTCCCCAGGGTGAACCAGTTCTGCTACGGCCAGGTCAAGAGCGCCTACGGCTCGGGCCAGTTCAAGAAGGACCTCGACGTCGGGTTCACCGAGGAGGAGCGGCTCGTGACCGCCGCGGTGTCGGAGCGGTCGGGAATCCCCGACGCCATCAAGGCCTTCCTGGGGCAGGGGCGCTGATGGTCAGTGGTCCCTCGCTGCCGCCGAGGCTGATGCAGGCGGCCGTCCGCGCCGAGGAGGCCGCGGCGGCCGCGGGCCTGACCTTCTTCGAGGTCGTCTTCGAGATGCTCGACGCGGCGGACGTGAACGCCGTGGCCGCGTACGGGGGATTCCCCACGCGGTACCCCTCTTGGCGCTTCGGCATGGAGTACGAGCGCCTCAGCCGCGGGTACGACTGGGGACTGTCGAAGATCTACGAGCTCGTGATCAACCACGATCCCACGATCGCCTACCTCGTTCGCTCCAACAGCGTCATGGAGCAGAAGCTGGTGATGGCCCACGTCTTCGGGCACGCGGACTTCTTCCGCAACAACGCGTGGTTCCAGGCCACGGATCGGCGGATGCTCGAGCGCTTCGACGAGCACGCGCGCCGCGTGAGCGAGCACACGGCCCGCCTCGGGGCGGACCGGGTGGAGACCTTCCTCGACCGGGCGCTGAGCCTCGAGCTGCTGATGGATCCGTTCGCGCCGATGGCTCGATCGCGAGCGCGCGCCGGTCAGCGGTCGCGGAGGCATTCATCCAGCAGCCTCGCAGAGCGCAGCCGTAGGGAGCTCGGGCGCCTCATGGGTGATGAAGAACCGGCGGCCGACGCAGGGACGCGCGCTGAAGGGCCCGGGGAGCTGCCGACCTTCGACATCGTCCGTTTCCTCCTGCGACACGCCGAGCTCGAGCACTGGGAGAGGGACGTGCTCGAGATCGTCTCGGCCGAGGCGGAGTACTTCATGCCTCAGCGCATGACGAAGATCATCAACGAAGGCTGGGCCTCCTTCTGGCACAGCCGGCTCCTGACGGAGGGGCTGCTGGACGCGTCCGAGGTGGTGGAGTTCGCGGACTGCCACTCGGGCGTGACTCACGCGGCTCCGGGGCAGCTGAACCCTTACAAGCTCGGGATCGATCTGTTCAGGCACGCCGAGCGGCAGGGCATGGACCTGTTCCAGTTGCGATCGGTGCACAACGACGTGAGCTTCGTCGACGCGGTCCTCGACGAGGAGTTCGTTCGCGGCTCGAACCTCTTCGTCATGGGGGGGGCGGATCGGCGAGGCGGGCGGAAGATCGGGTCCCGCGATCCGGCGCAGGTGAAGGAGCGCCTGCTCCAGTCCCTGGCCTGGGGAGGTCAGCCGCGGATCCGACTGGGATCCGTCGATGATGGGAGGCTCGTTCTCGAGCACCTCCACGATGGCCGGGATCTCAAGCTCGACGAGGCGGGCGAGATGCTACGGACGATCGAGACCCTCTGGAGAGAAGACGTCGAGCTCCGGACGGAGGAGAAGGGGGACGGGCGACGCCTGATCTGTCGCGGGGGCGAGCTCCAGCTCCTCTCGATCGGGACCGGGCCCGTGAAGGGTGCGCTCCCCTCTTCGGAGGGCGAGCGGGAGTCCGCCTGACCGGGAGCGTCGCGGCGTCCTTGCATCCCCGAGGCGTCGACGCGACCTTGGGGCCATGGCCATCGTCCATGAGCTCTCCTGGTCCACGTCACGTGCGCGGACCTTCGCGACCTGCCGCCGCCGCTACTACCACGACTACTACCTCTCCTGGCTCGGGTGGGGGCGCAGCGCGGATCCGGAGCGGCGTCAGGCGTACCTCTTGAAGAAGATGACCCGGATGCCGATGTTCGCCGGGGACATCGTCCACAGGGCGATCGTCGAGTACTTCGCGCGTCGTGACCAGGGCCTCGGATGGACCGCCGAGGAGGCGACGGCCTGGGGCGTGGCCGAGCTGCGCCGCGGCTACAAGGAGTCCAGGGACGGCGGCTGGAAGGCGCGCCCGGCCAAGTCCGTGCGCCTCGCGGAGCACCACTACCGGGAGGAGCGGATCGACGAGGCTTCAGGAGCCGCAGGGGACTACGGCAAGCGCTACGTAGAGCGGATCGGCGCATGCCTCGAGGCGTTCTTCGAGATGCCGGCGGTCGCAGCCGCGCGGGACGCGGAGCCAGGGGACTGGCTCGCCTGCGAGGAGATGAGCACCTTCGAGCTCTTCGACACCAAGGTCTTCGCGATCCCCGACTTCGCCTTCCTGGATCGGTCCGGTGAGGCCGAGCCCGCCGTGCGCATCGTGGACTGGAAGACCGGGCGGCCCTCGGCCGCGGACCGGTTTCAGCTCGAGGTCTACGCGTTCTACGCGCGGGAGCGCTGGGGCGTGGACCCCTCACGCACCAAGCCCGTCGACGTGTACCTGGAGTCGGGCGAAACGGCCGAGGTGGAAGTCGACGAGGCCAGCCTCGAGGAGACGCTGGCGCGCATCGAGGCTTCGCTCTCCGAGATGAGGGCCGTGCACTTCGACGCGGACCGCTCGAAGGGGGACCCCGAGGACTTCCCGATGGTCCCTGAGGGGGACGCGCGAGAGTGCGGGACGTGCAATTACCGGGAGATCTGCGGGCGGGCCTGACGCGGTCGCGCCGAGGGGGGAGAGAGGCGTGAGCCCACGTACGCGCGGCCGGGTAGACTCAGCGCGGCCCATGACCGCGCCCTCCGTCTCCGTCCTCGTCCCGACCCTGAACGGCGCGGACGACCTGCGTCGTCTCCTCGCTGCCCTCGACGGCCAGGACTACAGGGGCGCCGTGGAGCGAGTCGCGATCGACTCCGCGAGCGATGACGACACGGTGGCCGTCCTGGAGGCCGGCGGCTTCGACGTCGAGGTCATCTCTCGCGCGGAGTTCGGCCACGGCCGGACCCGCAACGCACTGGCGCGTCGCGCGCGAGGGGAGTACCTCGTCTTCCTCTCGCAGGACGCGATGCCGGACGGGAAGGACTTCCTGAGCGCCATGGTGGACGCCGCGTCGAGGCCGGGCGTCGCTGGCGTCACGGCGCGGGTCCTGCCCAACGAGAGCGACGACGCTCTCACGGCGCGGACGGTCCTGGAGGCGCCCGAGGGGGCCGCAGAGGCGGACGAGCGCGGCGGCGAGGGCGCTCCCTTCGTCGGGCTCGATGGCCCGGCGCGCGCTCACCGCATGAGATTCAACGACGTCGCGAGCTGCATGTCGCGGGAGGTCCTCCTCGGGCATCCGCTCCCGGAAGTGCCCTTCGGTGAGGACGCCGCTTGGGCGGCGACGGTCCTGGGCGCGGGGCTCCGGATCCGGCACGAGCCGACCGCGATCGTCCGGCACGCGCACCGCTACGGACCCCGCAGCGCGTGGAAGCGCTACGCCCAGGACGCCGCCTTCCATCGCGCGTTCCACGGGTTCCGCGTCCGGCCGCACATCGGCTCGGTCCTCAAGGGTTGGGCCCATGAGCTACGTCGCGACCTGCGTCACGTCGCGCGCCACGGAGGCTGGGGCAGCCTCCTGCGCGCGCCGCTTCTGCGCCTCGCTCAGACCCTCGGCCAGTACGCCGGCGGCCGGAGCATCGATGGCGCCTGGGCGGCCGCTCTCCGCGAGGGGCGCGTCCAGCCCCTCGTTCCCCATCCGAGCACGGACGCGCCCGCCTCCATCGCGCGTACCCCATGAGCGAAGCACCCCTCGTCTCCGTTCTCATGCCCACGTACCAGGGCATGGAGTTCCTGGAGCGCGTCCTCGATGCGCTCGCAGGGCAGGTCGTCCCCTTCGCCTGGGAGATGATCGCGATCGACTCGAGCTCGAGCGACGGAACGTGGGAGTTCCTCGGCGCGCGCGCCGCGACCTTCCCCGTCAGCCTGGAGCGCGAGCGCATCCACGGGGTCGAGTTCGACCATGGCGACACGCGCAATCTGCTCGCGGCGCGATCGCGCGGGCGCATCCTGGTCTTCCTCACTCAGGACGCGATCCCTGCCTCGGAGAACTGGCTCGCGACGCTTGTCGCGAACTTCGACGACCCGGCCGTCGGGGCCGTGACCTGCCGCAACGTACCCCGGCCGGACGCGGATGTGCTCACGAAGATCTTCAGCGCCACCGACCCGGGGTACGTCGAAGGCCGTCGCGAGGTCAGGCTGCCCGAGGCCGGCGTCTACGCAGGCATGGGGCCGCACGAGAAGCGGCTCCTCTACAACTTCAACGACGTCGCGGCGGCCTATCGCCGTGACCTGTGGGAGCGCCATCCGTTCCCCCGCACCAACTTCGGCGAGGACATCCTGATGGCCCGCGCCTTCCTCGAGGCGGGCTTCACCGTCGTCTACGACGACGAGGCGACGGTGGAGCACAGCCACGACTACGACGCGGAGGAGACCGAGAAGCGGGCGGCCATCGACGCTGCGTTCAACGCGGAGTGGCTCGACCGTATCTGCGTGGGGTCGGCGAAGGACGCTGACACTCTCACGGATCGCCTGTCGTCCGACGATGCGTCGGCGCTCGAGGCGCAGGGCTTCGAGGGAGACGAGCTGGCGCGACTCAAGGCCGAGGGCCGCGCGCTGCGGCGGGCTGCCTTCATCGGCCTGCACGCGGGGGGACGCACGACGGTGCGGCGCCCCGAGACGCGGATGCGCGCCGACGGCCGCTTGCGCCTCCTCTACGTCGTCCACGGCTTCCCGCCCGACACCTGGGCCGGGACCGAGATCTACACCTACAACATCGCCAGGGAGATGCAGCGGCGGGGTCACGAGGTTCGGATCCTCGCCCGTGGACCGGGCACTGGCGACGAACCCGAGTTCACGTGCGTCACCGAGGAGTTCCAGGGACTCACCGTCCATCGGATGACGCACCGACTGGCCCATGCCAGCCTCGAGGAGAGCTATCTGAAGTCGGGCCCCGAGACGGTGTTCCGCGGAGTGCTCGAGGACTTCCAGCCGGACGTCGTGCACTTCCAGCATCTGATCCACATGTCCGCGGGGCTCGTTGAGATCGCCCGGCGCCGGGCGATCGCCACGGTCGTGACGTGTCACGACTACTGGGCGCTCTGCAGTCGGGTTCAGATGATCCGGCCCGACGGGAGCATCTGCCCGACCAACATGGGGTCGGGCTGCTATCTGTGCGTGAAGGAGAAGGGCCTCGGTCAGGTGGAGCGCGCGGCCGCTCTCGACCGTGCGGGCGGGGCCGTCTTCGAGGCGGTCGCGGGCCTGGTCAAGAGCGCGAGCCACCGGGCGGAGGAGTACGCGGCGCTTCGTGCGCGCGAACGCGCGGTGCCCACGGCGTACGCGCAGGCAGACCTCCGGATCAGCCCGAGTCGTTTCCTGCGTGACAAGTACCTCGAGCACTCCCATCTGGTGGAAGGCGGATTCGACCCTCACACCTTCCTGTTCTCGGACAACGGGATGAGGACGGATCACGTGAAGATGCTCGCGAAGGCGCCCGACGCGGCGGGCAAGGTGCGCTTCGGTTTCGTGGGTTCGCTCGTCTGGTACAAGGGCGGGGAGGTCCTCGTGGAGGCGATGCGCGCGCTCGAGGCGCGCGGGCTGGGGGACCGGGCCCACCTCAACGTCTACGGTGGCTTCGATCCGGAGAACGACGACCACCACCGGCGGCTGGCCGAGCTCGCGGAGGATGCTCCGGTCACCTTCCACGGCCGCTTCGACAACGCGCGGCTCTCCGATGTCTACGCGGAGATCGACGTGCTCGTCGTTCCGAGCGTCTGGTACGAGAACTCACCCATCACGATCCACGAGGCGTTCCTGACCGGGACCCCGGTCCTCGCCAGCTCCATCGGGGGGATGGCCGAGTTCGTCCGCGACGGCGTGGACGGACTCCACTTCGCGGTGGGGGACGCTCAGGATCTCGCGGCGAAGATGGAGCGGGTCGTGTCCGAGGACGGACTCCTCGAGCGACTCCAGTCGGCGGATTGGATGCGGGTGAAGACGATCGACGAGGACGGAGCGATGACCGAGGCGCGCTATCGATCGCTCGCGACGATCGTGCGCGAGGCCGTCGGGGACGAGGGGCCGCTCTCCGAGGCCGCTGCCGTCGATGCGGAGCGCCGATCGGGGAGCGTGGAGGTCCAGGCGCCGGACCGGCTCCTGCTGCGGCCGGAATCCAGCGCCCAGCTCCGGCTGCCGGCCCTGTCGGCGCGTCGGTTCCGTCTCCGCGTGGTTCTTGAGTTCCTGTCGGGCGAGGAGTCGCTGGCGCTCGCGGGGCGCGTGGTGCCAGAGGGGGGAGCCCCACTGGAGATCCCGTCGACGCTCCCTGAGGGGAACACCGGACCCCGTAGCGTGGATTTCGAGGTGACCCTCGAGGCGCCGCCCCGGACAATCCGGGTCGAGACCGGGCCCGGACAGCACCTGCGGCTGACCCGGCTCGTCGTGCTCCCGCCCGCGGAGCCCGCCCTTCCCTGAACTGATGCTGATGTCACGGTCTGACCCCGACTCCGTCGTTGAGCGCCTTCGCGTGCTCCCGACCGAGCCCCTCACGGACAGCGAGCTGCCCAGGGTCTCGATCGTCATCCTCAACTGGAACGGCAAGCATCACCTCGGGCCCTGCTTCGAGACGCTCCGCGGGATGGACTATCCGGAGGATCGATTCGAGGTCGTCCTCGTGGACAACGGCTCCGACGACGGGAGTCAGCGCGAGGCTCGCGAGAAGCACGGTTGGGTCCGGCTCGTGGAGAACGACAGGAACTCGGGCTTCAGCGCGGGCTGCAATCAGGGCGCGGAGGTGGCGCGTGAGGGGCCGCTCGACCCGGAGGTGCTCGTCTTCCTCAACAACGACATCCACGTCGATCCCGGCTTCCTGCGCGCGCTGGTGGCTCCGGTCGTCCGGGGCGAGTGCGCCGCCACGACGGCGAAGATGTACTCCTGGGACGGGAAGGTCATGAACTCCTGCGGCGGCGGGATGAACTTCCACGGGATCGGCATCCAGCGCGGCTACCTCGCGGAACCGGCGCCGATCTACGACGAGCCGAGGCTGAGCCTCTTTCCCTGCGGCGGCGCGATGGCGATGGACGCGGGGATCTACTTCGACATCGGCGGCTTCGACGAGGAGTTCTTCGCCTACTACGAGGACGTGGACCTCGGCTGGCGCAGCTGGGTGCTCGGCCACGACGTCCGCTACGTCCCGTCCGCGGTCTGCTACCACCATCACAGCAGCACGAGCGGGCGCGTGCCTCCCGAGCGCCTGCGGGTCCTGCAGGTGCGCAATCCCCAGCTCGCCTGCGTCAAGAACTACGACGACGCCAACCTCGCGCGCGTCCTGCCGCTCATCCAGGGCCTCGCCTTCCGCCGTGCCTTCTCCAGGATCGGGCTCGCCGATGCGGATGCGTATCGAATCGAGGCGCTCACGACGCTGGAGCAGGACGGTCCGTGGACGAAGCTCCGGAGGGGCTTCAGAAAGCACCTCCGGTCTCACGATTCCGTTGATCGGATGGCCGTGGCCGACTTCGTTGCGATGAACGACGTCCTCGGCAGGTGGAACCATTGGATGCAGAGACGGAAAGAGATTCAGGATCGGCGCCGCCGATCGGACGAGGAGATCCTGCCGCTCTTCCTCGACCCGCTCTGGTGCATCGAGGGAGACCCGGCCTACGGACAGCTCCAGGAGGACCTGACGCGCCGCTACGGCCTCGATGAGCTCTTCGCCGGGCTCACGACCCTCGAGAAGCCGGAGGTGGGGGCGTGAAGCTGTCCGTCGTCGTTCCCGTCTACAACGAAGAAGCGACCCTCGCGGAGCTGGTCGGGCGAGTGCTGGAGCAGCCCTACGACAAGGAGATCATCCTCGTCGACGACGGGTCCAGGGACCGGAGCCGGGAGATCATGGCCGCGCTCGAGGCGGCCCACCCCGAGATCCGCTGCGTCTATCACCCGGTCAACAAGGGGAAGGGCGGCGCGCTCTCCACCGGCTTCGCCAACGTGACCGGTGACCTGGTCCTGATCCAGGACGCCGATCTGGAGTACGACCCCAACGACTACGGCGTGCTCCTCCAGCCGATCCTCGATGGCCACGCCGACGTGGTCTACGGCAGCCGGTACCGGAAGATCCCGGTCGGTCGCGTCCACGCCTTCTGGCACACCCACGGCAATCGTGTGCTGACCCTGCTCAGCAACATGATGACCGACCTGCACCTCTCGGACATGGAGACCTGCTACAAGGTCTTCAAGGTCGACGTGGCGCGGCGCCTCGACATCCAGTCGCGCACCTTCGCCGTCGAGCCCGAGATGACAGCGAAGATCGCGAAGATGGGCGTGCGGATCTACGAGGTCCCCATCAGCTACAACGGGCGGGGATACAACGAGGGCAAGAAGGTCGGACTGAAGGACGCCTTCATCGCGATCTGGGCGATCGTCCGCTGGCGCTTCGCTCAGGTGCCTCCGCCTGCGCAGGATGGCGCGAGCGAGCCCTCTCAGGATCCCTCGGGCGCCTGATCTTCCGGAGGGCTTTCGAGGCCCACCTTCTCTCGCAGGTACGGGCCCACGCGCGGCCTGAGGGCCGTGGAGAACTTCCGCCGGAGGCCGCCGCTCCAGTCGCGGCCGTGTAGACCTCGCTGCTCGTAGTGCTGGGCCGCCCGCTGATCGAATCTCCGGATCGCGGCCCTCACGTCCCCGTCCGAGGGATAACGCCCCTTGGACCAGACAGCCGTGGGCTCGAGCCGCGGTCTGGTCGCGGACGGATCGCTCGGGACCCCGACGGTGAGTCCGAAGAGCGGGAGCACGCCGTGGGGAAGATCGAGGAGCCCGTCGACCCCGTCGAGATCGTTGCGGAGCCCACCGATGTAGCAGACCCCGTAGCCCATCGCCTCGAAGGCCAGGGTGAGGTTCTGGGCGAAGAGGCTCGCGTCGATCACGGCGAGCAGGAGCACCTCGTCGGTCACGTGTCGCGCCGCCCTCGCGTCCTCCGCCACGAGCTCGTGTCGGCGGGTGTCGCCGCAGACGACGAAGAGCGCGCCTGCTTCGTGAACCTGGGCCTGCCCACCGGCGAGCGCCGCGAGCTGCTCGCGCTCATCGGGATCCACCACCTGGATGAGGTGGTAGGACTGGATCCAGCTCGAGGTCGCTGCGCACTGAGCGGCACGCACGGCTCTCTCGATGTGCTCGTCGGGGACAGGCGTGGCGTCGAAGGCGCGGACCGAGCGATGCCGCGCCATGAGCTCGAGGACGGCCTCGGCCTGGGAGTTTGACGGCTTCATGGGCGGTAGAAGAGGGAATGATCAGACGTCGATCGGCTCGAGGGGCTCGTGCTGAGTCGCAGCGAGGACGCGGATCTCCGGCCGGCCCAGGCGCGCCAGGGCAGCTCTCGCGGCGCCGAGCGCCAGCGCGGAAGTGTTGTTCTTCTCGGAGAGGTGGATCAGCACCACGGTGTGAGTCCGGGGCCCTGCCATACGCGTCAGCATGACCGCCATCTGGTCGTTGGACAGATGGCCCCGGGGTCCGGCGACGCGGTCCTTGAGAGGCGGCGGATACGGCCCGGCTCGGAGCATCTGCACGTCGTGATTCGCTTCGAGGAGCAGGACGTGAGGGTTCTCCAGGGCGCTCGCAACGTCCTCGCGGGGCTCACCCATGTCGGAGACGAGGGCGAGATGTCGATCGCGGTGCTCGATGCCGAGTGCGAACGTCGGGTCGCAGTCGTGGGGGACCCGGATGGTCCGGACGACCGGACCCGGCTCGGATCCCGGACGGGGTTCCAGTTCGATCCTGCCGCGGTCCTGGAGCGCACGCTTCTCCGGCGCGCGTGAGAGCGCCCGGTTGTGGAAGTACCTGTCCGCGCAGTGAAGGGCCGCGCGGTGTCGCTTCGCGATGATCCCCGCGCTGCGCGAATGATCGAGGTGCCCGTGAGTGACCAGCACGTGGTCGATCCCCCGGTGGCCGATGCGGGAGCTCTCCAGCCGGGCTGCGAGCTCCCGGATCGGGAGCCCCGCGTCGAGCAGCACGAGTGTCTCGTCCGCGCTGAGCAGCGCGGAGTTCCCCCGGCTCCCCGATCCAAGCACGCGCAGGCGCATGGTCAGGCCGGGCAACGCCCTTCGGCGCCGCGTCGAGTCACTCGACCGACTTCGGGGGCCCGGTCACGTCGAGGACCACGGCCATCTTCACGAGATCCGCGAAGCTCTCGGCCCGCATCTTCTCCATCACGTGGGCCCGGTGCACCTCGACCGTCTTCTGGCTCAGGCCGAGGTCGGATGCGACGACCTTGTTCGGCTTGCCATCGACGACCAGCTCGAAGACCTGGGTCTCGCGAGCGGTGAGGCGAGCAGCGCGGCGCTCGATGTCCGAACGGTCGTGCTCCGACGCGCGGTCCGAGGTGTCCTGCTGGAGCGCCTGCTGGATGCGTTCGAGCAGGACCTGGTCGCTGAACGGCTTCTCGATGAAGTCGAAGGCACCCGCCTTGAGAGCGCGCACCGCCATCGGGATGTCGCCGTGGCCGGTGATCAGGACGACCGGCGGGGCGAAACGATCCTCACCGAGCTTCTCCATGAGCTCGAGGCCCGAGAGGCCCGGCATCCGGACGTCGAGGACGATGCACCCGGGGCGCTCGTTGTCGTACGCGTCGAGGAACTCCTCGGCGGACGCGTAGGTCTCCACCTTGCGTCCCACGGAGCCGATGAGGAACCCGAGGGAGTCGCGCATGGCGGAGTCGTCGTCGACGATGAAAACGGTGGGAAGCGCATTCATGGCGTTATTTGACCGCTTCCGAGCGGGAGGGTGAAGTGAAAATGAGCGCCTGCTGTCAGCGAAGAAGTGTCCGTGGTCATGCCGAGCCACAACCGACCCCCGTGGGCCTCGACGATCGAGCGCCCTGTCGGGAGGCCGAGGCCGAGGCCCTTGCCCGAAGCGGAGTAGAACGGATCGAAGAGCCGTTGCGACACTTCGTCGCTCACCCCCGGACCGTTGTCCGCCACGATGGTCTCGACGTAGGCCAGAGTGCTATCCCCGGTCAACGGGTCGTTGGCCCTGACGCCGCTCGAACTGCCCCGATCACTAGCGATCTGCGTGGAAACCCTGATCCAGCGCTCCGTGGGAGGGTTCTTCTCGCCGAGCGCTTCGATCGCGTTGAGGAGCAGGTTCATCACCACCTGCTGGATCTGGATGCCGTCCACGACGACCACGTCGCCCGCGCCGATGAAGTCCGTCTCGACCTCGACCCGCGCTCGCTTCAGGGGCTGCGCGATGAGTTCGATCGACTCCTCCAGGATGTCGGCCATGCGGAGGGGCTCGCGGTCGTCGTCACCTCGCCTGGCGAACGAGCGCAGCCGCCGGATGATCTCGGAGGCGCGCTGGCCCTGATCGACGATGGAGCCGAGGGCCCGGAAGACCATCTGATCGTCGACACCACGCTGCTCCAGGAGACGCATGCACCCGTTCGCGTAGTTCACGATCGCGGCCAGCGGCTGGTTGAACTCGTGAGCGATCCCGGAGGCCATCTCACCGAGGGTCGAGAGTCGTGAGAAGTGCGCGAGGGCCTCGTGGCGCTCTTGCTCCGTCCGGCCGGCGAGGCCCGCCTCGGCCGGGCCCGGCACCGGGGTACCGTCGTGCTCCCCTCCATCCCGCTCCTCGGCGGCCGTCTCCAGCTCGATGGCGAGCAAGCCGGTGATCCGACCCTGCTCGACGATCGGAGACATATCGACGGTGAGGTTGCGCATGCCCCCTCCTGCGTCGAGCTCCGTCACGGAGAGCCCACGACTCTCGAAGCCGGCCGCAGCGAGTTCCTCCAGGCGATGCGGATCCTCGACGAGCCAGAAGCCCGCGAGGTCACCCGGCGCCGCGCCCGCCACGGGGCGTCCTTCGGCGGAGGTGAAGCGGGCCGCGAAGGCCTGGTTGCAGTCGCTGATCCGGGCGCTCGTCAGGACCGCGGCCGCCAGATCGGCCGGCGGTGCGTCCTCCCCGGGGGCGGGGTCCAGTTCGACCGACCAGATGGATCCGGGGCACAGAGCGAGGAGCCGCTGGTGGCGAGGGTCCGTGCGGGCTCCGGACGCGCTCGCGCGACCGCGAGCCGCGCCATCCGTTCCTCGATTCGGGGGATGAGAGTTCACTTCGTGCAGCGGGGCCGTGGAGAGGCTCCGGCGCGTCTCACGGGGTCCATTCTGCGATGAACACGTCGGTATCTCCCGCCTTCCCGCCGCCGCGGTTGCTCGAGAACGCGAGGAAGCGACCGTCGTGGCTGAACATCGGGAAGCTGTCGAACTGGCGGCCGAGGCCGTCGTCGAAGGTGGTGATCTGCTCCAGGTTGCCGCCGTCGAGGTCGCAGGCGAAGAGGTCGAAGTTGAGGCCCGGCTTCCCCTCCGGATTGTGGTGATTCGTGGCGAAGATGATCCGTCGATCGTCGGGGAAGAAGTAGGGCGCGAAGTTGGCGCCACCGAGATCCGTGACCCGGAGGCGTTCGTTCCCGTCGGGCCGGATGGTGAAGATCTCCATCCGGTTCGGCTTCACGCGCCAGCGCTGGTACTCCTCGATGTAGGACGCCTGCTCGGCGGCTTCGGCCCCGGGCGTCCACGCGGTGGCGCGGAAGACGAGCCTCTCGCCATCGTGGCTGAAGAACGCCCCGCCGTCGTACCCGAGCGTGTCGGTGACCTGGCGCAGGTCCCCACCCTCGAGATCGCAGGTCCAGAGTTCGAGATCGCCGCTACGGGTGGAGGTGAAGACGATCCTGTCGCCCCGGGGGGAGACCGTCGCCTCGGCGTCGTATCCATACCCGTCCACGAGCACGCGCTCACCCCCGTCCTGGAGGCTCGAGACGTAGATGTCGTACTCGGGCCAGATCGGCCAGGTGTAGGTGCGGCCTCGCTTGAACTTCGGGCAGGCTCCGTGCGAGGACTGGGTGGAGGCGTAGAGGACCTCGCTGTCGCCGGGCATGAAGAACGCGCAGGTGGTCACGCCCTGCCCGTTCGAGACCTGACGGACGCGGCCGTCGGCGCCGGTCACGAAGATCCGATCGCAGTCCCACTCCGGATCGTCGGTGATCTGCAGGGAGAGGCGGTCGTCCGCGTAGTTCCAGTAGGCCTCCGCGTTCTGACCTCCGAAGGTCAGCCGCCAGAGGTTCTTGAAGTGCGTCTCTCCGGGCTGGATCAGCTCGTTGACGAGGACGGCTCCCGCGACGGGAGGTTCGGTCGCCTCGAGGTGCTCGGTCGCCCGGTCGCCGGAGGCGCAGGCTGCGATGGCGAGGGAGGCGCCGGAGAGGAGTCCGACGTGCAGGCACGAGAGGTTGTCGGGAGCGGAGCGGGCCATGGAGAGGGTCATGTCTCGTCGGGTCGTGCGTCGTCGTCGGTGGAGCTTCGTCGGCCGCCGGGGACCGGATCGTAGCCGCCCTTGCACAGCGGTTGACAGCGTGCGATGCGCCAGATGATCAGAGGCACCGCTCGCAGTGGCCCGAGCTCGCGGAGGGCCTCCTCCGCGTAGGAGCTGCAGGTCGGTGAGAAGCGGCACGTGGGGGGGGTGTAGGGCGAGATCCAGCGGCGGTAGACGCGGATGGGGGCGATGAGCACGCTCGCGATCAGCCGTGAGAGCCCCGTGAGGGCCGCACAGATCACGACTCGTCCCCCGAGTCCACGCGCGCAGGATCCGCAGCTCCTGCGGGCATCTCCAGCGCTTGTCGGCCCAGCTTCGCCTCCACCTTGCGCGCGAGGCGGACGAGCTCTTCGCGGGCCGCCGGAGTGTCGGGCTCGAGCTTCGGGACGGCCGGGATCATCACCAGATCGAGGTGCGGGAGTTCCGGGGCCGAGAGGCGGAAGGATTCCCGGAAGACTCGTCGGATCCGGTTCCGCTTCACGGCGCTCTTCCAGATCCGCTTGCCCACGGACAGGCCGAGCCGCGGGTGCTCCAGCCCGTTCGGGGCTCCGACCACGATCATCAGCTCCCCACGGGCCCGTCGACCCTCGCGGTAGATGCGAGTGAAGGACGAGCTCGAGCGGATCCGGAACTGTCTGGGGAAGCGCCGTCTGGAAATCATGGACCGGTTCGGGCCCGTGGCCGAACATGGAGATCATGACGCGCGAGCTGTCCGAAGGCCCCATGGAGGGTGGAAACCCTGCGCCCGCGCGCGGCGCCGGGGCGGCGCCCTTCGGCGTCGGGATCCCCGAGGTCACGGCCGGGGACGTCAGGGAGCCGACCCGGGCGCTGCAGCCCCGCAGACCATCCGCGGCAGGGGGCCCGGGCGGAGCGGCGGCGCGGACCCAGGGCCTCGTCGCTCTTGCGCGCGACGGGTTGGAGAGGCCGGCCCGCGCGGAGATCGAGCTGGAGGCGCTTCGCGGCGCTGTCCGCGCGGCGGCGTCCCGCTACGCCGGCCCCGCGGCACCAGGGGACGTGGGACCGGCCGTCTCCCGGACGTCTGAGGATCGCCTCCTGACCAGCGCACCGGTCTACGCGCGCAAGCCCCACTGGACCGAGGATCCAGCGCGCGTTCTCGCCGATCTCGCCCTCGCGGCCGCGGGTGGGCGCGCGATCGCGCTCCTCACCCCGCCGCTCGACGACTGGTACGGACCGGCCCTCGAGGCGATCTCCGAGGCCGATGGCTTCGACCTGGCCGTTCGCACCGATCCGCACCTCGACGGGCTGCGTGCACTCGCGAGCGTCCGGGAGGTGGCTCTGGAGTGCGGAGCGCCCGACGCCGGGATCACCGGCCTCGCCGCGTCCCTGCGGCAGCTGCGTGAGGCCGCCACCGCGGCGCCATCGGAGTCCTCGTCGAACAGCGACGGTTGGTTCGGCGAGGGCGTCGTGGGATCCCCGCCGGCGCCCATGCGCATCGGTCCAGAGCACGCCGCCACGGTCGTGGTCGGGCTCGATCCAGGCGACCACGCCGCGATCCCCGGGCACCTGCGCGGGGTGGAGGCGGGCGACGGGAGCCCGGGGGCGCTCCAGCGTGCCGCTCGCGAGGTCGCCCACCTCGCGTTCGGACCCGAGGCCCTCGGCGGGCACGCGGCCGGCGCCGCATCGCGGGTGCTGGTCCGGACGACGGTCTTCTCGGCGTTCACCGAGGCGCTGCTCGAGGCGCTCGACAAGGGCTTCGAGTCAGGCGCGCTCGGTGCGCCCGCGTGGTCGAGCGAGAGGCTGCACCGATTGACCCGGGGGAGCGAGCTCGCGGTCGAGCTGGCGCGCAAGGTCGGGATCGAGGAGGGGGCGACCCTCGTGTTCGAGCGCAAGCGGCCGGGCGAGCGGGCGCTCGTGTTCACGAACGTGGAGCCGCGAATGGCCCTGGCGGGTCGCCTGGGGGCGCCGTGTCTGCTCGCGCTGGAGCGCGCGGGTGCGACGATCTGAGCGGCGTCGAGCCGCGGGCGAGCCTTACGGGAACCGGACGACGGGATGCGAGGAGGATCCACTATCCTCCTCCGCCCGAAATCGGTGCCAGATCCATCATCCCGCCCTGTAGAGACATCGCGCGCCCCCTGCGGAGCATGGCGCTCCTCGCGCTCCTGTTCGCCTCCGCGGCGCCGGCGGCCGCCGTTCAGGGCGCTCCGTCCGTCGAGCGTGAGCGGCCCAACGTGACCGTGCGTCCGGTGTCCGGTCCCTCGGGGCCGGTCATCGACGGCGTCCTCGACGAGTCCCTCTGGTCCGAGGCGGCGCGGATCGGCCCGCTCACGCAGGTCCTGCCCATCGAGGGAGCGGACCCCACGGTGGCCACCGACGTGCGGCTGACCTACGACCGCGACACCGTCTACGTGGGGATCCTGTGCCGCGACGACCCCGCCGAGGTACGGGCGCGGCAGATGGATCGCGATGCCTTCGTGCGCTACGACGACGTCGTCGAGTTGTGGTTCGACCCCTTCGCCTCGGAGCGATTCGCCTACTGGTTCCAGATCACGCCGGGGGGGTCGATCGGGGACGCGCTCCTGGCGGACAACGGGACCTCGTTCAACAAGGACTGGGACGGCATCTGGTACGGCATCTCGAAGGTGACGCCGGAGGGATGGACGGCCGAGATCGCGATTCCTGTGAAGACCCTGGCCTTCGATCCCGACGCGCCCTGGTGGGGGTTCAACGTCCGGCGCAAGCGGGTCGCCAACGGTGAGATCTCCCGCTGGGCCTCGCCGAGCAACGCCTACCGCTTCTTCCAGACCTCCGAGGGGGGCCGGCTGCGGGGGATCGAAGGGCTCCGGCAGGGTGTCGGCCTCGACGTGATCCCGTACCTGAAGGTTCAGGGGGACCGCGCTTCGTCGTCGCGCTCGTTCGGCAGCCTCTGGGACACCGGCGTCGACGTGCGCTACCGGCCCACCCCGACGACGACGCTGCTGGTGACGACCAACACCGACTTCGCCGAGACCGAGGTCGATGTCCGGCAGATCAATACGAACCGGTTCCCGCTCTTCTTTCCCGAGAGGAGGGACTTCTTCCTCGAGGACGCGGGGGTGTTCGAGTTCGGCTCGCCGTCGAACCGGCGCTCCCTCGTCCCGTTCTTCTCGCGGCGCATCGGCCGGAGCGATGACGGCGAGGTCGTGCCCATCGTGGCCGGCGCGAAGTTCACCGGGCGGGTCGGCGACTGGACGATCGGGGCCCTCGACACCTACGTCGGGGACCTCGACGCCCGGGCCGCCACGGACCCTCTAGGCCCTCGCGCACCCGTGGAGGCCACCAACCTCGGCGTGGTGCGTGCGCAGAGATCCCTGGGCGACGGCCAGCAGATCGGGATGATCGCCACGACCGGCGATCCCGGAGGTGACCGCGGGCGCGCGACGATGGGCGTCGATGCGCGCCTGGGATCCACGCGTTTCTTCGGCGATGGCCACAGCGGCTTTCTCTGGGGATACGTCCTCGGGAGCACCGGGGGGGACACCCCGGACAGCGAAGGGATGGCGTACGGACTCGAGGCGCGCGCGCAGTCCTCGAACTGGAGCCACGAGGTCCGGCTCGAGCGGACCGAGGAGGACTTCCGGCCGGCGCTCGGCTTCGTCCGCCGGACCGGCTTCGACCGCGCATCGGCCGAGACGGAGTACACGTGGCGCGCGCGCGAGGAGAGCGGCCTCTTCCGCCAGGTTCGCTTCGGCGGAACGGCGTCGGTCATCGACGACCGTCGCGGCGGTGAGGACAGCTGGAGCCTGCCGATTCGCCTGTTCGACGCGCAGTTCTGGAGCCAGGACTCCGTCGGCCTGCGACTCACGCGGCGCGCCGAGACGATCGACACGGCCTTCGAGCTCGGGGACGGCGCGGTGGTGGCTCCCGGGGACTACGACGAGACCCGCCTGCGCTTCGAGTTCGAGAGCAACGACAACCGGGTCGTCGGGCTCGAGACGTCCTACGAGGTGGGGGACTTCTTCGGAGGCACCATCGAGAGGCTGCGACTCGAGCCGGTCTACATCCCGTCGAAGCACCTCACTCTCGGCCTCGCCTTCCAGGACGTGACGATCGATCTAGGGGAGTTCGACGGAAGCGTAGGCGGCTCCCAGAGCACCGAGCTCTATCAGTTCCGGGTGGACGTGGACCTCGATCCGTTCACCTCCTGGCGCACGCTGGCGCAGTACGACACCGACGACAAGGACCTCTCCGTCCAGTCGCGCGTCCGCTGGATCCTCGAGCCCGGGCGGGAGCTCTTCCTGGTCGGCCTCTTCGGCTTCGAGAAGGAGGACAGCCGCTCCAGCTTCGTCACGGCCGATCAGTCCCTCGCGATCAAGCTCGAGGTCACCTTCCGGTTCTGATGACTCGCGTCGCTCTCGTCACCGAGCCCGGCCACCCCGGACTCCAGCCCGATGACCTCGAGCTACCCGGCGCCTTCGCGGAGCTCGGCGCGACCGCGAGCCCGACGCCGTGGGGGACGCCCTGGCCCGAGATCACCGCCGATCTGTGCGTGGTCAGGACGCCCTGGGACTACTTCGTACGCGCGGAGGAGTTCCTCGACTGGATCGAGAGCGCTCCGATGCCCGTGATCAACCCGGCGTCCGTCCTGCGCTGGAACCATCACAAGGGTTATCTCGCGGCCCTGCAGGAGAGCGGCGCTGCGCGGATTCCCGCGACGGCGATGGTCGCGGCGCACGATCGACCGGCGGACGCCGATGTGCTGCTGGAGAGGGTCACGGCGGAGCGCGCCGTGCTGAAGCCGGCGATCTCCGGAGGCGCGTTCCAGACGATCGTGCTCGAGCCCGGGGCGGTCGTGCCCTGGACGGCCGAGCATCGCGGCGACTTCCTCGTCCAGGCCTTCGTGGACAAGGTGGAGGAAGCGGGGGAGTGGTCGCTCACGTGCTTCGGCGGCTCCTACAGCCACGCGGTCCGCAAGACCGCGGCGAAGGGGGACTTCCGGGTGCAGGAGGAGCACGGCGGCCTCGTGCACGTCGAGGAGCCTCCGGCGGCGCTGATCTCGGCTGCGGAGAAGACGCTCCTTGGAACCTCGGAGCTCCTGGAGCTGGATCGACCGCTCGCCTACGCGCGGGTCGATCTCGTCGAGGTGCCCTACGGACCGCCGCTCCTGATGGAGCTCGAGCTCATCGAGCCGGAGCTCTTCCTGCGGGCTCACGACGGGGCTCCGCGCCGCTTCGCGAAGGCCTGCCTCGACGCTCTCTGAGCTGCTCAGCGGCTCGCCGCGTCGAGTCGCAGCTGCCCGCAGGCCGCCGCGCCGTCCAGGCCGCGGGACCAACGGATGGTCGCCACGACGCCGCGCCCCTGGAGGAGCTCCTGGAACGCCTCCGGTCCTCCGCCCTCGGGCCGGGCGTAGGGGAGCTCCGGCGTGGGGTTGTAGGGGATGAGATTCACCCCGCAGCGCCTGCCCCCGAGCCGTTCGGCGAGGGCCTCGGCGTGGCGCGGTGAGTCGTTCACGCCTCCGAGGAGGACGTACTCGTAGGTCACCTCGCGGCCCGTGGTCTCGAACCAGTGATCGCCCGCCGAGAGGACGTCCTCGAGGGGGACGCCGGCCATGGCGGGCACGAGCTCGTCGCGCTCATCCTGGAACGGGGTGTGGAGCGAGATCGCGAGCTGGAACCGGGGGCTGCGCTCGGCGAGGCGCCGGAGGCGACCGGGGAAGCCGACCGTCGACACGGTGAGCTTGCGCGCTCCCAGCCCCATCTCGTCGCGGACGGCGTCCAGCGCGCCCTCGAGGTTCTCCAGGTTGAGCAGGGGCTCCCCGATGCCCATGACCACGACCCTCCTGAGCGCGCCGAGGTCGCGGCCCCGGATGAACTGCTCGAGGATCTCGTGGCGCTCGAGGTTGCGCTCCAGCCCCAGGAGGCCCGAGGCGCAGAAGGGGCACCCCACGGGGCAGCCCGCCTGGCTGGAGACGCAGAGGGTCGCCCCGCGCGGGTTCCCCTCGTCGTCCTGGCGCCTGTGTGGCGGGATGTGCACGGTCTCGACGGCGAGGTCGCCCTCGCCGTCTCCTCCGCGAGGGAAGCTCAGCAGGAGCTTCCTGGTACCGTCCCGCGCCTCGCTGACAGCGTCGAGCCGGCCGGAGAAGATCGGGAGATCATCGGCCAGCCGCGCGCGGAGCGCTGCCGGCAGGTCCGTCATGGCCTCGTAGTCGAGGACACCGCGCGCGACGACGTTCCGCCTCAGTGCCTTGGCGTGGAATCGCTGACCGCCACGCTCCGCCACGAAGTCGGCGAGGGCGTCGGGCCCGAGGGCCAGCAGGCTCGTCATCGGGCGGCGAGGTGGCGCACGATGAGCTCCGCGACCTCCTCGCCGAGCCGCTGCGCTTCCGCGAGGGAGGGCGGGTTGGCGCCACCCACGGCGCGGTGGCCACCGCCTCCGTACTGCTCCATCAGCTCACCCACGTGGATCCCGCCCTCGGGCTTGTTCCAGGGGTTCTCGCCGCAGGTGATGTGGGATCCCGCCCGCGTGGGGATCACGCCGACCGCGTAGGAGACGTCGGGGTGGTGGTAGAAGGGCGCGAAGCGCTCTCGCCGGACCTTGGACGACGACGCGTCGTAGAAGACCACGCCGCCCTCGTTCCAGATGACCGTGGGGGGGAACTGCTCGAGGGCCTTGTCCCGGTTCCGAGCGGCGCGATCGTGGGCCTTCTCGAGGTCGCTCCGGAGGGCGACGTCGTGCATCGACTCCTCGATGAGCGCCGTGGCGATCTGGTCGACCCAGGCGGGGTTCGGCGCGGCGGTCAGGGAACGCGAGATCCGGAGCGCCGGGTCGTCACCGAAGATGGCCTGGTCGACGCTCTCGAACCGGGCGGCGTCGATGATGTCCGACCAGCGGGCGGCCTCCAGGAACCGCTCGGGCGGCTCGTAGCCGAAGTGCTCCTTCGCGTGACGCAGGATCAGGGGCGGACACGAGAGGGCGTTCTCGTCCCACTGCCAGCGATCGGAGGGGGCGTAGGTCGCGCGCAGCTCGTCGGACAGGAAGGTCGTCGGGTGGTGGTCGAACCAGTACTCGGCCCTGGGGTGGAAGTGGAAGTCCACGATGGCGAAGCGCCGCCCCTCCTCGAAGCTCTCCCAGCCCTTCCGTTCGTCGTAGTTCACGGACAGGAGGATCGGCCGCTCACCCTCGGCCTTGAGGACGTGCGCGAGGACTGCTCCGGAGACCATACCGTCGAAGTCCCTGTGGTAACGGATCCTCAGCTGCTGCTGAGAGGCTCCGCCTGTGTCGCCGCCGCTCATGGCGGGGATCATAGGGGCCGAGAGCTCCCGGGTCCCGGACGCCCGCCATTCTTACCGAACGAGCGAGGCCAGAGCGTGCCCCGTGGGGTTCGCTCCGGCCTCGCTCGCGGTGATAAGGGCGTTCCTCAGGCGCTCTCGCGCTCGGGGGCCTCGTCCGTGATATCGGCCGCGGTCAGGCCGCGGGCCAGCTGGACCTCGCCGCGGACGACCTGCTCATCGACCACGAAGTGGTCGGTGTCCTTGCGAGCCGGCAGCTCGTAGAGCAGATCGAGCAGGATGCCCTCGAGGATCGAGCGCAGGGCCCGCACACCTGTCTCGCGCTCGATGGCGAGACCGGCGATCGCGTCGAGGCCGGAGTCGGTGAACTCGAGGCTCTTGCCGTTCATGACGAACAGTCGCTGGAACTGGCGCACGAGTGCGTTCTTCGGCTCCACGAGGATCCGGACCAGCTCCGGGCGGCGCAGGGTGTCGAGGGTGGCGACGACCGGGAGGCGCCCGATGAACTCGGGGATGAGCCCGAACTCCATGAGGTCCTTCGGGAGCAGGTAGCGGACGTACTCGTCGCGCGCGCCGTACTCGTCGATGGCCGGGAGCGGCCCCGCGGCGTCGGCCCCGACGCCGGCTCCCACGCCGGCCATGTTGCGGGCCTTGTCGAAGGCGCTGTTGCTGGACGAGTCGCGGCCGAAGCCGATGACTTCCTGGCCGACGCGGCGGCCGATGAACTCCTCGATGCCGGAGAAGGTTCCGCCTACCACGAACAGGATGTTCGAGGTGTCGATCTGGATGTACGACTGCTCGGGGTGCTTGCGTCCACCCTGGGGCGGGACGCTCGCGACCGTGCCCTCGAGGATCTTCAGGAGAGCCTGCTGCACGCCCTCGCCGGAGACGTCACGGGTGATCGACACGTTGCCGGTGGTGCGGCCGATCTTGTCGATCTCGTCGATGTAGATGATCCCCTGCTGAGCGCGCTCGACCTCGAAGTCGGCGGACTGGAGGAGCTTGAGCAGGATGTTCTCGACGTCCTCGCCGACGTAGCCCGCCTCGGTGAGGGTCGTCGCGTCCGCCATCGCGAAGGGGACGTCGAGCATGCGAGCGAGCGTGCGGGCGAGCAGCGTCTTGCCCGAGCCCGTGGGCCCGACCAGCAGCACGTTGGACTTCTCGATCTCCACCTGGGGTGCGAGCTCGTCGGGCTGGCTGCCCTGGTGACGCAGGCGGTTGTAGTGGTTGTACACCGCGACCGAGAGGACCTTCTTCGCGCGGTGCTGACCGACGACATACTCGTCGAGTCGGCGCGCGAGCTCGATCGGAGTGGGGAGTCGCTCTTCAGCGCCGGCGCCGATGTCGGACTTCCTGCGCTTGGGCGTGGCCTCCTCCTCGCGCCCCTCGGTGGGCAGGCTCGGGTTGCGGCGCTGCTCCTCTTGGAGGATCGAATTGCAGATTTCAATGCACTCGTTGCAGATGTACACACCAGGGGGGCCTGCAATAAGTGATGCGACCTGGTGGCGCGGCTTCTCGCAGAAGGTGCAGCGCTCGACCTGGCGGCCGGTTCGTCGTGAGGAGCTCATGCAGAAAGGATAGATCGGCAGGTCGATCCGGGAATGTCCATCATGAGAAACGGCGAATGGGTGCGACGATGCATCCGATCGAGAAACGGGCAGCGATTCGCGACGCGGATCGGGTGCGTTCGGAGGTCGAGGGGTTCGGGAGTCGGTGCGGGGCCCGAGGCGCTCCGGACTGGAACACGCCTCGGCTGCTTTGGAGGAGGACGCTCGGCCCGCGAATGGTCACGGCCCGGTGGAGCACGCTCGCACCGGGCCGCACGTTAGGTTCGGGCGGGGAGCGACTGTACCCCCCTGTTCTCAACTTCGTGACCGGATCGGCAGGATCAGGAGCCTTCGCCCTCGCCAGCGGCCGGGGCGTCCTCGACGCGAGCCACGATGTGATCGATCAGGCCGAATTCCTTGGCCTCCTCGGGCGACATGAAGTTGTCGCGATCACAGGCCGCGGAGAGCTCTTCGGGAGTGCGACCGGAGTGGCGCGCCATGATCCCCTCGAGCTGCTTCTTCATCTTCATGATCTCGTTGACCTGGATCTCCATGTCCAGGGCGGTGCCGCCCATCCCGCCGTGGGGCTGGTGGATCATGACGCGGCTGTGGGGCAGCGCGAAGCGCTTGCCGGCGGTGCCGCCGCTGAGGAGCACGGCGCCCATGGAGGCGGCCTGGCCCAGGCAGTAGGTCGAGATGTCGGGCTCGACGAGCTGCATCGTGTCGTAGATCGCGAGGCCCGCCGTGACCGAGCCGCCCGGCGAGTTGATGTACATCTTGATGTCCTGGTTGCGGCCCGTCTTGTCGAGGAAGAGGAGCTGCGCCATCACGGCGTTCGCAACGTTGTCGTCGATCGCCGTGCCGAGGAAGATGATCCGATCCTCGAGAAGGCGAGAGTAGATGTCGTACTGCCGCTCGCCACGACCAGTCTTCTCGATGACGTAGGGGACCGGGTAGTAGTTCTGCATGGCGCCGTACTTAGAGGTTCGGGAGTCCGGTTTCAATAGCGACGGGGCCCCGAGGTGGATCCAAGGGGCCCCGCGATGGGCGTTCGGTGGGGCGGGGCGCCCGGGCCGCGGCCCGACGGTCCGTCGGGGTCCGGTCAGCTCGGGTCCTGGATATCGGCGTTCTCGCGCAGGAACCTGCGGACCTTCTTCTCGAGGATCTCGATGGCCAGCTGCTGGCCCAGGTTGTTCTCGCCGTAGTAATTACGAACTTCTTCCACGGTCGACTGGTTCCGAGCGGCGATGGCGGCGAGCTCGGAGTCGATGTCCTCGTTGCTCACGAGGAGTTCCTCGGCCTCTCCGAGGGTCTCGACCACCAGGAGCGCCTTGAGACCCTTCGCCGCATCGGCGGTCGCGGCCTCCTTCTCCGCCTCCTTGGCCTTCTCGATGTCCTCCTCGCTCGCGCCGCTCTGGGCCATCTGCTGGGCGAGCTGGGCGAGGCGGGCCTCGGCCTGCTGCTCGACCATCACGGAGGGGAGCTCGACCTCGGTGGCCTGGAGGACCTGATCGAGGAGCTCGGACTCGACTCGCTGGCTCTCTCGCTCCCGGGCGTTCTCCTCCAGCCGCTCCTTCACGAAGGCGCGGAGGCCGTCCATGTCGGTGACCTCTTCACCGCCGACGACCGAGATCAGGTCCTCGTCGCTGGGGGGCACGAGCTTCATGACCTCACCTGCCTTGACGCGGCAGACGCCGTCCTTGCCGCGCAGCTCCTCCTCCTCGAGGAAGTCCGGGAGCTCCATCGGGAAGGTGCGCTCCTCGTCGGACTTGATGCCCTTCATGCCCTCGGCGAAGGCCTCGGCGTCGACCCCGGGGGGAACGCTGACCGTGTTCAGGCGCATGCCCTCGCGCTCGAAGACGGCCTTCTCCTCGTGCTCGAAGGCGATGTCGGCCACGACGAAGCCCTCCTCGTCGAGGCCCTCGTCGCCGGCCGCCTCGGGAGTGGACTGGCCCTTCCGCAGCTCCTCGACGGTGGAGTCGATCTGCTCGTCCATGACCGGCTCGAGCTCGCTGGTGATGCTCAGGCCCTTGTAGTCCGGCAGGTCGAACCGGGGCTTGAGGGGCACATCGAACTCGACGGCGAAGGACCCGTCGTCCGCGAGCTCCAGCGCCTCGGGCGCGAGGCGCGGGTGCGCGATCGGCTTGAGTTCGTTCTCCTGCACGGCCTGCCCGTAGGCCTGCTGGACGAAATGCTCCTTGACCTCCTTGCGGATCCCATCGCCGAACTGCTTCTCGAGGACCTTGGCGGGGACCTTCCCGGGGCGGAATCCCTTCATGCGGACGTTGCCGCCCACGTTGCGCAGGCCCTGGCGCACCTGGGTCTCGAACTCGTCGGCGGGGACGGTGAGGGAGATCTTGGCGACGGTCGCCTGGGAGGTGTCGACTTCGAGCTTCAACGGAGCGCGGCCGGGCTGTGGCCGGCGGTGGGCGGGGGAGCGATGGAAGGAGGTGGGGCGCGGCGCGCCGATCGGGCGCGCCGGGGATTCGTCCGGGGGCGGCGGCGGGAGGCCGCGCGAGCCGGGGCGATTCCGTGTTCGAGGCGTGATCCCGTCACGAACAAGGCCGAAGATTGAACCGGGGCCGCGCCCAAAGGTCCACCCCGCGCGAACCTCAACGGGCCCGCGGGGCGTCAGGAGGGCCTCGAATGCCCGCGACAGCGCCTCCCCGCAGGCCCGACCGACGACCCCTCCGAACCGATGCTCAGAAAGGTCCTCCATGTCACCGTCAGCGCGCTCCTTCTCGCAGGGGGCCTCCTCGGCGCGTGGGCCGTGGTGGCCGGGCGCCCGGCACCGAGCGAGCAGGAGCTGCCGGGGCCTCGGCCCGTCCCCGTCCGCACCGTCCTGCTCGCGCCGCGCGACGTCCCCAGGGACCTCTCGGCGATCGGCACCCTGAAGGCGGGTCGCGAGGCGCTCCTCGCGTCCGAGCTCGGGGGGCGCGTCGTGGGCGTCGCTGCTCGCCTCGCCGACGGTGCGACCCTGCGAGCGGGAGAGCTCCTCGTGCAGCTCGACCCCGTTCCGACCGAGCTGGAGATCGCGGCCGAGCGCACCGCCCTCCGGCTCGCCGGGGTGCGCCTCGAGACGGCCAGGGAGACCCTCGCGAGCGCGCTGCGGGCCGCCACCCTCGCGGAGGAGCAGCTGCTCCTCCTGCGCGCCGACGAGGAGCGCTGGCGTGGGCTGGTCGAGAGCGAGCGGGCCGAGCGCACGCGGCTCGACCTCTCCACGCGCGCGCGCCTCGCCGGAGAGGTCGCCCTCGAGGACGCGCGGCTCGCCTCGAGGAGCGCGAGCGGAGCGGTCGACGCCTGGGACCAGGAGGTGGCGCTCGTCGGCCAGCGGATCGCGCTGCTGGAGGACCGCCTCGGCCGGCTCGCAGTCCGCGCTCCCTTCGACGGCGCGTTCGCGCTCTTGCCTGGCGGCTCCGGACGCCTCCCCGAGATCGGGGAAGTGCTGACCCCGGGCGCCCCGCTCGGGGCTCTGCTCGACCTGAACGAGCTGCAGCTCGTCTGCGACGTGCACGTGGACGACGCGGCGTCGCTGCACCTGGGGGCGCGCGCGGTCGCGGCGCCGGCGGGTCGTCCCGGACTCCTGCTCGAGGGGCAGGTCACGTCGGTCGGCGTGCGCGTCGAGCCGCGCACGCGCACGGTGCGCGTCGAGGCACGCGTGGCTGCTCCGGCGGAGGGGATCGCGGCCCTCGCCGACGGCGCCTTCTGCCGCGCGTCGATCACGGGGAGGCCGCTCCGTGACGCGCTCCACCTCGACGCCGAGTGGGTCGGGTTCCGCGGCGGCGCCCCGGTCGCGTTCGTCGTCGAGGCGGACGACGCGGGGATCCCGCGTGCGCGCCTCGTGCCGCTCGACCTCGAGCCGGGTGAGGTGGCGGGCGGCCGCGTCGTGCGCGCCGGCCTGCGGCCCGGCCAGCAGGTCGTGACCGGCCCCCTGGAGCTCGTGGGTGACGGGGTCGAGGTGGTCCTGGCGGCTCCCGCCGCCGGTGGCGGGCGATGATCCGGGGCCTCGCGCGTCTCGCGGTCTCGAACCCGGTCGGCGCCAACCTGCTGATGATCGCCATGGCGGTCGGGGGGCTCGTCTCCTACGCCGGCATGCCGCGGGAGGTCTTCCCGAACTTCTCCCTCGACGCCATCGAGATCCTCACGGCGCTGCCGGGGGCCGCGCCGGTGGACGTCGAGCGTCTGGTCACGACGCCGATCGAGGACGCCCTCGACGGGCTCGACGGGGTCAAGGAGATGCGCTCCACGAGCCGCGAAGGAGTGAGCCGGATCAAGCTCACGCTGACGCCGGACGCGGAGCCGGTCGAGGTCCTGGCGGGGGCGCGCGACCGCGTGCGCGGCGGCGGCGTCGTGCTGCCCGAGGACGCCGAGGAGCCCTTCGTGCGCGAGGTCGAGAACCAGTTCCCGGTCATCGCCGTCTTCGTCTACGGGAGCGCTGACCCGCTCACCCTGAAGCGCCTGGCGGAGGACGAGGCCCGCGGGCTCGAGGCGCTCCCCGGGATCGCGAAAGTCCAGTCCACCGGGCTCATCGAGCCGCGCCTCTGGGTCGAGGTTGACCCGCACGCCCTCGAGCGCCACGAGCTCACGTTCGCGGACGTCGAGCGAGCCGTCGCCACGCGCGTCGCGGAGGCGCCGCTCGGCGCGCTCGTGTCGGAGCAGAAGGAGCGTCTCCTGCGGATCGGCGGCGACGTTCAGTGGGCGAGGGATCTCGCGTCGGTCCCTGTGAGGGTCTCGTCGACGGGCGCGGAGGTGCGCCTCGACCGACTCGCCGAGGTGACCGAGTCGGAGCAGCGGGGCAGCTCGCGTGGCCGCTTCAACGGTTGGCCGTGCGTGCACATGCAGGTGCTCAAGAGCGCCAGCGGCGACACGATCGACATCGCCCGTGAGGTGCACGAGTACGTGGCCTCACGGGCGGGGGAGATGCCTCCGGGGGTCGGCATCGGCACGAACAGCGACCTCTCGATCTACGTCGAGAACCGCCTGCGGACCATGTTCGACTCGGGCGCGATCGGGGCGATCCTGGTCCTGGTCGCGCTGCTGCTCTTCCTGAGTACGCGGGTGGCCCTCGTCACTGCGCTCGGCATCCCGCTCTCCTTCCTCGGCGGGATCATCGTCGCGGGCAGCTTGGGCGTCACGATGAACATGATCGCGATGTTCGCGCTGATCGTGGTCCTCGGGATGATCGTCGACGATGCGATCGTCGTCGGAGAGAACGTGTACCGCCGGATGGAGGAGGGCGAGGCTCCCGAGGTCGCGGCGGTCGAAGGGACGGCGGAGGTCGGCCGGGCGGTGATCGCCACGATCCTGACCAGCATCGCTGCGTTCCTGCCCGTCCTGATGCTGACCGGGACGACCGGCCTCTTCCTGCGGCCGCTCCCGCTCGTCGTGTCCGCGTGCCTGGTCGTCTCGCTGGTCGAGGCCTTCACGATCCTGCCGGCCCACCTCGCGCACTGGACGAGCAAGCGCGCCGTGGGACGCATGCAGGCCCAGGCGCGCTCGGCGGGCGGCCGCGTACGGCGCTGGTACACGCCGCTCGAGGAAGGGTACATGGCCCTCCTCCGCTCCGCGCTCCGCTGGCGCTACGCGACGCTGAGTCTCGCGCTCGGCGTCGGCGCCATCGTCGCGGCCGTGGGCTCGGCCCGCATCCCCTTCGTGCTCTTCGACGACTTCGAGAGCAAGCTCTTCTACGTCAGCGCACGTCTCGATCCGTCCTCGTCGATCGAGGAGACGGAGGCGATCTGCGAAGAGCTCGAGGCCCGCGTGCGCGCCGTGGGCGCGGGCGAGGTCCTCTCCATGCACACGCTCCTCGGAGTCGCGGCGTCCGATGTCTCCAGCTACGAGCTGGGCCCGCACCTCGGGCAGGTCTGGGTCGAGCTCCGGGAGGGAGAGAGCCGGCGGCGGACGACGGCCGAGGTCATCGAGGATCTCCGAGTCGCGCTCGTCGGGCTCCCGCCGGTCCTGGAGAGCTACGAGATCGCGCAGCCCCAGACGGGACCGGCAGGGCGCGCGGTCGAGGTGGCGCTGCGCGGGCCCGACCTCGACGTGCTCTCGGAGGAGGCCGAGGCGCTCGCGATCCGGCTGGGCCGCTTCCGCGGGGTCCGTGACGTGCGCACGGACCTCGAGAGCGGCAAGCGGCAGGTGACCCTGAGGCTCGCCGAAGCCGGGCGCCAGGTGGGCCTGGCGGAGGCGGATCTCGCGACCCAGGTCCGCACCGCGTTCGAGGGGAGGGAGGCCGCGAGCCTGCGGAGAGGGTCCGAGGACGTCGGTGTGATGGTGAAGTACCCCGAGAGTCGACGTGAGGTGCGCGGAGCACTTCGCGATCTCCGCGTGTCTCTTCCATCGCCGCCGGGAGAGCCCCCCGAGCGCGTCCCCCTTCACCGGATCGCGCACCTCGACGAGGGGGTCGGCCCGTCCTCGGTGGGGCACGAGGAGCGCCTACGGGCGGTCGTGGTGAGCGCGGACGTCGACGAGGCGACGGGGAACGCGGCGCGGATCCTGGAGGCTCTGGGTGCCGGGCTCGCCGATGGGTTCGGCGCGCGACCGGGCTACTCGTACAGGCTTCGGGGTCGCGCCGAGGAGACGGCCGCTTCGATGGCGGGTCTCGCGTCCGCCGGCGTCGTCTCCGCGCTCCTGATCTACATGATCCTCGGGACGCTCTTCCGGAGCTTCCTCCAGCCGCTCGTGATCATGTTCATCATCCCCTTCGCCGGCGTCGGCATGGTGCTCGGGCACCTCGTGATGGACCGCTCCATCACGCTGATGTCCCTCATCGGCCTCCTCGCGCTCGCGGGCGTGGTGGTGAACGACTCGCTGATCCTCGTGGACTTCGTCGGGCAGCGGCGGCGCGCCGGCGCCGGATTCATGGAGGCCGTTCTCGAGTCAGGTCGCCTGCGCTTCCGCCCGATCGTGCTCACCTCGGTCACGACCATGCTGGGGCTCGCCCCGCTCACGTTCTTCGCCTCGGGGCAGGCTCGCTTCCTCCAGCCCATGGCGATCAGCATCTTCTTCGGCCTCGCGGTGGCGACGCTGCTCATTCTCGTCCTCGTTCCGGTGGCGACCGTGATCCTCGAGGACCTGCTCGGGATCGGTCGCGGGGCGGGCCGGAGGGTCGGCCGCATGGTGGGCGCTGTGGACGACGCTGCCGTGGCATCATCGGGCGCATGAACGCACCCGAGCTCGAGGCCGGCCAGCTCGCACGCTGGGCCGGAGAAGTGGACGCCGCGGCCGCGCGTCTCTCCGGCTTCCTTCAGCCGACGCCGCTCCGCGAGGGCCTTGGCCTGGCCCGCATGGCGGGCGGGGCGGCGCCCTCGCTCAAGCTCGAGAACCATCAGCCCACGGGCTCCTTCAAGGTCCGCGGAGCGTTCTCGAAGCTCCTCTCCCTAGGGGCCGAGGAGCGGGGGCGCGGCGTGGTCGCGGCCTCCACCGGGAATCACGGCGCGGCCACCGCGTTCGCCGGCCGCGCGCTCGCGATCGAGGTGGAGGTGGTCGTTCCGGAGACCACGCCGACGGACCGTGCCGCCGCCATCGAGCGCTTCGGCGCGCGCGTCACGCGGCACGGCGCCGAATGCGGGGAGTCCGAGGTCCGGGCGCGGGAGCTCGCTGCCTCGACCGGCGCGGTCTTCGTCTCGCCCTACAACGACCCCGTGGTCATGGCCGGTCAGGGGACGATCGGGCTCGAGCTGCTGGACGCGGCGCCCGACCTGGACGCCATCTACGTGTCCGCAGGAGGTGGCGGGCTGCTCGGCGGCATCGCCGCGGCGATCGCCTCGCGTCGTCCCGAGGTCGAGATCGTCGGTGTCTCGCCGATCGCCTCCTGCGCTCTTCACCGCGCGGTCGAGGCCGGCCGTGTGATCGACGTGCCCCACGGGCCCACGCTCTCCCTGGCGACCGCGGGTGCCATGGAAGCGGATTCGGTCACCCTCCTGCCTTGCCTCCAGCTCGTCGACCGCTGGCTCCTCGTGGAGGAGGAGCGGATCGCCGAGGGCATGCGATCGTTGTTCGAGGGCGAGCGAATGGTCGTCGAGGGGGCCGCGGGTCTCGCGGCGGCCGGCTGGCTCGCGGACGTGCGCGAGGGCAGGGCGCGCGAACGCGCGGCGATCGTGGTGTGCGGCGGGAACGTGGACCACGCGGACCTCATCGGGGTGCTCGGAGGCGGGAGGTGAGCGCGCCGCGCGTCGTCGTGCTGACGGGAGCGGGGATCTCGGCGGACTCCGGCGTCGACACCTACCGGGACGCCGGCGGGCTCTGGGAGGGGCATCGCTTCGAGGAGGTCGCGACGCCCGAGGCCTGGGAGCGGGATCGTGAGCTCGTCTGGCGCTTCTACCAGCTGCGCCGCAAGCAGGTCCGCAGCGTGGAGCCGAACGCCGCGCACTTGGCTCTGGCGAGCGCGCAGAAGGAGCTGGAGGCCGCGGGTGGTTCGTTGACCCTCGTCACGCAGAACGTCGACGACCTTCACCAGCGCGCCGGCTCCGAGGTCCTCGCCATGCACGGCGAGCTCCTGCGCCTGCGATGCGAGGAATGCGGCGCGCGCCCGGTCGACACCGAGCATCTCGAAGAGGAGGTCTTCGTGGCTTGCCCCTCGTGCGGACACGAGCCCCTGCGACCCGACGTGGTCTGGTTCGGCGAGATGCCCTACCACCTGGACGCCATCGAGCGCGCGGTCGCGGCAGCCACCCTCTTCATGGCCATTGGCACGAGCGGGGCGGTGTACCCGGCCGCCGGCTACCTCTCCTACGCGCGGGCTGCCGGCATTCCCACGATCGTCCAGGGGCTCGCGGAGCCGGACAACCTCGACCCGCGCGACCGCTTCGTCCAGGGACGCGCAGCGGAGGCGGTCCCGCGCCTCCTGGACGAGCTCCTCGGCGCCTGAGAGCGCGCAGGGCTCCCGGCCGCGTCCGCCTCCAGCCGGCTGTCCGGCCCCCTCGTTCGAGCGTCGGGAGGGAGGTGTGTTGAGCGGGGTGAAGGGGTGTGTTGGCGGGCCGAGGAGCGAGGCCCGGCGCGGATTCGCCCCGTCAGCTGGAGCTCTGGCCCCTGATGCCGGTGTCGTCGAGGACGTCCGCGCCGTCGTTGTGGCTGTGCGTGAAGCCGCGACGGCGCTCCTCGGCGATGGTGTCCGCGCTCCGGAACGCGAGGACGTAGGCGCGGCGGCGACCGTCGCTCCGGTTTCCTCCGGATCCGTGAACGACGCGCTCGCCGTGGACCGTGACGTCCCCCCGCGCGATGGGGACCGGGCGGATCCGGTCGCGGCTCGGGTCGAGCTCGGTCACCAGAGCGTGGCTCTCGCCTCGATCGCCGTGGAGAGGGCGGTGGGGCCGCAGCGCCGGCTCGGCGTGGGAGCCAGGGACGAAGCGCATGCAGCCGTTCTCCTCCGTCGAGTCGTCGATGGCGAGCCACAGGGTCGCGGTCCGCATGTCGGGCGTCTCGATCCAGTAGGCCATGTCCTGGTGCCAACCGAAGACGGCGTCCTCTCGCCCGGGGTTCTTGTCGAGGATCTGGTCGTAGTCGACCTCGAGGCCAGGGCCCTGGAGCTGCTCGGCGATGGACGCCGCGCGGCGCTCGAAGAGGTTCCCCTGCCACTCCGGGTGGTAGCGGCGCGGCAGCATCACGTTCACGATCGCGTACTCCTCGTGGGAGCGGTCGTAGTCGCCCGCCATGTCGCAGTAGTCGCGACCGGGAACGGGGATCTCCTTCGTGATGAAGCGTTCGACCACGTCCTCGACGCGGGAGAGCTCCTCGGGGCTGAGGACTCCGCGGAGATGGACGTAGCCATCGCGCCGGAACGCAGCGCGCTCCTCGGGCGTGACGATGTAGCGTTCGCCGTCGATGCGGCTCAGCGGTGTCTCGGACATGCCCCGAGCATAGCGCGACCTCGCGGACGCCCGCGGCCGGACGTCGTCAGCGGGCGGCGTCCTCGGCCGTCGGTGGCTTGCGCGCCGTGGCGTAGACGCCGAAGGCCAGCCGGTGCGCGCTGCGTCGGCCGATGAGGAAACGATCCAGGAACTTCGCCGGCCAGAGGAGCACGCGGCTCCCGAGGTGCGCCAGGGTCGAGATCCCGCGCATGACCTTCGAGCGACCCTCGAAGAGCAGCGCCACGTAGTAGGACGAGAGCGTGATCATCGTCACGGTCGGCCCGAGGTGCACGCCCGAGCGTTCTGTCTCGAGGCCGGCTCGCAGGAACTCCCGACGGAGGCCGTCCACCGTGAGACGGCGGCAGTCGATGGGGTCATCGTGGTACTGCTGGAGGAACGGCACCTCGAAGTGTGCGCGGCCTCCAGGGCGCAGGACCCTGAAGGTCTCCAGCAGCAGCGCGCGGTCGTCCTCGACGTGTTCGAGGAGCCCGGTCGCGATGACGAGGTCCAGGGATTCGTCGGCGAAGGGCAGCTTCTGAACGTCCGCCTGGACGGTGGTGCCGTCGACGGGGATGAAGTCCACGCAGACGACGTCCTCGCGGATGCGGCGGCCGCCCGCGCCGAGGTCGGCGATGCGCGTGCCCCGGGGCTCCTCCGCGACCAGCTTCTCCAGCTGAGGCGCCGCTTGCCAGCTGAGGCTCGGGAAGAAGCGGAGGTAGGAGTCTTGGGTCCAGGGCATGGTGGGATCGTCGGCGCCGGGAGAACGGTTGCTTGAGCCACCGTACCGTCCCGCTCGTGGCCCACGAAAGCCGAGTCCGCGAATGGGGCACGGCGCCCCTGGAGCCGGGCGACCGCCTCGCGCCCCACGACGCCCGCCGAGCCCCGCTGGCGGCGCGGTCGCTCGATCGTGGCCGGCTGCCCGCTCCTCGCGCTGGACTCGCCGCGGCGAACCGGCCTCGGTCGTGGGCGTCAGCGAGCGGGCGGCCCGAGCGCGAGTATCCGGGCGAGCGAGTCGTCCAGCCCCTGATCGAGCGCGGCCCGGGGCGTCAGCCATGCGAGGGCGATCGACTCCTCGGAGATCCTCTCGCTCGCTCCCTCGGCCGCTCTCGCCAGGAAGCGGACGTCGAGGTGAACGTGCTCCGGTTCGGCCGCGCGGTCGGCCTTCGCGGGTCGCGCGGGGATGGTGTGGATGTCGTAGTCGACGGGTCGGGGCGTGAGGAAGGCGGGTTCGATCCCGGACTCCTCCATGGTCTCGCGAAGCGCCACGCGGCGCACGTCGCCGTCCCCGTCGCAATGGCCACCGAACTGGAGCCACAGGTCGAGCTTGCGGTGGTGATGGAGGAGGACGCGCTCGCCCGCGGCGTCCCAGAGCAGGCACGATGCGGTCAGGTGTCCGGGCGTGCAGTCGCGGGTCAGCGCGATCGGCCCGTGCTCCCGGAGGAACTCGCGGATGCGACGCCGGAACCCATCGGCCACTCCGGAGAGGATCGCGTCCTCTCCCGTGAGCTCGAGGGCCAGCTGGAGGGCCCCGGCGCTCGTCGCTGATGCGGCCACGTCAATCCCGCGCGAAGCGTCGGTGGGGGCCCTTGGCCGCGTCGATGTCCTCGCCGCGGGAGCGCTTCCAATCCTTGAAGGACTCGTAGTCGCCGTGGTGGAAGTGGACGACGCCGGTGCCGTCCTCACCCGGCCCCTCGAAGGAGAGGATGTGGGTCGCGACCCGGTTGAGGAAGTAGCGGTCGTGGGTCACGATGATCATCGAGCCCGGGTAGTGCTGGATGGCCTCCTCCAGGACTCGCAGGGTGTCGAGGTCGAGGTCGTTGGTCGGCTCGTCCATGATGATCAGGTTGGCGGGTTCCCTGAGCATCTTCGCGAGCATGACCCGGTTGCGCTGACCGCCCGAACACTCGCCGACCTTGCGCTGCTGGTCCTCGCCGCGGAAGTTGAAGCGTGCGAGGTACGCGCGGCTGTCGATCACCGACGTTCCGAAGGGCAGCTGCTCGTTCCCGTCCGTGATGTTCTCGAAGACGGAGAGCTCGTCGTCGAGGACCGTCCGGCTCTGGTCGAGGAAGCGCATCTGGACCGTCGACCCGATGTCGACGCCACCGGAGTCGCTGGTCTCCGTCCCCATGATGATCTTCATCAAGGTCGACTTGCCCATGCCGTTCGCCCCGATGACGCCGAGCTTGGCCTGGGGAGGGACCGAGAAGGAGAGGTCCTGGAAGAGCGTGCGATCTCCGTAGGTCTTGGAGGCGTGCTCCACCTCCAGCACCTTGTCGCCGAGGCGGGGGCCCGGCGGGATGCGGAGCTCCAGGGACTGCGCCATCTCGTCGGCGCGGACCTCCTGGGCGAGGTCCTGGTAGCGCTTGAGGCGCGCCTTGGACTGCTTGGTCCGGGCGGCGGGTGTGCGGCTCAGCCACTCCTTCTCGCGCTCGAGGACCTTGGCGCGCGCCGCGTCGTTCTTGCGCTTGAGGTCGAGCATCTTCGACTTCTGCTCGAGGTAAGCGGTGTAGTTGCCCTTGTAGGGGCGGGCGAGGCCGCGCTCGACCTCCAGCATCCAGCCGACGACGTTGTCGAGGAAGTAGCGGTCGTGGGTGATCAGGATGACCGTGCCCTCGTACTCGGACAGGTGCGTCTCGAGCCACGCGATCGACTCGGAGTCGAGGTGGTTCGTGGGCTCGTCGAGGAGCAGGAGATCGGGGTGCTCGAGGAGGAGCTTGCAGAGCGCGACGCGGCGGCGCTCACCGCCGGAGAGGTTCGTCACCGGCGAGTCGAAGGGCGGGACCTGCAGCGCCTGGGCCGCCTGCTCCAGGCGGCTGTCGAGGTCCCAGATGCCCTTGGTGTCCATGGCGATCTGGAGCTCGTCGTACTCGGCGCTCAGCTTCTCGGCCTCCTCGCCCTCGGCCTCGCCCATGATGTTCATGACCTCGTAGTAGCGCGCCTCCAGGGCGCGCAGCGGGGCCACGCCGAGGTCGATGTTCTCCCCGACCGTCCTCGACTCGTCGAGGGGCGGCTCCTGCTGGAGGTAGCCGATGGAGAGACCCTGGATCGGACGGGCGGTGCCCTCGATCTCCGTGTCGTCGCCGGCGAGGATGCGCAGGAGCGTGCTCTTGCCCGCGCCGTTCGGGCCAATCAGCCCGATGTTCGCGCCCTCCAGGAACGCGATGGTGATGCCTTTCAGCACCTCGCGCTGGTCGTAGAACTTCTTGAGGTCCTGGAGCTGGTAGATGATCTTGCCGTCGGACATGGCGGGGGCGTGGGCCGGGAGGCTCCGTGGCCTCGGGCTGGTGTCGCGGTCGCTGAGGGGGGACGAGCGCTGCGGCGGGGGACCAGGACCGGGAGCCGAGAGGCGCCCCTCGCGGGCGTCCTCGTGGTTCCTCCGGGGTCGCTGGAGCGGCCTCGCCGGGCCCGTTCGAAGGGGCAAGAGGATAGCGGCTGTCGGTCCGGTTTCATGGCCGGCCCCGCGGTATCCTCTTTGCCCGATTTCCGCGGCCGGGGCTCATCCCTCCGACCGCTCGCTCCCCGCCGCGCCCAGGGCGCCGCCCAACGACTCGATCCATGGCCTCGACCACAGCCAGCGACCACTCCTTCCTCGCCAGCCTCGGCATCCAGGACCACAACTCCGGCGCCTACGGGGGGTCCTGGCTCGAGTGCACCGGACCCGTTCTCGAGTCCCTGTCCCCGGCCACCGGGGAGGTGATCGCCACGGTTCAGATGGCGACGCGCGCCGAGTACGACCAGGTCGTCGAAGCGGCCCAGGAGGCCTTCAAGAGGTGGCGCTCCCTCCCGGCTCCGCAGCGCGGCGAGATCGTCCGGCGCATGGGCAACGCCATGCGCGAGCACAAGGACGCCCTCGGCCGGCTGATCACCCTCGAGATGGGGAAGATCGTCCAGGAGGGCTGGGGCGAGGTGCAGGAGTGCATCGACATCGCGGACTTCGCGGTCGGCCTCTCGCGACAGCTCTACGGCCTGACCATGCCCTCCGAGCGCCCGGGTCACGCCATGCGCGAGCAGTGGCACCCGCTCGGGACGGTCGGGATCCTGACGGCGTTCAACTTCCCGATGGCGGTGTGGGCGTGGAACTCCATGCTCGCCTTCACCTGCGGAGACGCCTGTGTCTGGAAGCCCAGCCCGAAGACCCCGCTCACGGCGATCGGGCTCACCAACGTCATCCGCCCGATCCTCGAGGAGGAGGGCTTCGGCGCCCTCGCCGGACTCGCCATCGGCGGGAACGAGGACGTGGCCGGCGCGATGATGGACGACGCGCGCCTTCCCCTCGTCTCCTTCACGGGCTCCTCGGCCATCGGCAAGCTGGTTGCCGGGCGCGTCGCGGGCCGCATGGGCAAGCTGATCCTCGAATGCGGGGGCAACAACGGCCTGCTTGTCATGGACGACGCCGACCTCGACATGGTCCTGCCCGCGACCCTGTTCGGGGCCGTCGGGACCGCCGGCCAGCGCTGCACGTCGACGCGTCGCCTGCTGGTCCACGAGTCCCTGATGGACACGGTCGTCGAGCGGCTGGTCCGGGCCTACGACGACATCAAGATCGGCGACCCCATGGACGAAGGCACGCTCTGCGGTCCGCTGATCGACGAGGCGGCCGTGGAGACGATGCAGAGGTCCATCGAGGCCTGTCAGGCCGAGGGTGGCACGCTGCTGCGTGGCGGCGGCCGCGCCGAGATGCAGGGCGCTCTCGGTGGGGGGCACTTCGTCGTCCCGGCCATCATGCGGGCGGAGAACCACTACCAGACCGTCCAGGACGAGACCTTCGCGCCGATCCTCTACGTGATCCCCGTCAAGGACATCGACCACGCCATCGAGCTCCACAACGGCGTCCCGCAGGGCCTCTCCAGCGCCATCTTCACGAGCGACGTGAAGACGGCGGAGCGTTTCCTCTCCGCCATCGGCTCGGACTGCGGGATCGCCAACGTCAACATCGGCACCAGCGGTGCGGAGATCGGCGGGGCCTTCGGCGGCGAGAAGGACACGGGCGGGGGCCGCGAGTCGGGCTCCGACTCCTGGAAGGCGTACATGCGCCGACAGACGAACACGGTGAACTGGTCCAGCGAACTGCCGCTCGCTCAGGGCATTCAGTTCGGCTGAGCGCCTCTCGATGGCCGCCCTGGAGCGCGCGTTGGATCAGGATCCGGCGCGCGCTCCGTCGTCTCCGGCGGCGATCACGGGCGCGAGGGCTGCGGCCACCCGCTCTGCGCCAGCCGGCGTGAAGTGGAGGAAGTCGTAGTAGTGCTCGAAGTCGCTGGGGACCGCGCCTCGGAGCTCGACCTCCTCGACCGCTTCCTCGGCGGCGACCCGCGCCGCGACTTCGTCCAGCCGGGTCATGAGGTCCCGCACGAGGTCGATGGCGTAGTAGGTGTCCACCTCCCCGCGGTAAGGGCTGCCCTGCCCGAAGTTCCAGAGCCGCGCTTCCTCCTCGGGGGTGAAGTCCCGATCCAACCAGGGCTGGCGCGCCAAGACGACACGAGGGGCGTGACGGTTGCAGGTCCCGATGAGCGCGCGCAGGTCCTCCTCGAAGGAGCGGAGCAGCGGCGCAGGGTCAGGGGTCTCCTGGAGGACCGTCGTCGCCCGGGCCCGCATGGCGCGGTGCTTCACCAGGGACGAGCCCACGTTCTTCCGGAGCGGATCCTCGCCCCGGAACCGCGCGGAGGCGCGGCGCGCCACGCGATAGAGAGCGCTGCCCTTGAGCGTCCAGCTGAACGGGCCGAATGGGTGGTCCTCGCAGTAGCTGGCGAGGTCCACGTCGCCCCTGGCGATCTCCGGCGGGGTGCGAGCCTCGAGCCACGAGACCAGGTCGCTCGCGCCCACCATCAGGACGATCACGTCGAGCGAGCGGAAGCGTGGGAGAGCGGCGGCGAGAACGGCGTCGATCTGCCGGCAGGCGATCAGGGACCGGGCGACGTTGCCGACGTGGACAGGCCGCCCGATCGCCGGATCGTCCCGCAGCCGCGACTCGAGCTGCGCGGGCCAGGTGGTGTCCTGATCGAGCATGAAGCACTCGGCGGCGCTCCCTCCGGCCACGAGCACGCGCAGGGTGCCCTCCGGATCGGCCGGGACGGGGCCGGCGCGCTCTCCGTCCCCATTGGACGCGAACCGCACCTTGGGTGGCATGTCCGGCAGCGCGTCCTGCGACAGCTCCGAGCGGCGGCGGGCGTAGGGGTGGTGCACGAACACGCGCCCGTGTCGGGCGAGGCCGAGCCGCGCCAGCAGCTCGGCCGCGGCGCCCGCGACGGCGAGGCCTGCGGCGGCGATGGTGAGCTCGACGATCACGGCAGGCGGGCCCTCAGGGAGGCCAGGCGGGCGGCCAGATCGAGCCGGGGGTCGCCGCGGAAGACGAAGGCCACGCCCACGGCGCCGAAGACCGCCGTGTAGGCGAGGCCCGCCCCGATGAGCCGCGGGTAGCCCTCGATGGTCCAGCGGTCCGCGACCAGCCAGAGCAGGCCGGCGGCCACGAGGGCCGCCAGGAGCGGGCGCCCGAAGGCGTACGCCAGGTAGCGCGCCAGCGAGATCCCGAGGGAGCCGCACGCGGCCCGGGCGAACACGATCGAGAAGAGGACGTTCGGTATCGCGGTGCCCAGGGCGACACCGAGCAGGCCGTAGGGGCCGATCAGCGTGATGCTGAGGCCGACGTTCACCAGGCCCATGGTGAGCAGCCCGAGCCCGGGGCCCTTCGCTCGTCCGAGGCCCATCAGCACCGGGAGCGCCACGCCACGCACTGGCAGGAAGGCGAAGAAGCTCACCATCAACACCTGGAGGAGACGGCCCGACTCCGGGGTCGACTCGTCGCCCAGCCAGGTGTCCAGGAAGGCGGGCCCGAGCACCATCAGGTAGCCGCCCACGAGGAACACGAGGGTGGCTGCGATCTTCGACCACTTGAGGAACGCATCCTCGACCTCGGAAAGGTCGCTCGAGCCCGCGCGCGAGGCGGCCATGGGCATGAGCACCATGCCGATGCCCAGGACGAGCTGGATGAAGGGGTCGAAGATCTTGTTCCCGAAGCCGTAGATCGCCGCCGCCTCGGGCTCCATGTGCAAGCCGATCACCAGCGCGTCGAGGCGGAAGGCCAGCAGCGCGCCCATGTTGAGCAGGAAGGCGAAGACGCTGAAGCTCAGCAGGGCCCTCGCCTCGCTCCAGCGAATCCGTCGGGGCGCGAAGCGCACCTTCGGGTGGCGACGACGGGAGACGCGGAGGGCGACGGCGAACTCGAAGGCCGCGATCACCAGCTGGATCCACGCGAGGGTGAAGAGGTCGGGGTGCACGGTCAAGAAGCCGACCGTTGCGCCGAGCTTGAGCAGCAGCCCGCCGCCCATGATCAGATTGCGGGCGACGAAGTCCGCGTGGGCGTCGTACACCGCGTAGGGGAGCCTGAGGGCGAAGCCCACGGCCACGTTGACCAGCAGCACGATGAGCGCCGCTCGCGCATCCTCCGCGCCGGTGTCTCCGATACCGGACCACTCCGGGCTGTCGACCAGCAGCGCGTCGAAGGCGAACCACACCGCCACGCCCAGGAGCGCCGCGAAGGCGCCGAGCACGAGGGTCATGGACAGGCTCGTCCCGACGGCGCGGGAGGCGGCGTCTGGGTCGTCCTCCGCGCTCCTCCCTGCGCTGACGGCGCGCACGGTGGCCATGGGCAGGCCCAGGGCGAGCAGCTGCAGGGGACCCGCCGAAGCCACCAGCACCTCCCAGACGCCGTAAAGGTCTCGCCCGAGCGCGTTCGCCGCGAAGGGAGTCAGGACCATGAACACCAGGATCTGCATGGCGTTCAGGGCCCAGTTGGAGCTGATGCTTCTGAGCACGGTTGGGGGTCCCCGGGAGCGGAATCTATCGGCAGTTGTGGGGGGCCAGAAGCTGCGATTCCGGAGCTTCGGGGGGCCCCGGCGGCCTCGCGGGGAGCGTCAGGGCCCGAGCTCGGGGATCATGCCCTGGAGCCAATCCGCGAGGACCGCGTACCCGCGCTCGTTCAGATGCAGCCGGTCCCGGGCCATGGACGCCTCGAGGTGGCCGCTTCCCGGGTCCACGAGGGGGGGGCGATGGGTGTCCAGGAACAGGACCTGCTCCCCGAGGGACAGGGCGACGCCCTCGAGCCCCCGGTTCAGCGCCTCGACCCTGCCTGGCACGGGCTCCCGATGGGATGTCTCCGGAAGGACGCCGAGGAGCACGACCGTCCCCACGGAAGGGGCGCGGAGGGCGGTGCTCGCGCACCGCTGGACGTCGGCCACGAGCTCCTCCACGGGTCTCCAACCGGTCGCCGCGGTGGGCCGACGCGCGTCCACGCTCGCCGCGTACAGCGCCACGGCCCTCGGTGCGTGTCGCTCGAGGGTCGCGCCGAGACGACGGGCCATCGCGGCGACGGGCTCGTCCCCGATTCCACGGTTAAGGACCGGCGCGCCCGGGAACGCCCCGACGAGGTCGAAGAACTCCACCGTCGAGGAACCCATGAACAGGATCCCGCCCCGGGTCGCCTGCTCCCTGGCGAAGGTCTCCAGCCGATCCCGTCGGTGGGCGTCCCGCTCGGCCCGGGCGACCGCCGACGGATCGCTGAACAGGGACCTCAGGCGCCAGCCGCCAGGAACGGTCCCCAGGAGGGCGAGAGATCCGTAGAGCACGACCGCGCCGGTGGTCGCGAGAAGCATGTGACGTGCGCGCACGGCCCCGAGCCTAGCGTGCACCTCCGCCGGTCGCGCGGCTTGAACCGAGGTCGGGAGGAGGGCGAGACGGGGGCGGGGTGTGGCCATCCATGACGCCGAGCGCGGCCCGCGCGACGACGTTCGCACCGCCCGCGGGGGGGCGCATCCTCCTGGGCGGGCCGATCCTCGCCCGGGAGGACGAGGGCCGTGGACGGCTGGCTCGGGTCCGGCGCGGCCTCGCCGCAGGCCAGGTCGGCTGCGGGCCTGGACGAGCCTGTCTCCATCGTGACGCGCAGCCTCGACGTGCGCGGGACGGGATCGAACGGACCACGCCGGAGTCGGCCCGTCGAGGTGAGCTCCGTCCGCGTGCGCTGGACCGCGGGGAACCACGCTGACCCAGCTGCGGTTCCCGCTCCTGGCATCCGTGGGGGCTCGCGAACGACGAGGGGCCACCGACTCGCGTCGGCAGCCCCTTCGGGAGGTCGCTCTCACGGCCGCGGGTGGTCCCGCGGCACGGGATCAGAGCTTCACGTACTCGAAGTCCACGGACTGGCCGTTGATGCCGCGGAGGGGCGGCGCGATCCAGTTGGCGAACTTGCCCGGCTCGTGGACCGGCTTCATGAGGCTCTTGACGTAGTCGGCCTCCTCCTGGCTCGGGAGCCAGTCGAGGCACGCCGCGTCGTACGCCGCCTGCTCCATCGGCTCGCCGCTGGTGACGTGGAAGGCGCCGCCGGACCACTCGCCGACCTGGCGGTTGAAGCGGCGGTGCGGGTAGTGGAAGCGGAAGTCGATGCCGGCCTTCTCGCACTCCTTGTTCCAGTAGGCGATGCCCTTCTCGTTCTCGCGCACGTACTCGTCCCGGAGGACCTCGTTCATCGCGTTGCGGAGCGGGACCTCCTCGGAGACGACGGCGCCGTCCTGCCAGCGGTCGATGTCGTAGCCCTGGTCGAGCGCGGTGTGCTCGTCGTAGTTCTTGGCCTCGTAGGCGCGGCCCTTGATGCCGGCCCCGAAGAAGTTGGCCGAGTTGCTCGACACCTCCGCGCCGAACAGGTCGAGGGAGGACGACGCCCAGAAGTTGATGTAGCGCTGGATCGTCTCGAGCGGGATACCGCCCTGCTCCTTCACGTCCTTGTCCGGGTTCTCGTTCATCATCTCGCAGGTGCGGCGGATGACGCGCGCGATGCCCGTCTGGCCCACGAACATGTGGTGGGCCTCCTCGGTGAGCATGAAGCGCGTCGTCCGCGCCAGGGGCTCGAAGCCGGACTCCGCGAGGCTCAGGAGCTGGAACTTGCCGTCCCGGTCCGTGAACATCGTGAAGCAGAAGAAGCTCAGCCAGTCGTGGCAGGGCTCGTTGAAGGTGGTGAGGATGCGCGGGCTGTCGGCGTTGCCGGAGCGGCGCTCGAGGAGCTCCGAGGCCTCCTCGCGGCCGTCCTTGCCGAAGCAGCTGTGGAGCAGGTAGACCATCGCCCACAGGTGACGGCCCTCCTCCACGTTGACCTGGAACAGGTTGCGCATGTCGTAGAGGGACGGCGCCGTCAGTCCGAGGAGGCGCTGCTGCTCCACGGAGGCGGGCTCGGTGTCGCCCTGGGTCACGATCAGGCGCCGGAGCCAGTTCCGGTATTCACCCGGCACCTGCTGCCACACGTCCTCGCCGTAGTGGTCGCCGAAGCCGATCTTGCCGCCCGCCTCGGTGGGGGTGAGGAAGATGCCCCAGCGGTAGTCGGGCATCTTGACGTAGTCGAAGTTGGCCCACCCGTCGCGGTCCACGCTGATCGCGGTGCGCAGGTAGATGTCGTTCTCGTTGAAGTCGGTGGGGCCCATCTCGCGCCACCAGTTCAGGTAGTCCGGCTGCCAGCGCTCCAGCGCGCGCTGGAGTCGCTTGTCGGACTTGAGGTCGACGTTGTTCGGGATCTTCTGGCTGTAGTCGATGCCGGTCATGGCTGTGGAGCGATGTCGGTGATGGGTTCAGGTTTGCCCGCGCTGCGTCGATCCCCGCCCGTCCATCCGGGCGCCGCGCTCGTGCAGGTGTTCTCGAAGTGAGGGTGTTCTCAGGTGCGCTCGACCGCGAAGTCGGGGCGCATGGGGGTGCCGTAGCAGACGAGCGCGCCGCGCTCGCCCACCGCGTTGGGCCGCTGGAAGATCCAGTTCTGCCAGGCGGTGAGCCGCCCGAAGATCTTGGTCTCCATGGTCTCGGGGCCGGCGAAGCGCAGGTTCGCCTCCATGCCGGTCAGGGCGTCGGGCGAGAAGCTCGCGCGCTCCTCGACAGCCATCCGCAGCTCGTCCTCCCAGTCGATCTCGTCCGGGGCGAAGGTCGCCAGGCCGAGCTCATCGGCCTCCTCGGCCGTGATCTGACGCATCGTATCGAGCACCTCGCCGACGCGGTCGGGCTCGCCGAGGAAGCGGGTCTCGAGGCGCGAGATCCCGTTGGACATCGGGAACATCCCGGCGTTCGCCACGGTGACGCCCAGCTCGACCGGGACCTCAGGGTCGTTGAGCACGTAGATCCGGTCGCTGGCGAGGGCCATCTCGAGGAAGCTGCCCGTGAAGTTCGTCCCCTCGTCGGCAACCGCGTAGAAGCTCTTCGCGGTCATGTCGAGGCGCTTGAGCACGCGCTTGATCTGGTGCTTGGTCTCGTTGACGAACCACTGAGCAGCGTCGTCCGAGGAGCCAGCGAGGAGCTCGTCCGTGGCGCGGACCGTGGCGGCATCACCGGTGGCGCGCAGGAGGACGAGGGCGACATCGCGCAGGTTCATGCGCAGGTGGAGCAGCGCATCGTCCAGCTCGCGGAAGGCCTTCAGGGCCCACCAGTTCGAGCCCTGCGCGAGGGCGTCGGCCGGAGTGGTCGGGCCCGAATCCGGCGCGTTGATCGTGAGCGTCGCGGTGCGGTCCGCGTCGCTGACTTCCATCGTGACGTACTGGTACGACCACGTGCGGTCCTCGACGGTCGCCTCGACCGGCTCGAGCTCGATGCCCGTTGCGCCGGCGCGGTCAGCGCACTCCTCGGCGGCCGCGCGCGCCTCCTCGGTGACGACCTCGTCCCACTTGGACAGGGGCGCGACGCGATCCACGAGGTCCCACTCGACGGCGCGCTTGCCCTTGATGCCCTCGGCGATGCTCGAGAACACGTCGCACCGATCGCGACGGACCTGGCGCTTGTCCGTGATCCGGGTGAGTCCACCCGTACCCGGAAGGACGCCCAGGAGCGGCACCTCCGGGAACGAGACGGCGCTGTTGCGGTCGTCGACGAGGAGGATCCGGTCGCAGGCGAGTGCCAGTTCGTAGCCGCCACCCGACGCGGTGCCGTTGAGCGCGGCGACGAAGCGCTTGTTCGAGTTCGCCGAGGCGTCCTCGATCCCGAGGCGCGTCTCGTTGGTGTACTTGCAGAAGTTGACCTTGAACGCGTGAGCGCTGCTGCGAAGCATCACGATGTTCGCGCCGGCGCAGAACACCCGGTCGAGGGCTCCGGTCACAACGACGGATCGGACCTCGGGGTGCTCGAAGCGCAGGCGCTGGATCGCGTCACTGAGCTCGATGTCCACCGACAGGTCGTAGCTGTTGAGCTTGAGCTCGTACGCGTCCCCCTTGAGCCCGCCGAAGGGCTCGACGGCCATCTTGAGATGCGCGACGTCCCCGTCGACCTCCAGGCTCCAGTGGCGGTACTGGCTGGGGTCCGTCTGGAAGTCGATCCAGTCGGCGGCGGGGGCAGTGCTGGCGGTGGCGGTCGTGCTCACGGTCGTTGCGGGGCGTGGCGCCGTTGGGCGCGGGACGGCGGGTGTGTGGCCCACTCTGATGCAGAGCGAGCGACCATCCTGGGGTCCGGGAAGGATATCGCTCACAAGCGCGCGATGGATGCAGTATAGTTGTCATTGCATGGGCAGGCAAGAGGACGCATTGCTGCGCGAGCTGGGGCGGCGCATCCGCGCGGAGAGGGAGGGCCTCCAGCTGACCGTGACCGAGCTCGCGGAGCGCTCCGAGCTGTCGCGGCGCTATGTCACGGAGGCCGAGGCGGGCCGCGCCAACCTCACGGTTCTCAAGCTGGCCCGGATCGCGTTCGCCCTGAAGATGAGCCTCGGGGCGCTGTGCGACCTTCCGGCGCTCAGGCCACGCTCGGAACGCGTTGCCCTCGTGGGGCTCCGCGGCGCCGGGAAGTCCACCCTCGGCAGGAGGCTCGCGCGGGAGATGGAGGCGCCTTTCGTGGAGCTCGACGAGCGGGTCGAGCGGCTGGCGGGCCTGAGTCTGGCGGCCATCTTCGACCTCGAGGGGGTCGAGACGTATCGGCGGCTCGAGAGAGAGGCCCTGGAGGAGGTCCTCGCCGAAAGCCAGCGCATGGTGATCGCCACGGGGGGCTCCATCGTGACCAGCGAGGAGAGCTGGGCCAGGGTGCGCGAGGCCTGTACCACGATCTGGCTGCGCGCGGCTCCTGAACTGCACCTCGAACGAGTCCTCGCCCAGGGGGATCACAGGCCGGTGGAGGGGCATCCGCGGGCGCTCGACCAGCTTTGCGACATCCTGGAGCGTCGTGGCGCTCTCTACGCGATGGCGGATGAGCACGTCGAGACCAGCGGGAGGACCCTGGAGGCGGTCACGGAGGAGCTCGTGTCCCTGGTCGAGGCGGCCCCGCGAGGGGTTTGATCCCACCTGGGGCTTGACCAACAGCCACCAATGGCTTTAGTTCATGGGTCGGGGTGCCGACCAGCCTCTCGTTCGCCTTGCAACCTTTCACTCGCATCCAGGTCCTGCTCCTCCTTCTGCTGCCCGCCCTGTGCGTGCCGCGCGGGGTCCTGCTGGCCTTCTGTCTTTGCGACGACGGAGCGAGTGCCTGCTGCGAAGAGGTCGTCGAGTCTTGCTGCTCCGAAGCCGCGCCCTCCGGGTGCTGCGGCGATGAACAGGACGGCGAGCACGATCAGCTGGTCGCCGCCGAGGACTGCGCATGCTGCGGGACGATCGAGATCGACGACTTCGAGGAGTCCGTCCCCGGCGCACCGACCGTGCTGGAGCACGGGCCGGCCGTGGCGTTCCTTCGCGAGTGGACGGCGCCGCTGTCGCTGACGCGGCTCGGTCGCGTCGTTTCCTCCCGCGCTCCTCCGCGCGTGCTGCCGCCGGGGCTCCGCCCCGGCGCGGCGCCGATGCTCCTTTAGAGAGCGGGACACTTCGCGCTTCCCTCCCGTCGCCGGGTGGAGAGCGCGTGTTCGTGTGTCCCCACCGCGCATGGCGCGCGGTGTCCCTCTCACCGGGAGCTCCCACTTGTCCCTCCTCAGAATCTCCGCGGCGCTCATGTGCGCCGCCTGCGCAGCGCCTCGCGCAGCCGACACGACGCTGACAGCCACGGCCTCGTCCATCGAGGGCCGCTCGCCGTCGGCGGATCTCGTCGCCTCTGCTCTCGAGCTGGCTGATCTCGACGCCCTGTCCCTCGCGCCGCCCTCGGCGGACGAGCTCGCCGACCCGTCGAGGGACGGCTACTGGCACGGCGCGGCCTACGCCTTCGCCCCGGCGGTGCGGGAGGCGCGCGCGGCTGCGCTGGCCGCTCTCGCGCGCGAGGAGGCGGCGGGCGCCCCCGGGCCGATCGGCCTCCGCCTCGTCGATCACGAGGTCGGCGGTGACGACGCACTGATCGAGACCGTCGCCACGTTCGACCTGCTGCGCCTGCTCGGCGTTGGGCCTGCTGGCGCCGAGACCGCGCTGGCGCGAGCCACCAGCCTTCGCGCTCTCGCGATGCTCGGGAGCGCGCTCTGGGAGGCGCCGTTCGCCGTCGATCGCGCCCGGATCGACCTGGAAGCAGCGGATCTCCGCGCGCGCCTCCAGGCCGAGCTCGCGGCCGAGGCCGGGTCGGATCTCATCCGGGTGGAGGTCCTCGAGGAGACGGGACGCCTCGGCGCCGCGCCGGCTGGAGTGGCGAAGGGGCAGACCAGGGCGACGGGCGGCGCCCTCGAGGCCGCCAGGGGCGCATCGGCGAGAGCGCGCGCCGGCCTCGCTCTCGCGGCGGGCCTCACGCCGGAGACCGTGGGGGACACGCCGGCCTGGGGAATGCTGGAGCGGACTCCGGACGCGCCCGCCGCGATCGATCCCGATCATCCGACGCTGCGGGTGACCCGGCTCGAGCTAGCGGTCGCCGAGGCCAGGCTCCGCTCGGTCGCAGCGCGCGCGTGGCCCACCCTGCGCCTGGGGCCGCATCTCGGCTTCCCCTCCGGCGGGCTCGACCCGCTTCGACTCGGTGGGGTCTTCACGGCCATGGCGCCCGTGCCCTCCAGCTACGAGGGCCTGATGGAAGGAGCGGCAGTCGAGCGGGACCGCGTTCTCGAGCGCTACGCGGAGGCGGTCCTCGCCCTGCGGGTCGGATTGAGGGCGGCGGTCACGCGCCTCGATGCCGCGGAGCGGCGCGTCGCCGCGACGGCATCCGCCGCACGCGCGACCGCGC
>CBFIJG010000003.1:101287-126260 GCA_965662915.1 Planctomycetota bacterium | reverse complement strand
GTCCGATCCGTAACGCGGGTGAACGCCCAGCGCCTCGGCCTCCGCGACCGGTACGACGCGCCGCCCGGGGAAGAAGCGCGCCCCGATCGAGACGTAGAGCTCGGGCGATCGAAAGTAGGGGCTGGTCTGATGGGTGTAGACGTGCGCAGGCGATCCGTCGCCGAGCGTCATCTCGACCGCCTCGCTCCAGTTCAGGAAATCGGGGGAGGTCGCCCGGCTGACCGCGCGGAACCCGGAATAGCCCTCGCCGGTCCATGTGCGGAAGTAGCACACATAGGCGTCCTCGGCCTCGGACCAGAACGCCACGTTCTGGGAGTCGAACTCGCCACTCCTGAGAACCGGACCATCGCCGTACCTCCGCCAGCGAAGCCCATCCCCCGACGCGAAGGCCATCAGCCCTGATTGCTCACTGCCCGCGAGAGCCTTGAAGCGCTCGGTTGGATCGATACCGGGCCGCGCATCCAGGAACGGGGTGAAGTTGTGACTCGCGGGCGCGAAGCCTGCGAGGACCACGTTGTTGGCGCTCGACCCATCCACCTCGAAGAGCCCCAGGTCGGGTCGAGTCCAGGATCGGCCATCCTCGGAGAGGGCGACGCAGGTGACCTCGCGGTCCGTGTTGTCTCCACCGGCCTCTGGAAGCCCCCGGTAGTAGAGGAGGTAGCGATCGCCGTCGTGGATGACGGTCGAGTAACCCGAGAAGCGGCCCTCCCAGCTTCGGTCGAACTGGAACACCGCTCCCTCGTCCCGGGGACTCCCCAGCTCGAAACGCACGCCGTCCACGGACTCGACCAGATGATCGTCCAGGAACAGCTGACGGGCGCCTCCGAGCTGGAGCGCGTGCTGCGCCTCGGCTGGAGCCCACAGGATCAGGCCAGCGAGCGTGAAGGCCAGACTGCGAATCGGTGTGGTGCGTGCTTGCATGGGAGCATGCGGGACGGAGGGCCGCAGGCTGATACGCCGTGATCGCAACCACGACGGCGACGGGAGGGTCGAGGCGTATCCGCCTCACTTCCCACGACACCGACGATGCCTGGAGGAGTGATGACTTCCAAGTCCTGAACCGGATGGACGCGATCCAATCCACTGGGGGACCCCCAACTGCCCCGAGAGCGCTCATCAGGAGGGCATACCAAGAATTCGGCTGATGGCTGTCCGTAGTGCAAGCTTCCGCACATCTGGAAGGAGCGGCTCCGCGCTCGGCATCGACCCCTGCGCTCAGCGACCGCTCCCCCGAGCCTTCCAATGCCCTCGCCACCGGATCCTGCGCCACCTCGCTACAGACCGACGCCATGTCCGACATCGAACAAACCCTGCACCACCTCGAAAGTCGCCTTGTGGATCGAGACCGCTTGACCCACCGCCTCACCGCGGCGACGAATCGTGTGGAGGAAGTTCGCCGTAGAAGGGCGCACCTGGCCGAGGTTCTCAAGAGCGAAGATGCTGACGTCGCCAGGCTCGAAGGCCTCACGCTCACGGCCCTTCTCCGAACCATGTTCTCGGACAAGGACGAGCATCTTGCGAAGGAGCGAGCGGAAGCCCTCAAGGCGCGTTTGGAGTTCGAATCATGCGAAGACGCGCTCCGATTCGCAGAGTCCGAAGTCGAGCAGCTCACCTGCAGCCTGGAGTCGTACTCCGGGATCGACGAACAGGTGGCCGCGGCCCAGGGGGCGAGAGAGGAGTTCCTCCTCGGACTCGACGATTCGCGCGGGAAGGAGCTTCTTCGCCTTGCCGAGCAGCGCGCGGAACTCTCCGCGCGGGCGCATCGCCTTCGAGAAGCGCAGCGCTACGGGATGACTGCGTACTCGAGTATCGAGGAGCTCCACGCCGCACTCCTCGGGGCCAGGTCGGCGTCCAACTGGGACGTCCTCGGAGGGAACGCCATCGCCACCGCCTTGAAACGCTCGAGGCTGGACGGCGCTCGAGCACTCGTGGAGCAAGCTGAAGACGACCTCGAACACTTCGATGCAGAGCTGGCCGCGATCGGCGTGGTCGGCGAGACATTCCCCGAGATCGAGGTCGACATCCCACACCACTTCGCGGATTACCTCCTCGACTGCCTGATCATCGACTGGAGAGTCCACGGGGAGATCAAGGAGTCGTTGGCACGCACCCACGAAACGAAGGAGCTGGTCCGTGAGCTGATCGAGCATCTCGACACGGGAGTGGCCGAACTCGTGGAGCAATCCGAGAGGCTCGCCGAACAACGCGTCGCGCTTCTACGCTCCTGACCGCCCGGCTTTGCTCCTGCCCTCCGGACTGGCCGGAAGCGGCAGGCATGGGCGAGCAAGCAGCCCCGGATGACGCGGGGGCGTCTTCGCGACCCTGACCAGCCGGGAGCGATCCTCCAGGCCGCCACCGGCGCCATTCACTCACATCAACGGAACTGAATCGCCACGCCGTCCGTGAAGTTCGAGGTCGCACCGGAAGGGCCCGCATCGCGGAACCACGCCTGAAAGCTCCAGACATCTCCTGGCGCCGCGGTCACGGAACCCGTGGGCTGCACGATCGCGGTCAGGTCCAGCGGAAGCGAGAACGATCCGCCGAGGCCGGAGCTCAAGATCTGAGCCGGCGCCGCGTATCGCCCGATGCTCCCGCCCAGGCAGAGGGTCCCGGAGCTCCCGCCCGCGAAGGGAATGAAGCTCTGGGTCGAGCTCACGAGGAAGAATCCGAACACGTGCGAGGGAAGGCTCGCGGCGGTGAGCACCGCCTCGTTCACGTCCGGCAGCTCCGATCCGCGGGCCGAGATCCGAGCCCCGACCCCCGTCGAGTTCGGTACGGCCGGCGAGCAGAAGGGGCGGCCGATCTCTCCCACGGTCACGAGCGTGACGCTGTCGACGAAGACCGCGCCGCCAGGGTTCGAAGCGGGCTGCTGGAAGAGAACCGCCACCCGCGCCTCGACCGCGTTCGTCGGCGCCATGGCCACGAAGCCTGACTCGGCCCAGACGTCCTCGACCGAGTCGCCGTCCGCAATGACCACCGCTGACTCGCCGAGGAAAGCCTGCGAGCCATAAGCCGCGCCGGCCTCACTGTAGAACTCCACCTTGAGCAGAGCCTCGTTGCCGGTCCCGGCGATGGAATCGTCGGAACGAACCAGCGCGTGGGCGCCGACCGTCACCTCTTCGCCGCCGCGGATGGCGTGGTTCTGCAGCACACCCGAGTAGTTCTGCTCGCCCGAGAACTGGCCGTACAACTTCAGCGAGCGCTGGCCGTCGAGGGGCGTGCCCCAGTCCGACGAGACGTTGCCGATGGCGTTTCCGAAGGAGGGCCAGTCGGCGAGCGCGCCGTCCGATTCCTCGAAACCAGGATCACGAATCAGCGACGACGGCGGAGGTGTGGGGTCCGGACGTTGCCAGACTCGCACGTAGTCGATGTCGAACGCGGCCGGGAACGGCGTCGTCCAGTCCGGGTAGCCCGAGTAGTCCCCGCCGACAGCGAGGTTCAGGACGATGCTCTTCGCCGTTCCGGGGATGCCGACCGCGGGCTCGTAGACGCGCATGTGCTCGACGCCGTCCACGAAGAATCCGACGGTCCCGACATCCCACTCGACCGTGTAGGTGTGATATCCCGCCTGGAAGTTCGCGCCGCTCTCGTAGGCCTGGGAGACGTACTGGTGGGACGCCTGATCCCACCCCCAGTGCACGGCGCTGCTGACCCGCCAGGGCAGATCTCCTCGCGCTTCCATGATGTCGAGCTCCCCGCCGGACGGCCAGCTGGCGGTCCTGGGCAGGAGCCAGATCGCGGGCCAGAAGCCCTGCCCGTAGGAAACTCTGGCGCGCACCTCGACACGGCCGTAGCTCCATTCCTCCCAGGTCCGCACCAGCCCGGAGTTGAACTCCCTGCCGTACGTCCAGTTGGGATCACGGTCGGCGCGAAGGTGAAGCGCTCCGCCCCACACCGAAACCTGCCCGGGGTGGTAGTACTGCGACTCGTTGTTGTTCGCGCCCGCCCAGTCCGCCACCTGCCAGACCCCCTGATCGATCCCGGGGCCATCGAAGTCCTCCTCGAAGACCGGGCTCCCCCATCCGGGGACGATGACCTGCGCCGTCGCTGTGGAGATCGACGCGGCAAGCGTCCCTGCAAGGACGGTGATGGCGCGAACGGAGGAACAAGTCATGGGCGGCTCTTGAGCTTGGTACGAGATCGAAGGACAGCTTCATGTCAGTAGACCCTCTTCAACCGCGCGCAGGAAGCCGATCAGCCCACACAGCCGAGCCAGCGGCGTTCATGAGAATCACAACGGCGCAGGCCGGCGACAACCGCCCACCATGGGGCCGACCGAAGGGGACGCACCGCCACGGCGCAGACTCGAACCGTGGAACGAATCGGCACGGGAATCAGGCCTGCAAGCGGACCACCTCCCAGCTCCCTCCGACCGAGCGCGCTCAGCCATCGCGCCGTCGGTGAAACGAGCGAGCCGCGAAGCGCCAATCGACTCGCTGCCACCCACCACTCGCCTGGCGCGGGCGACGGTCGAATCGCCCAATGCTATGGAGCGACGCGGACACGATCGGTCATTGACCCACGCGGCGACCCGGCGCCGAGCAACTGACTGGGGCTGCGTCAGCCAAGCCGAGATGGCAGCTTCGCGGCATCGGCATGAAACGCCTGGCTCGAAGACCCCGACCGAGGGCTCGTCCTCCGGAGCGCCGCAGCCGCTGGACTCAAGCAGGCGCTTCGACCCGGTCCGTCGCCACGTGATAGTGCGGGTCCTCGCTGATGTTCACCTCGACGATGTCCCCGGCCCGGTCGAGCAGGCGGCGACAGTCCTCGGAGAGATGCCGGAGGTGCAGCCTCTTGCCCAGCTTCTCGTAACGCTCCGCGAGGGCGTTGATGGCCTCGAGACCCGATTGGTCGTAGACGCGGCTGAAGTAGAAGTCGATCACGACCTCGCTCGGATCCTCCCTGGGCGTGAAGAGCTCGCGGAAGCGCGACACGCTTCCAAAGAAGAGCACCCCGTGCAACTGATAGATCCGGGCCCCGAACTCGTTCGTCTGAACGTCCGCCATCAGGTGCATGCTCTTGTTCCAGGCGAACACGAGCGCAGACAGTGCGACGCCGATGACCACCGCCGTTGCGAGGTCGTGCATGACCACCGTGTAGCCGGCGACCACGAACATGATGAGGACCTCCGCGGCGGGGAGGCGGCGCCAGGTCTGCAGGGTCGTCCACTCGAAGGTCCCGATGACCACCATGAACATCACCCCGACGAGCGCGGCGACGGGGATCGACTCGATCAGCGGCGAGAGGAAGAGGATGAAGAGCAGCATCGCGATGGCCGCCGTGATGCCGGAGAGACGTCCTCGCCCTCCCGACTTCACGTTGATCAGCGATTGGCCGATCATCGCGCATCCGCCCATTCCACCGAGGAGCCCGCAGGCGATGTTCGCGGCCCCCTGCCCGATGCACTCCCGGTTGCCGCTCCCGCGGGTCTCGGTCAACTCGTCGATGAGGGTCATCGTCATGAGTGACTCGATCAGCCCCACCCCCGCCAGGATCAGAGCGAACGGCAGAATGATCAGGAGCGTGCTGAGGTCGAAGGGCGGCAGTTCGAAGTCCAGCCACGTCGGACGCGGGAAGCCGCCCGCGATCCCGACCGCGTCCAGATCGACGCTGGCGACCGCGGCGGCGACCTCGGAGTCGGTGAGGGCACCGATGGTCGCGTCGGCTGTCAGCAGCGGCTCGACCCCGTCCGGGAGTTCAGCGGCGATCGCGGCCACCTCGGCGTCACTCTTGACCCGCGACGCCACCTGAACGGCCGCCGCACGCGTGCTGTCCACCAGAACGTCCCCGACCGTCAGAACCCTTCGCCCGGCCGCCTGCCCATCTGTTCCTGAGGAGCCATCGACAGTCATTCCGTTGATGGCGAAGCCCGCCAGGGACACGGTGAGAATCGCGGCCAGGGTGGAAGGCACGGCTCTCGTGAGCCGCGGCAGCAGCGCAATGATCGCCATGGTCGCTGCAACGAGACCGAGCATCATCACGAGGGTCCCCCCGGAGACGAACTCGAGCGCCCCATCTGCGCCGAGGGTCTTGAAGCTCCCAACCTGCGCGAGGAGGATCACGACCGCGAGCCCGTTCACGAACCCGAGCATCACGGGGTGCGGGACGATCCGGATCAGCTTGCCCCATCGCAGGAGACCGACGGCCACCTGGATGAGCCCGCACAGGACGACAGCGGGGAACAGATAGCCGATCCCGTGCCTCGCCACGAGTCCAACGGCGACGACCGCCATCGCTCCTGTCGCGCCGGAGATCATCCCGGGTCGGCCACCGAACACCGATGTGATCAGGCACATCAGGAACGCCGCGTAGAGGCCAACGAGGGGCGGTACTCCTGCGACGAATGCGAAAGCCACGGCCTCGGGAACGAGGGCAAGAGCCACCGTGATCCCGGAAAGGATGTCGGCCTTGGCCGAACCGTCTCCACCCGCCCCCAGATCGAAGACGATCGGCTTGACGGGGAAGATCTTGGGCAGCTGGATCGTGATGTTGGACATCGACGCGAGTCGGTCGCGAGCGGCGAACACGGGGCAGGGTGGAGCCCCTGATACGCAGTGACGAGGTCGGCCAGCGCGCACTGGAGGGGCTTGAGGCTGCGGGTTCTATCCGGTGCAGGTCAGAGCCAACGCCGATGGCTCATAAAAGAATTCGCGCGACGGCATTCGCTGGCGGCGGAGATGAACGATCCGGTGGTGAGCGCCAGATGAAGACAGCTTTCCTGGCAGGGCCCGCCTGTCGTCGAGCGCCCGCTCGTCGCGCACTTCACGTGGCGCCAATCCCATCCCGATTCGCCGACCAACACGAAATATCGGCCCCGGCTGCGACGAAGCGACATGGTCACGAAGCGGGCACGAGTGATGAGACGATGGAGTCTCGACGAGGGACTGGCCCTTTCGGGCTCGCACGACTCTGCTCGCCCGTGAGTCGGGGCCTGACCACACGAGGCGCGGAGCCACCTCGACCCGCGAACGGAATCGCGTAGAGCCGCTGCGGTGTCCGGAAGCGGGCTCCAAGGTGGGCTTGCGCCGGAGTCCAGCTTTGTCACCCGAGCTCGCGGCTCAGCCCGGCCTGATGCCCTGGCCCGCCTGCTCGAACCACCCGACCGTCCGCTTCAGGTGCCCCTCTCCATAGAGACGCCCGAATTCCCTCGTCTTCGGATGCGACCGATCCCGGAGTTCCGCAAGGCGTTCAGCGATGAAGCCCGTCGTCAAGGGAATCCCACAGTGCACCTCGATGCACTCGCGCCAATCTTCGTAAGTGGTCAGGGCTATGACTCATCGAGCAGATGCCGGGGATCGACGCGGAGTTCCGGCGCCTGACACAGAATTCGCCGCCGCGTCGAACGTATCGAGTAAGGCTGCGTCCGACGCCCTGCTGTGAACGGCGCCTTGGCCGACCAGGAGAAGTCGCGACCCTCCCACGAGGGCGCTGGAGCCGGGCCGCAACGCCTCTCTCGACAAGGCGTATCGAAGCCTCATGACCGATCCTTCCTCCACATGCGAATCGTCATCGTCACCTCTGTCAGTCTCCTGCCACTCATCGCCTGCGCACCCGAGGCACCGGTCTCTCCGATCGGCACGTTCACGCTCGACGCTGATTCCACCAAGGCCTTCACGGAGACCCACTACAGAACGAAGGGAGGCCTCGATGAGACAGCAGCGCGAGCGATGGGGACTCGACTGGCAGCCGCTCTCCAGGGCAACGTCCAGCTCCAGCGCGACGGCTCAGGAACGTTGCACATCGAGGATCCAGGCGGCACCGTCGTTCACGTCGCCGGTCCCTGGATCCAGACGGACCGTCAGATCGCGCTGACAGGTCGGGAGCCCGGATCGGGCACGTTCGAGTTCGAGTTGATCGACGGGAGTGGAGCACTCCATCTCCAGCTCCCCATCGGCGAGACTGAGGGGACCCTGGTCTTCCAGGCGGCGTCGAGCACGGGCGGGTAGCAGGATCAACTGCCGCCTCGCAGCGGCACCCGGCCCTCAGTCGAGCCAATCAAGGGTCAGCACGACACGGCGCGCGCCGTCCGCGGGCGGCGACCGATGCACCACGGCGCGTTCCTCGATCCCTGGCCACGCAGTCCCCTTGAAGACCGCGAGCGCGCCAGGCTCCGCACGCTCCAGGCGGTCCCAGCGCCTCACCAGCCCGGAGGTCGCATCGTCATCCCCTCCCGCATGCCCGAGCCTGGTTCGATCCAGTTCGGCATCCGCCAACCACTCCGTACCCGGGCCGAGAACGGACAGGACGCCGCGCACCGCAACCCGGTCAACGTGGAAGCGCGGGCAGTGCGGACCGTCAGCCACCACCTGGCGCACGCCGACGACGCGCGCCCCGACGAGCAGGGCAAACGCCCCCGCCACTTCTCCGACGTATTCGGCCCAGGCAGCCGCACCCTCGCCGTTCCTGAGGGCCAGGCCGTCCAGCGCACCGGGCCGGGCCTCACCATCCGAACAGACAACCTCGGACGTCGACGTCCGCGATCCAGCCTCCGCGAGCGCAGCCGCGTGGGCGAGAGCCTCCGGACCCGGAGGCATCGAAGCGGTGGCGAGCAGCACCTCAGGTGAGTAGAGCAGGGCGAGGTCCGAGATCTCCTCGCAGCGCAACACCGGGCCTGGACGAGCTTCAGATTCGGGGGCCGCACGATCGGCGTCGGGCGCCGAGGCGGATGGCCACACGGTTTCCTCGCGTTCCATGCACCGGTGGTGCCGCTGCGAGCTGATCGGTTCCCGGGATCCTGAAAATCGCCTGCGACGCGTGCGCGCAGGGCTGGATTCAGCCGCGACTCTTGACGACTCGAAGTCGGCCTCCGCGGGGGATCACTGCCGCGCCGTTCATCAAGGGCAAGCCGGCACAGGCCGAGCCCCTTCCACGACTTCACACTCACCGGAGAATCCGCCGAGAGCTCACCGAGAATCAAGGAGAGCCGTCCCGCCACGACGTGAGAGGCCTCCCGGCGCTCGGTCACGCCCTCGGGTTCTTCATGGGATGGCCTGACCGCTGACCCGGGGTCCGCTCCCCTCGGTCCTCTTCCGGGGAAAGGCGCCCCACCGCGGAGGCGACGATCAGGGCCGACGGATCGCCAGCAGTCGGATCTCGGTCATGTCCTCCATGGCGAACCGGACGCCTTCGCGGCCCAGGCCGCTGTCCTTGACGCCGCCGTAGGGCATGTGATCCACGCGCCAGCTGGGGACATCGCCGATCACCACGCCGCCAACGTCCAGCTCGTCCCAGGCCTTCTGGATCTTGTAGATGTCGCGAGTGAAGATCCCGGCCTGCAGGCCGAACACGCTGTCGTTGACCTGACCGAGGGCATCGTCGAAGTCGGTGAAACTGGAGAGGCAGGCAAGAGGGCCGAACGCTTCCTTGGCCATCGCGTCACAGTCGGCGGGCACGCCCTCGAGCAGGGTCGCTTCGAGCATGGCGCCGCTGCGCTGGCCGCCGCAGAGCAGCTTGGCGCCGCGATCGACGGCCGCCTGGATCCAACCGGACAACCGTGTGGCCTCATTTTCCGAGATCATCGGACCGATCCACGTGTTGGGATCCTTGGGATCGCCCATCGGCAGAGCACGGGTCGCCTCGACCAGCTTGGCCTTGAGCTCGTCATAGATCGACGCATGAACGAAGATCCGCTGCACACCGATGCAGGTCTGGCCGGATTGATAGAAAGCGCCAACGCAGAGACGCGCGACGGCGTCATCCACGTCCGCGTCCTCGTCCACCACGCAGCCCGCGTTACCCCCGAGCTCGAGCACCACCTTCTTCTTGCCCGCCTTCGCCTTGAGCGCCCATCCAACCTCGGGTGAGCCGGTGAAGCTCAGCAGCTTCAAGCGCTCGTCGGTGGTGAACAGCTCCGCGCCGTCGCGACGACAGGGCAGGATCGAGAACGCGCCTTTGGGCAAATCGGTCTCGGCCAGGATCTCCCCGATGATGAGCGCCCCGATCGGAGTCATGCTGGCGGGCTTGAGCACGAAGGGGCACCCCACGGCCAGCGCAGGAGCGATCTTGTGCGCCGCCAGATTGAGCGGAAAATTGAAGGGCGAGATGAACGAGCAGGGACCGATGGGGACTCGCTTCCACATACCCGTGTACTTCGCTGCCCGGGCGGAGATGCCCATCTCCATGACCTCCCCGTGCAGGCGCACGGCTTCCTCGGCGGCATAACGGAAGGTGTCGATCAGGCGGGTGACCTCTCCGCGAGCGTCCTTGATGGGTTTGCCCGCCTCGATGCAGAGGGACATCGCGAGCTCCTCGAAGCGCTCTTCGAAGCGGCGCACGCAGTGGCTGAGCACGCCCTGCCGGGCATGAGCGGGCATGGCACGCATCGCGTCGAAGCTGACCTCAGCCGCGGCGATCCCCTCACGGATAGCACTGGCATCCGCGAGCGCGACTCGCGAGGCCACCTCGCCGGTGTACTTGTCGATGACCTCCAGGTCCGTGTTCGGCTCGCAGGGCTCACCTGCGAGGTAGTAGGGATAGCTGTCGCGGAGCATGATCGCGTCTCGAGTCGGTGGCACTGGCTGGGGCAAGGGTCTCGTCCGAGCAACAGCAACGGCGAGCCGTTCTCGGGATCGTCGATCGGGATCCGGCCCCGACTGAGGAAGGAAGGGGCGAGATCGCGCTCGGGGGCGTCTCAGCGCCCTGAGCAGCGCGCCGATTTCCGAATCGCCACCGTAGGCCTCCTCCATCGTGGCTTCTCGAGGATATCGAAGGACACGCCGACATAGATCCCGAAGGCGCTTGGCCGCTCCCAGGCGATGAGCCCATGTTCACGGCCCCCCCCTTCCCATGACGACGGTGAGCAGCCCAACCGACGACGCCGGTGCGCTCAACCACCTTGCGCAAGCCTCTGCACAGTGCTCCTCACGTGCGCGCTCTCGCGCGCACCGTCAGCAGCCCGGCGAACCTTCGATCCCCTCAGCGAGCAGGAAGGAACAGTCGGACGCGCCGAAGGCGAACATCATCCAGGTGTCCAACGACCTCACCTGCTTGGGCGTGAAGGTGGCTGGAGTGCTGGTGGTGTGTAAGCCTCCCGCCGGCGCCTTCGACGTAAACCCCAACGAGCGTGACCTCATCCGCGGGCCCATCGAATCGCCACGGAGCCGGCCCACCTGGATCTGCGATGGGACAAGCTCCAGCCACGACGTGAACGCTCAGGTGCTCCGCGGAGCCGGTGATCCGGATCGGCGTAGGCGCACCGGGATCGAACCCAGCATCCACGAGGGCACTTCGAACGCTCAACTCGAGAGAGTCGTAGTCCGCGCTATCTGGGAGCCGGCACTCTTGCCAGTCGCCCACCTCGGCGGTCACCAGAAGCGCGGCCATTTCAGAGGAGCGGGCCTCGCGGACCGTCATCCTCTCGTTCTCGACGCGAGAGACGAGAGCTCGCCCGTCGAGGATCGTGACCTCACCCTCGAGACCCTCCAGGGCACCGACGCCAATGCTGTTCGCCCGTGTGACGCTCGCCACTTCAACCCGCCCGTGGCTGCGCCCCTCACGCAAGACCTCACGCATCTCCCCGTAGACGAGCACCTCGACGGAATTCACGGACGGCTCGGTCGCAGGCGAGCAGGTGGCCGCGAGCAAGAGAACGGGCAGCAAAGGGAGACAGGTCGTTTTCATCGGATGTGGAGCCTATTTCATCGCCCGTGGCCATCCCCGGCAAGCTGGTTCACCAACACACATCAGCGTCTCCGCTCGAATGGAATTTCCGGGCAGGGGGGTGCACGTGAACGCGCGCGATGGCGCCAAGCCCCTCGGGGCCAGCGTGGCCCGGAGCGAGAGGTCGCCCTCCTGCCCTCCTCGGCAAGAGACCGACGACGACGGCGGCCCCCACACACTGGCTGACTCCAGACCCTCCGGAGCGGCCAACCCGGAGGGGACCGCGATCATCCATCCGGCCTCAGCCAGACCTGGGGCAGTTCTCGACGCCTGGTCTGCCTCGCAGCGGCCTCCGGCCCGGCCTCGACCGCGACGACGCCGCCATCGCTCGCGCATGCGATCACCAGGATGCGGCGATCCTCGAACTGCAGGGCGCAGGCGTCCGACCCGAAGTGGATCGCGGGGAAGGAGAACCCCACACCGGCGTGGTAGGTGGTGCCGAGATCGACGTCCGTCGCGCCTGATCGCAACGCGCAGTAGCCGGTGGGCCCGTAAGCCAGATAGCCGTTGGGCTGACAGACCGCGAGGTCATCGTGGCCATCGCCATCGAAGTCGCCTGCACTCCTCACGCGCAAGCCGGCTGCCGTACCGACATGACCTCCGAAGGAATAAGCAGTCTCCACGGGACGGCCGCGCGGATCGAAGACGTGGATCCCGACGCCGACCTCCCGACCTCCATCCAAGGGTTTGGCCTCCTTCCGATGGCGCCCCTCGGCGGCCAGGACCAGGAGTGGCCCGCGGCCCCCGCGATGAAGCACCGTGACGCTGGAGCCGACCCGGGGCCCGAGCCCGGATCCGCCGATCTCGGCGATCCGCGTACCGTCCGCGCCGGAGAGCACCACGCCCCCCACTCCGAGGTGGCCCACGAGAACATCGGCGACCCCATCCTCGTCGAGGTCGGGAGACATCGCCACGTCATGACCGAAGAGCCCCACGCGAGTTGTCGGTCGAGCAGTCCAGACGACCTTGCGAGTGGAGCCATCGATCACAGTGACGCTGCCGCTCCCATCGCGCCCCGGCGCGCCCACGACGAGATCACGGACGCCGTCACCCGTGCAATCATGGCGCGCGTCGAGGGCGAACCCGAACGCCCATTGATCGCCTGCTCCCTCGATCCACTTCACCGCCCCCAACTCATCACCGTCCACGACGCCCACACGACCGTGACCGCCAGCGGCACCAGGCGCGCCGAACGCGAGGCGGGCCGCACGGTCTCCGGTGCCCCATCCCTCCATGTCGGAGCCGAGGTGAGAGGCGGCGTCGAGCCCCTCCCATTCGAAGAGCAACTCTCCGTCACGACCCGAGAGCAGCTGGACGCGTCCCTCCCCGCCCTTGCCGGCGTTCGGCGCGCCGACCAGCACCTCCTCGCAGCGGTCCCCGTTGAGATCAGGAATCGCTGCCAGGAACGCAGAGCCCTTCATCCTCCCCACGCCAGCTCCGAGCCTGATCGGCTGCTTGGACACGGCGACCTCAGGCTCCTGTTCATCCAGCCTCTCGGCTCCTGAAACCAGGAGGAGAAGAGCGGCGAGTCGAACAGTGCTGGCATGCATTGCGGTTGAGGCGGGATTCGATCGCCGGGGCGCAGGGCGCGGGAATGCGCCCTCGAGGCGCCAAGGGCATCATGACCCCGAGGAGCCAGCAAGCCTGTCAGCGACCCGGGCGTCGACTGCTACCTCCGAAAAAACAGGCATCAATCCCTCGGCCCAGGCGAATTTTCGACAGGCTTGTCGCCATGGGACAGGTGGAGAAACGCGAGTCCTTCACGAAGGAGATCGGTCGCGAAGTCGTCGATGAAGCGAAGAGCACCATCGGCTTCGTAGCCCTGGGATCGCTGATCCTCGGCGTCATCGGAGCCGGCGCTGGCCTCTACTACTTCGGGCTCATCGGGCTCGCGATCGGCTCGATCGTCGGGGCCATCGCAGGGGGCGTGATCTTCTTCATGGCCTACCTCGACTCCTGACGGGCCACTTCCGCGCACGCGCGGGGCCGAGGCGCTGCACCGAGGGCGCGCCCGACACGCCGCGTCCCGGACGCGGGCACGGGCGGGCTCTCAGCGCCGTTCTGGCTCCGGATCTCCGAAGGCAGCGGGTACCCGGCAGATCACCGTATCGCCGCGGCCATCCTCCCCCGCGATGCTCTGGATCGTCCAGAGTCCCTCGAGGTCGTCGCCATCGACCACGCTCCCGCTGTAGTCGCCCCATGACAGCCCGCTCGTCGCGGCGAGGCCTTCACCAAGGCTCACCGTCGACCGCAGGGTCCCCGGCGGATCCTCGGCGCGGCGGAAGGCGAACCGGGGGCTGATGAACATGTCAGCGCTGGTCTCCTGGAATCCCACCAGGACGTCGAGGCTCCGATTCACAGCGATGGTCGTCTGGATGAAGCTGGACTTGCTGTCCGCGATCAGGCCGCTCTGCACGATGCTTCCATCGAGCTTGATCTGATGCCACTGCACCGCCGCTCGCCCTTCGCGATGGACGGTGTGCGAGAACCAGATGAAGCCGCCCTGCATCACGAGGTTCTTCGGGTTCCGATCGCCTGACGCGGTCTTCTGCTCCGTGCCCTTCTGAGGGGAGTGCGGAGGCCACCGAAAGGACGGCCACCCGTGCGGGGTGGCCCCGACCTCGACCGCGCGGGGTTCTCCACCATCGGTCGCTGCGACCCTCTTCACCTTGATGACCCGGTCCGTCAGCTCGACGAAGTGCAGGTCGTCGACGGGGTCCTGGGTGAACACGGGGTGGCCGAGGCTCCCGGGGAAGTGGAAGACCTGCACAGGCACGCCCGCTCGCGCCTGCGCCGTGCGCATCACGAACGTGCGGTCCGCCCCGCCCGGGAACGAGTACCCGATCCACTCGCGGCTGTATCCGATGCCGCCGCCGTCCACCCCGTCGGGGGCCGGAACCGGGTAGGTGTTCCACGCGCCGGTGGGATCGGAGGTCGCCGACACGGAGATGTTCACGGGTTTGAGCTTCTCCTCGTCCCAGGGGTTCCAGAGGTCGAAGCCGAAGACACGGCTGTGAGGGTCGAAGAAGAGCTTGGGGTCGATCCCTCCGTTGAAGGCGTTCTGGCTGACACCGTCCACGAACTTCCCCTGCTTGTCGTAGATGACGAGTCCACTGTTGGTGCCGTGGAGCACGAAGCCACCCCCGACCGCGATCTGAGGGTCCACCTGGCGATTCCCGTCCATCGAGCCGTCGAAGACGAGGAGGCCGTTCACCTCGCGGGGGTTCCCGCCCTGGCGGCGTTCCCGGACCTCACCCTCGCGGTCGAACGTCTTCTGGCGGACAGGGGTGACCGTCTCCTGTCGACTCGGCGCCTGGCCGAGGGCCGGAGCGGCGACGAGGAGGAGTGTCGTGGCGGAAGCGCAGAGGACCTTCATGCCGTCACTTGTAGCAAGGAATCAACCGTCGGGTCGAGGCGGCCCACCGTCCAGTCCGCGAGGGTCTCATCACGCCAACGGCGATGGCCCGCGACCAAGCAGCCGTCATGCCCGTGCTAAGCTCCCGCTATGCAGTCGATGCCAGCGACCGCGTCACTCCTCCTGCTCACCACGGCGCTGGGTCCAGCGTGTTCGAATCCCCCGGAACGAAGTCCGCTGCCACCAGAGGCCAGCGCCCCCTCCTCCGTGCAGAAGGATCAGCAGAGCACCAGGCGACCCGCTGAGCTCGCGCAGGAACTCGTCCGGCTCATGCGCGAGGGGCTCGAGACCCGGACGCCGAACCACTCCTTCTTCGGACCCATCGACCAAGAGCGCCAGGGCGCGCCCTTCGACGGCTCGTACGACTGGCACTCGGCGGTCATCGCCCATTGGGCCCTTCTCACCCATGCGAGGACGGCCCGGGACGAGGTGCTCGAGGAGTGGACGATGGGGCGGCTCGATCTCGAGACCCTCACGCATCACGCGGGGCTCCTCGAGCGCCGCGCGGCCGCCGCAGCGTCCCCCGCCGGCGCGGACCGCTCACTCCTCGTCGCCAGGATGACCTTCCCCTACGACGAGGGCTGGTTCCTGATGCTCCTGGCCGAGCGCGCGAAGCGTGAGGATGGCGAGAGGCTGCTTCCCGCCCGCGCGACCATCGAGGGGCGCCTCCTCGACGCGCTGGAGAGCCGGCCCTTCCCCGAGAACCTCGGGCTGAACCGCGCCGAGGCCGAGGAGGGCCAGCAGCGCTTTTGCGGCTTCTACGGATCCAGCCTCTTCCTCTACCTCCAACTCCGCTGGGCCGGCCCCGTGACCCCCGAGGGCGGCGCGAGGCTCGACGCCTGGCGCGATGAGAGGCTCACGCCCCTGAGGAGCTCGATCCAGGCCATCGAGGAGCCACACGGCTACGACTTCCTCTGGCCGCCTGCGCTCCTCGCGCTCGCCGACCAGCTCGAGCACGGGTCCGCGACCGTCGAGTACTCGTCGCCGGCTTTCCAGGATTGGCCCGAGAGCGTCCGTATCGCCACGGTTCACGTCCTCGGGATGAAGCTCTCCCGCGTCTGGCCCATCGCGTCGGCCAGCTCGACCTACGCGGAGCGAGTCGATTCCCTTCTCGCGCGAGAGGACCTCTGGCGCGAGGACTTCGCCGCCTGCTCTCACTGGGTGCCCCAGTTTCTCTTCATCGGAGAATGGCTCCGGCGTGGACGCCCCTGACGAGGGGAAGTCACCCCGAGCGCGGGCGCGAGAGATGGCCTGAGGAACCGCAGCGCTCGCAGCGCCCTGAACGCGAGGCACCGCGCCCTCGCCCGAACTCGCGCTGGCAGTCGACACGCCCCGGCAGGATCATCTGCCCATGGCAGCCATCCTCCTCCCCCTCCTGGCGATTGCACCTCAGGTCGGACTCGACCGTGATCATTGGCTTCTGGGGTCGACTCTCCATGAGGCCACGGCGCGCATCGAGGAGCAGCACGACGGGACTCGCTTGCACCTCGAGAACGGCCTCGTCCGAAGGAGCTTCGTCCTCGCGCCCAACGCCGCCTGCTACGCGTTCGACAACCTCATGACCGGCGCCTCGATGCTCCGGGCCGTCCGGCCGGAGGCGACCCTCGTCGTGAACGGCAGGGCCATCGACGTCGGAGGATTGACAGGACAGCCGAACCACGCGTTCCTGACCGAGGCATGGCTCGGTCAGATGACGAGCGACCCGTCGAGCATGGCGTTCACCGGCTACGAGCTCGGCGAGCCCGTGGAGCGCCTGGCGTGGCCTCGAGATCACCATCACGCACCCGATGCGGTCTGGCCGCCGCGAGGAGTGGCGCTCCGACTCGACTTCTCGCCTGGAAGTGGCGCAGCCAGCGAGTCCCTGCTGCACGAAAGCGGCTCCCGGCCCGCACTCATGGTCGACGACCTCGAATCGCTGGCCCCGGCGTGGCGGGCCATGACGACGGCTGGAGATCGGTCGGACCTGATGAACGAAGGCAAGGTCGGCGAGATCCTCGGCTCCGCCAACCACGCCGCCTACCTGGAACGTCCTGCGCCGGACGGGACAGCGATGCTCGCCGCGGTCATCGACCCCGGGACGGACGCGAGCGCCAGCTGGGGTCCCGGGATCGCCGTCCGCTTCCCCGACCGGACCGTCAAGTTCAACCTCCGCCCGGGCAAGCGCGGCTTCGGCGTATGGGACGGCCAGCGGGAGATCGTCGACGACGGCCGCCATGACATGTCGCAACCGTGGGAGCTCAGGCTCTACCTGGAGCGTGATCGCATCCTCTGCGCTGCACGCCCGTGGGGACCCGCAGCCGCCAGCGGTGACTGGCTCGAGCTCTTCGAACTGGAGCCATCGACGGCGCCTCCTTCCGCGATCCGCGTCGGGAAGATGGACCGAACCGGCGAGGTCACGGGGTACCCCGATGCTGGCGAGCCCGGCCGCTGTCGCCTCGAGTCCCTGGAGGCCCGGGGGGACATCGACGAGGCCGCCATCGCGCGGGCTGTCGCTGACGACCCGCTTCACGGGCTCCGCGTCTCCGTCCACTACGAGCTTTACGACGGCATCCCACTGATCGGCAAGCGCGTGGTCATCCGCAACGACGGGGATCAGCCGCTCGAGGTCGATCGCCTCACCGGCGAGGTCCTCGCCGTCGTCGAGTCGCGTAGCTGGGTCGAGGTCCGGGAGGGCGCGAGCATGCCGCCGCCCGATCACTTCCACGTGGAGACCGACTACGCCTTCGGAGGGATGGTCCCGGAGAACGCCCAGGCCCAGATCGTCCACTGGCGCGCGGACCCCGAGTTCCACACGCAGGTCAACTACCTGAAGAGCACCCCCTGCCAGCTCGAGGTCGAACCCCTCCACGGGCCCGACGTGATCATCGAGCCCGGGGGCGAACTGGAGGGATGGTGGACCTTCGAGCTCGTTCACCGCGACACGGACCGCGAGCTCCGCAGCATGGCCCAGCGACGCATGTACCGCACGCTCGCACCCTGGGTCACCGAGAACCCCCTCATCCTCCATGTCGTCAGCACGGACGAGGCGGTCGTGAAGCGCGCGATCGACCAGGCCGCCGAGTGCGGCTTCGAGATGATCAGCCTGTCCTTCGGGTCCGGGCTGAACATGGAGGACGACCGCGCATCGAACCACGCGCGCTTCCGCGCCCTGAGCCGCTACGCGGCGGTACGCGGCATCCGCATCGGCGGCTACTCGCTGCTGGCGAGCCGGCGGATCCAGCCGGACGCCGACAACGCCATCAACGTGGAGACGGGCCAGCCGGGCGGCCAGACCTTCGGCTTCGCGCCCGCGCTCGCGAGCGACTGGGGACAGGAGTACTTCCGCAAGCTCCGGGCGTTCTTCGAGGAGACGGGCTTCATGCAGTTCACTCACGACGGGAGCTACCCGGGCGATCGGGACGCCGCGGCGCGGCCGCCGCTCCAGCGCGGCTACGAGGACAGCCAGTGGGTCCAGTGGAAGATCATCACCTCCTTCTACCGCTGGCTCCGTTCGCGCGGGGTCTACGTCCGCGTCCCCGACTTCTACTACCTCCATGGCGCCAACGAGTGCGGCATGGGCTACAGGGAGGTGAACTGGTCCCTGCCGCGCGCGCAGCAGGTGATCCACACGCGCCAGAACATCTACGACGGAACGTGGACGAAGACGCCGAGCATGGGGTGGATGTTCGTGCCCCTCACCCAGTACCACGGGGGCGGCGCGGCCGCGACCATCGAGCCGCTCGACCAGCACCTCGATCACTACGAGCGCATGCTCGCGTCCAATCTCGGCCTGGGCGTGCAAGCGGTCTATCGCGGGCACCGGCTGTACGACACCCCTCGGGTTCGGGACGCGGTCAAGGCCTGGGTGAACTGGTACAAGCATCACCGTGACATCCTCGAGAGCGACCTCGTCCACGGCCGTCGGGCAGATGGACGAGACGTCGACTGGATGCTCCACGTCAACCCGAGGCTCGAGACCAAGGGCATGCTCGTGGCGTACAACCCGCTCGACGAGCCTGCTTCCCGGACGATCCGTGTCCCGCTGGGCCTGACGGGGATCGACGGAGAGGTGCGCGTGGAGATGAACTCTGGACCGAGCACCGAGGCCGCCATCGCTTCGGTCGAGACCGTCGGGCGCGGCGGCCGTGTGGAGGTGCAGGTGATGGTTCCTGCAGGTGGCATGACCTGGGTGCGGTTCACGGGGGAGTGACCGATGCGGGGACTCGGATCGCTCCATCGGCGACTTCGGCACGTCAGTGCCGGGCTCTCGATCGAGGAGCCGCTGGCACTGCGTGCCGCGGGTGAGGGCGTCGGTCGCAGCTCGGGAGCGAAGGTCCCGGGCCCCTGGGCGCAGGCCCTCCCTCGGTGCTTTCCGGCACGCTCCGGGCTAGGCTCCATCCCGGGCGCGTGGGCGCCCACTCGACGATCACTCGTAGCGTCCCGTCCCAGCAACGGGTCCCCATGACAGACCTCGCCGCGACCCGAGATCTCTTCCAGATCCCCGATGGTGTCGTCTACCTCGACGGTAACTCCCTCGGTCCCCTTCCTCGAGCGACACCGAAACGACTCGCCCGGACCCTGGACGAGGAATGGGGCCAGCAGCTCGTCGGCGCGTGGAACGCCGCCGACTGGATGGGGCTCCCCGAGAAACTCGGCGACCGCATCGGCAGGCTCCTGAACGCGCCTCGAGGCCAGGTCGTCGTCGGCGACACACTCTCGATCAAGGTCCATCAGGCCCTCGCCGCCGCGCTCGAAGCGAGCGACCGGAAGATCATCCTGACGGATCACGGCAACTTCCCGTCGGACGTCTACGTCGCGGAGGGCCTCGCGGAGACCCTCGGTCGGGGTCACGAGGTGCGCAGGGTCGAGCCTGATGAGATCGAGCCCGCGCTCGGCGACGACGTCGCCGTCCTGCTGCTGACCCACGTGGACTACAGGACGGGCCGCATGCACGACATGTCCGCGCTCACCCGACGCGCGCACGACGTCGGCGCGCTGTGCGTGTGGGACCTGGCCCACTCGGCCGGCGCGGTCCCCGTCGACCTCCTCGGGAGCGACGTCGACTACGCCGTCGGCTGCACCTACAAGTACCTCAATGGCGGCCCTGGCAGCCCCGCGTTCCTCTACGCAGCGCCGCGGTTCGCCGGATCCGTCACGCCGACGATCCCTGGCTGGCTGGGGCACGCGGAGCCGTTCGCGTTCGAACCGAGCTACAGACCAGCAGACGGCGTCACACGCTTCCGCATCGGGACCCCGGCTGTGCTGCAGATGGCGGCCCTCGATGCCTCCCTCGACGTGTGGGATCAGGTGGACATCCGCCATGTTCACGCGGAAGCGATCCGGCTCGGCGAGCGACTCATCGCTGGCCTCGAAAGCCGATGCGGCCGGGAGCTGGTCCTGGCGACCCCTCGAGACCCGCTCCGGCGCGGGTCCCACGTGTCCTTCCGCCACCCGGAGGGCTACGCCATCGTCCAGGCCTGCATCGCCCGAGGCGTCATCGGCGACTTCAGATCCCCGGACATCCTCCGATTCGGCATCACACCGCTCTACATAGGCGACCGCGAGATCGACACCGCGATCCACGCCATCTCCGAGGTCCTCGATCGGAGACTCTGGGACAACGAGCGCTACCGCGCCAGGCGCGCGGTGACGTGATTCGCACGGCCCAAGCGACCACTTCCTGCTGGGTGGCCGAGGATCCGCTGGAGCGAAGCCGCGTAGCCGACGTCAAAGCCCGTGATCGTGCCGCCTGAGCTCGAGGTACTCGATCGCGACCAGGGGCCACGTGGCGAGCCAGGAGAGAGAGAGGATGATGATCGTCCAGTCGGGCATGCTCGGGAGTGTCATGAACGCTTGGAGAAGTGCCAGCGCGTCGGCGCTGCCAATCGGATGTGACCGCCTTCCCACCCTGGGAGGCGAGCGCTAGAGGTAACCCCGCGCAGGCCCGACTCCACCTGATTCCCACCGAATGAGTTCGCCGTGAGCCCACCCCAAGTCGGGAGATCGAGTCGTCTCTCATCGACGGGTCGCCACATCGAGCGTCCTGCCCGCCTGCGCCGACATCTCATTGCTGCCCAATGGAAGCTCGAGCCCGCGCGATCGGACTCACCTCCACAGGTCTCGCAGGGTCTCGATCGCTGTGACCGTGCCGAAGAGCGGCCCCGGGAGGGGCGTGCCTGGAAGCTCCCGCCCTGGACCCGTGCGCGGACGCTGAGCTCTTCGAGGACGAGGGCGCATCTCGCGCGATCTTCAGCGCGCCGGTTCAGCGTCGCTCGCGCAGCCATGAGGTCATCGAAGAATAGGTCTTGGCAGCCGATGGCGCCCTCACCGGCATCCATGAGGGACTTGCCGACCTCACCGGCGACGCCCTCGGCATGGAGAACGAAGAGGTCGAGGGAAGGCCGAAGGCGCACAGTGGACGAGCAGCCATCCAGGAACAGCGCCAGCACGAACACCGGGCTGCGACCCGCGGCATCGACGGATGCGGCGTGCGGAGCCACTCCGCACGGAGGATGAAGCGTCGACGCGAGCTAGCCCGCGTCGGGCCTCCTGCGTGGGTCACAGCACAAACGCAGCGAGCCCCCGCCGACCCTGGATGGCCGGCGGAGGCTCGTCTTGGAGCGGCGTTCAGCGCCGCCCTCCTCCGATCACTGGAACGCGATCTCGATGCCGTCCGTGAAGTTCGACCCCTGGCCAACTCCCTCGCGGAACCATGCCTGGAAGTTCCAGGTCTCCCCGGCCGCGATCCCCACGGTCCCGCCGCCCTGCGGCACCGCGTTCACATCGATCATCATCGAGAACGTCCCCGTGGATCCGGAGCTCTGGATCTGGCTGGGCTGCGTGTAGCGGCCGATGGAGCCGCTCAGGCAGAGGTTGCCGTTGCTCGTGCCGTTGACGCCGGGAATGAACCCCTGGGTCCTCGAGACGATGAAGATCCCGAACTGGTTGAGCGGGAGCTGCCCGGCCATGAGAGTCACGTCGTTCGCGGTGACGACATCGCTGCCCGTGGCCGACATCACGCCGATCTGGCCGCTCTGGTTGGCCGTTGCGGTGCAGTAGTTCGAACCGATGGAGGTCGTGGGGATCGACACGTCGAGGTTGTCGTAGACCACGAACTGCGTGCCCGGATCCACCGAGGAGAAGACGTCGCAGTAGCCGAGGCTCACGAGGCCGTCGAAGGCATTGTCGAAGTCCCCCTGGAAGGTCAGGACGCCATCGAAGTAGAAGGCGATGACACCGATCGCGTTGTCCACGTCGATGGTGAGGGTCGTCCAGATGTTCCCCGGGGACCCGTTCGTGTTCGGGAACAGCGACTGGAAGAACGACCCGGTGTTGTTGCTCCCGTGGCCGAGGTAGCTCGGGTGGTCGTTGGGAAGCGTGGTGTTCGCCGTCTCGTTGGTCGGCGTGTTGTTCGGGTCACGGAACCAGCGGTAGTCGGAGGCGGAGCCCCCATCGCCGTCGAAGGCGATGAACGCGCCAGAGCCCGAGATCGGGCTGAAGAGCTGGTTCCAGGTCGAGGTGTTCCCGCCCACGCCGACGTGAGCGTGCTCGGTCGTGCCTGAGGTCGATGAGTCAAAGGCGATGTAGACGTCCACGGTCAGGATGTACCGCGACGCGCCAACGGAGGTGTTGTGATAGGCGGTGAGCCCGTCGGCGCTCCCGTTGCTGTCGTTGGCGGTGAAGCGCAGGCCCTTCGTATCGCCCGGCGCGGAGCGCGGAGCGAGCGGGATCCCTGCGGCGATGTAGTCGAACTGGAAGTCGGACGTCCCGTTCGGGGTGGAGTCGTCCACCACGGTGTAGCTCGCCGAGGAGTCGGTCTCGAAGCCGTCGGTGATCAGGTTCTGGGCGGAGACGGTGGATGCGGCGAGAGCGCCGGCCGTGGCGAGCACGAGGCTTCGATTTAGGCTGGTCTTCATGGGCGATGGTCTCGATTCGAGTCGAGGGGAAGTCGGTGAGAGGGCGCCGAGATAGCAGAAGGAAGGCCGCCCGCTCGGACTTGAAGTCTCGCAAATGAACCGGTTCCTTGGGAGCCATCTCGGCCCCCCTACGTGATCCCTACTCGTTGGCCCCGACCGCCTTCTGCAGGCCGGACTGGCCTGATCTGCCACCCATCGCCCGCCCGCCTTCGCAAGTTCCTTCCTGGTAGGGCCCCCGGATCGTCCGCCACGATCGAGCCCTCGTCCGCACCGTCCATCGACCTCCCATGCCTGACGCGCTGGCCGAACTCGCGTCCCGCTTCGGGACACCTCTGTACGTCCAGGACCTGGACCCGATCCAGGGACGGGTCGACGAACTCCACGCGTTCGACGTGGTGCGCTACGCCGTGAAGGCGAATCCTTCCCTCGCGGTCCTGAGAGCGATGCGGGCGGCAGGCGCCGTGGTCGACTGCGTCTCGGAGGGAGAGATTCGTCGTGCGCTTGCCGCGGGCTTCGAGCCGGAGGAGATCACCTTCACCTCGGACCTGTTCGAGCGTCGCACGCTGGACCTCGTCGCCAGCTCCGGCGTGAACGTGAACCTCGGCTCGTCGGACATGATCGAGCAGTACGCGCAGGCCGACGCGCGGCGCGAGATCACGATTCGCGTGAACCCGGGGTTCGGACACGGCCACAATCAACGGGTCAACACCGGGGGGGCCAGCTCGAAACACGGGATCTGGCACGAGGAGCTGCCGGTGGCGGTCAGACGCGCTCGGGCATCCGGGCTCGAGATCACCGGTCTGCACCTGCACATCGGTTCAGGTTCCGACCTTGCTCATCTACGGAAGGTGGCTGACGCGGTCATGAAGCACGTCGATCAGATCGGCTCCTCCATCGAAACCGTCTCGGCGGGCGGAGGGCTGCCCGTGGCCTACCGGGAAGGGGACAGGCCGCTCGATGTGTCCGCCCTCAGCGCCGTCTGGGCGGACGCGCGCGAACGGATCAGCGAAGCCGTGGGACACTCGATCCAGCTGGAGGTGGAGCCTGGCCGCTTCCTCGTTGCTCGTGAAGGCGTCCTTCTCGCCGAGGTTCGCGCTGTCAAGCGCGTCGGTGAGCTGCCGTGGGTGTTGGTGGATGCAGGCTTCCACACCCTGGCGCGCCCCATGCTGTACGGCGCGTATCACAGGATCTCCGTGCTCGGCAAGGAGTCGGAGCCCGCCACGCCGACGGTCGTCGCCGGTCCTCTGTGCGAGTCCGCCGACGTCTTCACCCAGACCGCCGCTGGAGAGGTGGAGACTCGCCTCCTCCCGGAGTGCCGGACGGGCGACCTCCTCTGTTTCCATGGCACGGGCGCCTACGGCTCCAGCATGGCCTCTCACTACAACTCGATGCCGATCGCGGCCGAGGTCGTGATCGAAGGCAGCCAGCCAAGGCTCTCCCGCCCGCGTACCGACCTGGAAGCGCAGTTCTCCTCCGAACTCGAGCTGCTCATCGGGAACTCGCTGGCTCGGCAGCGCGACAGGTGACTCTCGTGGCGCGCTCTCGGCGGCCAGGCGCGCGGAGGCCCACCAGATCGAGATACCCGGAGGCCTGACACCGTCGCGCCGCACGCTGCCGACCGAACTGCACGCCTGATCAGGATCAGCGGCGCTTCACGCCCGTCGGTCGACGCGATTCCAGGGCGCTGGCGATCGGCTCCGGGTCTGCTCCCGCGCGCATCCAGGATTCGAGCGCCGCGATGGACGCAGGCTCGAGCCGCTCGCCTTTGGGTGGCATCGCATCGGGGTCGTCGACCGGCAGGGTCACCCGATAGAGCAGCTCGCTCATCTCCGGGTCCTCCGCGTCAGCGCCAGCGAGCCACCCCTCGACGAGGTCGAACCTGAGGCCGGCCTTGGACTTCGCCTCGCAGTGGCACTCGATGCAGTGCCGCTCGAAGGCGGCCACGAGCCCAGCGATATCCACTCCACCCGAGGGGGAGGTTCGAGCACCTGGGCGCTCCCTCGCG